>NZ_JAGFNO010000018.1:78507-210447 GCF_017592595.1 Streptomyces sp. NEAU-YJ-81 | reverse complement strand
GGGAGTGCTTCGTCGAGCGCTACCTCGACAAGCCCCGCCATGTGGAGACCCAGTGCCTGGCCGACACCCACGGCAACGTCGTGGTCGTCTCCACCCGTGACTGCTCCCTCCAGCGCCGCCACCAGAAGCTGGTCGAAGAGGCCCCGGCCCCCTTCCTGACCCAGGACCAGAACGACCAGCTCTACGCCGCCTCCAAGGCCATCCTCAAGGAAGCCGGCTATGTGGGGGCGGGGACGGTGGAGTTCCTGGTCGGTATGGACGGCACGATCTCGTTCCTGGAGGTCAACACCCGGCTGCAGGTGGAGCACCCGGTCACCGAGGAGGTCACCGGCATCGACCTGGTCCGGGAGATGTTCCGTATCGCGGACGGTGAGAAGCTGGGGTACGACGATCCTCCGATGCGGGGGCACTCGTTCGAGTTCCGGATCAACGGCGAGGACCCGGGCCGCAACTTCCTGCCCGCCCCCGGCACGGTGACCTCCTTCGTCCCGCCCGCCGGTCCCGGTGTCCGGCTGGACGCGGGCGTGGAGTCCGGCAGCGTCATCGGCCCGGCGTGGGACTCGCTGCTGGCCAAGCTGATCGTCACCGGCGCCACCCGCACCCAGGCCCTGCAGCGGGCGGCCCGCGCGCTGGCCGAGTTCCAGGTCGAGGGCATGGCCACCGCGATCCCGTTCCACCAGGCGGTAGTGGTGGACCCGGCGTTCACCAGCGAACCGTTCACGATCCACACCCGCTGGATCGAGACCGAGTTCAACAACACGATCGCCCCGTTCGCTCCGACCGGGATGGACGAGGCCGACGAGCCCACCGCCCGTGAGACGGTCGTGGTCGAGGTCGGCGGCAAGCGGCTGGAGATCTCGCTTCCGGCGGTCCTCGGCCTGGCGGTGTCGCCCGGGGAGGCCGCGGGGACCAAGAAGCCGAAGCGCAAGGCGGTCAAGAAGTCCGGCTCAGCCGCCTCCGGCGACGCCCTGGCCTCCCCCATGCAGGGCACCATCGTCAAGGTCGCCGTCAACGAGGGCGACACCGTGGCCGAGGGCGACCTCATCGTCGTCCTGGAGGCCATGAAGATGGAACAGCCCCTCAACGCCCACCGCGGCGGCATCGTCAAGAGCCTGAACGCGAATGTCGGCGCCTCGGTCAGCGCGGGCGCCGTGATCTGCGAACTCAAGGACTGACCCGCCGCCATGGCAGCCTTACGGCGGGCTCCGAGCGGGGCCCGCCGTCACGGTCAGCCGGAGATCAGCTCTGGAGCTCAGTCCTTGAGCGTCCGCTCCAGGAAGCCCAGGACGGTCTCCGCGTAGGTCTCCGGCTGGGTCTTGATCCCCTGCAGATGCTCGGTGTCCGGCAGGGTGTGCACCTCGGCCAGCGGATAGCGCTCGGCCAGCGCCCGCACCCCGGACGCGGGGATCATGGTGTCGAGCTCACCGGTCAGAAAGAGCATCGGGGTGCGCTCGTACGCGCCCCCGAGCGGCGGCGGCCACTGCACCCGCAGCATCGCCACGGCGGCCGACGAGGCGACCGTCTCCACGACCGCGCGGGAGGGGCCGGTGCCCAGCGGGCCGGGGATGGGCACGCCGCCGGCCGCGACGAAGTTGCGGAACAGCGGGGCCAGCTCCAGCGCCGGACCGCTGTCGAAGATCACCGCGTCGACCGGGCAGTCCTCCCTCTTGAGCATGTAGAAGGAGGGGAAGGTCGAGATGGAGAAGCCGTAGATCGCGATGCGAGCCGTGGCGTACTCGTCCATCGAGCGCATATGCCGCACCACGGCGACCACATCGTCGGTGTGACGGTCGCTCATGCCCCAGCCCGCCCGGTCCGCGACGCTCTTACCGTGGTTGCGGTGGTCGAACATCGCGACCGTATAGCCGGCCTCGCTGAGCAGCCGCGCCTGCGCCAGGCTCGCGGACTTGCTCAGCCCCAGGCCGTGTCCGAGGACCACGACCCGCTCGGTGTCGCCGGGGATGAGCCACACATGCAGTCCGCGTCCCTGCTGACCGTTCAGCGGAACGTTGACATCCGTGCTGGTCAGGCCCAGGTCGGCGGGCTTCTTGTGATGTGGCCTGCGGGGCGGGTGGTAGATCATGTACGAGAGGAAGGCGCCGTACAACGGTGCCACCGGGAGGGTCACCGCCGAGGCCGCCTTGGCCAGGAATCCCGTCGCCATGGTCGTCAAACCCCTATCACCGCTCGTGCCCGGACGTGCGCGATCGTAGTGCGGACGGGCAGGTGACCGCGTCGGCCGGGAGGTGAACGTGGCCGAAGTCACCGGGTGTCCGTGATCGGCAACGCCGCCGCGAGGCAAGGGCGTTGAGGGGCGGGAACGGGTCGTGGCGGTGCGTTCGGACGGCGGGGCGCCCACGGCGCGCCGCGCGCGCCGCTGTACCGTCAGTACGTCCACAGCGAGCGCATCATCGGCCGATAGCACGGGGGAAGCGGAACAGTGTCCTTCACCAGCCCGGTTCAGCCCGCACGAGAGCCCCGGCGATGGGCCCCGGTCGGCGCCCTGCCCGGCCCCGGAGACCGTCCCGGCCCCGGTGAGGTGGCCGTATGGCTGCTGCGGATCCCGCCGTCCGCCGCCGCTGCCGCCGCCGTCGCGGAGGGCATGCTGGACGAGCGGGAGCGCGAGCGCGCGGCGAGGCTGCGGACCGACCTGCTGCGCGAGCGCTATGTGACCTCGCATGTGGGGCTGCGGACGCTGCTCGGCGGCTATCTCGGCATCGCCCCGGGCGAGGTCGAGATCGTCCGGGAGACCTGCGGAATGCCGGACTGCGACAAGCCGCACGGCCGCCCGGCCCTCGCGGACGAGGACTCGCTGCACTTCTCCCTCTCCCACTCCGGGGACGCCGCCCTGTGCGCCGTCGCCGGAGTGCCCGTCGGCGCCGATGTCGAGGAGCGGGACCCCGAGCGCACCGGGACCCGGCTGACCGGGCTGATCGGGCAGTTGCATCCGGAGGAGCGGGCGGCGATCGACGCGCTTCCGGAGGAGCTGCGGGCGGAGGCGTTCCTGGGCTGCTGGGTCCGTAAGGAGGCGTACCTCAAGGGCATCGGCACCGGGCTGCCGGGCGGGATCAGCGCCCACCATGTCGGTCTCGCCGAGGGGCTGGCCCCCGCCGACGCGCCCTCCGGCCCCAGCGGCTGGGCCTTCGCCGACATCGAGGCACCGCCCGGCTACCACGCCGCGGTCGCCGTACGGGACGAGGCCGCGCCCGGCGGCCCGGCGCGGCCGGTGGTGACCGTGGCCGGTCTGCCTCTGGGCTGATCGGTCCCGGTACAGTCGGCGCCATGCCGCATCTCGAGGTGGAACTCTCGGCAGGCACCGTCGAGTACGAGGACACGGGAGGCGAGGGGCCCGTCGCGGTCCTGCTGCACGGCGTCGCCATGAACGGCTCCCTGTGGCGCGATGTGGTCGCCGCGCTGAGCCCCGGCATCCGCTGTGTCGTCCCCACCCTCCCCCTGGGCGGACACCGCCGCGCGATGCGGCCCGACGCGGATCTGTCGGTGCTCGGGGTGGCCCGGCTGGTCGCCGAGTTCCTGGAACGGCTCGACCTTACGGACGTCACGCTGGCCATGAACGACTGGGGCGGTGCGCAGGCGCTTATCGCCGACGGCCGCACCCAGCGCATCGGCCGACTGGTGATCACCTCCTGCGAGGCGTTCGAGAACTTCCCGCCGGGGCTGCCCGGCCGGAATCTGCGGATGGCCGCGAAGCTGCCGGGCGGGCTCAACGCCGCCTTCAAGCTGCTGAAGGTGGAGCCCCTGCGGCGGCTTCCGATCACCTGGGGATGGATGACCAAGCGTCCGGTGGACCGGAAGGTGATGGACGCCTGGTTCCAGCCGCTGTGGACCTCCCCGGAGATCCGCCGTGACCTGCGGAAATACGTCCTCGGGGTGCCACCGGTGGACGAGCTGCTCCGCTGGGCCGACGCACTGCGCACCTTCGACCGCCCCGCCCTGGTGGCCTGGGCATCCGAGGACCGCGTCATGCCCCCCGAGCACGGCCTGCGCCTGGCCGGTCTGCTTCCCCGCGGCAGCCTGGTGGAGATCCCCGACAGCTACACCCTGATCCCCGAGGACCAGCCGGGGCCGCTGGCCGACCTGATCCGCTCGTTCGTCCTCGGCGGCGCCGCCACGGCCTAGGGACTGTCGGACCCCCGGCGTACCGTCGTCAGTATGTGCAGATCCATCAAGACACTCCGCCCGCCGTACGCCGAAGCGGTCACCGAGGACGATATGCGCGCCGCGGCGCTGCAGTACGTCCGCAAGATCTCCGGCTTCCGCCAGCCGGCCGCGCATAACGCGGAGGCATTCGACAAGGCCGTCGAGGCGATCGCCGCCGCCACGGGCGAGCTGCTGGACTCGCTCGAGGTGCGAGGCGGGGCAGCACGCTGAATGGCCCGGGGTTCTTGAACACCCGGGCCATTCGCTTGATCAGTTGTGCGCCGCCAGGGACTCGAACCCCGGACCCGCTGATTAAGAGTCAGCTGCTCTAACCAACTGAGCTAGCGGCGCCTGCTGACGACGTAAATACTACCTGGTCCGGGAGGGTGGTTTTGACCAACGCTCTCCGGGGCATTGCGGAGCCCTCCGAGCGGCCGGGGCTCCCTCCGGGAGCGGCCGGGGCCGGGATCCGCGCTCAGATGGAGAGGGAGAGCAGCATCGGGGCCGCCTCACGGTTGAGGGCGTCCGCGGCCTGGCGCAGCCGGTGGGCGTGGGCCAGGGGGAGGGAGAGGGCCAGACACCCCACCGAGCGGCCGGCACTGACCGGAACCGCCGCGCAGACCGTGCCGATCGCGTATTCCTGGAGGTCAAGGACGGGGACGGTGGCGGGCTGGCTGTCCAGCTTGCGGAACAGCACCCTTTCGTTGGTGGTGGTCCGGGAGGTGAGCCGCACCGTCTTGTGGCGGGAGAGATGATCGCGGCGGCTGTCGTGGTCGAGCTGGGTGAGCAGGCATTTGCCGAGCGCCATCGCATGGGCGGCGGAGCGGAAGTCCACCCACTCGTTGACCTTGGGCGTCCGCGGTCCGTCCGCATACTGCGTGATCTTGATTTCGCCGTCCACATAGCGGCTGAGATAGACCGCCGCGCCCACCGAGTCGCGCAGTGCGGTGAGGGAGCGCTGGAGCTTGTCCTGGACGGCGTGGCCGTGGCCGGGGCCGGCGGAGCCCAGCAGGGTCAGGGAGATACCGCCGACATAGGCGCCATCGGCGATCTGCTCCACATAACCTTCGCGGCGCAGCATCAGCAGCAGATCGGCGAGCTGGTGGGCCGGCAGCCGGGTCTCCCGGGCGATCATGATGTCGCTGACGCCGGACGAGTGTTTGGCGACGACCTCCAGGATCCGGAGGGCGTGCTGCACCGAGTGGAACGGTGCGGTCGGCTCAGGCCTGAGCGCCACGATTTCCCCCCTCGCAGGTTGGCGTGGCTTTGTATCACGATAACCGCCAAGGGCCTTATCCGGATCGGCTGTTGAGGATATTGCCGAGGTGCCGCACCCCGGTCAGCAGGGGCGTATCTCCACGGCATATGACATAGGCATGCCCCCGCGGATGAGTCGCGGGGGCAGTGCCGACAGGGGCCGGGTGATCTACCTGGCAGGAGCCGGATGATCTAGAGAACCGCGCTCAGGAACTCCCTCGTCCGCTCGTGCTCCGGCTCGGTGAAGATCTTCTCCGGCGGCCCGGACTCGATGACCCGGCCCGCGTCGAACATCAGCACATCGTCTGAGATGTCCCGGGCGAAGTTCATCTCATGCGTGACGCACAGCATGGTGATGTCCGTCGTATGAGCGATGTCGCGCAGCACATCCAGCACCCCGGCCACCAGCTCCGGGTCCAGCGCCGAGGTCACCTCGTCCAGCAGCATCACCTGCGGCCGCATCGCCAGCGCCCGGGCGATCGCCACCCGCTGCTGCTGCCCGCCGGACAGCTGCGTCGGGTACGCGTCGCACTTGTCGCCGAGCCCGACCAGGTCGAGCAGCTCCCGGGCGCGGGTCTCGGCCTCGTCCTTGCTCAGGCCGAGCACATGCACCGGGGCCTCGGTGATGTTCCGCAGCACCCGCATATTGGGGAAGAGGTTGAACTGCTGGAAGACCATTCCGATCTTCTTGCGCACCTCACGGGTGTGCTTCTCACCCGCCGGGACCAGCGAGCCGCCTCTGTCCTCATGGGTGAGGTAGTCGCCGTCGACCTTGATCGTGCCCTCGTCCGGCTTGATCAGCGTCATCAACAGCCGCAGGATCGTGGTCTTGCCCGACCCCGAGGGGCCGATCAGGGTGACGTGCTTGCCGGAGGAGACCGAGAAGTCGAGGTTGTCCAGGACCGTATTGCTGCCGAAGCGCTTGGTCACCTGGTCGAAGCGGATCAGTTCACTGCCGTCCACGGCAGGATTCGTGTGGTCGGTTTCAGTGGCCAAGACGACGCTCCAGGGCTCGCATCAGAAGGGAAGCCGGATAGGCGATGACGATGAAGGCGATGCCGACCATCGTGTAGGGCTCGATGTACTGGAAGGACGACGCGCCTTCCGCGCGCGCCTTCTGCAGCATGTCGACGACGCCGATCAGCGCGAGCATCGGGGAGTCCTTCAGCATCGCGATGACGTAGTTGCCCAGGGCGGGCACCACCCGGCGGATGGCCTGCGGCAGGATCACCGCGGCCCAGGTACGGCTGCGGGAGAGGCTGAGCGCGGTCGCCGCCTCCCACTGCCCCTTGGGCACACCGTCGATACCGGCCCGGTAGACCTCGGCGGTGTACGTCGAGTAGTGCAGACCGAGCGCGATCACCCCGGTGGTGAGCGCCGAGAACTTGATGTCCCAGGTCGGCAGCACGTAGTAGAAGAAGAAGAGCTGCACCAGCAGCGGGGTGTTGCGAATGAACTCCACGACCGCCGCCACCGGCCAGCGGACGAAGCGGGTCGGCGAGCGGAAGGCCATCGCCCACACCAGGCCGAGCGCGAACGCCAGGACCGAGCCCAGCGCGGTCGCCTCCAGGGTGATCAGCAGTCCGCGGCCCAGCTCCGGGAGGAAGTCCTCGGCCACATCCCAGTTCCAGGTCACTGGGCACCTCCCGTGATGATGTTGGACGACTGCTCGGACTCCTGGCGCGCGGACAGCTTCCGGGTGATCAGCGGGCCCTTGTCGGACTTCACCGGAGCCTGGCCGATGCCCGCCTTGGCGCGCCGTTCCAGCAGCCGCATCAGCCGGGTGAGGACGAAGGCCAACACGAAGTAGAGGACCAGGATGATCGCGTAGATCTCCAGGCTGTCGCCGGTCGCCAGCCGCGAGAGCTGGGCGGCGAAGGTGATGTCGGCGACGCTCACCGCGGAGACCAGGGCGGTCGCCTTCAACAGCTCGATCAGCAGATTGTTGAAGGGCGGGATCATCTCCGGGATCGCCTGCGGCAGGATCACCCGGCGCATCCGCTGTGCGGGGGTGAAGCTGAGCGCGATGGCCGCCTCACGCTGCGCCGGGGCCACCGAGGCGATCGCGCCGCGCACGATCTCCGAGCCGTACGCCCCGTAGGTGAGACCCAGCGCCAGCACCGCCGCCCACATCGACACCAGCTGATACCCGAAGGCCAGCGGCATCACGAAGAACAGCCAGAACATCAGCACCAGGGCCGAGGTGCCGCGGAAGATCTCCACATAGAAGCCGGTCAGAAAGCGGACGATCCACAGCCGGGAGGTGCGGGCGATCCCGATGCCGAACGCCACGGCGGTCGCGAAGACCGCGCTGAACAGGGTCAGCTGGATGGTGATCCAGATGCCCGGAAGAAGCCAGTTTTCCCACAGTCCGGCCGTCATGAGCACAGCTCCTTGGCGGTCAGATCGGTCATCTCTTCCTTGGTGAAGCCAAAGGGCCGCACGATGCGCAACAGCTCGCCGCTCTTCTTCATCTTGTGCAGCTCGACATTGAAGGCGTCCCGGAGCTTGGTCTCCTCCGGCCGGAAGGCGAAGCCGCCGGCGCCGATGTCCGGTTTGCCGTCGACGTACGCCTGGAACGGCTCGGTGGCCTCGGCCCGTTGGCTGTTCCGCTGCTTCACCACGTTGTGGACGGTCACGGTCGTGCCCGCGAAGACATCGGCCCGGCCCTGTTCCACGGCCAGCAGCCCGGCGAGCTGGTCGGGGAGGATCAGCATGTCGCTCTGCTTGATCCCGACGGCCTCCGCATAGCCGATCTCGGCATATGCGGTGCCGGTGGCCATTTTGGCCTTCTGCTTGACGATGTCCTCGTAGTTGTGGATGTTCTTGGGGTTCCCCTTGCGCACGATGAACGCGTCACGCATGCGGTAGTCGGGGTCGGAGAAGATCACCTGGGCGCAGCGGTCGGGGTTGATGTACATCCCCGCCGAGACCACGTCGAACTGCTGCGAGCGAAGGCCCGGGATCAGCGAGCCGAACTCGGTCGGCACCGGCTGGACCCTGGCCACTCCCAGCCGCTTGAAGATGACCTTCGCGATCTCCGGCGCCTCGCCGGTGAACTCGCCGTTCTTGTCGATATAGCCGAATGGGATCTCCCCCGCTATTCCCAGTCGGACCGTGCCTTGCGACCGTAGTCGGTCCAGCAGATTGCCCCCGTCCTTGGCGCCGGAGCCGGACACCCGGCTGCAGCCGGCCGCGCCCAGCAGACCCAGGGCCGCGCCGCCGGCGAGAAGGGAGCGGCGGCTCGGTCCTATTTTCGCTATTTCTCTGCTATCGGTGTCTTTCTCACGTGGTGGAGCCATGGGCGCGCGGCTACCCGACTCCGGCAAATATATGCAGGCTGTTTCCGGCCCTTGATACAGCCGATGCCTGGGTAGGCCCCCTACGGCAGGACTGGTTCCGAAGCGACCTGGAGGAAAGTCGATGGTTGACCGAGCCGACCGGTTCATCGAGGTCTCGCTCGAGAAGCGCGGGGTGAGCTGCACGGCCAAGCTCCTCGACGAGCGTGCGCCGATCACCTGTGAGGCGGTGTGGAACGCACTGCCGCTGAGGGGTGACGTATATCACGCGAAGTACGCGCGCAATGAGATCTATGCGCTGCTGCCGCCCTTCGCACCCGAGGAGCCGCCCCTGGAGAACCCGACGATCACCCCGATCCCCGGTGACCTGTGTTACTTCACCTTCACGGACACCCAGCTCGGGACCAAGTCGTACGGATACGAGACCGACGCAAAGCACCAGGGGCGGCGGCAGGTCGTCGACCTGGCGCTCTTCTACGAGCGGAACAACCTGCTGATCAACGGCGACGCGGGCTGGGTGCCCGGGATCGTCTGGGGCTCGGTTGTCGACGGCCTCGACCGGATGGCCGACGCCTGCCAGGACCTGTGGCGTGCGGGGGCGCTGGGGGAGACCCTCAGCTTCCGCCGGGCGTAGCTCTCGGTTTCCGCTGGGCGGGGCCGTCGGTCTCCGCACGGCGGGGCCGTCGGTCTCCGCACGGCGGAGCGCTTCAACTTTCGCTGGGCGGAGACCATGGGTTTCCGCCCGGCGTAGCGCACGCGTCCGGCCCGGGGCGGCTTCGCCCCGGGCCCGGCCGCGCGTCTCAGGCCGCCGCGGGGCGCACCCCGTCCGCCAGCCCCGCCTCGAACAGCGCGTGCGCCGCCCGCAGCACCAGCGCGTCCGCGTGGCGCGCGCCCACCAGCTGCACTCCGATCGGCAGACCCGCGCCGCTGAGGCCGCACGGCACCGACGCCGCGGGCTGCTGGGTCAGGTTGAACGGGTAGGTGAACGGCGTCCAGCCCGTCCACCGGGTGTGCTCCGACCCCTTGGGCACCTCGACCCCCGCCTCGAAGGCGGTGATCGGCAGCGTCGGGGTGACCAGCAGGTCGTACGCGGAGTGGAACCGCCCCATCGCATGGCCCAGGGCCATCCGCACATCCACGGCCGTCAGATAGTCCAGCGCGCTGTACGACGCCCCCTGGGCACAGATTTCGCGCAGCCCCGGATCCAGCAGCTCCCAGTCCTCCGCCCCCAGCGGCTGCACCACCCGGGCCGCGCCGCTGAACCACAGCGTGTGGAACGCCTCCACCGGATCCTCGAACCCCGGGTCGATCTCCTCGACCACCGCGCCCAGCTCCGCCAGCAGATCCACCGCCCGCCGCACCGCCGCGGCCACCTCCGGGTCGACGGCGGCCGCACCGCCGAGCGAGGGGCTGTAGGCCACCCGCAGCCCGTCCACCCCGCCCCCGCCGGGGGCGAGCGCCTCCTGGAAGCCGCCCCCGGAGGGCGCGAGCTGGGACCAGTCGCGCCAGTCCGGACCGGAGATCACATCCATCAGCAGCGCCGCGTCCGCCGCGTCCCGGGTCATCGGCCCCACATGGGCCAGCGTGCCGAACGCGCTCGCCGGATAGAGCGGAACCCTCCCATAGGTGGGTTTCAACGCGAAGATGCCGCAGAAGGACGCCGGGATACGGACCGAACCCCCGCCGTCCGTCCCCAGGCTCAGCGGACCCGCGCCCAGCGCGACCGCTGCCGCGCTGCCGCCACTGGAGCCGCCCGCGGTCCGCTGAGCGTCGTACGGATTGCCGGTGACCCCGTAGACCGGGCTGTCGGTGACGCCCTTCCAGCCGAACTCCGGGGTCGTCGTCTTCCCCACGAACACCGCGCCGTGCTCGCGCAGCCGCGCCACCGAGGGCGCGTCCTCGTCCCACGCCTGGCCCTCGGGCCGTACGGTCCGCGAACCGCGCAGCGTGGGCGCGCCGCGCAGCAGCAGGATGTCCTTCACCGACACCGGGACGCCGTCCACCAGGCCCGCGGGGGCCCCGCGCCGCCACCGTTCGGCGGACTCCTCCGCCTGCCGCAGCGCGCCCTCGGCGTCCACCCGGCTGAAGGCGTTCACCTCCGGCTGTATCTGCTCGATCCGGTGGAGGACGGCACGGGTCGCCTCGACCGGGGAGAGCTCGCCGGAGGCATAGCGCTCGATGAGTTGAACGGCTGTCAGGTTGTGAATGTCCGTCATCCGGCTCTCCGTTCAGGGCGGCGATCAGTCCACCGGTACGTATCCGAGGCGTTTGTCGACGATGTTGAGCAATGGCTCGCCCGCGCACCAGCGCTCGTAGTTGTCCTGGAACTGCTCGGCCAGATGGTCGCGCCACCCGACCGTGTCGCCGCTCATATGGGGCGAGATGAACAGCCCCGGCACGTCCCACAGGGGATCGTTCGAGGCCAGCGGCTCGTGTTCGAAGACATCCAGGGCCGCGCCGCCGATCCGGCGGGCCACCAGGGCCGCCGTAAGGTCCTTCTCGACGACCAGGGGGCCGCGGCCGACGTTGATGAACCGGGCGGTGGACTTCATCCGGTCGAAGATCGTCCGGTCGAACATGCCGCGGGTGGCGTCGGTGAGCGGCGCCGCGCACACCACCCAGTCGGCCGAGGGAAGCAGCTCGGGCAGCTCGTCGCCGCCGCGCACGCCCTGCCGCGCGGTGCGGCCGACCAGGTCGACCACCACGCCGAGCGAGGCCAGAGTGGAGTCGATCGCCCGGCCGATGGGGCCCGCGCCCACGACCACGGCGCGCGTACCGGCCAGCCGCATCGTCTCCCGGTGCTGCCAGCGGCGCTGCCGCTGCAGCTCCCAGGTTCCGTGGAAGTCCTTGGCCATGGAGATCACCAGGCCGGCCACATACTCGGCGATCGGCTGCTCGAAGACCCCTCGGGCATTGGTCAACACCGTGTCGGATGTGACGAGTTCGGGGCAGAGCAGCCGGTCGACCCCCGCGCTCGCGGTATGGACCCAGGCCGGACGGGGGCCCTCGCCCGGCCAGGCGTCGCGGACCGCGTCGGAGGTGAAATCCCAGACCAGGAGCACATCCGCGGCAGGGAGCGCCTGGGGGAGTGAATGCTCGTCGCAGACGAGCACCTTCGCCCGATCGGCCACCCGGTCCAGGTGGACCGGCGGCTGGTCGCCGAAGACGACAACTGTGCTTTCGGACATAGGCGGGAAACCGTTTCGAAACGTGGATGGGTTTGCCTGAAGAAGGAGGGGGCAGGCGCCTCAGTTTGAGGATTGACCACGCTAGGCAGCGGAAACTACCGTCGTCAACAACGGTATCTGTCCCGGCGTCCCCGGCAGTAGGCCGGTCTCTCTCCATCGCAACCTCTGGCCAATGGTCCAGTCCCTCCGTTCCGTATTGGGGCTCGCTTTGGACGTCTCTTTTCTGGGTGGCCCACAGCCGCAGCGCGGTGTGGGTGTGGTGGCACCGTTCGACTTCGCACTCGATCGTGAACTATGGCGCTGGGTACCCGACGAGGTCTCCCTGCACCTCACCCGTACCCCGTTCGTACCCGTCGAGGTCAGCCTCGACCTGGCCCGGCTCGTGAGCGAACACGAGACCTTGCACGACGCGGTGCAGGCACTGGCGGCCGTCGCACCGGAAGTGGTGGCGTACGCCTGCACCTCGGGCAGCTTCGTCGGCGGTGTGGCCGGTGAGCGCGCGATGTGCGCGGCCATGTCCCAGGCGGGTGAGATCCCGTCGCTGACCACCTCGGGCGCGCTGCTGGAGGCGCTGCGGGAGATCGGCGCCCGGCGGATCGCGGTGGTGACGCCGTACACCCGGTCGGTCACCGATTCGCTCGAGGAGTATCTCGCCGAGGGCGGGATGACCGTCACCGGACGGGCGTATCTCGGCCTGACCCGGCACATCTGGAAGGTGCCGTACCGCGACGTGGTCGACATGGCCCGGCAGGCGGTGGTCGGGGCGACCGACGCGCTCTTCATCAGCTGCACCAATCTGCCGACCTACGACGTGATTCCGCAGCTCGAGGCGGAGCTGCGGATGCCCGTCCTGTCCGCGAACCAGGTCACGATGTGGGCGGCGCTGCGGGCGATCGGCGCACCGGCCGTCGGGCCGTACCAGGCGCTGATGGACCCGGTCGCCCGGTCCGGTCCGGCGGGGATGTCGGTGTCGCCGATGAGCCGCCCGCTCCCGGTGACGGACCCCGTCGTCGAATCGGTGATCGAGGCCGTGGAGTCGGTCGAGGCCGTGGTGGACGAGCCGGAGGCGGCGCTGGCCGGGGCGGCGTCGCCCGGGCTGGACGGCGATCCGGCCGACGGGCTCGACCCGGGCTTTGGAACCGGTCTCGGCGAGGGCCCCTACCTCGACGATTCGGGCGGCCCGTCGGCGGTGTGAGGGGCGGCCCGTCACCGGACTGAGGAGCGGGCCCGTCGCCGGTGTGACGGGCAGGTCCGCCGCCGGTGTGGAGGGCAGCCCCGTCACCTGCGCGAGGGGAGTTGTCCGGCGGGTGGGAACCCGCCGGGCCTCCGCGGTGTAGGAGAAGTGACAGCAGTGCAGCAGGGGGCGGCGCTCACGGGGGCCGCCAGTAAGGAGGCAGTCATGGTGGACTCGACGCGCCCGGCCCCGGACACGGTCGGCTTTCTCTACCCCGGATACTCCGCCGAGGACGAATACCCCCGCCTGGAAGGCATGCTCGGCGGCGACAGCGGCGATATCCGGCTTCCCCTGGTCCATACCGACATCGGTGAGGACGCCCATCGGGTGGACGCCCTGCTGGAGATGGGTTCCGCGGCCCGCCTCGCGGCCGGGGTCGCCGAGCTCGCCGAGCGCGGTGCCCGGGCCGTGGTCTGGGCCTGCACCAGCGCCAGCTTCGTCTTCGGCTGGGAGGGCGCCCATGAGCAGGTGCGCGAGCTGAGCGAGACGGCCGGATTGCCCGCCTCCAGCACCTCCTTCGCCTTCGCCCACGCGGTGCAGGCGCTCGGCGCCGAGCGGGTGGCCATCGCCGCCACCTATCCGGAGGATGTCGCCGACCACTTCAGGGCATTTTTGAAGGCGGCGGGCGCCGAGGTGGTCGCGATGCGTGGCAGCGGGATCATCACGGCCGCGGAGGTCGGCACCTGGGGCCGGGAAGAGGTGCTGGAGCTGGCCCGCACCGGGGACCACCCCGAGGCCCAGGCGGTGCTCCTTCCGGACACCGCCCTGCACACCGCCGCCTGGATTCCGGATCTGGAGGCGGAGCTGGGCA
Organism: Streptomyces sp. NEAU-YJ-81; assembly: GCF_017592595.1. Classification (NCBI taxonomy): domain Bacteria; kingdom Bacillati; phylum Actinomycetota; class Actinomycetes; order Kitasatosporales; family Streptomycetaceae; genus Streptomyces; species Streptomyces sp. NEAU-YJ-81. The sequence goes on along the minus strand of NZ_JAGFNO010000018.1, from coordinate 196,500 downwards.
AGCCGGTGCTCACGGCCAACCAGGTCACGGTCTGGGAGGGGCTGCGGCTGCTGGGCCGCGATCCGGTCCATGACCGGCTGGGCGCGCTCTTCGCCCGGAGCGGCGGATAGCGGCGGGTGGTCCGGCCGCGGAGGGGCGCGGCACGGTGGCCGAGGGGCCGGTGACGGGGAGCTGAATCCCGGCGGAATTCCATGTCGCTCTTTCGCCATCATGGCATTCCGCTTATCGGACTGCGCCTAGCATGCAGCCGTGCGTCGCCAACATCTCTCCCCGGTCCCGCCGGCACGTCATCTGCTGGTCGCCGGTGCGGTGACGGTGGCCGCGGCCGTCGGAATCGGCGTGCTGGCGGTCGGCGGAGACTCCTCGGACGGCCCTCGTGCGAACCCCTCCGCGAGCGGAGGCGCGCCCGCGAAGGCATCGGACGGGCTTCGGCACACCTCCGTCGAGGTGTCCGAGGGCGACTGCGGCCGTGGCTGGACCGATGCCACCCGTGGCAAGCAGGTCTTCGATCTGCGGAACACCTCCAGCAGACCGGCCGAGGTCTATCTCACCGATCCGGCGAACGGCGCCGTCTACGGAGAGGTGGAGGGCCTGGGCCCCGGCACCAGCAGACCGCTGAGCGTCACGCTCGGCGGCGGCTCCTACGCCTTCGTCTGCCTGCCCGAGGACGTGGACGCGGTCACCGGCCCCACCGTCACCGTCCCCGGACCGGCGCGGGGCGGTGGACCGGCCGCGGTTCCGGTCGGCCAGCAGGATCTGATCCCGCCCACCATCGCCTACCAGAAGTGGGTGACGGGCCGGATGGACGAGCTGGTGCGGCGCACGGACGCGCTGCGCGCGGCCATCCGCTGCGGTGATCTGGCCACGGCCCGTGCGGCCTGGCTGCCCGCCCATCTGGTGTACGAGCGGATGGGCGCCGCCTATGGTGCCTTCGGCGACGCCGACGGGGCCATCAACGGCACCACGGCGGGGCTGTCCGGCGGGGTCCATGACCCGGACTTCACCGGATTCCACCGCCTCGAGTACGGCCTGTGGCACGGCCAGTCCGCGAGCTCCCTGCGCCCAATGGCCGACCGGCTCGTCGAGGACGTCCGAGGGCTGCGGGACGACTGGCCGCAGGAGCGGATGGACCCGGCCGACCTGGGCCTGCGGGCGCACGAAATCATGGAGAACACCGTGCAGTTCGAGCTGACCGGCCGCACCGACTACGGCAGCGGCACCAATGTGGCCACCGCGCGGGCCAACCTCGACGGCACCCGGGCCGTGCTGACCCGGCTGGAGCCGCTGCTGAAGCCCCGTGCCCCGTGGCTGCCCGAGCTGAAGAGCGACCTGGACCGCACCGAGCGGACCCTGGAGCGCTCGCACCACGGGGACCGCTGGACCCCACTGGACCGGCTGAGCCGCACCGACCGCCAGCGGCTCAACGCGGACGCGGGCGCGCTGGTGGAGCGGCTGGCGCAGGTGGCGGCGCTGATGGATGTGCGGAGGACCCGGTGAGCGAGGTGCTGCGCAGGGGCTTTCTGCTGGGCGCGGCCGCGGGCACGGTCGGCGCGGTGGCGGGCGCGGCCGGGGGCACGGCGGCCGCGAAGGAGGGGGAGCGGGAGAAGAAGCCCACCCGCGTCCCCTTCCACGGCGCCCATCAGGCCGGCATCCTCACCCCGCCCCAGCGGGCCACCGCGCTCATCGCCTTCGACGCCATGGCCGAGGGGCGCGAGGAGCTGGCCGACGCCTTCCGTGCGCTCACCGAGCGGTGCCGTTTTCTCACCACCGGAGGCACCCCCGACCCGGTCGGGATCACCGCGCCGCCCGCCGACTCCGGCACCCTGGGCTCCCAGGTGGCCGCCGACCGGCTGACCGCGACGGTCGGCGTGGGCGCCTCGCTCTTCGACGAGCGGTACGGACTGCGGGACCGCAAGCCCCGGCGGCTGACCGCGATGCGGTCCTTCCCCGACGACGATCTCGACCCCGACTGGTGCCATGGCGATCTGAGCCTTCAGCTCTGCGCCGACAGCACGGACACGGTGCTGCACGCACTGCGCGATATCGCCCGGCACACCCGGGGCGCGCTGCAGATCCGCTGGCGCGTCGACGGCTTCGTCAGCCCGCCGCGCCCGTCCGGCACCCCGCGCAACCACATGGGGTTCAAGGACGGCACCGCCAACCCGGACACCGATGACGCCCGTGCGATGGACCGTCTGGTGTGGGTGGGCGCCCACTCCGCGGAGCCGGCCTGGACGACCGGCGGCAGCTATCAGGTGATCCGGCTGATCCGGATGCTGGTGGAGTTCTGGGACCGGGTCTCGATCAGCGAGCAGGAGCGCATGTTCGGCCGCAACCGGGACTCGGGCGCCCCGCTGGACGGTCAGCACGAGTTCGACACCCCGCGCTACGCACAGGACCCCAAGGGCGACATCATTCCGCTGGACAGCCATATACGGATGGCCAATCCGCGCACCGCCCGGACCGAGGATCAGCGCATACTCCGCCGTGCCTACAGCTACGACCGGGGCATGGACGCCAACGGCAACTTGGACATGGGGCTGCTGTTCTGCTGCTATCAGCAGGATCTCGTGCGTCAGTTCGAAACCGTGCAGAAGCGTCTGGCGGGGGAGCCGCTGGTGGACTACATCACCCCCTTCGGCGGCGGCTATTTCTTCGCGCTTCCCGGTGTGAAGGACCGCTCCGACTGGCTGGGACGGACCCTTCTGTCCTGACACCGCCCCACCTTCTGGTCAAGAACACCTCAAGAGTTCCTTGGATTCTTCTGACCCTCTATTCACTCGGCCGCCTCCATGGATTCCATCGGAGAGTCCTGCCCGCGGCACAGGATCAGGCGCAGGCGTGAATCGCGAATCGTGTGGAGGCATGGCATGGGCGGCACGGCAGGATCCGAAGGCGGCCGACGGCGTGGCCGGGTAGCGCGCTGGGGTGCCCTGGCCGGCGCCGCGGCCCTGGCGACCGTGGGCGGGGTGGCCCCCGCATGGGCCGCGCCCGCCAAGGGCGGCGACACCGCGACCCCGGTGAAGCATGTGGTGGTGATCTTCGACGAGAACATCTCGTTCGACCACTACTTCGGCACGTACCCGAAGGCGGCGAACACGGACGGCACGAAGTTCACGCCGTCCAAGCACACGCCCAAGAACATCGACACCCTGGCGCACGCCGGGCTGCTGAAGAAGAACCCCAATCTCTACAAGCCCAAGCGGCTGGCCAGCGACCAGGCCATGACCTGCGACCAGAACCACTCCTACGGTCCCGAGCAGTACGCGGCCAATGGCGGCAAGGCCGATAAGTTCGTGGAGAACACCGAGGTCAGCAAGTGCACCGGGCTGTTCGGCGAGCCCGGTCTGGTGATGGACTACTACGACGGCAACACCGTCACCGGCCTGTGGAACTACGCCCAGCACTATGCGATGAGCGACCGTTCCTTCAGCTCGGCCTACGGCCCCTCCACCCCCGGAGCGCTGGAGCTGATCTCGGGCCAGACCCACGGCGTGATCTCCACCGACCCCAAGTCCTCCACCGAGAACCCCCAGCAGACCGACAAGCCGGACGCGTACACGGTGGCCTCGCCGGATGCCAAGGGTGTCGGCACGATGATCAACGATCCGGATCCGGCCTTCGACGACTGCTCCAACAAGGACCACACCAGTAGCAACGCCCTGGCCCGGATGAAGGGCCGGAACGTCGGCGATCTGCTCAACGCCAAGGGCGTGACCTGGGGCTGGTTCCAGGGCGGCTTCCGGCCCAGCACCGCCTGGGACGGCGAGCAGGACCACTACGCCAAGTGCTCCGGCACCACCCATAAGAACGTCGGCGGCGCCGAGTCGGTGGACTACAGCCCGCACCACGCGCCGTTCCAGTACTACAAGTCCACGGCCAACCCGCATCACCTCCCGCCGAAGAATGTGCGGGAGATCGGCCGGAGCGGTCAGGCCAACCACAACTACGACCTCACCGACTTCGACGCGGCGCTCAAGACGGGCCATCTGCCGTCCGTCAGCTTCCTGAAGGCCGCCGAGTACCAGGACGGCCACGCCGGCTACTCCGACCCGGTCGACGAGCAGCACTTCCTGGTCAAGCAGATCAACGCGATCCAGAAGTCGCCGCAGTGGAAGGACACGGCGATCGTCGTCGCGTACGACGACAGCGACGGCTGGTACGACCACGCCTACGCCAAGCCGCTCAACGGGTCGAAGGACAAGACCGCCGGTTCCAACGGCAAGGCCACCGACAGCCCCGCCTGCCAGTCCGGCCCCAAGCCCGCGGCCGGCTACCAGGACCGCTGCGGCCCCGGCCCCCGGCAGCCGCTGCTGGTGATCTCCCCCTTCAGCAAGGCCAACAAGGTCGACCACACCCAGACCGAGCAGACCTCGATCACCCGCTTCATCGAGGACAACTGGCACACCGGCCGGATCGGTGACGCCTCCTTCGACAGCCGGGCGAACTCCCTCTCCGGGCTGTTCGACTTCCGCCACCCCAACAACACCCAGGTGCTGCTGAAGTCCGACGGCTCGGTCGCGTCGGTCCACCAGGCCGGTCACTACACGACCTCCGCACTGGCCGCCCACGCCCCGATCGTGAACGCGGCGGCAGCCAACGCCCTGACCACCCGGCGTCTCGCCGATGACCGGGGCACCTCCGTCGCCCTGCCCATCGGCCTCACGGCGGGTGTGCTGGTGCTCGGCGGTGCCGGTACGGCGCTGGCCATCCACCGCCGCCGCACTGTGCGGACCGCGGGCTAGGCCCGTCCGCGCGAGCACGGCACACCGCCGTCGGGTCCGCCGCCACACCTCCTCCCCAGGTGGCGGCGGACCCGGCCGTATGCGGGGGCGGGGAGACAGCGGCGGGGGAGCAGCGGCTGGGAATAAAGCGGAGCCTTTCTCCGGTTGAATACAGGCGGTAGACGTAGAGGCGTACCCGGACAGGCGTACGCGCACCGCAGTGCGATCAGGGAGGCGGGCCACCGTGGCCGATGAGCAGGACCGGCGAGACGACCAGCACGACACCATCCGGGCCCGGCCCCTCGGCAGCGCACCGGTGCCCCTGTCGGTGCTGGACCTCGCGACCGTCGGCAGCGGGGTGACGGCCGCCGAGGCGCTGCGGACCACCACCGAGCTTGCCCGGCTCACCGAGCGCCGGGGCTTCCACCGCTTCTGGGTCGCCGAGCACCACTCCATGCCCGGGGTCGCCAGCACCTCCCCGGCGGTGATCCTCGCCCATCTCGCCGCGTACACCGAGCGGATCCGGCTGGGCTCCGGCGGGGTGATGCTCCCCAACCACGCCCCGCTGGTCATCGCCGAGCAGTTCGGCACCCTGGAGGCGCTCGCCCCCGGCCGGGTGGACCTCGGCCTCGGCCGCGCGCCCGGCACCGACGGGGCCACGGCCGCCGCCCTGCGCCGCACCGACCGGCTGCGCGAGGGCGCCGACGACTTCCCTCAGCAGCTCGCCGAGCTGACCCGCTTCCTCGACGACGACTTCCCCGACGGCCACCGCTACGCCCGTATCCACGCGGTGCCGGGGCCGGTGCAGGGCACCGTGCCCGGCGGGGTCCAGTCCGCCGACCGGCCCTCGATCTGGCTGCTGGGCTCCAGTGGATTCAGCGCCCGGCTCGCCGGGATGCTCGGTCTGCCGTTCTCCTTCGCCCACCACTTCTCCGCGGCCAACACGGTCCCCGCGCTCGACCTCTACCGCGAGACCTTCCGGCCGTCCGCCGCGCTGGACCGGCCGTACGCCTCGATCGGCGTCTCGGCCTTCGCCGCCGAGGACGAGAAGGAGGCCCACCGGCAGGTGCTCACCGGTGCCCTGGCCATGGTCCGGCTGCGCACCGGCCGCCCCGGCCTGGTGCCGACGCCCGAGGAGGCCGAGGCGTACGAGTTCAACGAGATCGAGCGCGACTTCATCAACAGCTGGCTCGCCAACGTCGAGTACGGCACCCCGGACCAGGTCCGCGAGGGGCTCGACGGGCTGATCAAGCGCACCGGAGTGGACGAAATCAAGATCACGGCCAATGCGCACGGCCGTGACGCCCGTCTGCGCTCGTACGAGCTGATCGCCGATGCCTACGATCTCCCGACGGCGCAGACGGAGGCGTAGCCCTAGCCGGACGCCGGGCAGGTGATCATCGTCTGTATGCGGTCCGGCGGCACCGGACGGGAGTAGAACCACCCCTGTCCCGTGTCGCAGCCGATCCGCCTCAGCCGTTCCGCCTGCTCGGCGCTCTCCACGCATTCGGCCGTCACGGTGAGGCCCAGCCGGTGCGCGAGCTGCACCAGCGCCTCGACGATGGTCTCGTCGGCCGGATTCGGATGCTCCTCCGCCCGGAACCCCTGGACGAACGAACCGTCCAGCTTGAGCGTGGAGACCGGCAGCCGGCTGAGATAGGCGAGGTTGGAGTAGCCCGTCCCGAAGTCGTCGATCGCGATGGGCACCCCCATGTCGCTCAGCCGCTGCAGCGCCTGCAGCGGACGCCCCGTCGACCCCATCACCGCCGACTCGGTCAGCTCCAACTGCAGCAGATGCGGCGGCAGCCCGGTCTCCGCCAGGATCGTGCCGACATCGGCGACCAGGTCGGAGTCCCACACCTGGCGGACCGCCACATTGACGCTGACCACCAGTGGATGGGTCGGATTGGCGAGCTGCCAGGCGCGGGCCTGGCGGCAGGCGGTGCGCAGCACCCACCGCCCCAGCGGCACGATCGCGCCGTTCTCCTCGGCCAGCGGGATGAACCGGTTCGGCGACAGCCGCCCGAACTGCGGATGGTCCCAGCGCACCAGCGCCTCCACCCCGCGGACGACCCCGTCGCCCAGCCCCACCAGCGGCTGGTAGTCGAGCACGAACTCGTCCCGCTCGACCGCCGGGCGCAGGGTGCTGGACAGCGCCTGCCGGGTCATCCGATGGGCGTTGCGCTCCGGGTCGAAGAGGGTCCAGCGCGCCTTGCCGTCCTCCTTGGCCCAGTACAGCGTGGTGTCCGCGGCCTGCATCAGCCAGGTGGTGTGGGTGCCGGCCGCGGGCCGCTCCACCACGCCGATACTCGCCGACACCGACAGCCGCTGCCCGCCCACGTCGAACGGTTCCTGCAGGGCGGCCAGCAGCGACCGGGCGAGGTCGCACAGCTGCTCGGTGCCGGTGGAGTTGCGGACCAGCAGGGCGAACTCGTCCCCGCCGAGCCGCGCCACCAGATGGCCGCCGGGCGCCGCGCATTCGGTGAGCCGCTGGGCGACCGCGCCGAGCAGCCGGTCGCCGACCCGGTGGCCGAGGGTGTCGTTGACCGCCTTGAAACCGTCCAGGTCGAGATAGCAGAGCCCGATCCGGCCGGTGCCCCCGTGGTCGTAGGTGGCCGCCTCCAGCGCCGAGGTCATCCGCTCGAAGAACAGGCTGCGGTTGGGCAGCCGGGTCACCGGATCGTGCATCTGCAGATGGCGCAGCCGTCCCTGGAGATCCCGCTGATCGCTGATGTCGGCCATCGACAGCAGCAGACTGCGGCTGTCCGGCGCGGGCTCGATGGTGATCTCGGCCCACAGGGCATGGCCGTCGGCGCGCAGCAGACGCCGGGTGCGGCGCAGCCGCGCGAGACGGCCGCCCAGGACGTCCCGGTACTCCTTCCAGGCGCGCGGATCCTCGCGCAGATTGGCCAGATCCGCCGCGCTGCGGGTGGTCAGCACGGCCGGATCGGTGCCGAGCAGGGCGCCGAGCGCGGGGTTGGCGTCGCGCACTCTGCCCTCGCGGTCGACGACGGCCATGGCGAGGCGCGCCACATTGAAGGCGGCGCGGTAGTCGCCGGGCGCGGGGCCCGGGGTTGGGCCGGCGCCCGGGGGCGCGCCTGGCGCCGAGGGCGCCCCCGGTGTCGGGGGCGCGCCCAGGGCTGGGGGCGCGCCCGAGGCCGACGGCGCGCCGATGGCCGGGCGAGGTGCGCCGGCGTCCTCCGCAACCGGGAGGACGCTGGGGGCAGCATCACGCTCTGTGATCGTCGGCAGCGTCGCGCCCAGGGCGCGGCCCTGCCCGTCAGGGATTCCGCTCACCGCTCGCTCCCGCGTGGCGTTCGTTGTGTCCAGGTTGTTCGTACGCATCTTGTTGTCTCACACCGGGTGCCGGGCAGACCGTAATTTCCTGCCTGAAGGGGGATTCCCCGCTGGACATGTGCCGATCATAGGGGCTCGTACTCCGGGCGTTCCATCGACGTCATCGCGCTCACCGCCGTCTTGACAATGTGTTTGGTCGTATCTGTTCGACTCTGCGCGGGCCAACAGCCGCTCTGACCGATTGTGACCGTCTGTTACGTACCCGGATCGCGGCCTCTTCACTCGACCAGCCCATCCCAACAGGGCGTACCCCGCCAATTCAGCTCAGGGTGGAGTGGGTGTTCGGACTACGCCCGGGAGGTCGACATGGTGCGTCCTCAGGTACCCGAGGGGGTGCACCGACAGCCTCGGTTGCGTCGGACCGGGGCCCTGCTGACCTCGTTGAGCGCGCTCATCGCGACCACCGTGGTGGCGGGCCCCGCTGTCGCGGCCGGCCCCGGCGGACCCTGTGACCTGGAACGTACCGACGCCCACCACTCGGAGGGCCTGGACACCTGGAACTCCCGCTATCCGCGCCCGGTGCGCCGATTGGACGCGGCGATGGTCTTCCTGTCGTTCCCGGACGCCAAGCCCAGAGTAACCCCGGCCCGGTTGGCCGCCGACCATATTCCCGCGACCCCCGACTTCTTCAAGCGGGCGTCCTACGGGAAGTTCGCGCTGCGGGTGCATCCACTGCGGCGCTGGCTCACCATGCCCCAGCGCTCCACCGCGTACGCCATACAGCGCGACTGGAACGCCAAGCGCCGCTCCGCGTATCTGCGCGACGCCATCGCGTCCGCCGATCCGCACCTCGACTTCGGCCGCTATGACCTCGTCTATCTGGTCGCCGACCCCGATGCTCCCGGTGTGGACGCCGACGCGACGAAAGTGGTCAACTTCGAAAAGCCACTGCGCGCCGATGGTGTTGATCTGCGCCGTCTGGTCACTGTTTTCGAACACCATCCGCCGGACCGCAATGTCCTGGCCCATGAGACCGGCCATGTCTTCGACCTGCCCGACCTCTACCACCGGCCGAAGGACACCGACGCCAGCGCCGAATGGGACACCTACGTCGGCGACTGGGATTTGATGGGAAGCCAGTTCGGCATGGCACCGGATCCGTTCGGCTGGCACAAGTGGAAGCTGGGCTGGCTCGGCGCGCGCCAGGTGGCCTGCGACCGCGCCATCGGTCCGCGCCGATACACCCTCCAGCCCCTCGCCGCCCCCATGGGACGAGGCAGGCCCGGCGCCGACACCCGCACCCGACTGGTCGTGGTCCGCACCGGGCCCACCACCGCGCTGGCCATCGAGGCGCGGGGCGGCCGTGGCAACGACGCGGGCACCTGCACCGAGGGCGTGCTGGTCTACCGCGTCCACAACGACAAGGCGTCGGGCGACGGCCCCGTCCAGGTGCTGGACGGCCACCCCGCCACCTCCGCCTGCTGGAACGAGTCGGTCTACCCCGGACTCGCCGACGCCCCGCTCGGCGTCGGCGACAGCCTGTCGGTCAAGGAGGACTCCGTACGGATCACGGTGGCCGGCCGCGCCGCCGACGGGGGCTGGACCGTCCGGGTCAACCGCCGGGCGCGGTGATGACGGTGCCGCGCCGATGTCCGGCCGCGCCGATGTCCGGTCGCGCCGCTGACGACGCCCCGAAGATGACCAGGTCGGGCCGCTGACGGAGCCGCGCCGACGGCCGGGGCGCGCTCATAACCGGTGATCAAGTCGGCTTCGAGGTGCCGCTTCGAGACTGTGGGCCCCTTTCCGACGTCGGGCGCCCGGGAGTTGAGAATGCCGCGACACGCGAATCTGGCCGAGGCCCTGAAGGAACGGGCCCTCCGGCACGCCGACGGTACGGCGCTCGCCCACCCCGCCGACGACGGCACCGAACACCGCGTGTCCTACGCCGCGCTCGACGCCCGCGCCGACGCCGTGGCCGCCTGGCTGTGCGCCCGGGACGCCGCCGGCCGCCGGGTGCTGCTCGCCATGGACCCCGGTCCGCACGCCGCGGTGGCGCTGCTCGGCTGTCTGTACGCGGGCGCCGTCGCGGTGCCCGTCCCCGCGCCGTCCGCTTCCCGGACCGATGCCGAGCGCACCGCCTCGATCGTCCGTGACGCCGCTGTAGACCTCGTCCTCACCGAGACCGCCCACGCCACCGAGACCTCCCGCAGGCTCTCCCGGGTCGGCCGCGCCGGTCTGACCTGCCTCGCCGTCGACGGACTCCGCCCCGACGCGCACGCCGACGCGCCCCGGCAACCCGTCCGCACCACCGCCGACAGCCTCGCGCTGCTCGCCTACGACTCCGGGCCCGCCACCGCCCCACGCGGCGCCCTGCTCACCCATGGCAGCCTTACGGCGGCCATGGCCGGGCTGCGGCGGACGCTCGGCACCGACCGCCACTCCCGGATCGGCGGCTGGCTGCCCCGTTGCCACACCCCCGGGCTGATCGGGCAGGTGCTGCAGCCGCTGTGGCTGGGCGCCACCGCCGTGACACTTCCGGCGGAGCCGTTCCGCACCGATCCGCTCGGCTGGCTGCGGGCCATCAGCCGCCACGGCATCACCGAAACCGTCGCGCCCGACATCCTCCACGCCCGCTGCGCCGCCCTCCTCGGCGACGAGCCACCGGCCGGGCTCGACCTCTCCCGCTGGCGGACCGCGCTGAACGCCGGGGAGCCGGTCTCGGCCGGGACCATGGCCGCGTTCCCCCACCGCTGCGCGCCGCTGGGGCTGCGCCCGGGCACCCTGGTGGCCGGATACGTCCCGGCCGAGGGATCCCCGGTGGCGCTGGCCACGGGGCGCGCACCGGTGCCGGGCGCGGACTTCGCCGTCGTGGACCCGCTGACCGGGCGCCGGCTGCCGGACGGGGCGCCCGGGGAGATCTGGGTGCGCGGCCCCGCCGTCGCCACCGGCCACTGGGGCGGTCCTCCGGACACCGCGCTGCTGTTCGCCGCCCGCGTCGCCGAGGGTCCGGGCGGCTTTCTGCGCACCGGCGACCTCGGCCTTACGGTGAACGGCCGGCTCCGGATGACCGGCCGGGTCCGTGACGCCCTCCTGGTGGACGGCCACACCCTGCATCCACAGGACGTGGAGCGCGAACTGCTGCGCTGTGCAAGGGCGCTGGGGTCGGCCCGGGTGTTCTGCGCGGGGCCCGGCGCGGGGGCGCTGGTGGTCGTCCAGGAGGTCGTCCGTACGGCGGGCGGGGCGCGCACCGGGCTGCCCCGGCTGGCGGCGCGGATCCGCGCCCTGATCGCGGAGGAGTTCGGCGTCGTGACCGGCGCGCTGCTGCTGGTGCGCCCCGGCACCGTGCGCGGGGCGGGAACCGCCAAGGTGCGGCGCGCCCTGCTGCGCGAGCGCTATCTACGGGGTGAAGTGCGCGCCCTGCACGCCGAGTTCGGGCCGGAGGTCGGTGAGCCCTGCCGGGGTGGTGCGGCATGACAAGGGGGCGCGCGCTCGCGCTCGCGCAACGAGATATGCGTTCGACGGGCGTATTTGCCCGCGAATCTATGGAAGGGCCGGGAGAGCGCGGGAATAATCGGCATGCGGGGTGATGACGGGGCGGGGAAAGCAGGGGGCGGGATGGTCAGGGTGCTGATCGCGGAAGACATGCATATGTTGCGCAAGGCATTGGTCGCCCTGCTGGAATTCGAACCGGACATCGAGGTGGTGGCCGATTTCTCCAACGGCGCCGATATCCTGCCGCGCGCCCGTGAACTCCGCCCGGATGTCGCGGTCCTCGACATCGATCTGCCGGGTATGGACGGGCTCACCGCCGCGGCCGAGTTGAGCACCGCCGTTCCCGAATGCCGCACCATGATGCTCACCAGCCTCGGCCGCCCCGGAAATCTGCGCCGGGCGCTGGCCGCCCATGTCTCCGGCTTTCTGCTGAAGGACAGCAGCCCCGAGAAGCTGAGCGACGCCATCCGCGCCGTCGCCCAGGGCGAGCGGGTGATCGATCCGCAGCTTGCGCTGGCCGCCCTGGACGACGGTCCGCAGCCGCTGACGCCGCGTGAGCTGGAGGTCCTGCGGTTCGCCGCGAAGGGGGAGGAGTCCGCGCAGATCGCGGCCAAGCTCTTTCTGTCGGTGGGCACGGTGCGCAACTATCTGACGTCCGCCGTGACCAAGCTGGACGCCCGCAACCGGGTCGACGCCATCCGGATCGCCCGCGAGGCGGGCTGGCTGTAGACCGCGTCAGGCCGTCACGCCCGTCGGGCCCGCACGCCCGTCACGCCGTCACGGCCGGCCCTGGGCCGTACTCCTCCTTCGAGTCCTTCGAGTCCTTCGAACCGCGCTCCCGGCCGCTCCGCGGCGGCGCGTCCATGGACACATCCAGCTCCGCCCGTAACTCGAAGCAGCCGTCCGGCCGTACGCCCGCGCGCAGCCGCCCGCCGAGGTTCTCCACCCGGACCCGGAGGTTGCCGATTCCGCTGCCGCCGTCCGTGCTGTCGGTGCGCAGGATCGTGGACGGCCGGCCCACCCCGTCGTTGACGAGGGTCAGCCACACCTGGTGCCCGCTGCGCCGCGCCTCGATCGCGCAGTGGTCGGCCTTGCTGTGCCGCAGCACATTGGTCAGCCCCTCGCGCAACACACTCGCCAGCACCGTGTCCACCAGCTCCGGCAGCGGTCCGCAGTCGATCGCGGACGTGGCGCTGATACCCGCCGCGGCCAGCATCGAGCGGGCCGTCGCCGACTCCGCCGACAGCGACATCTTGCGATAGCCGCTGGCCACGGCCCGTACGTCGGCGAGGGCCTGACGGGAGGTCTGCAGGATCTCGGAAAGCTCCTGCTGGGCACGGGAGTTCTGCCGGGGCACCAGCCGGTGCACCAGCTCACATTTGAGGGTGATCGTGGACAGGCTGTACCCGAGCAGATCGTGCACATCCCGGGAGAACCGCAGCCGCTCCTGGGCGACCGCCAGCCGGGCCAGCTCCGCCCGGGACCGGGACACCTCGGCGACCAGCCCGGACAGCCGCGAGAGCCCGAAGACCACCAGCCCGGTCAGCGCGGTGGAGACCGAGGTGTACGCGACCTGGCCCCAGCCGAAGCCGACCTGGAACAGCAGCACATCGGTGCACAGCAGGATGGCCGCGAACGCCGGCCACGCCAGCGCCGGTGCCAGCACCAGCAGCGAGGAGCCGGCCAGAAAGCCCGGCATGCCCAGCCAGGCGTGCTTGAAGACCGCGAAGGGGGCGAAGGTCAGCACCGCCTGGAGCGTCAGCGTCCAGCGGCGCGCGCCGCTGAGCCGGGGCGCGAGACCGGGGAAGGAGTGCAGCATCTGGAGGCAGAGCAGCATGGTCATCGGCAGCAGCGCCAGCCCGAGCATCGCCGCGTCGATCGTCCTGCCCGAACGATTGCCGTCGACCACATAGGTGACGGCCACGGCGAAGTAGCCCACCAGCACGAGGACCGTGATGACGACGGCCAGGCGCGGCGCCAGATTGTCGTGCTGGCGCGGTGGGTGGTTCCCGGCATCGTCGGGCAAGAGGCTCCCCTGCACTCGTCCTCCGGATGGTCGGGCCGGATTGGGTGGCTTGCCCGAGAGTATCCGATCTTTGCGGGGGGTGGTGAGGCCGCGTGGAAGGCTCATGGTGTACGCAGAGTTACTCGTTATCACGGGGGATCACAGGAAAAACGGAATCGGGTTGAGGTCCGCGTAGCGCGTGGGCCCCGGCAGCCGTCCGAGCGCGACCGGAACGTCGAAGAGCCGGCCGGGCGCGAACCGGGCCCAGTGCGGGCGCATTCCGGGCACCAGCACCTTGGCCACCGGCAGGCCCACATCCGGCCGGGTCTGGTCCAGCACCAGCAACTCCATCCCGCGTTGCCGCGCCAACTCCCTTACGGCGGCGAGTGCGCCGCCCTCCGGGGGGCCGGATATCCCCGAGGGCGGTACGGCGGCCGGGTCGGGCGTCAGATACGGGTGGTCGGCCACGGTCGCGGTGCGGAACCAGCGCAGCGCCTCTGGCTCGGCGGCGCCGTAGCCCCCGCCGTCGGCGCGGGCCTCGACCACCGCCGGGAGCATCTGGTTCAGCTCGGCGAAGGCGTGGCACAGCGCGGTGTGCCGGTCGAAGTGGGCGCCGAAGCCGAGGGTGATGTCCTCCGCGGGCTTGTCGAGGCGCCGGGAGAGCGCGGCGACCACCGGGATGCCGAAGTCCGTCGTGAGGTCCAGGGTCCACACCTCGCGCCGCAACTCCCGGTGGGCGGCGAGCACTTCGGCCAGCCACGGGTCGTCGAAGGCGTCGAGGGCCACGGCGGGCTGCCGGGTGCGGTTGTACCACCACAGGGCGACCGCGTCCCGCTCCACCAGCTCCAGGAAGCCCCGTACGACGGCGTCGGCCAGCGTGCCGCCCGCCGCCGCGCCGTTGGAGTCCGCCCGGCAGCAGCGGTGGCCCGGGGGCTGCGGGGCGCCGTAGTACAGCAGCGCGGTGGGCAGCAGCCGGTGGCGCTCGGCGGTGAGCGACCACACCGGGGTCCAGTCCAGCTCCGAGTCCTCGTCGAACGGATCGCGGATCCGGTGGCGCGCGGGGAGGACAGGGTCGCGGAACTGCCGCGGGTCGAAGAGCTGGACGGTGTCCGGGTGCACCGCGTCGTCCGGGTGCAGATCGCGGTAGCGGGCGCGCTGCCGCGGCTCGTCCCCCTGGAAATGGCCGCTGTAGTGCTCCAGGGCCTCGCACAGCGCGCTCGCCCGCGCCTGCTCGGCGGTGCGGCCCTTACCGTGGGCGGCAGCTCGCAGCCCGGCCCTTACGGCGTCCAGGCCGGTCTGGGGGCCCGCTCCCGCGTACGAAGGGTGGCGGGCGTGGAAGCAGTTGAGGACGGCGGGGCCGCGCGGATCGCGCCGGATCTCGGTGACCAGCCCGGTGACGGGGTCCACCAGATGTCCGTAGCGCTCCATGATCCGGCGCGGGGAGGTGTCGGTGCCGGTTTCGGCCAGCGGCTCCCGTGGCGACGGCAGCGCCAGGGGCGCCCGTATCCGGGCCGCGACCAGCGCCGGATCGCCGCAGCCGGCGCACTGCGGGCGGCGGGAGAGCGGATGGCGGTCCACGGTGGCGGTGAGGGTGTCCAGGGTGCGCAGCTCCCGCTGGCCCGGATGCCGGTGCCCGGCCAGCCACTTGGCGGCCTCCAGCGCGGCGAGCTGGAGCGCGGCGGCGCGGCTCGCGGGCAGTGAGGCGGGCGGGCGCGGCACCGGTCCGGGGCGGCCGAGCCGGTGCTGGAGATACGCCTCGGCCTGCCGTCCGCGCCACAGCCGGTCGGCCAGACAGACCCAGCACGGGTCGTCGGGGGCGCCGAGGAACGGACCCAGCCACGCCTGGGTGCCCACCGGTTTGACGGGCAGCCAGCGACGGCCGGCGGCGCGGTGCGCGGCGTCCACGGCGGCGAGCCGCGGATCGAGGTAGTCATCGCACACCACAAGGGTGAGTTCTGCGTCGTCATGTTGACGGGGGGCGATTTGACATATCTCTCGCCGAGGGCTAGTCGCCCCGGAAGCCGGCGGATCGCCGTCCGCCGCCTTCCCGTCCACGGTCCTCAGGTCCGCGATCCTCAGCCCCGCGGCGCGCAGCGCCCGGACCACCTCGCCCGGGTCGGCCGAGCCGAGGACCAGCGAGGTCACGGCGGGGCGGGTGGGCTGGGGCGCGGGGGCCGGGGCGGAGCCGCCCGCGGTGTTCAGCCCGGCCAGCTCCCAGTACGCCTCCTCGGGGGTCCAGGCGTGGTCCCGCTCGGAGACAAGACCGGCCGCGCGCAGGCGGGCGATCACGCGCTCGGCCTGCCCGGCCGTGACCGCGCCGGGCGTGACCGCCCCGGGCGGGCCCGCGGCGCGGGCGGGCGCGGCGGCTTCGGTGAGGATGTGGGCGAGGTCCCGCGACCCGTCGAGCAGCGGCGCGAGCGCGGCGATCGCCTGCCCGTGCAGCGCCGTGACCCCGTGCTCGGAGACGAGATACACGGCCTCACCCGGCACCGGCTCGACCCGCAGATGTGGTGTGAAGCCCAGTTCGCCGGTCATCGGCCGGTCATTCGGCGCCGACGGTGCAGATGCAGATGGCGGGCGCGCCGATGGGCCAGGCGGTGTCGGAGAGGTCCTCGATGACCAGGTCGTCGTCCTCGGCGGGCGGCTGAAGGGCCTCGGCGGCGGTCCCGATGGCCCCGGCGCGCCGGGTGATCCTGGCGCGCTCGGCGATCTCGACGACCTCGGTGACCCCGGTGACCTCGGTGTTCTCGGCGGAATGAGCCAGGGCGGCGGGGCTCGTGGACTCATGTGGGACGGGCGTATCGGTCATCGCGGACTCTCTCATCGCCAGGGTGTGAATTTGTCATGGTGCGGCGCTCTGGAACTCATATCGAGCTCGTTACTCCGGCACTGGCCGCACAGGTGGCCCACAAGCGAGGCTCTTAAATGCCTCGGTGGCAGGCCGCGCGGCCAGGAGGCACTTGACGGACCGTTGACGGAGGTACACGACCATGGACATCAAGGTGTTGGGGCCGCTGAGCGTCGAGGCGTGCGGTCAGTCGATCGTGCCCAGCGCGGGCAAGCCGCGCCAGATCCTTGCACTGCTTTCCGTCTACGCCAACCAGATGCTGCCGGTGCCCACTCTTATGGAGGAAATCTGGGGCACGCAGATGCCGCGCAGCGCGCTCACCACTTTGCAGACCTACATCCTGCAGTTGCGCCGCAGGCTGGCCACGGCCTACGGCCCCCAGGCCCCGCAGGCTTCCAAGGACGTCCTGGCCACGCGCTACGGCGGATATGTGCTGGAGGCCCAGCCGGGCGCGGTGGACATCCATGAGTACGACCGGCTGGTGGCCGCGGGGCGGGAGGCGCTGGACGCCGGGGACGATGTCCAGGCGTCCCTGCTGCTGCGCGAGGCGCTGGCCGTCTGGCGCGGCCCCGCGCTGGTGGATGTGAAGGTCGGGCCGGTCCTGGAGATCGAGCTGGCCCGTCTGGAGGAGAGCCGGCTCGGCGTCCTGGAGCGCCGTATCGAGGCCGATCTGCGGCTGGGCCGCCATGCCGAGGTGCTCACGGAGCTCACCGAGCTGACCGCCCGTCATCCGCTGCACGAGGGGCTGCACGCCCAGTGCATGGCCGCTCTCTACCGCGCGGGCCGCCCCTGGCAAGCGCTGGAGGTCTACCAGGGGCTGCGCGCCAGACTGGTCGAGGACCTCGGGCTGGAGCCGTCGCCGCGACTGCAGAAGCTCCAGCAGGCGGTGCTCGCCTCCGACCCGGCGCTCGATCTGGATCTGGACGGCCACTGGCGCCGCCCGGTGCTCGACCTGTTCGCCGCATAGCCCACAGTCCACAGCCCACAGCCAATAGCCCCCACAGCCAATAGCCCCCACAGCCCCGACCCCGCCCTCGTCCGGAGCCCCGTAAGTCCCCCACCAGCCGTCCCCGTCCGGCGAACCATCCCCCCAAGAACGCCCGGCGCCGCCCTTCAGCCGGGCTCGCTACGGCTCCGCTGCCCGATCCCCCCGCGCGGGCAAGCGGAGCCGTAGTGCGTCCAGGGGATGCCACAGGCGCCCGATGCCCATGCCCTGGAGTTCGACCAGCAGGAGGCGCGATGACGCGCGAGATCGACACCGATGTGTGCGTGGTCGGCGGCGGCCCGGCCGGTCTGGTGCTGGCGCTGCTGATGCTGCGGTCGGGGGCCAGGGTGACCGTGGTGGAGTGCGCCCGCGCGCATCAGCGCGTGTTCCGCGGCGAAATCCTCCAACCCGGCGCGATGGCGCTGTTGGACGCGCTCGATGTGCTCGCCGGCGCCCGCGCCCGCGGTGCCCATGAGCACGACCGATTCCTGGTCATCGAGGGCGAGCGAGTGCTGCTGGAGGCCGACTACCGGCTGCTCGCGGCCCCGTACGACCACCTGTTGAGCGTTCCGCGCCCCCATCTGCTGGATGAGCTCCTCGCCCGCTGCCGCCGCTCGCCCGGCTTCCGCTATCTGCCCGGACGGCGGGCCGGGGCCCTGCTGTGGCGGGAGGAGCGGATCGCCGGGGTCATCGCCGAGGGACCACCGGGCCGCTGTGCCGTGCGAGCCCGGGTCGTCGTCGGCGCGGACGGCCGGTTCTCGCGGATCCGGCGGCTGGCGGGCATCGGAGCGGGCCGCGCCGACGCGTTCGCCCAGGATGTGCTGTGGTGCACGCTCATCGCGCCCCGGGAAGAGCCGCCGCTCCGCGATGTGCGGGTGTTCCGCACCGGCGGCGGCCCGGTGCTGGTCTACGGCTCCTGGTCGAACCGGATCCAGATCGGCTGGACCCTGCCGCACCGGCGCTACGGCCAGATCGCCGCCCTCGGCCTCGACCATGTCAAGGAGCGGCTGGTGCGTGCCGTGCCGGGGTACGCCACGCTGATCCGCGATCAGATCCGCACCCCCGCCGACCTCGGCGTTCTCGAGGTCTTCTCCGCACGCGCCGAGCGCTGGGTCGCCGATGGTCTGGTGCTGATCGGCGACGCCGCCCACACCCACAGCCCGATCGGCGCCCAGGGCATCAACCTCGCGGTGCAGGACGCGGTGGTGCTGCACCCCCTGCTGGCCCGCGCCCTGGCCGAGGGCGACACCAGCGCCGAGCGGCTGGCGGAGTTCGAGCGGCGGCGGGGGCCCGATATCGCGGCGGTGATGCGGATGCAGACCCTGCAGAGCCGGGCGATCCTCTCGCAGGGCGCGTTCACCACCCGAGTGCGCCCCCGTCTCGCACGGGCGCTGCGTCGTACGCCGCTCTATCGCAAGATCCTGCAGCGCATGGCCTACGGCAACCCGTCGATCCGCATCGCCGACGCCGGAGTGTGCGGCCGGACATGACACCCCGGAGCGCCATGGCTGGAAAGCACCACTGCACCGGCTTATCGCCACCCTGCTTCGAACCCATATGCCGCACCGCCTAGATTGAGGCCATGCACACTGTCGTGATCCTGGCGCTGGACCAGGTCATCCCCTTTGATCTGGCCACCCCGATCGAGGTCTTCACCCGCACCCGGCTGCCCGATGGCCGGGAGCCCTACCGGGTCCGGGTCTGCGGCCCCGCCCCCAGCGTCGACGCCGGGGTGTTCGCCCTCCAGGCCCCGTACGGGCTCGAGGCGCTCGCCGAGGCCGACACGATCGTCGTGCCCGGCCGCAGCGACGTCCTGCTCCCGGTCCCCGACGAGGTGATCGACGCGTTGCGGGACGCCGCCGACCGGGGCACCCGTATCGCCTCGATCTGCTCCGGGGCCTTCGTCCTCGCCGCCACCGGGCTGCTCGACGGACACCGCGCCACCACCCACTGGCTCGCCGGTGCGCTGCTTTCCGAGCTCCATCCGAAGATCCAGGTCGACCCGGATGTGCTCTATGTGGACAACGGCCAGTTCCTCACCTCGGCGGGCGCCGCGGCCGGGCTCGATCTGTGTCTGCACATGATCCGGCGCGACCATGGCTCCGCCGTGGCCGCCGACGCCGCGCGGCTGTCCGTGATGCCCCTGGAACGGGAGGGCGGGCAGGCCCAGTTCATCGTTCACGACCAGCCGCCCGTACCGCGCGGATCGCTGTTCGAACCGCTGCTGCGGTGGATGGAGGACAACGCCGGACGGGACCTCACCCTCAACGAGATCGCCGCCCACATCGGCATGAGCACCCGCACCCTCAACCGCCGTTTCCGGGAGCACACCGGAACCACCCCGCTGCAGTGGCTGCACCGCGCCCGGATCCGGCAGGCGCAGTATCTGCTGGAGGCCACCACCCACCCGGTCGAGCGCATCGCCACTCAGGTCGGCTTCGGCTCGCCCACCTCCTTCCGGGACCGCTTCAAGCGCGTCGTCGGCACCAGCCCGCACAGCTACCGCTCCGCCTTCCAGCGAAACGCCGGATAGCCGCCGAGCGGTCCCCTGGGCAGCCTCGGGCACGGGTCGAGGCGGACTCGAGTCACGGCGGCGACCATGGCCTTCTCAGTGGGAACGACCGCGAGGAGCGCCCATGTTGGACCTCGGCCTGGAGGGGCGCACGGTCCTGGTCACCGGGGCCACCGGGGCCATCGGCCGGGCCGCCGCACGCGCCTTCGCGGAGCAGGGCGCCCGGGTGGCGCTCGCCTTCCGGCACCACCGCGAGGCCGCCGAGGCGCTGGCCGCCGAGCTGTCCGGACCGGACGGTGGCAGGGCCTTCGCCGTGCCGTACGCCCTGGACGACGCCGCGTCGCCGCGCTGGGTCGTGGCCGCCGTGGAGGAGCACTGGGGCGGGCTCGACGTGCTGGTGGCGGCCGCCCGGCGGCGGGGCACGCGACGCGATCCGCACACCCGGTTCGAAGACGTGCCGGAGGAGCACTGGCGGCCCCTCGTCGCCGACGGCTTCGTGCCCGCTATGCGCACCGTCCAGTGGGCCGTCGCCGGGATGCGCAAGCGCGGTTGGGGCCGGATCGCGCTGGTGGCCTCGACGCAGGCACCGGACGGCGCGGTCGACGGGGAGTTCCACGCGGTGGCGCGGGCCGGGCTGCACGGTCTGGTCCGCGGTCTGGCGGGCGAAGTGGGCGGCGATGGAGTGCTGATCAACGCCGTGTGCCCCGGGCCGACCCCGCCCGACCGGCCGCCGACTCCGCCTGGCCGGCCGCCCGCCTCGCCCGACCGGCCGCCCGCCACCCCCGAGGACATCGCCCGCGCCCTCCTCTTCCTGTGCTCGGCGGCCAACGGCACGATCACCGGCGAAGCGCTGACGTTCGCGGGGTGCCGCTGAGCCCGGCGAGGGGAGCGATGGGTCGGCTCGGTGTCATGTCCATCGGCCGGACGGGGCGGCCCGGCCGGCTCGACCTCTGCGGGAGGTGAACCGTGCGCGTCCTCTTCACGACCTGGGCTTCGGGCGCCCATCTCGTTCCCATGGTGCCGCTGGCGCGCGCCCTGCTCGGAGCCGGGCACCAGGTGCGGGTCGCGGTGCCGTCCGAGTGCGCGGCGGCCGTCGCCCGGACCGGCCTGGTGCCGGTGCAGATCGGTGCTCTGCCCGTGGCGGTGGTCAGGGCGCCGGACGCGACGCGGCGCCCGCGCGGCATCTGGCCGACGGACTGGCCGGTGCGGCCCGCCGCGCTCACTGCGGAGCAGCACGGCGTGCTGCGCGCGTTGGGCGATCGGCAGGTGCGGATCGCCGAGGCGATGGCCCAGGGCCTGGTGGCCTTCGCCCGCTGCTGGCAGCCGGAGCTGGTGGTCCATGACGCCGGCGCGTACGCGGGCACGGTGGCCGCGGGGGCGCTGGGGGTGCCCGCGATCGGCCAGCTATGGGGGAGTGCGGCCGTGCTGCGGCTGGACCGGCAGCGGCTCGAAGGCCCGCCGCTGCCCGGCTACGCCCGGCTGATGCGGCGTTACGGCGCCGACCCGGCGCGCGAGCCCGACCTGTGGCTCGACCCCTGCCCGCCGAGCCTCGCGCTGCCCTCGCGGGCGCGGCGGCTGCCAGTGCGCCTCGTTCCGCAGGACGGGTCGTCGCCGCATGAGGCGCTGTCGCCTTACGAGGCCCGCCGCGCCGGGCCGCACCCCGCGCGTCAGGTCGCGGCGCCGAACGGGCGGCGCGGGCCGGGCGGCCCGAGGCGCTCCGGGCCGGTGCGGGTGTGCGCGGCGTGGGACGACGCCAGTGGCCCGCCGGACGCCGTAAGGGCCGCACTGTCGGCCGCCGAGGCGCGGGGCGTGGAGGTCGTCCGGGTCGGCAGCGCCGCCGAGGGGCGGCCACCCGCCGGGCCGCTGCACCGGGTGCTGCCGGGCTGCCGGGCCCTGCTCCACCAGGGCGGGGGCGCGGCGGTGCTGGCCGCCGCCACGGCCGGGGTGCCACAGCTGGTCGTCGCGCCCCGCCTCGAGCAGCAGCTGAACGGGGCGCGGCTGGCCCGGGCGGGCGCCGGGATCTATCTCCCCGCCGACGCCCTCGACGGCACGCGGCACGGGGCGCGGGCGGCGGGCGGGCGGCTGGCCCTGGACCTGTTCACACTGCTGGAGCAGCCCTCGTACGCGGCGGCGGCGCACGCTCTGCGGCGGGAGGCGCTGGCGATGCCCGGCCCGGACAAGGCGGTCCTGGCGGTCACCCGGCTCACGGGCCCGGCGACGTGAGGGCCGTCGTACGTGGAGGGCCGCTCTCCGTGAGAGACCACGCGAAAGGCCCCTCACCGAAGTGAGGGGCCTTTCGCTGTCTGTGCGCCGCCAGGGACTCGAACCCCGGACCCGCTGATTAAGAGTCAGCTGCTCTAACCAACTGAGCTAGCGGCGCCTGCTGACGTAGGAGACCTTAGCACCCGGACGCCGGGGAGCGAAAATCGATAACTTTCAGCCCGGAAAGACGGCGGGTGCGCTGGTCACAGCCGTGCCGACAAGATCACAACCGGCGGCGCGGGCCGCCCTCACACAGGCCCACAGCAGCACCTCGGGACCGGGCAGCCAGGGCTTGCGGACATCGGGCGCGACCAGCCAGCGCGGCGACGGCACCGGGGTGCACTCCCGGGCGCCGGACTCATGGGTCCAGGTCTCCCGGGCGTCGCGCTCCAGGGGCGCCGCCTCCGGCGGATCGGGGTCCGGCGGGAACAGTGGCGGCACGGTCACCGCGTCGCCCCGCCCGTAGCAGAGCAGTGGGGGAGCGGTCGCGCCCCACTCCTCCCAGCCGAGCAGCGCCGGCAGCCGCTGGGCGGTGCCCGGGGTGGCGAAGAGCATGACGCGGCCGCCCCGGGCCGCGACCGGCCCGGTGCCGGGGCCGTCGGTCCATAACCGGCCCACCACCCGGCGGCCGAAGAGCGCGTCCATGCTGATGACGTCGAACGCCGTACCGCACGGCAGCGTCACCGCGGCGGTCGGGGCTCCGGCCCACAGGGCCTGCACACCGCGCGGCGAGGCGCTGGCCGAGGCGAGCCAGTCCGCGCCCGCCGGGGTGACATAGGCGGCGGTGTGCAGTGCGTCCTGCGGCGTTCTGGTCATGTTTCCACCTTTACCGTCGGCGATGACGGTGTAGAGAGATGCGGCGAAACCGGGACATCGGGTGTCGGCATCGGGTATCTTCCGCCCGCATATGCCCCAGGCTCACGCCCGCCGTCAGTCCGGCAACTCGCCGCTCCGCATCAGCTCACGGCCGAACTCGACCATCTTCTTGGCGTAGTCCTCGGTCCACTCGGCACGCTCGGCGATCACGGCGGGGGTCAGCCGATCGAACCGCCTCGGGTCGGCGAGCTGGGCGGCCGCCATCGCCTGGAACTCCATGGCCCGGTCCGTCGCCGCGCGGAACGCCAGCACCAGCTCCGTCGAGCGGGACAGCAGCTCACGCGGGTCCTCGATCGACTCCAGGTCGAAGAAGTGCGCCTCGTCCGAGGCGGCGGCGGCCGGTTCGAAGAGCAGGGGCGCTGGTTTCAGCCGCCGGGGCGCGGAGCCGTGCCGGCCTTGAGCCGCATCCGGCTCGGGCATGTGATCTCTCCTCCTGGGTCGTGAGGCACCTACGGTTCGCGGTGGTCCTGTTGTCTCCATTGTCGCGCGTAGGGCAAGGGCGCCCCTGCCGTACGCCGCAGACCTGGGGTCTCTCCCCACCCCGCCGCCCCCTGAACCATGGCCGGACCGTCGCCCCTGGTGACGCACCGTACGGCCGCCGGTGGCGCATCGCCCTTACGGCCGCCGCCGACACGCCGCTACGACCGCCGCCGACACGCCGTTACGGCCTTACGGCTGCCACCGACACAGCCTTACGGCCGCCGCCGCCCACACGCCCTCACGCCAGCCATGGCCGCCGCCAACGCGCCCTTACGGCCGCCATGTCACGCGGTGCTCGGCCAGATGCGCCAGCACGGCGTGGTTGGCCTCCCAGCCGTCCGGGAACTTCACCGTGACGCCCAGTTGCACCGGCTCCGTGGACGGATGTTCGTCCAGCAGCTCGGCCACCCCCGCCCGGCACACCACCACACACGCCTGCCGGTGCCGCGACGCCAGCACGCACAGCCGGCCCGTCTCCAGATGGAAGGCCGTGGCGTCCGGCCGCCCCGACAGCGGGTGCAGAACGACCGTGACCTCGAACTCACGCCCTTGGAGTCGATTGGCGGTGTCGACGGTGACGCCGGAGACCCCGAGCCCCGTCAGCGCCGCCCGGACCGCCGCCGCCTGGTCCCGGTGGGCCGTGCCCACCGCGATCCGGTCCGCCGCGACCGGCAGCGGTTCGTCGGACCGCTCGCTGACCGCCACCGCGCCCCGGTCCAGCAGCCGCCGCACCACCTGGGCCACGGCCGCCACCGCCTCCGGGTCGGTGCGCGGGGTGCGCCGGGCGGGCAGCTCCAGCAGGCCCCAGCCGGACGCGGCGGCCTCGTCCAGCACCCGGTCCGGCCCCGAGCCGTCGGAGGCCACCCCGAAGCTCAGCCGCCGCTCGCCGTGGCCGGTGCCGCTGCGGAAGGGCGTGTACGGATAGAACGCGTCCGAGACCAGCGGCGCGGCCGAGGCCGGCAGCCGCCAGGACACCGGCAGCCGGTGCTGCGGAAGCCGCGGATTGTGCGCGAGCAGGGTGGTGACCGCGCTCGCCGACGGGTCGTACGAAAGCCCGGCCCACTGGTCGGCGCCCACCACGCTGAACGGGTCCAGCTGCCCCGGGTCGCCCACGAACAGCGCCCGCTCGAACAGCCCGGCGACCGCCAGCAGCGCGTCGGAGCGCATCTGGTACGCCTCGTCCACGATCGCGTGCCGCCATGGCTCGACGTTCTTGATGTGCGCCCACTTGGCGGCCGTGGAGACGACGATGTCGAGCCCGGCGAGGTCGGCGATCTTCGCGGAGGCGCGGACCGACGCATGACCGTCGAGCACCGGGTCGTACGGATGCGGATCGCTGCTGTGCAGCCGCCCCACCGGCAGGTCGGGGTCCGCCGTGGCCAGCCGGTCCACCAGGTCGTCCACCTGGGCGTTGGTCTGCGCGACCACCATCAGCGGCCGCCCGGCGGCGGCCAGCTCCCGCGCCGCCCGCACCACGAGTGTCGACTTGCCCGCACCGGGCGGGGAGTCCACGACGACGCCGCGGTCCGCTCCGTGCAGCGTGTCCCGCAGGATCGCCTCGGTCGCGCGCGCCGCCGCGGCCGACGGGTCGAACGGCTCGCCCGCTCGGGCACGGCCCGGGTGGGCCGCGGCGGCGGCCGGGTCCGCGCCGATCACAGATAGTCCTCCTCGGTCATCGGGTCGGGCTCGGGGCCCTGGGCCGGCGCGGCGGCGTCCGGCGGGCCGCCATGGGTCCACGGAGTGCTCTCCGCGTCGGGCAGCTCCGGGCCGCCGCGCGGGGCGTGCTCGAACAGCGTCCAGCACACCCGGTCGCCCTTCTCGGGCACCGAACCCGGCTCCGGCTGCTTGCCCCGGCCCATCCCGCCGGTCAGCCGCACCACCAGCGCGCGGGCCGGGTCCTCCGCGGCGCCCGCCCCGTCGACTCCGCCGGCCTCGTCGGCTCCATCAGCCTCGTCGGTGTCCGCGAAACCGGCGAACTCCCCGCTCTGCGCCTTGCCGTCGGCCATGACCCGGTGCAGCTTGACCCGCTCGGCCAGATGCGGACGGTCCTCGGTGCGGACCGTGACCAGCGGGCGCGGGCGTGGCACCTTCGCGTCCGACCAGGCCATCTCCACATCGATCACCTCGCCCGCGAACGCCTCACCGGCCAGCCGCCGCCCCGCCATGACCAGCGGATCGTCCAGCGCCTCATGGGCGTCCAGCTGGGCCTGCGCGGTCTCGCGCGCGGCGAGCTTCTGCGCCGCCGTCACCGCGTCGTCCCGCTTGGGCTGCGGCGGCTCCCCGGCCCGGACCCGGTCCCGGTGGCCGGTGTAGGACCAGCGGTCCCGCTTCCAGCGGTCCGCCACCCGCGCGCCCTCCGGGAGGGCACGCAGCAGATCCACCCCGCGCCACAGCGCGTCCCAGGTGGGCCGTAGCTGAGACTCGATCAGCCCGCGCAGCTCCGCCTCGGCGAGCCGCAGCCGCGCCTCGCCCCCGGCGATGCCCTGGGACGTCTCGGTACGCGCCGCGTCGTAGCGGGACATCGCCGGTGCCAGCAGCTTGTTGTCGAAGGCGGGGTCGGTGGCCGGTCCGGCGGGCGGGCAGCGCAACTGGCCGTCCTCGTCCCGCTCCGACTCCGCCCGCAGCGCCGCCTCCGCCCCTGGCACGCCCTCCGGGGGGTCGATCCAGGCCAGCAGCGAGCCCAGGTGCTGATCCTCCAGGTTGCTCTGCCCGGTCGCCCAGTGACGGCTCAGCAGCTCGGTGAGCGACAGCAGCAAAGACGAGCCGGGCACCCGCGACCGCTCCCCGTAGTGGGTCAGCCAGCGGCCGAGCAGCGGCACCCGCGCAGGCGCCGGGAAGGGCGTCTCCGGGTCCTGCTCGGCGGTCCGCCGGAACCGCATCGACCGGCCCAGCAGCCGGACGAACGCCACGCCCGCGGCACTCGGCACCAGGAGCTGCGGCGCGTCCTCGCACAGCTCGACCTGGACCGGCACCTTCTTACCGGTCTCCGGATCGGTCTCCTTGCGCTCCTCCAGCTCGACCTGGTCCGCGTACGAGTCCAGATACGGCTGGATCTCCTCCGCGAGCGCGGCGAGGAACGCGAACCGCAGGTCGCGGTCGCGCGGTTGGGCCACGATCAGCAGCCGCGGCGCGTCCCGGTCGCTGCCCACCAGAGCCCCGAGCGGCGCCCCCGCCTCACCGGCGGTGGTGAGCGGGACGAACGCCAGCGGACGCTCCGACAGATGGCGGTGGCGCACGGTGGTCAGGGGCTGGGCCCGCCCCTCCCGGACCGCTTCCATCCGGGCCAGGGTGGTGATCAGCGACATGCCACCGCCTCGGGGCGGGATGCGAGCGCCTCGGCGCGCAGGGCCGCCGCGCGGCGCAGGGCGTCCACGGTGGGGTCGCCGGTGGGGGCGTCGTCGGCGGGGTGTTCCATGGCGGCCGTAAGGACGGCGTCCATGGTGGTGAGCCCGCCCAGCTCGCCCCGGACGCCACGGCCCAGCGCCTCGACCCGGCCCGCCGCGCGGGACCGCGTCCGGCAGTGGGCGGCCAGCTCGCACGTGGACAGGCACTCCGGGGCGTACGCCGCGTCCACCGCCTCGACGGCGGCCGTCAGCTCCTCGACCGGCCGGGTCGGGGTCCGGCCGTCGTCGGTGAGCCGGAGGTCGAAGGTGGTGCCCTCGGGGAGGGCGGCGGCGATCTCCTCGATCCGGGTCAGCCGGTCCAGCTGCCGCCGGGTGACCGCGAGCTGCTTGCGCACGTCGACCATTTCGGCGGTCGGCAGGTTGGAGAAGTCCTTGGGGCAGACGAGCAGCACGTGATGCCGCACCCGGGCCCGCAAAGCGGCCTCCGGCGGGGTCACCGGGCCCTCCCGCGCCGCCGTTCCGGCCGGGTCCGCCGAGGCTGCCGCCTCCGCCGGGGCCACCGGACCTGCCGTTTCAGCTGCCCCGGCCGCCTCAGCCGTCTTCGCCGCGCTCGCCGTCTCCACGTGCACCGCGTCCGCCGTGTCGCCCCCGTCCTCCGGCGGTCGGCCGATCATCGACGCCACCCGCTCCAGCGCCAGGGTGTAGACCGCCGACTGGCGGGCGGCCGCGCCCACCTTGGCCGGGTCGGCGGCGCCGTCCACCATGGGGAAGGACTTGATCTCGACGACCGTCCACGACCCGTCGGGGTGGACCACGACCGCGTCCGGCTCCAGGAAGGCGGGCGAGCCCGCGACGTCCAGGCTCACCATCGGATGGTCCAGCAGCGCCCAGCGCCCCGCCTCCGTGGCCTCGCGCAGCGCGAGCGCCGTACGGGCCGTGCGGCCCTGCGGCCCGGGCGCGGTCAGATCGGGGGTCGCGACGGCGCCGGGACCAGGCGCCTCCGAGCCGTCACGCAGCCGCTCATGCAGCAGCCGCACCAGATCCGCGCCGCCGTCCGCCTTGACCCGGGCCTCGAAGGAGTTGCCGCGCTGATGCGCGAACTGCGACTGGCCGAAGTTCGCGGGAGCCCCCAGCGCCGTCGCCAGCGCGCCCTTGTCGACCCCGGCCCCGTCCAGCAGCGCGCGGCGGCGGCAGCCCGGGTTGGCGGCCAGCGCCGCCAGCGCGCGGGCGTCCATCGGATGCGGAACGGTGGCCGGGCCGCGCAGCTCAGCGAGCCGCTGCCGCAGCCTCGTCACCTGCCGCGGGGGCCGGGCCGCCCGCAGTGGCTTCCCGGCCGCCTCCGGCACTGGCACCGGCTCCCCGGCCGCTGGTACCGGCACCGGCTCCCCGGCCGCCGTCATCCGCGGCACCGTCGGTGCGTTGCCTGTCCGCGCCCCTGCCCTGCTGTCGGGGGATCCGTTCCCGTTCACGCGCCGAAGTCTCGCACTTGTCACCGACATTCGCGGGCACACCCGCGTTTCGGGAGGCGGTGACGGTCTCGCGGGCCGGACGCAGGCGGGTGCGCAGCGACTCCGTGAGCCGCAGCGCGGGGACCGTCAGCAGCGCCCCGAGCCCCATGGCGGCGGCGCCGGCGGCAGCGTCCAGGAAGTAATGGTTTGCGGTGCCCATCACCACGAGCGTGATCGCCAGCGGATAGCCGACCGCGCCGATCTTGGTCCACGTCGAGCGTCCGTGCCGCCACAGGGCGACCCCGCACCACAGCGCCCATCCCACGTGGAGGCTGGGCATCGCCGCGTACTGGTTGGTCAGCCCGCCCAGTCCACGCGGTGCGCTGGCGTCCCCGCCCCACCAGCCGTACGACCTGTACTGCGCCATGGTGTCGACGAAGCCGTGGCTCCCCTCCAGAAGCCGCGGCGGGCAGGTCGGCAGCAGCGTGAAGCCGATGAGCCCGATGATCGTGGAGACCAGCAGCCAGGTGCGCAGAAAGCGGTAGTCCGACGCCTTACGGCGCTTCCACATCCACATCAGGATCGCGGGGGTCAGGACGTAGTGCAGCGAGGCGTAGGCGAAGTCCGCCGGTATGCCTATCACCGCGTGGGCCGTGAACAGATCGTTCAGCGGCGACTCGAAGTCGATGTTCAGACGCTGTTCGAAATGGAGGATCGCCAGGCCATGATCGACGGCGCTGGACACATCGCCGCGGGCCAGCAGCCGACCGGCCGAGTAGGCGGCGTACACCACCGCTATGAGCGGCAGTTCGGTCCACCAACGGGGCCGACTGCCCTGTGCTGCTCCGGCACGGGGCACCGTATGGGGCATTCGGACGCTCTCCAAAGTTCGGGCGGCCACAAGAAGGCGCGCGGTCAACCGTACGGTGTAGGCGAAGCGACCAACGCACCGCCCCCGTCCGCGAGCGGCGCCCACTGTCGGAATCCCCCTGGCGGACCCGCGCGCAGACTGGAAGACGCCAGGAGTGACCCGGAGGTTGCCTGCCGATCACATGCGCGATGATGGAGGGATGGCGATCGGCCATGTGCCGGTCCCGAAGAGTGCATGAAACCGCAGGCAGCGGCGTGTAATGGCGCACGGCGCCGCAGCGGTGCGAAACCGGTGAAAGAAGGCAGTACCCATGCCCCCACGCATCCTCCTGGCCCGGCACGGACAGACGCGGTGGTCGCTCTCCGGGAAGCACACCGGCCGTACGGACATCCCGCTGCTGGACGAGGGGCGGCGCGGTGCCAAGCTGCTCGGCGAGCGGCTGCACCACGGCCCCTGGGCGGGCCTTCCGGACGTCGAGGTGCGCACCAGCCCGCTGTCGCGGGCGAAGAAGACCTGTGAGCTGGCGGGCTTCGGCGACCGGGCGCGGGAGTGGGACGCGCTCCTGGAGTGGGACTACGGCGCGTACGAGGGAATGACCCCCGCCGAGATCAAGGCCACCCGGCCCGACTGGCTCATCTGGCGCGACGGGGTGCCCGAGGGCGAGTCGATCGCCTCGATCGCGGCGCGGGCCGACGAGGTCGTGGAGTGGGCGCGCTCGGCCGACCGCGATGTGCTGGTCTTCGCACACGGCCACATCCTGCGGACGCTGGGCGCCCGTTGGCTCGGTCATGACGCCTCCTTCGCCGCCCGTATCCGGCTCGATCCGACGTCCCTGTCGGTGCTCGGCTGGGCCTACGGCGAACCCGCCATCGAGCGCTGGAACGACACCGGCCATCTCGACTGAGAGCCGAACCGGCGTCAGACCGGACAGGCGCGGCCGGCCGCCTCAGGGCGGGTGACGGTCGCTTCAGGGCGGGTGACGGTCGCCTCGGGACGGGTGACGGCCGCCTCATGGCGGTCGAGGAAGTCCGCGACCGCCTCATCGCGACCGTAAGGACGCAGTATCCGGGCCGTGTCGTCGAGCATCCGGCGGATCCGCGACGACTTCACCTGGTCCAGCAGGCCCAGGGCCCGGCCGGCCGCGGCGGCGGCCGCGTCCGGCGCGCCCCCGGCCACCAGATCGCTCGCCAACTCCGTGGTGAACAGCGCGATATTGCGCGTGAAGTGCGGGTTCTGGAGGGCGACCGCGCGCCGGGCGTGCTCCGCGGCGCGCTTCCAGTCGCCGAGCGCCGACCAGCACTGCGCCTCCAGCCCCTCCAGTTCGGCCTCCCCGAAGAAGCTCATCCACTCGGGGTCGGCGTCGCAGGGCCCGCGCCCGAACTGTGTCCGGGCGCGCAGCAGTGCCCGCTCACAGCCGCCCCGGTCGGGCAGCCAGGCGAGCCCCCCGGCCTCGCGCAGCGCGAGCAGCGACAGCAGCCGTGGCGAGGCGAGCCGCTCGGCGACCCGCTGGGCCGCCTGCGCCGCCCGTACGGCCTCGCGGGGGCGCCCGGCGTCGCGGGCGAGGAAAGCGGTGTTGCAGAACGCGTGCGTCTCCAGGGCGGCGTCGCCGGAGACCCGCGCGGTGGCCAGGGCCTCGGCGTAGTGGGACCGCGCGTCGGACAGCCGCCCGGAGTCATGGGCCAGCCAGCCCACCGAGATGGCCAGTTCACCGGCGCCCGCGAAGAGCCGCTCGGCGATCGAGCGGCTGTAGCCGCCCGCGTCGAGCAGCGCGTAGGCGGCGCTCAGCGGCTTGGCGGTGTGCGCATAGAGGGGATCGGCGCCGTGCTGGTCGTCCAGCACCCGGATCCGCCGTACGGCCTCCTCCACGGCGGCGGCCTCGGCCTCTCCTACCCGCCGCCCTGTCCGCCGGGGCGGCGTCCCGGCCCGGGGCGCGGCGGCCACGGCGGCGGCCGCCGCCCCACCGGCCATGAACGAGCGCCGTAGCAGTTCGCTCTCCTCGAAGATGTCGACGGTCCCCTTGCCCTGGGGCTCGGAAGGCCCGGGGCGCGGGCCGGGGACGGATACGTGGACCGATGCGGGGACGGTCACGGGTACGGGAGGGCCCGCGGGGCCGCGGGCCTGGTGGCCGCGCACCGACTCACGGGAGGCGAAGCCGAGATCCGTAAGGGTGCGGCCGGGGAACATATGGCGGAAGACCCGCTCGTAGGCGTAGTTGGGGCAGCGGATCGCCCCCGACTCGACACGGCCGATATAGCGGGCGTCGCAGGAGACCTGCTCGCCGATCTCGAGGGCAGCGCGGCGCACGGACGCCGCGAACTCTGAGGGCGAGAGCTGTCCGCGCAGTCGGCGGAACGCGGTGTTCGGCCGAGGAGGCGGGGGCTCCGGAAGCGGCGTCATGCTGTGCCTCTCCCTTGGTGATGCCAGGTGGGCGGGGGAGAACCGTACCGGCTGCGAAATCTCCGACACTCGGAGATTTCCGGCAAACGTTACATTTCTCCCATGATCTGCCATGAACTGCCATCCTTTACGGCGGCATTCGGCCGTAGCCGTTGACACCGCCGCGCGTTGAATCAGGTGCGACCCGATGAAGAGGGAGGCCGGAGTGGACATCAGCCGCTCGCGGACGACTGCCCAGCACCCCCAGCGCCAGGACTGCGATCTCGTCACCGTGCCCGCCCGCCAGGGGCTGGAGGCGGTGGACATCCTGCGTCGTGCGTGCGACGGCCTTGGTCCCGTCCTGCATGACAACGCCTGCGACACCCTCGGCTTCCTGGTGCCGCCCGGAACGGCGGACGGCTGGGATCTGCCGGGCTCGGCGTGCACCCAGACATCCGGGCGTGGAATCCGGATAAATATCGGCTCCGGCACCGGCACCCCCGCCGAAGCCGGAGACACCCAATCCGCAGAGACCCGAGCCGGGGACATCCCGTCCGGAGACACCGAATCCGGAGCGGCCGACTCCGGAGACACCGAAGCCGGAGACACCGACTCCGGAGCGGCCGGGGACGACGCGCCGCCCGGCATCGGCACCGGCTGGCTGGTGTCGCCCGACGCGGCGTACACGGTCGCCACCGACCCCGCCGAGCTCCGGGCGGCGCTCGGCGAGGCGGCCCGCACGATCGAGGCCGTCGACCGCTGCCAGTGAGGCGGTGACCATCCGCCCCTTCCTGCCGGCGACCGGCTGTCAGTGGTCCGCCGCATACTGGGACACATGGCGAAAGGCACGAACAAGCGAGCCGCGCGCGGGCGCGGAGCGGCGCGGGGACGCAGCCCCGAGCCGGTCACCGCATCCGTCGACGGGGGGCTCGCCGAGCTCGTGCCGGACCGGGACCGGCCACGCGGCTGGACGCTGCTGCTCGACGGCAAGCCGCAGTCGCATGTGGATCTCGACGACCCCGCGTATCTCGACTTCGAGTACCAGCGCAGATTCGGCCATGTCGCCGATCTCGTCGCCCCTCCCGGCCGTCCGCTGCACGCGGTCCATCTGGGCGGCGGCGCCTTCACGCTCGCCCGCTATATAGCGGCGACCCGCCCCCGCTCCACCCAGCAGATCATCGAGATCGACGCCCCGCTCGTCCAGTTCGTCCGCAGTGAGCTGCCGCTGGACCCCGGTGACCGGATACGGGTGCGCGGCGCCGACGCCCGGGCCGGGCTCGCCAAGGTGCCCGACGGCTGGGCGGATCTGATCATCGCGGATGTCTTCAGCGGGGCCCGTACGCCCGCCCATCTCACCAGTGTGGAGTTCCTGGCCGAGGTGCGGCGTGCCCTGCGCCCGGACGGGTGGTACGCCGCGAATCTCGCCGACGGTCCGCCGCTGGCCCATCTGAAGGCCCAGATCGCCACCGCCCGCGCCGCGTTCAGCCAGGTGTGTCTGACCGCCGACCCCGCCCTGCTGCGCGGCCGCCGCTTCGGCAATGCCGTGCTGCTGGCCGCCGACCGTGACCTTCCGCTGGCCGAGCTCACCCGCCGGGCCGCCGGAGATCCGCACCCCGCCCGGGTCGAACACGGGCCCGGGCTCGCGGACTTCACCGGTGGCGCGGCCCCGGTCACCGACGCGACCGCCGCCCCCTCCCCGGCCCCGCCGCCCGCCGTCTTCACCTGACCGGAGACCAGCACGGCCTCAGTAGATCGGCGGAAGTCGGCTGCGGTGCGAAAGGCGCCCTGAAGGGGCGCGGGGCTGTGTCGATGTGCGGATCCGCCGCGGCTGTGTCGATGTGCGGCTCCGCCGCGTGGGCGACCGGCCACGACGCCGCCGCGGACGATCGACGGCAGGTCAGGGCACTTCCAGCGAAGCGCTCAGTGCTCGTCGATACGGACCTGCGGCGGGCCGTCATGCCAGGTGCAGAAGATCGTGGTGGTGTCGGCCCCGGAGACGAAGTCCACCCGGATCCACTCGCTCTGCTTCCACACCTGCATCTGCCAGCCGCCGTCCGGTGTGGCCGAGACCAGATCCGCCGACGCCGCCCGGATGTCGAAGACCGCCCGGCCGCCCTTGGCCGGATAGCTGCGCACCTCGCCGCTCTCCTCCGGCCGCGCCGTTTCCCGCCGGGTCGGCGCCTGCGTCGGCTTCCGGGTGCGCCCGGCAGAACCGGACCCCTTGTCCTTATCTCCATCGGCCCCCGCATCCGCCCCGGAACGTGAAGGCGAGGACGGGGAAGAGGGTGAAGTCGCCGAGGACGACGGCGGTTTGGGCCGGTGTGTCGAGGAGGACCAGGCCCCGGTCGCTGAACGGGAGCCGTCCGCGATCGGAAGTGCGCGCGGTGGATCGTAGGCCGTCCCGGTCAGCACGGTCCGCACGCCGTACCACGACAGCGTGACCGCGGCGCCGGTCGCGAGGACCCACGCCAGACATTGGACCAGACCTCTTCGCATCTTCCCCATCTTGCCTCACCCGAATGGCGTACGGTGCCGCTCATGGCAAGTGTGCTCGTGGTCGAGGACGACCAGTTCGTACGCTCAGCCCTCATACGGCAGTTGACCGAGGCGTCCCATACCGTGCGCAGCGTCGGCACCGCCCTGGAGGCGTTGCGCGAGGTGGCACAGATCGGATTCGACGTCGTCATCCTTGACCTCGGCCTGCCCGATCTGGACGGGGCGGAGGCGCTCAAGATGCTGCGCGGCATCACCGATGTGCCGGTCATCGTGGCCACCGCCCGTGACGACGAGGGCGAGATCGTCCGGCTGCTCAACGACGGCGCCGACGACTACCTGGTCAAGCCGTTCTCCGTGGCGCATCTCTCCGCCCGGATGACCGCCGTGCTGCGCCGCGTCCGCGGCGGCGGGGCGGGCGAGCCGGGCGGTGCGGCGGCGCCCCCGGCGGTGCTCCGGGTCGGCGGTCTTGCCGTCGATCCGCTGCGCCGCCAGGCCCAGTTGGACGGGGTGACGCTCGATCTGACCCGGCGGGAGTTCGATCTGCTGGCCTATCTCGCCGGGCGGCCCGGCGTCGTGGTGCCGCGCAGGGAGCTCCTCGCCGAGGTCTGGCGGCAGGCGTACGGGGACGACCAGACGATAGACGTCCATCTGTCCTGGCTGCGCCGCAAGCTGGGCGAGACGGCCGCCCGGCCGCGCTATCTCCATACGCTGCGCGGGGTCGGCGTCAAACTGGAGCCCCCGGCGGAGCCCACGTGAGATGGGCCCTGGTCAAGGTCTGCCTGGCGGTCACCGCGATGGTGGTGGTCGCCTTCGCCGTACCGCTCGGCCTCGTCGTCAAGGAGCTGGCCCGGGACCGTGCGTTCGCCGACGCCGAGCGGCAGGCCGCCACCATCGGCCCGGCGCTCGCCATCACCACCGAGCGGGCGCGGCTGCAGCGCGCGGTCGCCAGCACCCAGGCGGGCGGGGACGGCCGGATGGCGGTGCATGTCCCCGATGAGCCGGGCGAGCAGGGTAGCGGCTACGACCTCGGCAAGAGCCGTGCCGCCAAGGGCGAGCTGGCCACCGCGCGGCGGCTGGGCCGCGCCTCGGTGTCCGCGGCGCCCGGGGGCTACGCACTGCTCCAGCCGACCGCGCTGAGCAGTGGTCAGGTCGCGGTCGTGGAGGTGTATGTCCCGCGTGGGGTGGTCACCAGCGGGGTGACGACGTCCTGGCTGGTGCTGGCGGGCGTCGGCCTCGCGTTGATCGTCGGCGCGGTCGCCACCGCCGACCGGCTCGGCACCCGGCTGGTGCGTCCGGCCGGGCGGCTCGCCGAAGCCGCCCACGACCTGGGCCATGGCGAGCTCGGGGTGCGGGTCCCGGAGGACGGCCCGGCCGAACTCCGGGCGGCCGCCGCCGCGTTCAACTCCATGGCCGACCAGGTGGTCCAGCTCCTGGCCGGTGAGCGCGAGCTGGCCGCCGACCTCTCCCACCGGCTCCGTACGCCGCTCACCGTGCTGCGCCTGAACGCCGCTTCGCTGGGCGAGGGACCGGCGGCCGACCAGACCCGGGCCGCCGTCGCCCAGTTGGAGGGCGAGGTCGACCAGATCATCCGCACCGCGCGCCAGCAGAAGACGCACACCCCTTCCGGCTGTGACGCCTCCGAGGTGATCCGGGACCGGATGGAGTTCTGGTCCGCGCTCGCCGAGGACGAGGACCGTACGGTGCGGCTGGCCGGGGTCGACCGGACCGTGCGGGTGCCGGTGGCCCGCCCCGAACTCGGCGCCGCGCTGGACGCCCTGCTCGGCAATGTCTTCCGGCACACGCCCGAGGGGACGGCGCTCGCGGTCGACGTCCACAACGGCGAGGACAGTGTGATCATCCTGGTCTCCGACGCGGGCCCCGGCATCGCCGACCCGGACGCGGCGCTCCGCCGTGGCCATGGCGACGGCGGCCCCGGCTCGACCGGCCTCGGCCTGGACATCGTGCGCCGGGTCGCGGAGTCCACGGGTGGCGATCTGCGGATCGGGCGGTCGGTGCTGGGCGGCACCGAGGTACGGGTGTGGCTCTCGCTGAACGGCGGCGGCCCGGCGGACCCGGGGCAGCGGCGGCGCGGCCGTAAGCGGAAGACCCGGGGCCGCACCCGGCCCAAGGAGCCCGCGGAGCATTAATCGCCGCCGATGGGTTCCTTAAGGCAGCCATAAGATCCATGGCCGGTGCACGGATCCTGCCGTTTGTCCGACTTCCCCTCGCTAGCGTGGCGCCCGCACCATCACCCCCCACATCCGCACAGCGAAGGCAGGGACCTGATGAGCAGCACGCACCGTCGCAAGGCGAGCCGGACCACCAAAGCGATCGGCGCGACCGTCGCCGCCGTCGTGGCCGGCGGCACGGCGTTCGCGCTCAGCGGGGCGGCGAACGCGGGCACCGTCTCCGAGAAGCCCGCCGCCTCCGAGAAGGCCGCCGCGGCGGCGAGCGGTGGCTTCGCCCCGTACATCGACACCTCGCTCTACCCCGCCTACGACATGGTGGGCACCGCCGAGAAGACCGGCGTCAAGCAGTTCAACCTCGCCTTCATCACCTCCGGTGGCGGCTGTACCCCCAAGTGGGGCGGCGTCACCGAGGTCGGCGACGACGCCGTGGCCAAGCAGACCGAGCAACTGCGGGCGGCCGGCGGCGACGTCCGGGTCTCCTTCGGCGGCGCCTCCGGCTCCGAGCTGGGCCTGGCCTGCACCTCGGCGGACGAGCTCGCCGCCGCCTACGGCAAGGTCGTGGACACCCTCAAGCTCACCAAGGTCGACTTCGACATCGAGGGCAGCGCGCTTCCGAACAAGGAGGCCAACACCCGCCGCGCCCAGGCCATCGCCAAGCTGCAGCAGCAAAACCCCGACCTGGACGTCTCCTTCACCCTGCCGGTGCTCCCGACCGGCCTCACCCAGGACGGTGTCGACCTCGTCGCCGACGCCAAGAAGAACGGGGTGAAGGTCTCCGCCGTCAACATCATGGCGATGGACTACGGACCCTCCTTCGGCGACGACATGGGCCAGTACGCCATCGACGCCGCCACGGCGACCCAGGGCCAGATCAAGGGCGCCCTCGAGCTGAGCGACGACGAGGCGTGGAAGGCCGTCGCGGTCACCCCGATGATCGGCGTCAACGACGTCAAGAACGAGATATTCAAGGTCGACGACGCCTCCCAGCTCGTGGAGTTCGCCAAGTCCAAGGGGCTGGCCTGGCTGTCGATGTGGTCCGCGACCCGCGACAAGCAGTGCCCCAGCCCGCAGGACACCGCGTCGCCGACCTGCAGCTCGATCGACCAGGAAGAGTTCGCCTTCACCAAGGCGTTCGGCGCCTACAACGGCTGAACGGCTGACGTCGGCTGACACCGGGGCGGCCCCGCACCGCCTGTCAGCCGCATAAGCCGCGGGGCCTGTCAGCCCCAAGGGCCCCACCATCACCACCCCCCACGGCACCCCCCACACGGCGGGGCGCGGACGGAATCCCCCACCCGCCGCGCCCCGCCGTTTCCGTCGCCTTGAGGGTTGTCGTCACATGTCACGCCCACATCCGGCTTCGCTGTGGCGGGGCCGCCTGGATCAGGTCGCGTGGAGAGCGAGGGTGGGGGACAGATGGGAGGCGCGGACCGCTGGGTAGAGGCCCGCGAGGGTGCCGATGGCGAGGGTGGCGCCGAAGCCGCCGCCGATCGTCCACGGCGGGATCACCCAGGGAACGCCGCTGCTGACCGTGTAGATGCCGGTGGCGGCGGCGCCCAGGAAGATGCCGGCGAGACCACCGAGTCCGGACAGCAGCAGCGACTCGGTGACGAACTGGCCTCGGATCTGACCTCGGGTCGCGCCGATGGAGCGGCGCAGGCCGATCTCGTAGCGGCGCTCCAGCACTGAGATGATCATGGTGTTGGCGACGCCGACCCCGCCGACCAGGAGGGCCACTCCGCCGAGCCCGAGCAGCAGATTGCTGAAGGCGCCCTCGGTGGCGGCCTTGGCCTGAAGCCCGGATGACGGGTCGGTGACCTCGACATTGCGGGGCGTCTGGGGGTCGACCGTTCGCGGGATCAGGCCGTGGACCGCTTCCACACTGTCGTCGGCGGAGCGTTCGTAGAGCGTGGTCGGCCGGCCGTCGAAGCCGAGTCGCGTCTGTCCGACCTCCCAGCCGACCAGGGCGGAGCGGGCGATCTCGGGGGCCAACGGCAGTTCGTCGAGGATGCCGAGGACGGTGAAGTACTCGTCGTCGATGTAGACCCGCTGGCCGGGCTCGGTAATGCCGAGGCGCCGAGCCGCGACGTCGCCGAGCACCACCGAGGGGTACTTGCCGGTGGCCGCGTTGAGCCAGGTGCCGCTGCGCATGCTGCCCCGCAGGGTGGTCAGCAGGTCCTCGGTGGCACTCTGGACCGAGATACCGCCGGTGATCATGTCGTCGATCTTCTCCGACCGGCGGACGGCGTGATCCAGCAGGCCGGTGGCGCCGACGTGCTCGACGCCGTCGATCCGGGCCACCCTGCCTGCCGCGTCCTTGGCCATCGGCACCTTCTTCTGGGTGGCCAGATCCGTGCCGGGGGTGACGACCAGCATGTTCGTGCCGAGTTTGTCGAGTTCCCGCAGGAGTTCCTCCTTGCTGGAGGCGGAGATGCCCACCACCGAGATCATCGTCGCGATACCGATGGCGATACCGAGGG
Source organism: Streptomyces sp. NEAU-YJ-81 (assembly GCF_017592595.1). Lineage (NCBI taxonomy): Bacteria > Bacillati > Actinomycetota > Actinomycetes > Kitasatosporales > Streptomycetaceae > Streptomyces > Streptomyces sp. NEAU-YJ-81. The sequence continues at coordinate 157,815 of NZ_JAGFNO010000018.1, read as the reverse complement.
CGGACAGCACGACGCGCATCGGGCGGTTGCGCATCCCGGCCATCCCGGTGTGCAGGGTGTCCAGCGGTGTCAGACGGGCCGGTTTGAGCACCGACCGCCGCCGCCTCACCGGGCCTCGCCCGGTACGTGGCCGGGGGTACGCGCGTGCCCCTGACCGTGGGCGGTGTCCTCGACGATGCTGCCATCGCGGATCCGCACCTGCCGGGGCAGCTCGCCGGCGATCTCGGTGTCGTGGGTGATGACCGCGATGGTCGCGCCCTCCTTGTTGAGTTCGTGGATGAGTTCCACGACGGCCTCGCCGGAGGCGGAGTCCAGCGCACCGGTCGGCTCGTCGGCGAGGAGCAGATCGGGCTCGCCCACGACCGCACGGGCGATGGCGACGCGCTGCTTCTGACCGCCGGACAGCTCATGCGGCCGGTGGTTCATCCGGTCGCCGAGGCCGACCCGTTCCAGGGCCTCGACCGCGCGCCTGCGGCGTTCGGCGCGCGGCAGACCGGAGTAGAGCAGGCCCTCGGCGACGTTGGCCCGCGCGCTCATGCCCGGTACGAGGTGGAACGCCTGGAAGACGAAGCCGATGTGCTGGGCGCGCAGCGCGGACAGGCTGCGGTCGCTGAGCCCGGCCGCGTCATGGCCCGCGATGGTGACCGAACCGGCCGTGGGCTGGTCGAGGGTGCCCACGATGTGCAGCAGGGTCGACTTGCCCGACCCCGACGGGCCGACGATGGCCACCAGTTCGCCCCGGCCGATGGTCAGATCCACACCGCGCAGGGCCACGACCCCGCCCGGGTATTCCTTGGTCACACCCGTCAGCCGCACCACGGGTCCGGTCCGAGCGGCACCGTCGGCGGTCATGTCGGTGGCGGTCATGTCGGTGGCGGGCATGGCGTCGGCGGTCGCGCCAGGGACGTGGATGTCAGGGACTGGGAGGTCAGGGGCGGTCATGTCGTGGGCACCCCGACGCGCATACCGTCCCGCAGTCCGGCGCCGGAGACCTCGACCCGGCCTTGAGCGAACATGCCGAGCCTCACCTTGACCTCCCGTGCCTTGCCGCCCGCGACGACCTGGACGCCGAACGAGCCGTCCTCCAGAGCGAGCAGAGCGCTGACCGGAACGCTGAGCACGTCCTTGCGGATCCGGCCGGTGAACTTGACGGTGGCGGGGGACTTGTCGACGCCCTCCACCGCGCCGGGATCGTCGAAGGTGACAGTGACGCCGACCTTCGGGGTCTTGTCGTTCGGGTCGTCCCCCGTCGTGGCGACCTCGCCCACGGAGGAGACCGTCCCGTCGGCGACGGTTCCGTCGGGCAACTCCACCCGCACCTTGTGGTCCGGCTTGGCCAGCGCGGCCTCGGAGACCTTGACCTCAAGGCGCACGACTCGGTCGGAACCGGTGGTGGTCATGATCTTCTGGCCCGGCGCCGCCACGTCGCCGGCCGACACGTTCACGCTCTGCACCCGCAGCGGGCCGGACGCGAAGGCGATCTGGTCGGATCCGATCCGGCCGGTCTCCTTCAGCCCGTGGTCCTCCTGCCAGCGCTCGACGGCCGCGGTCGTGCCCGCCGTGAACTCGTCGTCGGCGACGAGGCCGCCGCCGTACCCGAGCTCGATGAGATTCTCCTTCAGCTGCTTGACGTCGGCGCCCGTGTCGCCGTCCTTCAGCGTCCGGTACATCGGCTCGCTTCCGTACATCAGGCGTACGTCCTTGCCGTCGAGGGCGTACAGACGGCCGTCCCGCTTGACGGTGGAGCCGCTGCGGGTCACCCAGGTGAGGGTGCCGGACGCCCCGGCGTTCAGCTTGCGTTCCTGGGCGTAGCCGAGCGTGCCATCGACGCTGGTGCTGCTGGTCAGGTCGCCGCGCTCGACGGGTTCTGTCGCCGCGGGCAGCCGGGACCGCTGCGGCCCGGATTCGTCCTTCTGCGGCTGGGCCAGTCCCGTCACGGCGACGCCGCCGATGACGGCCGCGACCGCCACCAGCGGGACGACCACGGCTGCCCGCCTCATGCCGCACACTCGTTGAGGGCCTTGAGGAACTTGTCGGGGTCGGCTCCCTTCGGGATCCGGAAGCCGGTGTTGCCCCCGTCGGGGCCGGGCTTCGGGTCGGGCATGTCGAAGCCCTTGCCCCGCACGCACTCGGCGATCTTGACCTGCTGGTCGAGCGAGCCCTGCTGGTCGGCGGCGCCGCCGGAGCCGCCCCCGGCCATGCCGGAACCGCAGTCCTCAAGCGCCTTGGACCACTTGTCCGCGGATACGCCCTCCGGCTGCCCCAGCGTCGCCGAGCGCGGGTCCTCGCCCGGCTTGAGGTCGGGAACGTCGATGCCCTTGTCCCGCAGGCACGTGCGCAGCTTCTGGGCCTTGTCGAAAGCGGCCGAGTCCGAGTCCGAGCCCGAGCCGCCCGAGTCGCCGGACCCGCCCGAAGCGGCGGAATTCTCGGACGAGGCCGAATCCTTGGACCCGCCGGAGTCGGACGAGCCGGAGCAGCCGGTCACGAACAGGGCCAGACCGGCCGCAGTGGCCGCCAGGGTCAGGGTGAGCCTGTGGTTCCTCATGGTTCTCTCTCCTCGCGAACGAGCCGCCGCACCGTGCTGCGCACCGTGCGGCGACCGCGTGGTTGCGGACGGATCAGAGAGTGATCGATGGAGCTGTTTCGTTTCTCTTACAGACGCACGGGCCTCTTACAGACGCGCGGGTCTCTTACCGACGCACGGGCGCCCCGCCCGGCGCCGCGGGGCGGCACCGCGGACACGTGTAACAACGGCGAAAGGCGCCCGTCCGGTAGACAGGGACCATGCGTGTTCTTGTGGTGGAAGACAACGCGTTCCTCGCCGAGATGATCGCCGACGGCATGCGCCGCGACGCGATCACCGTCGATGTCGCCCTCGACGGAGGCAGCGCTCTGCGCAAGCTCCAGTTGGGCGACTACGACGTCCTCGTACTCGATCGCGACCTTCCCGGCATGCACGGCGACGAGGTGTGCCGCCGCCTGGTCGCCAAGGGCCTGCTCACCCGGGTGCTGATGCTCACCGCCTCGGTGACCGTTTCCGAGCGGGTGGCGGGCCTGAGCCTCGGCGCCGACGACTACCTCACCAAGCCGTTCGCCTACGAGGAGTTGCTCGCCCGCGTGCTCGCGCTCGGCCGCCGCGTCCAGCCCGCGCTGCCACCGGTGATCGAGCGTGCCGGGATCACCCTGGACACCGCCCGCCGCCAGGCCGACCGCGATGGCGCGGCGCTCTCCCTGACCCGCAAGGAGTTCGCCGTCCTCGAAACGCTGATGCGCGCGAACGGCGCCGTCGTCAGCGGCGAGGACCTCATCGAGAGGGTGTGGGAGGAGAACGCCGGGTACGACACCAACCCTGTGCGCGTCGCCCTGAGCCGCCTGCGCGCCAAGCTCGGGGGCCCGCCGGTGATCGAGACCATACCCGGCGCCGGATACCGGATCGCCTCCTCCTCCTCCCTGCCCCGGCAGCACGCCGCGGAGGCGCCCGGCTCTCCGGAAGCACCCGGCTCTCCGGAAGCACCCGGCTCCCCGGAAACACCGGGTTCCCCGGAAACACCCGGCCCGGCGGACACACCCCACTCCGCGGACACATCCGGATCCAGCGGTTCCAGGCGGGCCGGGCGATGATGCGCCGACTGCCTCCCGCGACCGCGATGATGCGCCGACTGCGTCCCACGACGGAACGGGCCCGCCTCACCGCCCTGTACGGCGGGCTCCTGTTGCTGGCCGGAGGCGTCCTGGTCAGCGTCATCTACGCACTGGTCCAGGACGACCTGGACGTACGTCTCGGCAGGGAGGTCACCTCCGTGCCGCTCGGGCCCCGGATGAATCCCGACGGAGACGTCCCTCCCGGCTCCGTCCGGGGGGACGAGTACACCGTCGTCCCGGCGAACAAGGCGGGCGAGGCCGCCAAGACACAGACGGTGGCGGCCCTCACCGCCACCACCCTCAGCCGCCTGCTGACCGTCTCGGGCATCGCGCTCGGCGTCTTCGCGGTGCTCTCGCTCTTCCTGGCCTGGTGGATGGCGGGCCGGGTGCTGCGCCCGGTGGGTGTTATCACCGCCACCGCGCGCAAGCTCTCCGGGGAGAACCTCCACCAGCGCATCGGCCTCAAGGGACCGCCCGGGGAGCTCAAGGCGCTGGCCGACACCTTCGACCAGATGCTGGGTCGGCTGGAACAACTGGTGACGGCCCAGCAGCGGTTCGCGGCGAACGCCGCGCACGAGCTGCGCACATCGCTGGCCGTCCAGCGGGCCGCCGCCGAGATCGGTCTGGCCGACGCCGACTCCCAACGCGTGGCGTGGATCCGGGCCGAGCTGATCAAGACCGCGGACACCAGCGAGAGACTCATCGAGTCGCTTCTCCTGCTCGCCTCCACCGACCAGGGCATCCAGCGCCGCGAGCACGTCGAGATGGACGAGACGGTCGCGGTCGTCACCGCCGGATTCTCCGACGAGGCCCACGAAAAGGCGATCACGGTCACGACCACCGTGGAGCCGCTGACGGTTCCGGGCGACCCGGTCCTGCTCGCCCATCTGGTCCGTAATCTCGTTGCCAACGCGGTGGCGTACAACCACCAGGGTGGCCGCATCCGCGTCGACCTCACCGGCCGGGTGCTGCAGGTTTCCAACACCGGCCCAAAGATCCCCGCGGACACGGTCCCCCGGCTCTTCGAACCGTTCCGCCGTCTGAACGAGCGCGCGCACACCGCCGGGGAAGGCGCCGGACTCGGTCTGTCCATCGTCGCGTCCATCGCGCGCGCCCACGGCGCCGAGGCCACCGCGGACGCCAACCCGGGCGGCGGCCTCTCGGTCAGGATCCGCTTCCCCTAGGGGCGCTGGGGCTCCTCGGCCCTCTCCTCCTCCTCATGCTCCTCGTGCTCCGCCACCTGCTCCTTCGTGGGCTTGGCGATCTGGCCGTCGATACCGAAGTAGCTCCGGGACAGCGAGACGCGCAGCCGCTCCATGAAGGAGAGCCTGCGGGCGACCCCGGCCTCGTCGACCGTCGGTGGCAGCTCCAGCGGCTCGTACTGTTCGTACGCGGTCAGCGTGTACTTCTCCGCCGCCGACAGCGGCTCGTGCACTTCGACGAACTCGCCGTGCGGCAGCCGCTCGATGATGCCGGTCTCGCGGCCGTGCAGCAGCAGCTCCCGGTCCTTGCGCTGGAGGCCGAGACAGATCCGCTTGGAGATGATGAAGACCACGACCGGCACCACGAAGAAGCCGATCCGGCAGGCCCAGGTGATCGCGTTGATCGACAGATCGAAGTGGGTGGCGATGAGGTCGTTACCGCCGCCCAACAGCAGGACCCCGTAGAGGGCGACCCAGGCGTTGCCGAAGGCGGTGCGGGTCGGGGCGTTGCGCGGGCGCTGGTTCAGATGGTGCTCGCGTCTGTCCCCGGTGATCCATGCCTCCAGGAATGGATAGAGCCAGATCACGAGCAGCACCGTGGGGAAGACCAGGAAGGGGATCAGCACCCCGAGCACCAGGGTGTGGCCCCAGAGATTGATCTCCCAGCCCGGCATCAGCCGGATCAGCCCTTCGGAATAGCCCATGTACCAGTCGGGCTGGGCGTCGGTGGACACCTGGTCGGGCCGGTAGGGGCCATAGGCCCACACCGGGTTGATCTGGGCGATAGCCGACATCAGCGTGGTGACGCCGAAGACCAGGAAGAAGAAACCGCCGGACTTGGCCACATAGACCGGCCAAAGAGGCGGCCCCACGATATTCATGTTCTTTCTGCCGGGCCCCGGGAGATGCGTGTGCTTGTGGTAGACGAGCAGGATCATATGGAGCGCCAGCAGCCCGAGCATGATGCCCGGAATCAGCAGTACGTGCACGGTGAACAGCCGTGGCACGATCTCGGTTCCCGGGAATTGACCGCCGAAGAAGAAGAACGACAGATAGGTGCCGACGATCGGGATCGACAGGATCGCGCCCTCCATGAAGCGCAGACCGGTGCCGGACAGCAGATCGTCGGGCAGTGAATAGCCCATGAAGCCGTCGAACATCCCGAGAATCAGCAGACCGGCGCCGGAGAGCCAGTTGATCTCGCGGGGTTTGCGGAAGACGCCGTTGTAGAACGTCCGCATCATATGGGCGAGCATGCTGGCGATGAAGATGATCGCCGCCCAGTGGTGGACCTGCCGCATCAGCAGGCCGCCGCGCACATCGAAGCTGATGCGCAGGGTGGACTCGTACGCCTGCGACATGCGGATGCCGTTCAGCGGCGTCCACCGGCCGTCGTAGACCACTTCGTTCATCGCTGGTTCGAAGAACAGGGTCAGATAGACGCCGGTCAGAATGATGATGACGAACGTGTAGAGGGCGATCTCGCCGATCAGGAAGGACCAGTGGTCGGGGAAGACCTTGCGCAGATTGGCCTTGGCCATCTTGAAGAGGCCCACCCGGCCGTCGAACCAGTCGGCGAGGGCCTCGCCTTTTCCGGCGGGCGCGCGCCGACCGGATCCCTCATCGCGGAACCTCTGTCGGCGCTCCGGAAATGCTCTCATATCTCAATGGGTTTACCAGGCATTCTCCACGGATGACGGCGCTCTTCGGCCGGGTGGATCAGGGCGTAACCCCTTTGAAGGAAGAACGCACCGGCCCGGTTGCGCCCCCGTGCGCCGCCTCGACTGCCGTCCGCGGCGCCGCCCGCCCCCCAGCGGGCGGCGCCGCGGACGCAGGTCCCCTACGCCGCCGGAAGCTCTCCGGTGCGGGCCACCTGGGCATACCAGCGGGCGCTGGACTTCGGCACCCGGGCCTGCGTCTGATAGTCGACGTAGACCGCGCCGAAGCGCTTGCTGTAGCCGTACGCCCATTCGAAGTTGTCCATCAGCGACCACAGGAAATAGCCGCGCAGATCGGCGCCGTCCGCGATGGCCTGGTGGGCGACGGCCAGATGGTCCCGGAGGTAGTCGATCCGCCGCGGGTCGTGGACCGCGCCCTCCGCGTCCGGCTTGTCGTCGAACGCGGCGCCGTTCTCGGTGATGTACAGCGGTACGCCCGGCGCCTCACGGCTGTAGCGCATCAGCAGGTCGTGCAGTCCGGTCGGGTCGATCGTCCAGCCCATCTCGGTGCGCTCGCCCGGCGTCTGGTGGAAGGCCACCTGCTCCGAGCCCGGCCAGGGGGAGTGGGTGCTGGCGCCGTGGCCGTCGTGGCGGGCGGGCGAGCCCTCGTTGTCGGTGCCCGCTGCTACCAATGACGGTGTGTAGTAGTTGATGCCCAGCGCGTCGAGGGGGTGCTTGATGACGGCCAGATCTCCGTCCCGGACGAACGACCAGTCGGTGATCGAGGCGGTGTCCTTGACCAGGTCGGTGGGGTACGCACCGCGCAGCAGCGGCCCGGTGAAGACGCGATTGGCCAGTGCGTCGATACGCCGCGCTGCGTCCAGGTCCTCGGGCTTGTCGCTGAGCGGCCGGACCACGGCCGGGTTGAGGCTGATGGCGATCTGGGCGCGGGCGGGGAGCGCGGCGCGCAGCGCCTGGGCGCCGAGGCCATGGGCGAGGTTCAGATGGTGGGCGGCGCGGAGCGGGGCCAGCCGCTCGGTGCGGCCCGGGGCGTGCACCCCCGAGCCATAGCCCAGGAAGGCGCTGCACCACGGCTCGTTGAGGGTGGTCCAGAACTCGACGCGGTCGCCGAGCGCCTCGGCCACGATGCCCGCGTACTCGGCGAACCGCTCGGCGGTCTCGCGCTCCGGCCACCCGCCGGCGCTCTCCAGTTCCTGGGGGAGGTCCCAGTGGTAGAGGGTGAGCACCGGCTGGATGCCCGCGCCCAGCAGCTCGTCCACCAGCGAGCGGTAGAAGTCGAGCCCGCGCTGCACAGCCGGTCCCCGGCCGGTGGGCTGCACCCGTGACCAGGACACCGAGAAGCGGTACGCCGCCAGGTTCAGCTCCGCCATCAGCCGGACGTCCTCGCGGAAGCGGTGGTAGTGGTCGATGGCCACATCACCGGTGTCACCGGCGAGCACTTTGCCGGAGGTGTGGCTGAAGGTGTCCCAGATGGACGGGGTGCGGCCGTCCTCCTGGGCGGCGCCCTCGACCTGGTAGGCGGCCGAGGCAGCGCCCCACAGGAATCCGGGCGGGAAGGTCAGCGTCATGGAAGCGCTCCCATTCGAGGTCATGGTGCGGCGGGAGGGGAGGGGCGAAGAGAGGGATGGGACGAAAGAGAGAGAAGAGAAAAGGGGAGAGGGGACGGGCTCAGGCGGGGGAGAGGTGACGGGCTAGGTGGGGAGAGGCGGGCCGCCCGAGGGGGCGGCCCGCTCAGCCCTTGACCGCCCCCTGCATGATTCCCCCCACGATCTGCTTGCCGAACAGGACGAAGGCGATCAGCAGCGGCAGCGTGCCGAGCAGCGCCCCGGCCATGATCAGCGACTGGTCCACGGTGTATCCGCGGCCCAGGCCGGTCAGGGCCACCTGCACGGTCGGGTTGCCGGTCTGGGTGAGCGCGATGATCGGCCAGAAGAAGTCGTTCCACGCCTGGACGAAGGTGAGCATCCCCAGTACCGCCATGGCCGGGCGCGCCGCCGGGAAGACGATGTGCCAGATGATCCGCAGACTGCCGGCCCCGTCCACCCGGGCGGCCTCGATCAGCTCGGTCGGCAGCGCCTGGGTGAGGTACTGCCGCATGAAGAAGACCCCGAAGGCGCTGACCAGCGTGGGCAGGATGACGGCCTGCAACTGGTCGGTCCACTCCAGCTTGGCCACCATCATGTACAGCGGCACGACGCTGAGCTGGGGCGGCACCATCATCGTCCCGATGGTGAGCATCAGCAGCAGGTTCTTGAAGCGGAAGCGCAGCTTGGCGAAGGCGAAGCCCGCGATCGTCGAGAACAGCACGGTCCCGGCCGCGATGGTCCCGGCCACGATGGTCGTGTTGAGCAGCGCCGAGCCCATGTTGGCGTCGTTCCACGCCAGATCGAGGTTGTGGAGCAGGTTTCCGCCGAACCAGAAGGGCGGCGGGGTCTCGGCGAGCCGGGTGTTGGTGCGGGAGGCGGCGATGGCGGTCCACACCAGCGGGAAGAGCGAGCCCACGGTGAAGAGGATCAGCACGGCATAGGTGATCTTCCCGCCGTGTAGCTGTTTGCCCGCGCGGCTACGGCCCTTCCGCCCGGCCGGGGCCGGTGCGGGCGGTGCGGAGGCGGGTGGGGAAGACACGGTGGCGGTCATGGTGGTCCCTCGTCTCCCTCACTGGCTCTTCCGCAGCCGTCGCTGGAGCAGCCAGTTGGCCGCGGCGATCAGCAGCAGGATCAGGAACATGGCCCAGGCGGTGGCCGAGGCCCGGCCGAGGTGGAGGTTCACCCAGCCTTGTTCGTACAGGTACAGCCCCAGCGTCTGGAACTGGTGGTCGGCCCCGCCGGTCGCGCCCGCGCTGCCGTTGAACAGCAGCGGCTCGCCGAAGAGCTGGGTGGCCCCGATCGTGGACACCACGACGGTGAACAGGATGGTGGGGCGCAGCGAGGGGATCGTCACATGGCGGAACTGCTGCCAGCGCGAGGCCCCGTCCAGCGCCGCCGATTCGTACAGATCCTCCGGCACCGCTTGCATGGCGGCCAGGTAGATCAGCGCGTTGTAGCCGGTCCAGCGCCAGATCACGATCGTGGAGACGGCGAACTGGGAGGTCCAGGTGCCGTTCTGCCAGTCGATCGTGTCGATGCCGATCGAGCCGAGTGCCCAGTTGATCATCCCGTAGTCGCGCCCGAAGAGCAGCACGAACACCAGCGTCGCGGCGGCCACCGAGGTGGCGTACGGGGTGAGGACGGCGACCCGGAAGAACATCGAGCCGCGCAGCTTGTAGTTGAGCAGATGCGCGAGCCCGAGCGCCATCATGAGCTGCGGCACCGTCGAGATGACCCCGATGGTGAACGTGTTCTGGAGCGCGTTCCAGAAGAACTCGTCCTCCCACAGCCGGGAGAAGTTGCGCATCCCGACCCACTCCATATGGGTCGGGTCGGTCAGCTCCACCCGGTGCAGCGAGGCCCAACCCGTGTAGAGCAGCGGGAAGAGCCCGAAGGCGGCGAAGAAGACGAAGAAGGGGGCGACGAAGGCGTACGGACTCCAGCGCACGTCCCAGCGGTGGCGGCGGGCGCGCCAGTCGCGCCGCCGCTGCTCGCGGGGATCGGAGGGCGCCGTGGTGCCGGCGCCGCGCGGGGCCGCGCCCCCCTGCCCTGCGGGGGGCGCGGCAGTACCGGAAGTGGCTGACATCCGGGTCACTGGTCCAGCGCGTTGTCGATCGTCTTGGTCGCGGCCTTCCAGCCCTCCTCAGGGGACTTGCCCTGCTGGTCGACCTGGAGCAGACCGATGTCCACGATGTTCTGGTTGATGATCTGGTCCTTGGGTCCCAGGACCTGCACCGGAATGCCCTTGGCGGCCTCGGTGAAGATGGAGCCGATCGGCGCGCCCGCGAAGTAGGGGTGCTTGGCGTCCTTCACATCGGGCAGGGAGTACGACGCCTGGGCGCTCGGCCAGCTTCCGCGCTCCTTGAAGAGCTTGGCCTGCTGCTCGGGGGCGGTCAGCCAGGCGACCAGCTTGGCCGCCTCCTCCTTGTGCTTGCCCGCCTGGGGCACGCCGAGGAAGGTGCCGCCCCAGTTGCCGGGCTTGGGCGCGGCGGCGACGTCCCACTGGTCCTTCGCCTTGTCCCCGGCCTTGGTCTGGATGTAGCCGAGCATCCACGGCGGGCAGGAGACGGTGGCGAACTGCCCGTTGGCGTAGCCCTGGTCCCAGGTCTTCTGGAACTGCTGCAGCTTGGCGGTCATCTTCCCGGTGGCCGTCTTGGCCGCGATCTCCCACGCGTCCTTCACGGCCGGGCTGTCCTTGTAGATGACCTTGCCGCTCTTGTCGTAGTAGCGCTCGGCGCTGCCGGCGATCACCGCGTTGAAGACACCGCCGGCCGAGTCGACGAAGGCCGTGCCCTTCGGGGCCTTCTTCATATACGTCTTGCCCGCGTCGACGTACTTGTTCCAGTCTCCGGCCCATAGCTGGGCGACCTTGTCGCGGTCGGTGGGCAGCCCGGCCTTCTGGAAGAGGTCCTTGCGGTAGCAGATCGCCATGGGGCCGATGTCGGTCCCCAGGCCGATCGCCTTACCGTCCTTCGCGACGCCCTGCTGCCATTTCCAGTCGAGCCAGTTTTCTTTCTTGACCCCGGCTGTCTTCGAAAGATCAATGAACTTGTCCGCCTGGGTCTGGACGACCTCGGCGATATTCGCGACTTCGATGCCCTGGACATCGGCCAGACCGCTGCCCGTGCTGAGGTGGTTCAGCAGTTGCGGGTAGTAGTTCTCATTGCGCTCGATGACCGTCTGCTCGATTTTGATGTCCGGGTGGAGCTTCATGTACTCGTCGTAAAGACCGGCTTCTTGGAAGCCCATGGTGCCGAAGAGCCCCATGATGATCTTGGTCTTGCCGCCTCCATCGCCCCCACCGCCGGACTTGCCGCTCCCGCTGTCGCCGTCGTCGGCGCAGCCGCTGAGCAGCCCGGCTCCTAAAGCGGCGACGGCCGCGAGGACCACGGCTCTGCTGCGGTGACTACCAGTGCTCCTGCGCATTCCGTCCTCCTAGCGCCCCGCCCAACGGCTTCCGGCCAATAAGTAGCGATACATGGGTTTTTGAGATGCATCGAGCCGGGTGGACATCGTGCGGGTTGTGTATGGCTCAGGTACTGTGGGAGCGCTCCCAGCTGTGATGTGTTGAAGGGTCGCGGCTCCCTGCTGGGGTGTCAAGGGAGTGCGCGAAACAACTTCCCGAAACCACACTGCTGTTGAATGACCCCGCAGCCGCCCATTGGGGGGTTGGAGCTGCTGGGTACGGACGGCTGGAGGCGCGATATGGCAGGAACGCGGCGGCATGGCGCGGGGCGGGGACGGCCGACCCTCGAGGAAGTGGCGGCCCGCGCCGGAGTCGGCCGCGGCACCGTCTCCCGCGTGATCAACGGTTCGCCGCGGGTCAGCGACCGCACCCGGACAGCCGTCGAGCAGGCCGTCGCCGAACTCGGCTATGTGCCCAACCGGGTGGCCCGCGCGCTCGCCGCCAACCGTGCCGACGCCGTCGCCCTGGTCATCCCCGAGCCCGAGACCCGGCTCTTCGCCGAACCGTACTTCTCCGACATCATCCGCGGTGTCGGCGCCGAGCTCGCCGACACCGACCTGCAACTGCTGCTGACCCTCATCCGCACCCCCAAGGAACGGCAGCGGCTCGCGGACTACCTCTCCGCGCGCCGGGTCGACGGGGTGCTGCTGGTCTCCGTGCACGCGGACGACCCGCTGCCGGACCTGCTGGAGCAGATCGAGATGCCCGCGGTGCTCAGCGGCCGCCGCTCGGCGCATGAATCGGTCCCGTACGTCGACTCGGACAACACCGGGGGCGCCCAGTCCGCCGTGGAACACCTCATCGGCCGCGGCCGCACGACGGTCGCCACCATCACCGGACCGCTGGACATGTATGTCGCCCAGTGCCGCCTGGAGGGCTACGGCGCCGCGGTCCGGGCGGCGGGCCGGGAAGTGGAACCGGAGCTGGTGGCGTCCGCGGACTTCACCGAGGAGGGCGGCCGCCGGGCCATGCGCCAACTCCTCGACCAGCGCCCGGACCTGGACGGCCTCTTCGCCGCCTCGGACGTGATGGCCGCGGGCGCCCGGCAGGTGCTGCGCGAGAGCGGGCGCCGCGTCCCGGACGACGTGGCGCTGGTCGGCTTCGAGGACTCGGCCGTCGCCCGCCATATGGACCCTCCGCTCACCAGCGTCCGGCAGGCCACGGAGGAGATGGGCCGGGCGATGGTGCGGGTGCTGCTGGAGGAGATCGAGGGGCTGTCGGACCGCACCTCCAAGCGGCCGCAGATGGTACTTCCTACCCAGCTGGTGCGGCGGGAGTCTTCCTGAGGGACCGCAAAGGGCATGGGGCCGGTGGACAGTGTCCACCGGCCCCACGATCAGGGGACGGGTCAGGCGCTTACAGCGCCGGGTAGGCGTTCTTCAGCAGTTCCTGGAACTGAGCCGAGAACCAGTGGCCCGACAGCGGAGCGTTCGCCAGCGCCCCCGACATGTTGTTGCCGTTGCGCGGGTTGCCGGTGTACGTCGGGTCGCACATCCGGTCGAAGCCCTTGCCCTCGTCGTTCGGGATCGAGGAGCTGGAGCCGTCTGACTCGCCCGGGGGCTTCATCCACACATACGCGTCGATCCCGGACGCGGGTGCCGCCTTGGGCCGCTCACCGAGTCCGGCACCGGACTGGTTGCACCAGTTGCCGATGTGGATCCGGCGGTCGTAGCGCCCGCCGTTGACGTACGTGTCCACGTCCGACTTCGCGCCGGGGCCGCTGGGCCGGGCCGAGCCGCCCCAGCCGTTGCGGGAGGTGTCGATCAGCGCGCCGACGTTGCTCGGGAAGCCGACGTTGACCAGCTCCTGGCGGAACGCCTGGGCGAAGGAGAGCTCGTCGACGTACCGGTTCCAGTCCACCCACTTCGACTGGCGCACGGTCGTCCCGTTGACCGAGTCGTTGATGGTGTAGTTGTTCTCCTTCAGCGCGCTGTAGTTGGCCGTGTTGACGATGATGCCGGCCACCTTGTCGACCGTGCTGCCCTCGGCCGTCGCCGCCTGCTTGAGCACCTGGGCGGTGGCGTTGAAGTTGTCGTCCCAGCCGATCCAGCCGTGGTGCCCGGCGTCCACGTAGTTGTAGACGTTGCCGATGGCGCCCAGCTTGTTGAGGGCGTAGCCGACGCCCTTCACGTAGTTGCCGTTGGCCTTCATCGTGTCGCACTGCGGGGTCGCGGTGGGACGGCCGCCGGTGTTGGTGACCAGGTTGGGCAGTGAGTCGATCTCGATCGTGGTCACGATCCGCAGATTGGAGTTGGCGTACTTCGACTCGGAGAGAATCGCCGCGATCGGGTCGATGAACTGCGTCTTGTACTTGTCGATCTCGGTCGGGCCGAGCTCGCCGTTGGACGCCAGCGCGGCGCAGTCACGGCCGGGCAGGTCGTAGACCACTAACTGGACGACGGTCGGGCTGCCGGCCGACTGCTGCAGCGCCTTGTCGAGGTGGGCGCGCAGCCCCATCGCGCCGTTCGCGCCGTTGATCGCGGCGATGCGGTCCAGCCAGACGCCGGTCGGCTGGTTGGAGATCTTGCTGCCGCCCGGTTCGGCGGCGGCCTTCGCCGACCAGTCGGGGTTCACATACACCTTGGCGCCCGCGTACGGGTTGTCGACCTTCGCGGCGGCCGCCCTGCCGCTGTCCACCTGGGCGGACGCCACGCCGGTCAGCGCCCCCATGGTCAGCGCGGAGGCGGCGAGCAGAGTGCCCGCCATTCGGATTCTGCGGCTCATTGCATTCCCTTCAGGTGATCACGGAGTCCCACGCCGAAGTTGGTCGGCGTGCCGTTGTAATCGCTGATCAGAGACGGGCCCGAGGAACAGTCCCAGGTGTTCCAGGTCCAGCCCAGATACGAGGCGCCCTTGGCGTCCAGCCAGGCCATGACCCGGTCGATATAGCCGTGGGAGCAGGTGTTCTCGCCGATCTCGCCCGCCACGAAGGGGACCTGGGCGATGACCGGGGCGAGCTGTTCGTTGAAACAGCTCTCGCTCGAGCAGGTGTTGAAGTTGTAGGTGTGCCAGGCGGCGGCGAGGTTGCCCGCCGGGTCGTTCGGCTTGTACGTCAGCCACTGGCGCAGATCGTTGGAGTACGCGACCCCCGGGATCAGGACCAGGTTCTTGGCACCCGTGGTCCTTACGGCGTTCAGCAGGGTCTGCATCCCGGCTACCTGGAAGTCGATTCCGGGGCAGCTCCCACCGTCGCGCCAGCACTTCCACGCCGCCGTGAGGTCGGAGGTGGCGCGGTCCGGGAACGGCTCGTTGAACAGGTCGAAGACCACGGCCTGGTCGCTCTTGAAGGTCTGGGCGACCGAGGTCCAGAAGGCCGGGGTGTACTGCGCGTTCGGCATCGGCTTCTGGCAGGTGGCGTACTCGGTGCCGGGGCAGTGGCTGTCCCCTCCGGTGTATCTGCCGTGGGACCAGTGGAGTTCGACGATGGGCGTGATGCCATGGGCCTCCAGCCGGGCGACGAGTGCCTTGACCGCCGTGATGTAGTTGGCCCCTCCGTAGGCCGGGTTGATATGGGAAAGGCCCAGCCAGCACTCCTCGTTGAGCGGGATCCGGACCGCGTTGACCTTCCAGTCCGCGATGGCCTTGACGGAGGCGTCGTCCACGGGGCCGTCGAAGATGCCGTATCCCTGGACGCACATGAACTCACCGCCGGAGCGGTTGACGCCGAGCAGCCGCCGGGTGGCGCCGTTCTCGTCGACCAGCTTGTTGCCCGAGGCGCGCAGCTTCGGCGGTGCGGCGTTCGGACGGAGCGGCTTGGCCGGCGCGTCGGCGGGGGCGACCGACGCGGTGGTCATGGCCGGGCCGCTCGCCGCCGACGCGGCGGTGGGCGCCAGGGCGGTGCCCACCACGGATAAGACCGCGGCGGCCACCAAGGCATAAAGGCGCGGGGGTGCTCGCATGGAGCGACTCCTTGAGGTCCAAGCGCCGTTCGATACGGCGCAGACTGCTGGAACCGCTCCCACTGGTTGAAGTGAAGGTAGCGCTCGACGGGCTCATGTCAACAGTTCCCGTTCACGGAATTATCGGTAGAAGACCTCTGAGCACTCGGTGTTGTTCAAAGACTTGACACCTCATCAGCCTGACACGAACCTTGGGAGCGCTCCCACTGGTTCGCAATTTCCCCCACCACCCGCACGAACCGCGAGGAGGTCCCCCCGATGCGCGTACAGCGTGGCTCGCCCTTATCCGGCGCACGACTTTCAGGGGCACGGCTCTCAGGGGCACGACGACGCATGAGACGGCTGGTGACCGCCCTGGCCGCCGCGCTCTCGCTCCCCGTGGCCATGACCGCGGCGGGCGGCGCCGCTCCCGCGCACGCCGCGGCGGTCCAGTGCGGGGTCGACTACAAGACCAACGACTGGGGCTCCGGCTTCACCGCCGACCTCACCCTCACCAACCCCGGCACCGACGCCATCGACGGCTGGACCCTGACGTACACTCACGCCGGCAACCAGAAGCTGAGCAACGGCTGGAACGGTAGCTGGTCGCAGTCCGGCAAGACCGTCACCGTCACCAACGCGGGGCACAACGCGAAGATCGCGGCCGGGGGCAATGTCACCACCGGCGCCCAGTTCACCTACAGCGGCACCAACGCCGCCCCCACCTCCTTCGCCGTCAACGGCGTGGCCTGCCGGGGCGCCCATCAGCCGCCCATCGCGGTGCTGAGCAGCCCGTCCCCCGGCGCCGTCTTCACCTCCGGCGGCACCGTCCCGATGACGGCCACGGCCGCGGCGGCCGACGGGGCGACGATCACCAAGGTCGAGTTCTACAGCGACACCAAGCTCCTCGGCACCGACACCACCTCCCCATACGCCTTCGACCACCAGGACGTCCCGGTGGGCGACTACTCGCTCTATGCCAAGGCGTACGACAGCCAGGGCGCCTCGGCCGAGTCCACCCCCGTCGGCATCCATGTGGCGGCCGGCCCCACGCTGGTGGCGAGCCCCGGTCAACTCGGGGTGCAGCAGGGCAAGAGCGGGACGTTCGGCGTCAAGCTGTCCACCAAGCCGTCCGCGAACGTCACCGTCTCCGTCGCCCGCACCTCGGGCAACACCGGGCTGACGATCTCCTCGGGCGCCACCCTCACCTTCACTCCCGCCAACTGGGACACCGCCCAGCAGGTGACCGTGGCTGCCGCCAACAGCGGCACCGGCGCCGCCACCTTCACCGCGACCGCCGCCGGCCACACCAAGGCCGAGGTCACCGTCACCCAGCTCGCCGCCGCGAAGGTCTACGACGCCCGCTTCCTGGACCTCTACAACAAGATCACCGCACCCTCGGCGGGCTACTTCT
Source organism: Streptomyces sp. NEAU-YJ-81 (assembly GCF_017592595.1). NCBI lineage: Bacteria > Bacillati > Actinomycetota > Actinomycetes > Kitasatosporales > Streptomycetaceae > Streptomyces > Streptomyces sp. NEAU-YJ-81. The sequence continues at coordinate 140,948 of NZ_JAGFNO010000018.1, read as the reverse complement.
CGCCCGAGGGCGTTCCGTACCACTCGGTGGAGACCCTGATCGTCGAGGCCCCCGACCACGGCCATGAGACGACCTCCGAGGCGTACAGCTATCTGATCTGGCTGCAGGCGATGTACGGCAAGGTCACCGGCGACTGGTCCAAGTTCAACAACGCGTGGGACATCATGGAGAAGTACATGATCCCCACCCACGCCGACCAGCCCACGGGCGGCTTCTACAACGCCTCCAAGCCGGCCACCTACGCGCCCGAATGGGACCAGCCCTCCCAGTACCCCTCCCAGCTCAACGGCAATGTGCCGGTCGGCAACGACCCCATCGCCGCCGAGCTGAAGAGCGCGTACGGCACCGATGACATCTACGCCATGCACTGGATCCAGGACGTCGACAACGTCTACGGCTACGGCAACGCGCCCGGCAAGTGCGAGGCGGGCCCGAGCGACACCGGCCCGAGCTACGTCAACACCTTCCAGCGCGGCCCGCAGGAGTCGGTCTGGGAGACCGTGACCCAGCCCACCTGCGACGGCTTCAAGTACGGCGGCAAGAACGGCTATCTGGACCTGTTCACCGGCGACGCCGCGTACGCCAAGCAGTGGAAGTTCACCAACGCCCCCGACGCCGACGCCCGCGTCGTCCAGGCCGCCTACTGGGCCTCGGAGTGGGCCAAGGCGCAGGGCAAGGGCGGCCAGATCTCCGGGAACATCGCCAAGGCCGCCAAGATGGGCGACTATCTGCGCTACGCGATGTACGACAAGTACTTCAAGAAGATCGGCAACTGCGTCGGCGAGACCGGCTGCGCGGCCGGCAGCGGCAAGAACAGCTCCCACTATCTGCTGTCCTGGTACTACGCCTGGGGCGGCGCCACCGACACCTCCGCGGGCTGGTCCTGGCGCATCGGCTCCAGCCACGCCCACGGCGGCTACCAGAACCCCATGGCGGCCTGGGCCCTCAGCTCGTACGCCGACCTCAAGCCCAAGTCCGCGACGGGCACGAGCGACTGGTCCACCAGCCTCAAGCGCCAGCTCGAGTTCTACCGCTGGCTGCAGTCCAGCGAGGGCGCCATCGCGGGCGGCGCCACCAATAGCTGGCAGGGCCGCTACGCCACGCCGCCGTCGGGCAAGTCCACGTTCTACGGCATGTACTACGACGAGAAGCCGGTCTACCACGACCCGCCGTCCAACCAGTGGTTCGGCTTCCAGGCATGGTCCATGGAGCGGGTCGCGGAGTACTACAACCGCACCGGCGACGCCTCCGCGAAGACGGTCCTGGACAAGTGGGTCAAGTGGGCGCTGTCCAAGACCACCGTCAACGCCAACGGCACCTACCAGATCCCGTCCACCCTCCAGTGGTCCGGCCAGCCCGACACCTGGAACGCCTCCAGCCCCGGCGCCAACGCGAGCCTGCACGTCACCGTCGCCGACTACACCAATGATGTGGGCGTGGCGGCCGCGTACGCCAAGACCCTGTCCTACTACGCCGCCAAGTCCGGCGACACCCAGGCCAGGGACACCGCGAAGGCGCTGCTGGACGGCATGTGGAACAACGACCAGGACGCCCTCGGGATCGCGGTCCCCGAGTCCCGCGCCGACTACAACCGCTTCGACGACCCGGTCTACGTCCCCAGCGGATGGACGGGGACCATGCCGAACGGTGACAAGATCGACGCCGGCTCCACCTTCCAGTCGATCCGCTCCTTCTACAAGAACGACCCGGCCTGGTCGAAGGTCGAGGCGTATCTGAAGGGCGGTGCGGTGCCCAGCTTCACGTACCACCGGTTCTGGGCCCAGGCGGACATCGCGCTGGCGATGGGGTCGTACGCGGACCTCTTCGAATAGTGGCTTTCCGTGCCTGAGCGGCGGGGCTCCCGGACCCGGGCCCCGCCGCGTTCCGTTGGCGTCGGATCGCCCGTCCAGCCGTGTGTCCGGCGCTTCCGAGGTGCGGTGGGAGGGCGTGGGGAGCAGCCTGGGACATATGACCGAATCCCAGGCGCCGCGCATTCATCGGCCTCCGATCGTGGTGCTCGGCGTGCAGCAGAACGACCCCCCGTACCGGCTGGTCGAGATCGCCGGTGAGCTGGCGGGCAAGGCGCACTCGGTCCTGGACGTCATCGAGATCGCCCGGGAGGTCGGCCTGGACGACGTCGATCTGGATGATCCGGATGTGGTCCGGTGGGTGGGCGGCGACAAGTTCACGTGGACGTCGTTCTGGCCCCCGCATCGGTCGCGCCACGAGCACCGCGGCTAGGTGGCCCGCGGGGCCGGGCTCTGGCGACTGCCGCTTTCACGGAATTCACTGTCAACCCAACGTTGACGCTCCTCAAGGTGTCAACCTATGGTTGACACATGACGAAACCAGTCGGACTCAGTCATCCCGTACGCCTCGACGATCTGATCGAGGCCATCAAGAAGGTCCATACCGACGCTCTCGAGCAGCTCACCGACGCGGTGATCGCCGCCGAGCACCTCGACGAGGTGGCCGACCACCTCATCGGCCACTTCGTGGACCAGGCCCGCCGCTCCGGCGCCTCCTGGACCGACATCGGCAAGAGCATGGGGGTGACGCGGCAGGCGGCCCAGAAGCGCTTCGTCCCCAAGGCGCCCGGCGAACCCTCGGACCTCGACCCCAGCCAGGGTTTCAGCCGCTACACCCCACGGGCGCGGAACACGGTGATGGCGGCGGCGAACGAGGCCCGCGCGGCCTCCAACGGCGAGGTGCGCCCCGAGCACCTGGTCCTGGGCCTCCTTCACGACCCGGACAGCCTCGCCGCGAAGGCGATCCTCTCCCAGGGCGTCTTGCTCGACACCGTTCGCCAAGCGGCCACCGAGGCCCTTCCCCCGGCCGCCGAGGAGGTGCCCGAGCTCATCCCGTACGACGCGGGTGCCCGTAAGGTCCTGGAGCTCACCTTCCGCGAGGCCCTGCGGCTGGGCCACAACTACATCGGCACCGAGCACATCCTCCTCGCCCTCCTCGAACACGAGGACGGCGCGGGCCTGTTGACCGGCCTGGGCATCGACAAGGCCACCGCCGTGGACACCCTCACCAAGGCGCTGACCCGAATCGCCGAGGCCATCAAGGACGAGATGGAGGGGTGATCGAGCGCCCCTCGACGGCCCAACGGCGAAGGTGCGGCGGCCGGAACAGCGATGCTGTGCCGGTCAGGCCGAGGACTCGCCTGACCGCGCGACTCGGGGAGCGGACGGTGACCGTCTTGCCGTGCGCGAGCGCCTCCCGGCGAAGCCTCAGCAGTGCGTTGAGGCCCGAGCAGTCCCAGAACCTCACCGCTCTCAGGTCCAGGTCGACGCCCTCGCCGGAAGCGCGGAGGGCCGTGCGCAGGGCGGCGGACACGGCGGGGGCGGTCTCGTAGTCCACTTCCCCCCGGATCACGACAACCTTCCGGGGTCCCTCCTGGTAGCTGTCGGTGATGAGGGCGGACGGGGGCGTGGACGCGGGGCGCGACGGCGTCGGCCCGACCGATGCCCCGGGTGCCGCATCGTGCACGGGCCGGTACGGCGAGCGATGCCCGGGCTCGGGCGTGGAGACGTCTCGGGCGTGCATCTGTCTCTGACTCCCCTCAAGTCGTCCCACCGGCATCACACGACTTGCTTTACACGAAGCATAATTCATGTTTCCAGATGCGTCATCATCGCTTCGGCAATATCATGAGCGCATGGGAGGAGTGCCTGAATCGCACACTGGGTGGACGTTCCTGACGAACCACGCCCGCGTGCTGGCCGCGATCGCCGACGACGCGAACGTGCGGATCCGCGACATCGCCGCGCACTGCAGGCTGACGGAGCGCGCCGTCCAAAAGATCATCGCGGACCTGGAACAGGACGGCTATCTGTCCCACACCCGTGAGGGGCGCACGAACACGTACCGCATCGAGCCGGGGAAGGTCCTGCGCCACCCGGCCGAGGCCGGACTCCCCGTGGCCTCGCTCCTCTCCCTGCTCGTCGAGGACGAGGCCCGGCGCAAGAACGCCGACGGTTCCCTCGGCGGCGGGAACCCGAACCCGACAGCGCACTGACGCTCCTGCCCTCGACTACTCTGAAACGACCCTTGACGTCAGAGGTAGGAGCCACGGTGCGCATCGGCGAACTCGCCGCCCAGACCGGCGTCAGTGTGCGAGCGCTGCGCTACTACGAAGAGCAGCACCTGCTCACCTCGGAGCGCAGCCCCAGCGGCCAGCGCCACTACCCGGACACCGCGGTCGCCCGCGTCCTGATGATCCAGTGCTTCTACGCCGCGGGCCTGTCCAGCAAGACCATCCGCGAACTCGTCCCCTGCATGGACACCGGCGTCGCCACCCCCTCCATGCGCACCCGCCTGACCTCCGAACGCGACCGTATGAACGCCCAGATCGCCGACCTGGCCAAGGCCCGCGACCACCTGGAAGCCCTCATGACCGCGGCCGACGACATGGTCGACGGCGAGACCCGGTGCGCCCCGCTCAGCGCTTGATCCACCGTAGCGGCGGCGCGGGAGCAGGCAGGGCAGACGGCCGGTCAGCGGCGGGCGCCGCTCCCGCCGTGATAGCCGAGTTCGAGGTAGCGGGCGCGGGTGCTCCAGGAGCCGAGATCGGGCGCGTTGGTCAGGACGTCGTGCCAGCGCGAGCTGCCGGAGGCCGCCTTACCGGAAGGGGCCCCCGGGTCACGCGCGGGGCGCCCGGCCCAGAGCCGCACCCCCGACCGCGCCTCGGACTCGCGGACGGGCTCCCACAACCCCACCGAGAACATGCCGGCGAGCTGGTGCATGGCGATGAAGCCGACTATGCCGTCCTCGGGGTCCGAGGGGTCCAAGCGCTCGGTGATGGCGTGCCACAGGAAGTACGGGTTCGGTAGCCGCACGTCGGGCTGGAAGCGGTAGACGAGCCGCTCCAGCCTGATCGAGCCGATGCGCGGCAGCTTTATCCGGTTGAGCGGGACGACCTCGCGCTTGCCGCCGGTCCAGGTCAGCTTCTCGTTGCGGCCCATGTAGCCGGGCTCGCTGTAGAACGTGACGTAAAGGCGTTCCCTGCGATCAGGCCGCCGGTTGTGCAGCATGCCCGCGCCGACGACGGCGCCGCCCACGGACGCCAGGCCCGCCAGGAGGATTCTGGTCTTGCGCTTCATCGGAACGCGACACCTCGCTTCTGACGGGACGACCGCCTTCATCATGTGCCACGCCGAGGAGGACCTTCATGGTTCCCCGCATCCCGCCGCCCGGCCCACCCCAGCCACCTCTCTCTCCGGTGAGACGATCACGAGGACCGTAAGAACGAATCCAGGGGTAGGGAACATGGCTGTTCTGGTGCTGCTCGGCGTCTTGGCGCTTGCCGTCGGCGGCTGCGCGTGTGTGGTGTGGGCGGAACGCGGCGGGCCCCGCTGGGCCCGCGTCGTGGCTTCCGTGACGCTTGCCGCGGGGGAGCTGTTGCGGCGCTCCGGGAAGAACCGTCGCCGAAGCCTGAACCGGACCAGCGGTGACGGTGGCAGTGGCGGTGACTAGGGTTCAATCGCACTTCATCTCACCCCAGACCTGCTTGCCCCAGCGGTACCGGTCCGTCCCCCACCGGTCTGTGAGGGCGTCGACCAGTAAGAGCCCCCGGCCTCGGGTGTTGTCGCCGTTGGAGTCCGTCCGCAGACAGGGAACGTTGCGGGACCGATCCACGACGCCGAGTCGGACGAACTTCTCGGAGGGTCGGGTGACGACGACCCGGATCGACTCCAGACGGGCATGGTCGACGGCGTTGGAGACCAGCTCGGTGATCACCAGCGCGGCGTCCTCGATCAGGTCCTCCAGCCCCCAGGCGGCCAGTGCGGTCCGCACCAGCTTGCGGGCGACTTCCGCACTCTCCGGTGCGCGGCGCATGGTCTGGGAGTATCCGGGGTGCCCCGTGGGGCGAGGTGTAGCGGTCACGGTCATCAGGACCTCGTAGGTGCGAAGTGAGCGGCCTTGTCCGAGTGAACGACGGCTCGCCGCGCGAGAGGAGGAAGTGTCGCCCCCGTGTGCAAACCTCCCAGCCGGAAATTTCTGGTCGACTCCCCTCACGGAGGGGGCTCTCATGGCTACGGTGGGTACGTGGAGGGGAACGAAAGCCTCAATAACGCCATGCAAGAGATCGGCCTCACTCAGGCCGGGCTGGCCGACGCGGTGAACGTCCGCCTGATGTCCCAGGGGTATGAGGGCACGGTGAGCGACCGGACGGTTCGCAACTGGCTGACCGGAAAGACGGGTTGGCCGCACCCTCGGCAGCGGGCAGCGTTAGAGGCAGTATTCGGGTGTACCGCCGAAGTACTGGGATTCGTCCCACCGGTCCGAAGATGTCCCACCACCGAACCGGAGGAGCCCGTGAGGCGCCGGAACTTCCTGACTGCCACCACCGGTACGACGGCCGCGGTCGCTGTACCTCTCGTCGCACAGCACTCCGTAGGCACCTCCGACGTGATCCGGCTCCGTTCCGGCTTGGACGCCTTGGTGGCGCTGGACGCCAAACGGGGAGGTCACGACGAACTGGAGCGTATGGCCCTCGCCGGGGCGGCCGAGGCGCTGGAGAAGCAGAAGCTGGGCGCCTCCCAGCGCATTCGCCAGAGGCTGTTCAGCGTGGCCGCCGATTACACATGCAGGGCCGCTTGGTCAGCCATCGACGACAAGCGGACCGACCGGGCCCGGGGCTTGCTGGACCGGGCGCTTTATCTGGCCGGGATGGCCAAGGACTCCACTGCCGAGCTGGAAGCCTGGAACTTGTACTCCAGTCTCTCCCACCATCGTGGTGCGTACACCGAGGCCGTCGACTGCGGCTATGCGGCCCAGGCGACGGCCATCGCCCGACGGGACCCGTTCTACGGCTCCCTGGCCCACGTCCGCACGGCGCTCGCCCACTCCACCCTGGGTGAACGGCAGGCCGCCTTACGCTCCCTCGGGTGCGCCCACGAGGCATTGGGCAAGGCGTCCTTGGATGATCCCCGGCCGATCTGGACCGCCTTCTACGGACCTGGCGAGCTGCTCGCCCTCACGGCCATCGTCCGGGACAATATCGGCGAACCCGTGGAGGGCGAGGCCGCCTCTCACCAGGCCCTGGCGGGCATCCCGAAAGCGTTCCGCCGCAACCGTGCGCTGGCCACCGCACGGCTCGCCCTGACCCAGCTTCACCAGCGCGATATCGACCAGGCGTGCGCTACCGCCTCCACGGTCTTCGAGCTGATGGCGGGACACCCGATCCCTGGCCGAATGCGCTCACTTCTCGGTGACTACTACCGTGACTTGATCACTGTCGCCCCGGACGCGGGCGTCGCCCGAGAGTGGGGAGACCGCTACCGATCCGAATGGAGTCGATCTTGAGTGCCGCTGGCCTGGACGTCCGCCACTTCACCCACGCGGACCTCCCGGAGATCCGCCAGACGCTGATCGATGTGCACGCCGACGCCCAAGCCGAAGCGATGGACGACGAGTTCAACCAGCGCTTCCCCTGGTTCGTGGACCACTGGGGTGGCAACCCGGAGTTCTCCTGCGTGATCGCGTTCGACGGCGACAAGGCAGTGGGCTTCGCGTACGGCGCCCCGGCCAGCCCCGGTCGTGAGTGGTGGCGCGACTACCTCGACCCGGCGCCGGACAAGGACGTGACCTTCTCGTACTCCGAGCTGGCCGTGATCCCGGAGTGGCGCAAGCAGGGACTGGCCGAGCGGCTGACCCGCACGCTGATGGCAGGGCGGGACGAGGTCCTTGCGGTCCTGCTCGTGGACACCGAACATCCCCGGGTGCAGGCCCTGTACGAGTCCTGGGGCTTCCGGAAGGTGGGGGAGCGCCAGCCCTTCCCGGACTCTCCGCTCTTCGCCGTGATGCTCGCGGAGCTTCCGCTGCCGAGCTGACGCCAGACACACCGAAGCGCCCTCTCACCTACGCGGAGATGAGAGGGCGCTCACGTCGTGACTGGGGCTAGCCGATCTTCCACTGGCCGGTCTCGTCGGCGAAGCCACTGTTCATCGAGAATTGCAGCGTGGCGACCTTCGACGCGTTGGGCACCTCGATGACGATCCAGCCGAGTGCCTTGTCGCCTGCGGGGAGTTTGAGATCGGATGTCATCTGTGGCCCGGCAGTGATGTCGCCGAACGTGGCGTCGAACCGCTGGCCTTCACTGTCAGCGGCCTGGACGCAGTTGGACGGGCTGTCGCTGTAGGCGGTGGTGCCGGTGTTGGTGAGCTGAAGTTGAACAGCGACCCAGCGTTTGCCGGACCCGGGCGTGGTGAACTCGTCGGCGCTCTTGGCGGGGTCCAGCCACTTCTTCACGGTGACGTCGAGCTGTTCACCGTCGTTCTGGCCTGAGAGGGTGAGCGTGTCGCCGACGCGGGCGTCTTGGGCCCGCTCGGGTTCGTCTGTCGCGGCCGGTGTCTGCGCGGGGTCTGCTGCCTCGCTGGTGGTTGCGGCCTGCGAGGAGGACTGGGCCTTGGGACTGGTGCTGATCTTGCTGCCCTCGTTACCGCATGCGGTGAGCGGCAGGCAGAGGATGGCGGCGGTGAGTGCGATGGCGCGAGTGCGCATGGTTCCCCCCTGAGTGCGTGCTGATGTGCTGTGTGTGGGGGGATGAGCACTGTATCGGTCGTCTGGGCTGGTGTGGAGGGATTCGGCTGGACATGTCGCCGCCCAGCCGGTGTCGACGGGGTGGGTCGCCCGAGCACTGCCAGGAGCGCGGGTCGTCGGCGGTGCGCGCCCCGAGGGCGTGATGTCCTTCGGGGCGCGCGGCAGGGGTTCCGGTTCAGGCGTTGTAGCCGCCGTGGGCGTCCAGCACCGCGCCCGTGACGTACGACGCGGCGGGGCTCGCCAGAAAGGCGATCGCCGCGGCGATTTCTTCGGGGTGACCCATGCGTTGCAGGGACAGCGAGCTGACCAGGGCCTTGAGGGTCTCGGGGTCCGGCGCTTCCATGCCGTCGGCCATGATTCCGGCTTCCACGACGTTGGCCGTGATGTCCCGGGGTCCGAGGTCCCGTGCGGCCCCCATGGTGTACCTCTCGATCCCTGACTTGGTCGCCGAGTAGTCGGCAGCTCCCGGGACACCGACCCGGGAGCCCAGTCCGGAACTCACCGTGATGATGCGGCCGCCCGTGCGCAGCACTCGGGAGGCGGCCCGGATGATGGCGATCACGCCGAGGTAGTTGGTGGCGTGCATCCGGTCCAGTGCGGCGGTGTCGGCGTCCGGGTCGTCCACCGTGCCGGCCACGGAGATCGCCGCGTTGTTGACGAGGATGTCCAGGCCGCCGAAGTGCGCCACCACGTCGTCGATCAGCGCTGGCGCCTGACTCATGTCCGCCTGGTCGGACTTGAAGGCGACGGCCTTCGCTCCCTTGCCGCGCACCTCGTCGACGACAGCCTGCGCCTGCTTCTCGGAGCTGACATAGGTGAAGGCGACGTCGGCGCCCTGCTCGGCCAGCAGTCGTACGGTCGCGGCTCCCAGTCCGCGCGACCCCCCGGTGACCAGGGCGACCTTGCCCGTGAGTGGCTTGCTCATTCTTCTCACCTCGTTGATTGGCCCTTCCCGACAGTCGCAACGCTAATTGTTACGACAGCTTGTTGCAACCATCACTGTTACGACTGCACTGTCGTAACATAAAGCGTTGCGGCCGAGAGGAGGGGTTCATGAGTGCCAACAGCAGGTTGACCATCGCCGCCCACGCGCTGGCCTGGATCGGTCTCTACCAGCGCCAGGGCCATGAGGTCGCCACCTCCGAGCAGATCGCGACCAGCGCGAACACCAATCCCGTGGTGATCAGGCGGCTGCTGGGCGAGCTGCGCAGGGCCGGGCTCGTGGAGTCCCGGCGGGGCGTGGGCGCGGGCTGGTCGCTGGCGCGCGAGCTGGGGTCGATGACCCTGCTCGACGTGTACGAGGCAGTGGAACCCGGCCCGCTGTTCGCGATGCACCGCACCACCCCGGACCAGGGATGCGTGGTGGGTTACGGCATCCAGCCGGCGATGCAGGGCATCTACGAGGGCATCGAGGAGACCCTGAGACACGAGCTGGCCCACGTCACGCTCGCGAACGTACTCCGGGACGTACTCGCGGCACCTCGCTAGCCTCCCCGTTACGCCCTGACATCACCAAGATCCCCCAGCCATGCCCAGGCCGGCGAACAGCCCGGCAACTCCTGCCGCTGGAGCTGGGGTTCGGTTCCGGACAGACCTGCTGGCGGCGCCGACACTGGTCCGTCGCCGGTCGACCGGCGGAAGATGGGCAGTTGGTGGTGCGCGGTTGCGGGGTGCGCCCGATGGTCGCCATGCACGGAGAGCGGGAGCGTTTCGGGGGCTCTGTTGGGCCCGCGGGCGGCTGGAATGGACAAAAGATCAGCCGGTGCCGCGTTTCCGCAGGTCACCGGCTGATCTGTAAGGGTGAGTAACGGGACTCGAACCCGCGACATCCTGGACCACAACCAGGTGCTCTACCAGCTGAGCTATACCCACCATGACCGGCGCTTTCCGCACCGGCCGAGAAAAAGTGTACAGGGTCCGAAGGGGTGCTCGCTCCCGGCTTTCGGGGTGTCGGGAGCGAGCACCGGGTCGGGCCGGCCCGGGTCAGGTCTGCCGGGCGGGCAGGACGTGCTTGGCCGCGATGGTCTTCGCCGTGTCCGAGTCCGGGCCGGGCGCGGGGACGAAGATCGCTTCACGGTAGTAGCGCAGCTCGGCGATGGACTCGTGGATGTCCGCGAGCGCGCGGTGGTTGCCGTTCTTCTTGGGGCTGTTGAAGTAGGCCCGCGGATACCAGCGGCGGGCCAGCTCCTTGATCGAGGAGACGTCGACGATCCGGTAGTGGAGGTAGCTCTCGAGCGTCGGCATGTCCCGGAGGAGGAAGCCCCGGTCGGTGCCGACCGAGTTTCCGCACAGCGGGGCCTTGCCGGCCTCGGGGACGTGCTCGCGGATGTAGGCCAGGACCTGTTCCTGGGCGTCCTCGAGCGTGGTCCCGCCCTCGAGCTCGGCGAGCAGGCCGGAGGTGGTGTGCATCTCGCGCACCACCTCGGGCATGGTGACCAGCGCTTCCGCGGGGGGCCGGACAACGATGTCCACTCCCTCGCCCTGGATGTTGAGCTCGGAGTCCGTGACCAGCGCGGCCACCTCGATAAGCGCGTCGTTCGCCAGCGAGAGCCCGGTCATCTCGCAGTCGATCCACACCATGCGATCGTTCATACGTCTCACCCTACGGGGCGTTCCCGCTGGCCGGGCAGGGACGGACGGCCCGGAGCGCGGCCCGCGGCCTGTTCGGGCAGCCGTGGGGCGTAGGCGTCCGACTCCGGTTTGCCAGGGTCCGGATGCGGAGCGTGATGGTGGTGCGGAGGATGCCCCGAGTGACCGGTGGGACCGCCGGGCGCGCCCTGCCGCCGCAGCGGCAGGGAGTGGTCGCCCGAGCGGGGTTCGATCACCTCGGCGCGGTCGGGCCGGTCGGCCCGCTCCAGCCGCTCCAGGCGGTCGGGGCGGTCCGTACGCTCCGTCGGCCCGCCCTGGGGCCTGCGGGCGCGGTACGCGGCCCGGTAGGCGGCCGGGGAGGACCCGAGCTGCCGCCGGAAGTGCCCGCGCAGCGCGACCGGCGAACGGAAGCCGCAGCGGCCGGCGACCTCGTCGACCGAGTAGTCGGAGGTCTCCAGGAGCCGCTGCGCCTGCAGCACCCGCTGGGTGATCAGCCACTGCAGTGGAGCGCTCCCAGTGAGCGAGCGGAACCTGCGGTCGAAGGTTCTGCGGCTCATATAGGCGCGGGCGGCCAGGGCCTCGACGTCGAACTGCTCGTGCAGATGCTCGAGCGCCCACGCCACCACCTCGGCGAGCGGATCCGCCCCGATCTCCTCTGGTAACGACCTGTCCAGATAGCGCTCCTGCCCTCCGCTGCGGCGTGGCGGGACGACCAGGCGCCGGGCGAGGGCGCCGGCGGCGTCCGCGCCGTGGTCGGTGCGCACGATGTGCAGGCACAGATCGATCCCGGCGGCGGTGCCCGCCGAGGTCAGTACGTCGCCGTCGTCGACGAAGAGCTCGCGGGGGTCCACATGGACCGACGGATAGCGCTTGGCGAGCGTCGGCGCGTACATCCAGTGGGTGGTCGCCGGGCGGCCGTCCAGCAGCCCGGCTGCGGCCAGTACGAAGGCCCCGGTGCACAGGCCCACGATCCGCGCGCCCTCCTCGTGCGCGCGGCGCAGCGCGTCGAGCGCGGCGGCCGGTGGCGGCTGGGTTATCGACCGCCAGGCCGGTACGACGACGGTGCCGGCCCGGGAGAGTGCCTCCAGGCCGTATGGTGCGGTCAGTTCCAGTCCGCCAGTCGTTCGCAGTGGCACATCTTCGCCCGCGCACACCAGCAATCGGTACCGAGGGACTCCGGCGTCCTGCCGGTCGATACCGAAGACGGAGAGCGGGATGGAGCTTTCGAAGATGGGGCCGCCGCTGAACAGCAGCACCGCGACGATTTCTCGTCGCCGGCGTCCGGAGAGCTTGCGCGAGGTCTCCGGTACGGTCGTGGAGTCCTGGCTCATGGCACTAAGCCCCCCTCGGTGGTCGCGTCCTCTCGGTCCTGCACGTTTCCCCTCGGTCCTGAACGGTTCCCCCGCCGGTCATGGCCAAGATCGAATCTACTGTGTCGCGTGTGGTCGCCGTGACCAGTTCACCACCCGCCACTATGTCGACATGGGAACTTGGCGCGAAGCATTCGATCACGAAGCGTTGCACTCGTAGCCCTCGCTGTGAAGTACGCCTTGTGCGGACACCCACTTCCCGTAGGGGGTACGTGCGCCGCGGACCCCTTTCCACGCTGGCCGGACGGGTGTTGAGCACGGCGTTTGCCAAGGGAAGAAGTGTGGACCGAAGTTGGCTTAAAACAAGCGGGCGCACGCGTACGGATGCGTCATGCGACCGGCGTACGGCCGGCTCGTACATCCTCCGGGCTCGAGTGACGCTCCAGCGGCGCTCGATCAGCGCTGAGTGTACGGAGCGCTACGGACCGCGTCCCCGGTCCCGGTCCCTTCGCGCGTCCTCAGACGCGGCGGCCGCCCCGGTGCGCGCCGATCCCCGTACGGCCGTGGCGGCCCCGGTGCGGGCTGACGCCGTCCGCGTCCAGCCGGGCCGCGGTGCGCTCGGAATGGCGCAGCAGGGCGCGGCTGGCGGCCGTCACGGCGGCGAGACCCGCACCGGCCCCCAGGGCGCCGCCGACGGGTAATCCGCACATGAGCAGGACGACGGGGACCACGGCGCAGCCGAAGGCCGCCCAGCGGATCACCTCGCTCACGGCGTCGCTAGCGGTGGGCTGGACCGGGGCTCGAGCGGGGCTTGGAATATGGGGCCGTCCGGGTGTCCCGGCCGTGTCGCCGGGGATGCCGCCGGGGGCGTCGTACTCGCGGGCGACGGACACGGGCAAGGCTCCTCTCGAGCGGCCGGCGAGATGTCGGCAGGGCGCTCCGCGCGGGGGTGGGGAGGGGCGGCGGGCCGGGGATCCGGGCAGGTGAGCGGGTCGGGCCGGGGCCGCCGCAGCGGCTGCCGCTACTACAACGCCCGGCCCGCCCCCAGGTCACTGCCGGGCGGCAGCGCGGCGTACCGCGGCGGTCCGGCCGGGCCGGGCGCCGGGCCGGGGCCCGGGCGTGGCGGGGACCACTTGGGGCATTGCGTTACGGGCCGCCCTCCGGCATGCTCCGGGGAACGCTTCGGGCGGCTCCGCTCCCGTGGCTACCTCTGGGCAGGTGGTGGAATGCCGCCGTACCCTTGGGGGTAAGGGCTTGGAAAGATGAATCCCGGACGGATTTCGACCCCTCGAGATCGTCCCCGAGCTCCAGCGGAGCTCAAGTCCCCCGACAACCCCCAACCTGAGCCCCCGCCGATCCCTCCGCACGAGGACATCCTTCGCCGAGACACCGATGGCCGGTCACGAAATCCCCGAACCCGCGGACCGCAAGCGGGTCGCCGATCACATGGCGACCCCCGAAGCGGCGGAAGAAACACGTCATTCCTGCGATCCAGCGTTCCAGCACGGTGTTGTGGTGGGATTCGACGGCTCCATGTCGAGCGAACGCGCCCTCGCCTACGCCATCGGCATGGCCCGGCGCTCAGGCTCAGGTCTGATCATCGTCCACGTGGCCAACCGGCTGCCGACGACGGTGTGGGCGGGCTGTGAGCCGCCGGTCTTCGTCGACGTCCCCGATCACCGCACCGAGGTGCTGGGGCTCGAGCTGGCCTGCGCCGATCATCTCTCCGAGGTGCCCTGGATCCTCGTCGAGCGAGGCGGGGACATCTGCCATGAGCTGGAGGAGGTCGGCCGGGAGTACGCGGCCGACGCCATTGTGGTGGGCTCCACGCACGGACTGGTGGGGCGGATCTTCGGCTCGGTCGCGGGGCGGCTCGCCCGGCGGGCGCAGCGGCCCGTCATCGTCATCCCCTGAGCGTCGGCTGAGCGTCCCTTGACGTCGGCTGAGCGTCCCTTGTCGTCGGCTGGGCGCCCTTGAGCGTCCGCTGGGCACCCCCTGAGCGTCCGCTGGGCATTCCCTGGACGTCCCCTGGGCGTCCGCTGAGCATCTCCTGAGTGTCACCGGGTGCCTCCGTGCCTCCGTGCCTCCTGGTGCCTCAGAGCGCTCCAGGCGCTCCATATGTCCCCGAGCGGCCCCCGAGCGCCCCTGAGCGGCTTCTCCGGGGCTTTCCGGCCCCTCCAAGTCCCCGTGTCCTGGCGCGCCGTGCCCCGGCGCCTGTTCGTCAAGCGCGGTCGTTCAGCCCAAAACCTCTGCCGTCGGCACGACTTGGCGCGGACGCCTGGAACCGGACACTCCCAACTCCCCTTGACCGCAGGTGAGATGGCGTCAAGTTCATCTTGACAACGGACAAACCTACCCGCGCGTAGAGGTGGATTGCGCGTTTGTGAGGGGTACAAAACGTTCGATCGTGCCGGCGCGCGGGAAGTGACGGTTCCCGCGAGTCGGCCAGCCGCCGGCGCAATAGGGCGACGCCGGCGAAGGGGAGGCGGCCCCCGCGTGCGTGGTGGCACACGCGGGGGACCGCCGAAGGGCTCGTGGGGGGATTCGCCGAGGTCGCGCGGGTGCGCGAGGCTATTCGACCGTCACCGACTTGGCGAGGTTGCGGGGCTTGTCGATGTCCCGGCCGAGCGCCAGCGCCGTGTGATAGGCGAGCAGTTGGAGCGGGATGCCCATGAGGATCGGGTCGAGTTCCACCTCGTTGCGGGGTACCACGATCGTGTGGTCCGCCTTCTCCTGCTCCCGATGGGCGACGGCCAGGATCCGGCCGCTGCGGGCCTTGATCTCCTCCAGCGTCGCGCGGTTCTTCTCCAGCAGGTCGTCGTCCGGCAGAACCGCCACGGTCGGCACCTCGGGCTCGATCAGCGCGAGCGGCCCGTGCTTGAGCTCGGAGGCCGGGTACGCCTCGGCGTGGACGTAGGAGACCTCCTTCAGCTTCAGGGACGCCTCGCGCGCCACCGGGTAGCCGCGGACCCGCCCGACGAACATCATGCTCTTTGCGTTCGCATATTCCCCGGCGAGCTTTTTGATCTCTTCCTCGCCGCTCAGCACCTCGGCGATCTGCTCGGGCAGCTTGCGCAGCCCGGCGATGATCCGCTTGCCGTCGGCGACCGAGAGATCGCGGATCCGGCCCAGGTGGAGGGCGAGCAGCGCGAAGGCGACGGCGGTGTTGGTGAAGCACTTGGTGGAGACGACGCACACCTCCGGGCCCGCGTGGACGTAGACCCCGCCGTCCGTCTCCCGGGCGATGGCGCTGCCCACGACGTTGACGACGCCGAGCACCCGCGCGCCCTTGCGCTTGAGCTCCTGGACGGCCGCCAGGGTGTCGTAGGTCTCGCCGGACTGGCTGACCGCGATGTAGAGGGTGTCCGGGTCCACGACCGGGTTGCGGTAGCGGAACTCGCTCGCGGGCTCCGCGTCCGCCGGGATCCGGGCCAGCTCCTCGATGAGCTGGGCCCCGATCAGGCCCGTGTGGTACGCCGAACCACAGCCGAGGATCTTGACCCGGCGCACCCCGCGCGCCTCGCGGGCGTCCAGGTTGAGCCCGCCCAGCCGGACGGTGGAGAACCGGTCGTCGATCCGGCCGCGCAGCACCCGGTCCACGGCGTCGACCTGCTCGTGGATCTCCTTGTGCATATAGGTGTCGTGGCCGCCCATGTCGTACGACTCGGCCTCCCACTCCACGGTGGTGGGGGAGGTGGAGGTGCGGCTGCCCTCGGTGGTGTAGGTGCGGTAGTCGTCGGCCTTGAGGGTGGCCATCTCGCCGTCGTCCAGGGTGACCACCTGGCGGGTGTGGCTGACCAGCGCGGCGACGTCGGAGGCGACGAACATCTCCTTCTCGCCGATGCCCAGCACCACGGGCGAGCCGTTGCGGGCGACGACGATGCGGTCCGGGAAGTCGGCGTGCAGCACGGCGATGCCGTAGGTGCCCTCGACCATCGAGAGCGCGTGGCGGACCTTCTCCTCCAGGGTGGGCGCCTGGGAGCGGCCGATGAGGTGGGCGAGCGCCTCGGAGTCGGTGTCGGAGGCCAGCTCGACGCCGTCGGCGGCCAGCTTGGCGCGCAGATCGTCGGCGTTGTCGATGATGCCGTTGTGGACGACGGCGACCTTGCCGTCCGCGTCCAGATGCGGATGCGCGTTGGTGTCATTGGGCGCGCCATGGGTGGCCCAGCGGGTGTGGGCGATTCCGGTGGTGCCCGCGAACCGCTTGGGAAGCCTGGCCTCCAGCTCGCGGACCCGGCCCTTGGCCTTGGCGGTCTTCAGCCCGGCGCTCTGGGCGCCCTTGGCGGGCTTGCCCTGGATCGCGATACCCGCGGAGTCATAGCCGCGGTACTCCAGGCGCTGCAGCCCCTCCAGCAGCAGTGGTGCCACATCGCGCTTGCCGATGTATCCGACGATTCCGCACATGGTGTTCAGGCCCTCCCATTGATCGCTTGTGCATGCTCGTGCTCGTGTCCGGCGGTGGCGGCCGCCATCGTGGACCGGTGCCGTGGACTGGCGTCGTGGACCGGTGCCGTGGACCGGTGCCGTGGACCGGTGCCCTGGACCGGCGTCGTCAGCCGTAGACGATGCGGCGTAGCTGGCGCAGCGAGAGTTCGGGCGGGGCCACCGCGCGGTACGGCAGCTCGGCCGTGATCCGCTCGAAGATCTCCGCGTTGCTCAGCCCGCCGGACTGCAGCTCGCGGTGGCGGCGCCGGACGAACTCCTCTGTCGTCTCGTCGAAGTACGCCAGTACGTCCAGCACCACCCGACCCGCCTCGCCGCGGCTGAGCGGCGTACTGCGGACCAGGTGGTCGATCAGGTCATCGTGGGACATTCGGCGGTCGAGCATCCGTTGATACTGCGATGCGGCGAAGTGTTTCGCAACATTCCTGCCCGATATCGGGCAGGACTGGGCCTCAATGGCGCGAAAACCGCACCTCGGTGGCGCGAGCCCGCGACTCAGGCGCCGGAAAAGCGGCGGAGTACGGCCTGTTTGGCGGTGGTGAACTCCGCCTCGGTGAGGATCCCGCTCTGGTGAAGATCGCCAAGTTCGCGCAGCCGTCGCAGCAGGACGTCGTGATCCACGTCACCCTCGTCGCCCCCGGTGGGCGGGGCGTCCGCGGGCGGCTCGGGGGCGGTCTGCTGGGCGGGGAGTGCCTTCGCCGGGGCGCCCGGATGCGGCATCCGCGCGATGACGGCCGCCGCGACCAGCGCCATCAGCGGATCCTTCTTGAACCCGTAGAGCACCACGGCATGCGGGTCGTACTTGGGCGCGGCCGTCGCCGTGGCCTTCGCCACGACGAAGCGGAGGTAGCCGTTCTCCAGCCCGGCGGCCGGGACCCACTCCACCAGCTCCAGGTCCGGCAGCAGGATCGTGCGGGGGCCGCCGGACTTCTTCGACTCCTCGGTCTTCCAGTTCCAGTCCAGCCGGATCCGCTCACCGTCGAACGAGGCCGTGGCGTCGCCCGCCGAGGCCGAGACCGGCACCGAGGGGCCGGGCAGCACATAGTGGTCGCAGGGGCCGGACGGCACCTGATCCAGGGCCAGGCCCTGGCGGACCTCGTCGACCAGATACTCGGCGAGATCCCTGCGCTCCGGTTCCACCGAGAGCTGATACGGATCGGCGGCGTCCGGCAGCTTGCCGCCGGTGGTCTGCAGCAGCGGGTCCGCCCCCTCGCGCAGCCGCAGCCGAAGCCGGCCCGACTTGCGCCCCGGCTCATAGGCGACACCGGCCAAGGCCACCAGGGGGACCGTCAGTTCGCCGAGCGCCTGCCGTACGGCGTGCACGCTGCGGTCCCGCCCCGGGACGATCCGGATCGCTTCCCCGTCAAAGCTCCAGGCGCCATCGCCCTGGGTGATTTCCGCCATGCGGTGAATTCTGACAGGCCCACAGCGACACATTGGTCTACACCTTGACCGCAACTGAGCCTCGCGGTACCCAAGATGCCACGTGCCGTTGAAGGGACCCCCTGTGAGACGACGTCGTGCCCGACTTCTGTGTTCCCTGCTGCTGACCGTGGTGGCCGGGGCGGGGACCGCAGCCTCCTCCGCCTCCGCCGCTCCGGCCGCTCCCTCGTCCTCCGCGCCGGACGCCGCGGCCGCCCCGACCCCCCTGGACCGGGTCGTGCCCGCGCCCGCGTCCGTACGGCCCGCGGCGGGCTCGTACGCGATCCACCCCGACACCCCCATCCGGGCGTCCGGCTCCGACGGCTCGGCCCGCTCGGCGCGCCGGGTGGCCGACTACCTCGCGACGGTGCTGCGGCCCGCCACCGGCTATCGGCTGCCCGTCACCGCACGGGCGGGTGGCGACGGCATCCGGCTGCGGCTGACGCCCAAGGCCGCCGCGGTGTCGAAGCTGGGCGCGGAGGGATACCGGCTGGAGGTGACCGGCCGCGCGATCACCGTCACCGCGCGCGGCTCCGCGGGGCTGTTCCACGGCGTCCAGACGCTGCGGCAGCTCCTGCCCGCGTCCATCGAGCGCACCACCCGGCAGGCGGGCCCCTGGCGGATCTCCGCCGGCACCATCACCGACGAGCCGCGCTATGCCTGGCGGGGCGCGATGCTCGATGTCTCCCGGCACTTCTTCGGCGTGGACCAGGTCAAGCGCTATATCGACCAGCTCGCCCTCTACAAGATCAACAGGCTGCATCTGCACCTCTCGGACGACCAGGGGTGGCGGATCGCCATCGACTCCTGGCCGCGGCTGGCCACGCACGGCGGCTCCACCCAGGTCGGCGGCGGCCCCGGCGGCTACTACACCAAGGACGACTACCGCGAGATCGTGAGCTACGCGGCCAGCCGTGAGCTGACCGTCGTCCCCGAGATCGACATGCCGGGCCACACCAACGCGGCGCTCGCCTCCTACGCGGAGCTCAACTGCGACGGCGTCGCCCCGCCGCTCTACACCGGCACCGAGGTCGGTTTCAGCTCGCTGTGCGTGCCGAAGGACGTGACGTACGACTTCGTGGACGACGTCATCCGCGAGCTTGCCGCGCTCACTCCCGGCCCCTACCTCCACATCGGCGGGGACGAGGCCCACTCCACCAGCCATGAGGACTATGTGGCCTTCATGGACCGGGTGCAGCCGGTGGTCGCCAAGTACGGCAAGACGGCGGTCGGCTGGCATCAGCTGACCGGTGCGCATCCCGCGAAGGGCGCGATCGCCCAGTACTGGGGGACGGACGGGAGCGAGAAGGAGGTCGCGGAGGCGGCCAAGGCGGGCACCAAGCTGATCCTCTCACCGGCCAACCGGACCTATCTGGACATGAAGTACGACGCCAACACGCCGCTGGGGCAGAACTGGGCCGGGTACGTCGAGGCGAAGCAGTCCTACGACTGGGACCCGGGCACGTACATCAAGGACGCCCCGGCGTCCTCGGTGCTCGGTGTCGAGGCACCGCTGTGGTCGGAGACCCTCGAGACCAGCGCGCACATCGAGTACATGGCCTTCCCCCGTCTCCCCGGCATCGCCGAACTCGGCTGGTCCCCCGCGAGCGCACATGACTGGGACAGCTACCGGGTCCGGGTGGCGGCGCAGGGCCCCCGCTGGGACGCCATGGGCATCACGTACTACCACTCCCCGCAGATCCCCTGGCCCACGAGCTGAGCCTCTCCCGGCACGGTGCCGGTGCCGGTGCTGGGGATGGGTCCCGGGGGCGCGCTGCCCCCGGGACCCACTCCGTGGTGGCTCAGCTCGCGAAGCCCAGCTCCCGCGCGATCAGCATCCGCTGGACCTCGCTGGTGCCCTCGCCGATCTCCAGGATCTTGGAGTCGCGCCACATCCGGGCCACCGGATACTCGTTCATGAAGCCGTAGCCACCGTGGATCTGGGTGGCCTCGCGGGCGTTGTCCACCGCGATCTCGGAGGAGTAGAGCTTCGCGATCGACGCCTCCTTCTTGAACGGCTCGCCGAGGACGAGGCGGGAGGCCGCGTCCCGCCAGGCCACCCGGGCCATATGGGCGCGCATTTCCATATCGGCCAGCTTGAACTGGATGGCCTGGTTGGCGCCGATGGGGCGGCCGAACGCCTCGCGGGTCCTGGCGTACGCCACCGACTCGTCCACACAGCCCTGGGCGAGCCCGGTGGCCAGGGCGGAGATCGCGATCCGGCCCTCGTCCAGTATCCGCAGGAACTGGGCGTAGCCCCGGGCCTCCGCGCCCAGCAGATTCGCGGCCGGGACCCGGCAGTCGGCGAAGGACAGCTCGCGGGTGTCCGAGGCGTTCCACCCCACCTTGGAGTAGGGGGCGGCCACGGTGAAGCCGGGGGTGCCGGACGGCACGATGATCGAGGAGATCTCGGGGCGGCCGTCCTCCTTACGGCCGGTGACGGCGGTGACGGTGACCAGCGCGGTGATGTCCGTACCGGAGTTGGTGATGAAGCACTTGGTGCCGTTGATCACCCACTCGCCGGTGGCCTCGTCCAACCGGGCCGTGGTGCGGGTGGCGCCCGCGTCCGAGCCGCCGCCGGGCTCGGTCAGGCCGAACGCGCCCAGCGTCTCCCCGGAGCAGAGCCCCGGCAGCCAGGTGCGCTTCTGCTCCTCGGTGCCGTAGAGGAAGATCGGCATCGCGCCGAGCGAGACCCCCGCCTCCAGGGTGATCGCCACCGAGGAGTCCACCCGGGCCAGCTCCTCCAGGGCGAGACAGAGCGCGAAGTAGTCCCCGCCCATGCCGCCGTACTCCTCCGGGAAGGGCAGGCCGAACAGGCCCATCCGGCCCATCTCGCGGACGATCTCGTACGGGAACTCATGGTGCTCCCAGTACTCCCCGATCTTGGGGGCGACCACATCATGCGCGAACGCCTCGACGGTGCGGCGCAGTTCCTCGTGTTCGGGGGAGAGTCGGTGGTCGATCGACATGGCTCAGGTCTCCTTCTGGGAGAGGGCGCGAACGGTGCGGGACGGGCTGGGCCGGCCCAGATGCCGGGCCATCCACACGCTGGTGGCGGTGAGACGGCCGATGTCGACCCCGGTCTCGATGCCGAGGCCGTCGAGCATCCACACGAGGTCTTCGGTGGCGAGATTGCCGGTGGCGCTCTTGGCGTACGGGCAGCCGCCGAGGCCACCGGCGGAGGCGTCGACGGTGGTCACGCCGTGCTGGAGCGCGGCGAGGGTGTTGGCGAGTGCCTGGCCGTAGGTGTCGTGGAAGTGCACGGCCAGCCGGTCGTTCGTGACGCCCGCCTCGTTGAGCGTGGCCAGCAGCTCCCGCACATGGCCGGGGGTGGCCACACCGATGGTGTCGCCGAGGCTGATCTCGTCGCATCCCATGTCCAGCAGGCGGCGGCTGACCGAGACGGTCTGGGAGATCGGGACCTGCCCCTCCCACGGGTCGCCGAAGCACATCGACAGATAGCCGCGCACGGCCACGCCCGCGTCCTTGGCCTTGGCGACGACCGGCTCGAACATCTCCAGCGCGCCGTCCACCGTACGGTTGAGATTGGCCTTGGCGAAGGACTCCGTGGCGCTGGCGAAGACGGCGATCTCGCGCGCGCCCAGCGTGAGGGCGCGGTCGAGACCGCGCTCATTGGGCACGAGCACGGGGAGCCGGGCGGCCACGTCGTCGATCAGCGGCATCAGTTCCTCGGCGTCGGCCAGTTGGGGCACCCACTTCGGATGGACGAAGCTGGTGGCCTCGACGGTGGTGAGACCGGCCTCGGCGAGCCGCCGGATGAACTCGGCCTTGATGGCCACCGGGACCAGCGCCTGCTCGTTCTGCAGCCCGTCCCGCGGGCCCACCTCATGGATCCGGACCCGGGTGGGCAGCCCGGGGGCCGGGACGGTCATGGGGAGGGTCATCGCTCACGCTCCTCGCTCTCGTGCGGGGTGACGACCGCCAGGAGCTGATCCATGGCGACCGTGCTGCCGGGGGTCACATCGAGCTCGGTGACGGTGCCGTCGTGCGGGGCGGAGATGAGGTGCTCCATCTTCATCGCCTCGACCACCAGCAGGCCCTGACCCGCGGTGACCTCGTCACCGACAGCCGCCTTCACGACGGTGACGGTGCCGGGCATGGGCGCGGTCAGCTCCCCGGCGTGGGCGGCGGCGGCGCCTCCGCGCAGCGCCTCCTCCACGGGGTCGTGCCCGACCACGCGCCAGGTGTCCCCGTCCCGCCCCAGCCAGTGGCTCGCGCCGTGCGCGGCATGCCGGAAGCGGTGGGTGACCCCGCCGAGGTCCAGCAGCACGGTGCCCTCGTCGAGGGCGATGAGCCGTGCCCGCGTGCCCGCGCCCGCGTCGACGGCCGGGCGCGGGTCCGCCGTGGCGGTCATGTCCGCCGCGCCCGCCGCGCCCGCCGCGCCCGCCGCGCGCGGGGCCGTGTCCGCTGCCGCGTGCGCCCCGCTGGGGCGGCGGTCCGCTGCCGCGTGGTGGGCGGCGGCAGCCTGCTCGTCCGCTTCCGCTTTCGGGGTGCGCACACTGGCGCCGGTGACGGTGCCGTCGTGGCTGGTCCGGGTGGGCGGGACATCCGCGCCGCCTTTGCCCGCGGCGCCCATGGGCCGGGCGGCCTCGGCGGCCGCCCCCTGCGGCCCGCCGGTCCGGCCGGTGGCGGGGGCCCCCGCGCCGCCTTGGCTCGTGCCCTGGGGCCCGCCGGGCTGGTCCGTCTCCCGGGCTGCCGCCGAGGTGCCGCCGGGGTGCTCGATGAGGAGCTCCGCGTCCTGGGCGCGGCCGCGCACACGGACCGTCACCGGGGGGTGGCCCGCTACACGGAGGCGGTGGACCGTCCAGGCGGGATCGCCGCCGAGGCGCCAGCCGGTCGGCACCGAGAACGGATCGACCCAGACGTCCGCGGCCGGGGCGCCGAGGCCGGAGCCGCCGGGCTCCGGGCGCCCACCGGATCCGCCGCCACGCGAAGTGGCGGGCTCCAGCGCCGCCTGGCGCAGCAAGGCCGCCGCCGCGTAGATCTCCTCCGGTATGGCCGGCGGGATCAGTGAGGCCGCCGCGCGGTCGACCAGGCCCGTGTCGAGCTCGCCCGAGGCGACCGAGGGGTGGGCGGCCAGCCGGCGCAGAAAGCCGGTGTTGGTGTCCACGCCCAGGACGGTCAGGGAGCCGAGGGCGGCGCGCAGCCGGCGCAGGGCGGTGGGGCGGTCGGGGCCGTGGGCGATGACCTTGGCGAGCATCGGGTCGTAGACCGTGCCGACCTCGGTGCCCGCGCTCAGCCCGGAGTCGACCCGCACCCCCTCGCCCTCCGGCTCGTCCAGCGCCAGCACGGTGCCGGCCGAGGGCAGGAAGTCCACCCGGCCGTCGGCCGCCGCGCGGGCGGTCTCGGCGCAGATACGGGCCTCCACCGCATGGCCGCTGAAGCCGATCTCGTCCTGCCCGAACGGCAGCGGCTCGCCCGCGGCGACGCGCAACTGCCACTCCACCAGGTCCAGACCGGCCTGCCCGCCGACCGACACCGTCAGCTCGGTGACCGGATGCTCCACCTGGAGCCGGGTGTTCATCTCCATGAAGCAGTACGCGGACGGATCGGCGCCCGGCACGATGAACTCGACCGTGCCCGCGCCCACATAGCCGCACGACCGCGCCGCCGCCACCGCGGCCTCGCCCATCCGCGCCCGGGTGGCCTCGTCCAGCAGCGGGCTGGGCGCCTCCTCGATGATCTTCTGATGGCGGCGCTGCAGCGAGCACTCGCGCTCCCCGAGGTGGACCGCGTGCCCCTGGCCGTCCGCCAGCACCTGGATCTCGATATGCCGGGGCCGGTCGATCCAGCGCTCCACCAGCAGCGTGTCATCGCCGAACGCCCCGCGCGCCTCGCGCCGGGCGGCCGCGATCTCGTCGGCCAGCAGCGCCTCGTCGCGGACCAGCCGCATGCCCTTGCCGCCGCCGCCCGCCGAGGGCTTCAGCAGCACCGGCATCCCGATCTCCCGGGCGGCGGCGGTGAGCTGGTCGTCCGTCAGCCCGCTGCCCGAGGAGCCCGGCACCACCGGTACCCCGGCCACGTGCACGGTCTCCTTGGCGCGGATCTTGTCGCCCATCAGCTCGATGGCTTCGGCGGGGGGCCCGATGAAGGCGAGGCCCGCGTCGGCGCAGGCGCGGGCGAACGCCCCGTTCTCCGCGAGGAAGCCGTAGCCGGGGTGGACGGCCTGGGCGCCGGTGCGCGCCGCGGCGTCCAGCAGCCGCTCGATGGACAGATAGCTCTCCGCGGCGGGGGCGGGGCCGATCCGCACCGCCGTATCCGCCTCGCGCACATGGCGGGCGTCCGCGTCCGCGTCGCTGTAGACGGCGACCGAGCGCACGCCCAGCCGCCGCAGGGTGCGGATGACGCGCACGGCGATCTCGCCGCGGTTGGCCACCAGCACGGTGTCGAACATCGCCGGCGACGGGCTCGCCGCACGCGGACCACTCGTCGAGCTCACTGGGCTCATCGGGCTCATCTGGTGCATCCCCCTCACATCCGGAAGACGCCGAAGCCGGGCGCCGCGGGCTCGGTGGCCGTACGGCCGGGCAGCGGTGCGTTGGCGCAGGCCGTAAGGGCGAGGCCGAGCACCGTGCGGGTCTCCAGGGGGTCGATCACACCGTCGTCCCAGAGCCGGGCGGTGGCGTAATACGCGTTTCCCTGTGCCTCGTACTGCTCGCGGACCGGGGCCCGGAACGTCTCCTCCTCCTCGGCGCTCCACTCCTCCCCGCGCGCCTCCATCTGGTCGCGCTTGACGGTGGCGAGCACGGAGGCGGCCTGCTCACCGCCCATCACCGAGATCTTGGCGTTGGGCCACATCCACAGGAAGCGCGGCGAATAGGCGCGCCCGCACATCGAGTAGTTGCCCGCGCCGTAGGAACCGCCGATCACGACCGTCAGCTTGGGGACGCGGGTGCAGGCCACGGCGGTGACCATCTTGGCGCCGTGCTTGGCGATACCGCCCGCCTCATAGCTGCGGCCCACCATGAATCCCGAGATGTTCTGCAGGAAGACCAGGGGGATGCCGCGCTGGTCGCACAGCTCGATGAAATGGGCGCCCTTCTGGGCCGATTCGGAGAACAGGATGCCGTTGTTGGCGACGATGCCCACCGGGTGGCCCATGATCCGCGCGAAGCCCGTGACCAGCGTGGTGCCGAACTCGGCCTTGAACTCGGCGAACCGCGAGCCGTCCACCAGCCGCGCGATGACCTCCCGCACGTCGTACGGTGTGCGCGAGTCGACCGGAACCGCCCCGTAGAGCCCCGCCGGGTCGACCGCGGGCTCCTGGGAGGGCTCCAGCGCCCACGGCGGCGACCCCTGCCGCATCGCGGACGGCGGCAGGGTGGCGACGATGGAGCGGACGATCCGCAGCGCGTGGGCGTCGTCCTCCGCCAGATGGTCGGTCACGCCCGAGACCCGGGAGTGGACCTCGCCGCCGCCCAGCTCCTCCGCCGAGACGACCTCTCCGGTGGCCGCCTTCACCAGCGGCGGCCCGCCCAGGAAGATCGTGCCCTGCCCGCGCACGATCACGGCCTCGTCGCTCATCGCCGGGACATACGCCCCGCCCGCCGTGCAGGACCCCATCACCGCCGCGACCTGCGGAATCCCGGAGCCGGACAGCCGCGCCTGGTTGTAGAAGATCCGCCCGAAGTGGTCGCGGTCCGGGAAGACCTCGTCCTGCATGGGGAGGAAGGCGCCGCCGGAGTCGACCAGATAGACGCACGGCAGGTGGTTCTCCAGCGCGACCTCCTGGGCGCGCAGATGCTTCTTCACCGTCATCGGGTAGTACGTGCCGCCCTTGACGGTGGCGTCATTGGCGACCACGACCACCTCACGGCCGGCCACCCGCCCGATCCCGGCGATCACCCCCGCCGCCGGGGCCTGGCCCTCGTACATCCCCTCGGCGGCGAGCGGGGCCAGCTCCAGGAACGGGGAGCCCGGATCCAGCAGTGTGTCCACCCGGTCGCGCGGCAGCAGCTTGCCGCGCGCGGTGTGCCGCGCCCGCGCCCTCTCCCCGCCGCCCAGCCGCGCCACGGCCAGCTTCTCGCGCAGCCGCGCGGCCAGCTCGCGGTGCGCTGCCTCATTGGCCTTCCAGGCGTCGGACGCCGGGTCGGCGCCGCTGTGCAGCGCCGGTGCCTGCTCCATGGCTGCGAGCCCCCTCGCTCGGTACCGTTAGTGAACGTTAACTAGTTACCACCAGGTTAACGACCACTAACCCCGGTGTCTAGAATCGATTTCATGAGCACGCAAGCAGCCGCCCCGACCCGCCGTGAGCAGATCCTCAAGGAGGCCGCCCGCCTCTTCGCCGAGCGCGGCTTCCATGGCGTCGGCGTCGATGAGATAGGTGCCGCGGTCGGCATCAGCGGCCCCGGTCTCTACCGCCACTTCCCCGGCAAGGAGGCGATGCTCGCCGAGCTGCTGGTCGGCATCAGCGGCCGGCTGCTGACGGGCGGCAAGCTGCGCGCCGCCGAGGGGGAGGGGGCCGGGCTCGCCCCGGCCGAGGTGCTGGACTCGCTGATCGAGGGCCATATCGACTTCGCCCTCGACGACCGCCCGCTGATCATCCTCCACGACCGCGAGCTGGACCGGCTCCGGGACACCGACCGCAAGCTGGTGCGCTCGCTCCAGCGGCAGTACGTGGAGCTGTGGGTCGAGGTGGTGCGCGAGGTCTACCCCCGGCTCGCCGAGGCCGAGGCCCGTGCGTGTGTCCATGCCGTCTTCGGGCTGCTCAACTCCACGCCCCACCTCGGCCGCCCCGGTGCCCTCCCCGGGCGCGCGGCCACCGCCGCCCTGCTGCACCGCCTGGCCCTCGGCGCCTTCGGCGGTGCCCACGGTGTGGATGGCGAGGCGGACCGGGCCTCATGAAGCGAACCGGGCCTCTTGAGACGAACCACGCCTCATGAAGAAGAAGGGTGGGCAGAATAAGGAGGCTGGACAGCCCTGGTGACTCACGGGTAGCTTTCACTGAGCAAGCGCTTAGGTGAGTGTTGCCAAGCTATCAGTTGAGGAATCACGACGGCGGTAGGCCGGTCCGCGGACGCGGCGGCGGCTCAGCCGTAAGGAGGGCCGCGCCAATGCGCCGCACGGTGTTCAACGAGGACCACGAGGCGTTCCGGGAGACCATCCGCGACTTCATCGCGGCCGAGGTCGTGCCGTACTACGACCAGTGGCGGGAGGCCGGCCAGGCCCCGCGCGACTTCTACAAGAAGCTCGGCGAGCTGGGTGTCTTCGGCATCGAGGTGCCCGAGGAGTTCGGCGGGGCGGGGGAGACCAGCTTCAAGTTCAACGCCGTCATCACCGAGGAGACCGCCCGCGCCGGGGTCAGCTTCGGCGGCAGCAGCGTCCACACCGCGCTGTGCCTGCCGTACCTCCTCAAGTACGCCAACGAGGAGCAGAAGCGGCGCTGGCTGCCCTCCTTCGTCACCGGCGACCTGATGACCGCCATCGCCATGACCGAGCCCGGCACCGGCTCCGACCTGGCGGGCATGAAGACCACCGCCAAGCTCTCCGAGGACGGCACCCACTACGTCCTCAACGGCGCCAAGACCTTCATCACCGGCGGCGTCCTGGCCGACCGGGTGCTGGTCTGCGCCCGCACCGCCCCGGCCACCCCCGAGGACCGCCGCGGCGGCATATCCATCCTCGTGGTCGACACCAAGAGCGAGGGCTACGCGGTCGGCCGCAAGCTGGAGAAGCTGGGCCTGAAGACCTCCGACACGGCCGAGCTCTCCTTCACCGACGTCAAGGTGCCGGTGGAGGACCTGCTGGGCGAGGAGGGCAAGGCGTTCGGCTACCTCACCCACAATCTGCCGCAGGAGCGCCTGGGCATCGCCGTCGGGGCGTACGCACAGGCCGCGGCGGCCGTCCGGTTCGCCACCGAGTACGTCCGGGACCGTACCGTCTTCGGCCAGGCGGTGGCGTCGTTCCAGAACACCAAGTTCGTGCTCGCCGACTGCCAGTCCGAGGTGGACGCGATGCAGGCGGTCGTGGACCGGGCCCTGGACGCGCACGACGCCGATGAGCTGACCGCCGCCGACGCCGCCTCCGCCAAGCTCTTCACCACCGAGCGCGCCGCCGTCGTCATCGACAAGTGCCTGCAGCTCCACGGCGGTTACGGCTACATGATGGAGTACCCCATAGCCCGGCTGTACGCGGACACCCGCGTCAACCGGATCTACGGCGGCACCAGCGAGGTCATGCGGTCCATCGTCGCCAAGTCGATGGGGCTGTGACGACCGTCATGAGCAGCGGCAACAGGACCGCAATCCAGGTCTGCAAGACTGCTTGAACCATGAATGACGCACTTCAGAGCCTTCTCGATCTGCTCGATCTCGAGCAGATCGAGGAGGACATCTTCCGTGGCACCAGCGACGCCGCCCCCCTCGTACCGCGGGTCTTCGGCGGTCAGGTCGCCGCCCAGGCCCTGGTCGCCGCGGGCCGCACCGTCCCCGAGGACCGCTCGGCGCATTCGCTGCACGCGTACTTCCTGCGGCCCGGCGACCCCGGGGCGCCCATCGTCTACACCGTCGACCGGATCCGGGACGGCCACTCCTTCACCACCCGCCGGGTGGTCGCCGTCCAGCACGGGCAGCCGATCTTCCATCTCTCGGCCTCCTTCCAGCTCTACGAGGACGGCCTCGAGCACCAGGAGCCGATGCCGGACGTACCGGACCCGCTGACCCTGCCCACCGCCGATGAGCTGCTGCCCCGCTATGAGCACCTCTTCGGCCCCGGGGTGACCGAGCGGATGCTCCAGGCGCGGGCCTCGATCGATCTGCGGTACGTGGACGAGCCGCCCTTCGGCAGCGTCGGACGGCCGCGTGAGCCCAAGTCGCAGGTTTGGTTCCGGACCAACGGCAAACTGGACGGCGTCGCCGACCACCCCCTGCTTCACGTCTGCCTGGCGACCTATGTGTCCGATATGACGCTGCTGGACTCCATCCTGCTCGCCCATGGGCGCGGCGGCTGGGCGGTCGGCGACATCGTCGGGGCCAGCCTGGATCACGCCATGTGGTTCCACCGGCCGTTCCGGGTGGACGACTGGCTGCTGTACGACCAGGAGAGCCCCTCCGCGTCCGGCGGACGCGGCCTGGCCAAGGGCCGTATCTTCACCGCCGACGGGCGGCTGGCCGTCTCCGTGATCCAGGAGGGGGTCATGCGGGTGCCGCGCGAGAAGAAGAAGTGAGCGCGGCGGGCGGCGGGTCCGCCCGGGCTCACCGGACGCCCGCAGGGACGGCCCGGGCCCGCCGGGCGCCCGCGGGGGCGGCCAGGAACCGCCGGGCGCCTGCCGCGGCGGCCCGGCGCCGTCAGAACTGGGCCGACAGCCCCGCCGCGTCCAGCAGATACGCCGTCATCGGGTCGTAGAACCGCGGGCTGGTGACGTGGTCGTCCAGCGGGACCACCACCGACAGCGTGCCCTCGGACTCGCCGAGGAAGAGCGCCGGGTCGTTGCAGTCCGCGTAGCCGACCGCGTCGATGCCCCGCTGCCCCGCGCAGCCCGCCCAGCCGTGGTCGGCGACCACCAGATCGGGCAGCGGCCGCCCCTCGTGGGCCAGCCCGTCGAGGATCGCCGCCATGGGCGCGGGGGAGTGGGTGTGCCACAGCGTGGCGCCCCTCTCCAGCATCGCCACATCGCAGAACTGGAAGACATACCCCTCGTCCGCCTGCAGCCCGCCCGGGATCTCCACGATCTCGCAGCCGGCGGCCCGCAGCGCCGCCGCCGTGGCCCGGTGGACCTCCAGCAGCCCGCCCGGATGCCCGGTGGCGAACAGCACCCGCTCGTTCGCCTCCGCCGCCTTCCGCAGCACCGAGGCCATCCGGTCCAGCGCGCCGACCGTCAGCTCCGGGTCGATCGTGTCCTGCCCCGAGCGGTACTCCGGGTCGTCCACCACGCCGCACCGCTCCGCCATGACCGCCAGCACGTCCTGCTCATCGGTCCAGCGGTCGCCCAGCTCCAGGCCGAGCCAGTAGTGGCGGTCGCCGTTCGCGAGCTTGCGGTAGTGGGAGAGGTTGTTCTCACGAGGAGTGGCGACATCACCCGCGATGCGCGTACGGATGAGGTGGTCGATCAGTTCGGCACGGCTGGGCACGGCGCTGGGTATCGGCATGTGGCCCATTGTCGCCTCTCCGACGGGGGAATGGGGACATCCGCCGCCGGTCGGGCGTGATGCGACCATGGCGAAATTCCGGATGTCGGCCCGGCCGGCCGCCGCCCGGGCCCCCGTATCGGGCCTAACGGCCGGGGCGACGGCTCCGGGCGGAGCGACGGGGGGCGCCGGGACGGCGCGCACGCTGCGGTTGGGGCTGGGGCGCGCTGATGATCACGGGCACGCCGGAGGGTTCCTGGGCGCCGGTGATCCGGGTGAGTTCGGGGTCGGCGGAGTGGACCTGGGCGGTCTGCGGGGTGATGCCCGCGTCGGCCATGAGACGGCCCATCTCCCGGCGCTGGTCCGGGGTGACCAGCGTGATGACGCTGCCGGATCCGCCCGCACGGGCCGTACGGCCGCCACGGTGCAGATAGTCCTTGTGGTCCGCGGGCGGGTCGACATTGACCACGAGGTCGAGATCGTCCACATGGATGCCCCGGGCCGCTACGTTCGTGGCCACCAGCGCGGTGACATGGCCGGACTTGAACTGGTCCAGGGTCCGGGTGCGCTGCGGCTGGGACTTGCCGCCGTGCAGCGCCGCCGCCCGTACGCCGTTGGTCAGCAGATGCCGGGTGAGCCGGTCGACGGCGCGCTTGGTGTCCAGGAAGAGGAGGACGCGGCCGTCCCGGGCGGCCACCCGGGTGACGACGGAGCGCTTGTCGGTGTCCGCGATGTGCAGGACGTGGTGCTCCATCGTGGTGACGGCACCGGCGGACGGGTCGACCGAATGCACGGCCGGGTCGTCGAGGAACTGGCGCGTCAGCTTGCTGATGTCATGGTCGAGGGTCGCGGAGAACAGCAGGCGCTGGCCGTCGGCGGGGACCTGTCGCAGCAGCCGGGTCACCTGGGGCAGGAAGCCCATGTCGGCCATCTGGTCGGCCTCGTCGAGGACGGTGGTGCGCACCTGGTCCAGCCGGCAGTCGCCGCGTTCGATCAGGTCGTAGAGGCGCCCGGGGGTCGCGATGACCACCTCCGAGCCATTGCGCAGGGCATCGGCCTGGCGGTTGATCGACATGCCGCCGACCACCGTGGCCGCACGCAGCCCCAGCCGCCGGGCGTAGGGGGTGAGTGCCTCGGTGACCTGCTGGGCCAGCTCCCGGGTGGGGACCAGCACCAGCGCGAGGGGGCGGCGGGGCTCCGCGCGCTGCCCGGCGGTGCGGGCCAGCAGGGCGAGGCCGAAGGCGAGGGTCTTGCCGGAGCCGGTCCGGCCACGGCCCAGTACGTCCCGGCCGGCGAGCGCGTTCGGGAGGGTGGCCGCCTGAATGGGGAACGGCACGGTGACGCCCTGCTGGGTCAGCTCCGTGATCAGCTCCTTCGGCATGTCGAGCTCGGCGAAGGACGTGACGGCGGGCAGCACCGGGGTGGAGCCGGGCGCCAGGGCGAATTCGCTTGCGCCGGATGAGCGGGGGCGCCCACTGACGGCGGAACGGGAGGTTACGGGTTTTTTGCGGCGGTGCGAGCGGGTGGATCGGGTCAACGCGGTGCCTTTCGGCTGGGCGTGGTCTGTGGAAATGCGTACGAGCCGGGGCCCGCACCCCTTCAGGTGCGGGCCCCGGCTCGTGACAGGCGCTGCTATCAGGCGGGAACGATGTTCTCGGCCTGCGGGCCCTTCTGGCCCTGCGTGACGTCGAAGGTCACCTTCTGGCCTTCCTGCAGCTCACGGAAGCCCTGGGTGGCAATGTTCGAGTAGTGGGCGAAGACGTCGGCGCCGCCGCCATCCTGCTCGATGAAGCCGAAGCCCTTTTCCGCGTTGAACCACTTCACGGTGCCAGTAGCCATGTCATTCTCCTTTTACCTGGGATCGGTCCGGAACGCGCAGGAAACGCGTCCCGAGTCGCCGAAATGACCCCATCCGGAAATGACCGGCAGAAACAAAAAATGCGCCGGACGCTACATATCGTCAGGCGCACACAAGTCCATGGGTACCAAAACTGCAACTAGTAAGGACCCTATCACGTGCCACCTCGGAACGGCGGGAACCACGTGGGCGATTTTTGCCGCCGGGCTGTGCCATCCCGCTTCGAGGTGTGACACGCTGGTCGTCCCGGCTCCCTTCTCTCCCCGTTGAGGCACTATGCGCTGCATCATCGCCAATTTCGCCTTCGACCTGACCGCGCGCGAGGTGACGGACGCGATGAGCGGCGTCAGCCCGGAACCGATCACCGGTCCATCGGTGCAGATCGGCCGCCGTGCCTACCCGGTCAAGCAGGTCGGCGCCGTGGTCACCCGCCAGGACCGCCGCGACTTCACGGCGGGCGAGGTGATCCGTGCCATGACGCGCCTCGGCTTCACCTGCCACCCGGCGCCCGCGGTCGCGGCTGCCGACCCCATCGAGACCGCCTCCGACCTTCTGGGGAAGCCGCTGGAGGGCTGACACCCACCGGCGCGGGGCGGCGCGGCACGGTAAGGGCGTCGAGGACGCGCTGACCTCCTGCGCTTCCGCGAGTGGGCGGAACCACGCGGCCGTCGACGGTGGCGTGAGTGAATTTAAGCGTTGACTTATATAAGCGGCGACTGGCATAGTCCCGGCGTGCACGCACTCGATGTCCTCGGAGACCCCGTTCGGCGCCGGATATTGGAGCTGCTGGCCGCGGGGGAGCGATCCTCCGGCGAGGTCAGCACCGTGATCCGGTCCGAGTTCGGCATCTCGCAGCCCGCCGTGTCACAGCATCTGCGGGTGTTGCGGGAGGGCGGATTCGCCTCCGTACGGGCCGAGGGCACACGGCGGTTATACGCCGTCGAGGCCGCGCCCCTGCGGGAGGTCGACCGGTGGCTGGACCAGTTCCGGGGCTTCTGGGAACAGCGGCTGGACGCGCTGGGGACCGAACTGGCGCGAGGCAAGCGGCAGCGGCGGCTCGATCAGGGGCACGGCGGCGACAGTCGAACCGGTGAGGAACATAAGTCATGAGCGAGATCGTCGACCAGATCAACGACGTCCACCGCGAGGTCGCCACCCGTGAGGTGCCCGACGGCGAGGCCCGTACCGTCCTGCTGCGGCGCACCTACGACGCCGCGATCGAGGACGTATGGGACGCGTGCACCGACCCGCAGCGGATCAGCCGCTGGTTCCTGCCGGTGAGCGGCGACCTGAAGCTCGGTGGCCACTACCAGCTGGAGGGCAACGCGGGCGGCGAGATCCTGCGCTGCGAACCCCCGCGGCTGCTCGCGGTGAGCTGGCTGTTCGGCGAGAACCCCGGTTTCAGCGAGGTCGAGGTGCGGCTGAGTGCCGAGGGCGAGGAGCGGACCGTCTTCGAGCTGGAGCATGTCGCCGTCGTACCGCCCGAGATGTGGGACCAGTTCGGCCCCGGCGCGGTCGGCGTCGGCTGGGACGGCGGACTGCTCGGCCTCGCCCTGCATCTGGCGGGACAGACGCCCGCCGACCCGGAGGCATGGCAGACCTCGGACGAGGCCCGGGAGTTCATGACCCGCTCCAGCGCGGCCTGGGGCGCGGCATACGAAGCCTCGGGGGCGCCGGTGGAGGTGGCGGCCGCCACGATGCGGGCGACCACGGAGTTCTACGTACCCCAGGGGTAGTCGCGCGGGCCCGCCGCGCGGGCCCGCCGCGCGGGCCCGGCACGCGCGCCCGCCGTGAGGGTGTCCCGGGGCGGGTCATAGCTTCAGCCGTGCCGCCACCGGCAGGTGATCGCTGTCGGTGGCGGGCAGCGTCCAGGACGAGCGCGGCTCCATGCCGCGGACGAGTATGTGGTCGATCCTCGCCACGGGAAACGACGCGGGCCAGGTGAGGCCGAACCCCGCGCCCGCCTCGCTCTGGGCCGAGCGCAGTGGAGAAGTGACGGCGGACAGCGCCCGGTCGTCGAGGGTGCCATTGAGATCGCCCACAAGTACGGTGCGCTGCCGTGGTTCGGCGCGCAGAGCGGTGCTGAGGCGGTGCGCGGCGGCGTCGCGCGCGGCGGCGGTGAAGCCCGAAACGGGGCTGAACCGCACCGACAGCAGATGTGCGACGAAGACGGTGACCGGCCCCTTGGGCGTCCGCACGACGGCGCGCAGCGCGCGTGGCCAGGGCGCGATGTCCACCGTCCGGGAGGCGTCGACGGGGTATCTGCTCCACAGCCCGACCGTGCCCCGCACCGTGTGATACGGGTACGTGGCGGCCAGTGCGCGCTCGTACTCCGCTGTGGCGGCGCCCAGTTCCTCGAGGGCCAGCACATCGGCGCCGGAGGCCGCGAGGGCGCGGGCGGTGCGGGCGGGGTGCGGGTTGTGCTCATCCACGTTGTGGGTCACGACGGTCAGGTCTCCGCCGTCCGCCCGCTTGTCGAGCAGCATCCCGCCGAAGAGCGAACACCAGATGAGCGCGGGCAGGACGACCGCCACGGCGGCGGTCGCGGACCGGCGGACGAGGGCGCACAGCAGCAACAGGGGCACGGCCAGACCCGTCCAGGGCAGGAAGGTCTCGACGAGACTGCCGAGATGGCCGACCTGGTTGGGGATGGCGGCGTGGCCCAGCATCACCAGCGCGGCCACCAGCGCGAGCCCGGTGATGGCCCGACCCCGACACCAGACGCCGGGACCGGCGGCGGTACGCGTGTTGGGCTCGGGTGGGGCGCTCGTGTCGGGCTTGGTCGGGCGACTCGCGTCGGGCTTCGGCGCGGTACGCGTGCCGGGTTCGGGCAGGGGAGTCGCGTCGGCGTCGGGCGGGGGAGTCCCGTCGGGCTCGGGCGGGGCAGTCCCGCTGGGCTCGGGCGCGGCACGCGCGTCGGGCTCGGACTCGGGCGGGGGAGTCGCGTCGGCCTCGGGTGTGGCACCCGTGTTGGGCTTGGGCGCGGCACGCGCGTCGGGCTCGGGCTCGGGTGGGGGAGTCGCGTCGGGCTCGGGCGGGGCAGTCCCGCTGGGCTCGGGCGCGGCACGCGCGTCGGGCTCGGACTCGGGCGGGGGAGCCGCGTCGGCCTCGGGTGTGGCACCCGCGTTGGGCTTGGGCGCGGCACGCGCGTCGGGCTCGGGCTCGGGCAGGGGAGTCGCGTTGGGCTCGGCCGTGGCGCCCGCGTTGGGCTTGGGCGGGGGACTCGCGTCGGGCGCGGCGTCCGCGTCGGGCTCGGGCTCGTGCGTGGGGGTCTGCTGTGCGGAAGGGGTGTCGAGAGGGGTTGCCATGGTGGCCTCACCGGGTCCCGGATGTGGTCGCCGGCCACCGCCGACGTACGGCCTCCGTTGGCCGCGGCGGCCGCGCCGCGCGTGGGCCGGACACCCCGGGTACGCGGGGTGCGCGGGGAAGGCGATCAGGGAACATGCGCAAGGCACCTCCAAGGTGGTTGACGTGCTGCGGTCGCACGTCAACCACCTTGGCCGGGGCGGATCTCCGCACGGCCGTGGCCGTGGATCCGGAACCGCTCGGCCGGTCATCCGTCGTGTATCGAGCGGGTACCGACTCCGTCGCGTCAGCCCGTCGGCGGCAGCCGCAGTGTGACGACGGCCCCGCCGTCGGCCGCGTTCGAGAAGAGCAGGGACGCGCCGATGACCCGGGCCTGGCCCGAGGCGACGGTCAGTCCGAGCCCATGACCGCGGCCACGCTCGGCCGCGCCGGTGCGGAAGCGCTGCGGCCCTTCCGCGAGGAGGCTGTCGGGGAAGCCGGGGCCGTGGTCGCGGACGGCGACCGTCGTTCCCTCCACGGTGACCTCGACCGGCGCGGCGCCGTGCCGGTGGGCGTTGCCGAGCAGGTTGGCGAGGATCCGGTCGAGCCGGCGCGGGTCCGTCTCGACCACGACGGGCGCGGCGCCGACCGCGAGACGCGCGTCGAGGCCGGTGCGGGCCAGCGAGCCCCGGACCAGGTCGGGGAGGGCGACGGGCCGCAGGTCGGCGCGTTCCACACCGGCGTCGAGACGGGAGATCTCCAGCAGGTCCTCGACGAGGGTGCGCAGCACCCGGACCCGGTCCCTCACAAGATCGGTGGCTTCGCTCTCCGGGAGCAGTTCGGTGGAGGTGACCAGGCCCATCAGCGGGGTGCGCAACTCGTGCGCGACATCGGCGGTGAAGCGCTGCTCACTGCGCAGCCGGTCCCGCAGGCTGTCGGCCATGGAGTCGACCGTGGCCGAGATCTCGGTGATCTCGTCGCCCGCCCGGCCGCCCTCCTCGGTCCTGGCGGCCAGGTCGCCCGAGGCGATGCGCCGTGCGGTCCGCGCCACCCGCCGCAGCCGCCGGTTGGGGAGTTCGGCGGCGAGGGCGGACAGGGGCACGATGACGGCCAGCGCGGCCAGCGAGTACTTCCACATGTGGCGGTCCAGGGCGCGGCGGCTGAGCTGGTCGGGCGTCATGTCGATCGCGATCGCCGCCAGGCGGTCACCGGACAGCCGCCGCCCGGCCCACATCCGCGGCCGGTACGGGTCGCTCTCGTCGTATACGGCGGCGCTTCCCCGGGCGCGGACCATCCGCACCAGCTTCGGGGGCATCTCGCCAGGGGTGTGCACGAGGGCGTCGGACCCGCCTCCACCGCCCGGGGCGAGGGCGGTGTCCAGGGCGGTGTACGCCTTGCCGGCGCCCTCGTTCATGGACCGTTCGTACGTGCTGTGGTGCACCAGAAGGCCGACCGTCAGCGCGATGCCGCAGCACGCCGCGGCCACCAGCAGGGCGATCTTCCAGCGCAGCGAGCGCCAGTTGAGCAGGGCGCGTGGCTGGGTGAGCAGGGCGCGTGACGTTCCCACGTCAGCGCCTCAGCTTGTAGCCGAAGCCGCGGACCGTCTCGATCCGCCCGGCGCCGATCTTCTTGCGCAGCCGCTGCACACACAGGTCGACGACGCGGGTGTCGCCGTCCCAGTCGTAGTCCCAGACGTCGCGCAGCAGCGTCTCCCGGTCGAGGACGATGCCGGGGTGCGCGGCGAACTCCAGCAGCAGCCGCAGTTCGGTGGGTGCCAGCGCGATCGGCTCACCGGCCAGGAACACCTCCAGGCCGCCCGTGTCGATGGCCAGGTCCCCGAAGCGGAGCCGCGCACGGTGGTGGTGGCGCGGACCGGGCTGGGGACCCGCGGATCCGGCCGCCGCCGGGGCGGCCGGATCCGCGGATGCCCCGGCCGGTGAGTAGGTGACCGGTGAAGAGGTGGCCGGTGGATACGTGGCCCGCCGCAGCAGCGACCGGATCCGGGCCACCAGCACCGCGGTGTCGACCGGCTTGACGACGTAGTCGTCGGCGCCCGCCTCCAGGCCGGATATGACGTCCAGATCGTCGCCGCGCGCCGACATCATCAGGATCGGATCCATGCTGGTCTCCCGGATCCGGCGGCACAGCCCGATGCCGTCGAGCCCGGGCAGCATCACGTCCAGCAGCAGCAGATCATGCTCGCCCGCCCGGAACAGTTCGAGACCGGTCAGCCCGTCACCGGCCGTGGACACGCGGTAGCCGTAGCGCTCCAGAGCCATCGCGACCGACCTGCGGATCACCTCGTCGTCCTCCACGAGGAGGACCGTGACGGGAAGGGGACCACCGTGACCGGTGGCTATATGCGACATTTTCACCAACCTGTGCGAAGGGGGAGCCCCCCATCATGCCGTTATGTCACGAGCTCTTCGGCGGCTCCGGGGCCACCCAGTCCGGGTGGCCCGCCATGGGCGGAGTCTTCTCGTCGTACAGCCAGCCGTTGATGTACCCGGTGAAGTCCCGGCCGCTGATCTCGTTCGCCACCGCGATGTAGTCCCGGGTGTCGGCGTTCCTGCCCCGGTACCGGTCGAAGAAGGTCCGCTCGATCTTCTTGAAGACGGCGTCACCGACCTGGTGACGCAGCCCGGCGAGCATCAGTACACCCGCGTTGTTGCCGCCGACCAGCGCGTCGATGGCCTCCTTGGGCCGGTTCGGGGGGCCGCTCGCGGCGCGGCTCTCGGGGTCGAACTCGTACCGCGCCTTGAGCACGGTGTCCAGGTCCCGCCAGCCCCGGTGCACGGTGTACAGCAACTGGTAGTAGTCGGCGTGGCCCTCGCTGATCCAGTTGGTGTCCCAGTTCGAGACGGCGAGCGCGTCCCCGAAGTACTGATGCACCATCTCGTGGACCATGGTCGGTTCGAGCTGCTCCGCCGGCCCCTGGAGGTTCCCGGCGGCGAACGTGGACAGGGTCGCCGATTCGAAGGCCACCCCCAGATAGCCCTCGGGCACGCCGAGCACCCCGTAGGTCTCCAGCGGGAACGGCCGGCCGAG
The DNA here is from genome assembly GCF_017592595.1 of Streptomyces sp. NEAU-YJ-81. Lineage (NCBI taxonomy): Bacteria > Bacillati > Actinomycetota > Actinomycetes > Kitasatosporales > Streptomycetaceae > Streptomyces > Streptomyces sp. NEAU-YJ-81. Next base: position 102,357 of record NZ_JAGFNO010000018.1, on the reverse strand, counting down.
CTCCTTCTCGAACCAGGAGAGCTGGTCCGGTATGCGGTCGACCAGCGGCTTGGCCGCCTCGAACGCGTCGGTGCCGACATAGCTGCGCAGCGGCAGCCCGTGGGGGCCGCGGCCCCGGATCTCCTTGTAGTGCCCGACACCGACCTGGACGACCTGGGTGGAGACCTCGTCGGCGGTCGAGAAGACGGTGGTGGCGTCGTCGCCCGCCGTCGTCCGCGAACGCGGCGTCCCGATGCCCACGGCCTGAAGGTCCTTCGGCGCGGTGACGCGGAAGGTGAACCGGGCCTTGTCGGTGGGGTAGTCGTTGGCGGGGAAGAACATATGCGCCCGGTCCGGCTGGCCGAACACCACGAAGCCGTCCTTCTTGTTCACCCACGGGGTCAGGCGCGGTGCGGGGCTGGTCGGGTCGCCGGGCCGGGCCCGGTTGTCGCTCCGGTCGACGCGGTAGGCGATGTTCACGTCGAACGACCGGCCCTTGCCGAGCGCCTGCCGAGGGGTGATGTCCAGCTTCTCGCCCGCCTTGTCCACGGCGAAGCGGGCCGGCTCGCCCTGGACGGTGACCGTCTTGATCTCGTCCACGGCCGCGTCGAGGCTGAACCGGGACAGCGCCTGGGTGGCGGTGGCCCGGATCCGTACGGAGGAGTCCATCAGCGTGGTCCCGGGCCGGTAGGTGTAGCCGACGTCGTACGAGCGGACGTTGTAACCGCCGTTGCCCAGATACGGCAGGAGCCGGTCCCCGGCGCTCCGGGCGCCCGGGGAGGCCGGGTCGCCCGCGGGGGCACCGGCCCAGCCGGGCGGACCGGCCGCGACGGTCGCCATCGCCGCCGTCGAGGCCGCCATGGCCATGAGCACGGTACGGCGGCGGCGCGCCCGGTGGGTGGGGGCAGGGGACATCGTGACCTCCTACGGTGAGACCGGTGCGCCGCGCCGGCGCACCGGCGTCACCTTGGGCGAAGGAGATCTCTCCTTCGGCGGAGCGGGGCCTCCGGGGCCGCTCAGCCGTGCATCAACCGCGTATCAGCCGTAGCCGCGTATCAGCCGTCACCACGTATCGGCCGTGGACCCGGACCCCACCGCGCTGCGGATCGCGGCCACCGCACCGGCCCGACCCCCTACCCGTAGTACCTGGGGACTACCCCGCGGATGCACTCCCCGGTGGGACGCCAACCACACGGCCGACTCCATAACTTCCGTACTCACACAAGCTGTCGGTACGGAAGGAACAGCCATGGCGTCCCGTCTTCGCCGCGCCCTGCTCGCGGCGCTCGTCACCACCTCGGTGGTGGTGCCCCTGATGGGGGCCGCAGGGCCGAGCGAGGTGCCGGCGCCCGCACCCGTGGCGCTGGGGCCCGTGAGCGTCCCGGGGCTGGACCACCGGTACGAGGCCAACCGGGAGGGGATCGCGGCGGCCGAGGCGATGGCGGCCCGGCACGGCGACCGCGCGCGGGAGCGGGCGCTGCGGAAGATGAAGAAGCCGTCGCGGCACTTCCTGTCCTTCGACGGGCGGGACGGCGGCCGTGCCGTCGAGGTGTACGGGGACCTGGGCCGCGCCACGCGCGTCGCCGTGCTGGTGCCGGGGTCGGACACCAACCTGGAGACGTACGACCGGTTCCGGGCCGGGGCCCTCGCGCTGAGCCATCAACTCGGCAGCCGTACGGCCGTCGTCGGCTGGCTCGGGTACAAGACGCCCGGCACCGTGGGACCCGAGGTGCTGACCACGGACCGGGCAGCCGGGGCGGCTCCCCGACTGGCCGCATTCGTACGGGAGTTGAACGCGGCCAAGCCCCGGGCCCGGATCTCGCTCCTGTGCCACTCCTACGGTTCGGTGGTCTGCGCCCGGGCCGCGCGGGGGCTGAAGGCCGCGGACATCGTCCTGTACGGCAGCCCCGGTACGGGGTTCGACGACGCCCGGCAGTTGCACACCCGGGCCACCGTCTGGGCCGGGCGGGGCGGGAACGACTGGATCGGCGGGGTGCCGCATGTGCGGATCCGGCTGCTGGGCACGACCGTCGGCTTCGGGACCGATCCCGTCTCCGGGCGGTTCGGCGCACGGAAATTCGACGCGGGGGACGTCGGGCACAGCGACTATCTCAAGCCCGGGTCCGCCGCTCTGGTGAGCATGGGCCGGATCGTGGAGGGCCGCGATGCGTAATATCGTTCGTACGCGTGACACATTCCGTACGCGTGACACATTCCGTACGCGTGACACGGTTCGTACGCGTGACACGTTCCGCATGCGTGACACGTTCCGCATGCGTGACCTCGTCCGGCGGATCGAGGCCGCCACCCCGCCCGACCGCGACCGCGCCGTGGACGCCCTGCGGGCCATCGCCATCCTCGGCGTGGTGCTCGGCCACTGGCTGGTGACCGCCCTGGTCGCCGACAGCGGCACCCTGCGCGCGGCCAGCCCGCTGCTGTACCAGCCCGAACTCACCCCCGTCTCCTGGGCGTTCCAGACCCTCGCGGTGTTCTTCCTGGTCGGCGGGCAGATGGGTGCCAAGAGCCACGCCTGCGCCCGCGCCCGGGGCATCAGCTACCGGCAGTGGCTGCGCGCCCGGCTGGCCCGGCTGTTCCGGCCCGTCGCCGCCGTGCTCGCCGTGTGGGCCGTGGCGGCGGGGGCGATGCTCGGCTCCGGGATGAGCCTGCTGACCGTGCACACGCTGCTCAAACTCGTCCTGTCCCCGCTGTGGTTCCTGCTGGTCTACGCGGTGCTCACGGCCGCGACCCCGCTGGTGGCTCGGCTGCATCCGCTGTGGCCGCTCGCCGTCGTGCTCCATGTCGACCTGATCCGGTTCGGCTTCGGCGGCCCGGCCTGGCTCGGCTGGATCAACCTGGCGGCGGGCTGGCTGGTCCCGTACTGCCTGGGCGCCGCCTGGGGCCGGGGCATGCTGCGCGGGCGGACGGCCGGGTGGGTGCTGCTGATCGGAGGCGCGGCGGTCACTGCCGGGCTCGTCCTGTTCGGCGGCTATCCGGCGGCGATGGTCGGGGTGCCCGGTGCCCCGATCTCCAACCTCAACCCGCCCACCCTGGCCGCCGTCACCTTCGGTCTCACCCAGTGCGGCGCGGCCCTGCTGCTGCGCGGCCCGCTGCGCCGGGTGCTGGCGCGGCCCGCCGCGTGGGCGGTGGTGGCGCTGGTCAACCTCTCCGCGATGACCGTGTTCCTGTGGCACCAGACCGCGATGATGGCGGTCAGCGTGACCACGCTGCGGCTGTACGGGCCGCTGTCCGGGCTGCACACCGTGCCCGACGGCCCCGGCTGGGTGCTGGCGCGGCTGTACTGGCTGCCGGTGTTCGCGGGGGCGCTGCTGATCTGCTGGGCGGCGTTCCACGGGTACGAGGCGGGGCGACCGCGCAAGGGTGGCGGCGGGGTCGTCCGCGGTGGTGCCGGGGCCGTACGTGGTGGGAGCCGCATCGTCCGCGAGGGACGTCCGGCCCGGGAGGCCCGGCATGTGGAGAAGCCCAGTGTCTAAAGTCAAGGCCATGATGGGCGGGCGGATGGCGGACCGGCTGGCGGAGGGCGCGCGCGCTCTGCCGCGCACGATGGGCGAGGGACTGCGCGCGGCGCCGGGCATCCTCCGTGCGGACCTGTGGACGATGGCGCGCGACCCGCTGCCGCGGATGCGCTGGCTGGGCCGGCTGCCCCATGGCCATGTGGTGTTGTTCGCGGTGCTCATGGCCTGGCTCAGCATGGCGCAGTTCCAGGAGCCCGCCCGCCCGGGGACGGCCCAGGACCCGGTGCCCGTGATCGGTCTCGTGGTGCTCGAAGCGCTGGCCGTCCAGGTGGCGCTGACCCGCCCGATACCGGCGTGGTGGCTCTCGACCGCCATGCTGTTGGTGACGGCGCTGGAGGTGGATGGCCGCGTCCCTGAATACGTGCTCTACCCCTGGAACTACGGCCAGATCGCGCTGCACACCGTCGTGCTGCTCCTCCTCGCGCTGCGGGTCCGCCCCCGGATCGCCGCCGAGGCGCTGATCCTGACCCTGCTGGTGGGGACGGTCACCGCGGCCTTCGCCACCCGGCCCCACACGGACGGCCTGGACGAGGCGTTCGTGTCCTTCACCACCGCCGTGGTGGTGGGCGCCGCGCTGCGCGGCCGCCGGGTGGCGCGGCGGCGGCTGGTCGAGCAGGAGGAGCTCACCGCGGAGGAACGGGCCCGGCGCACTCTGCTGGAGGAGCGCAACCGCATCGCCCGCGAGCTGCACGACGTGGTCGCCCACCACATGTCGGTGATCTCCATCCAGGCGCAGGTCGCCCCGCATCTGGCCGAGAACCCCTCCGACGACCTGAAGGAGAACCTCGCGGGCATCCGCCAGAACGCGGTCGAGGCGCTGGCCGAACTGCGCCGCGTGCTGGGCGTGCTGCGCTCCGAGGACGCCCTGGCCGACGGCGCCCGGCACGCCCCGCAGCCCACGCTGGACCGGCTGGACGAGCTGGTGGGCACGGTGCGCGGGACCGGAATCACGATCCTTACGGATGTCACCGGGGAGCGGCGGCCGCTGCCGCCGGGCGTCGAGCTGTCGGCGTTCCGCATCGTGCAGGAGGCGCTGAGCAATGTGATGCGGCACGCGCCGGGCGCTGAGGCGCGGGTGGAGCTGGGGTACCAGCGGCGCGGGCTCACCGTCCGGATCGTCAATACGACGCCGGACCGGCCCGCCCCGCCCTCGCCGGGCGCCGGGCACGGGCTGCTCGGGATGCGGGAGCGCGCTGCGATGCTAGGGGGTGAGCTGACCACCGGCCCGACGCCGGACGGCGGTTACGAGGTGACCGCCGTGCTGCCCACGTACCACCCCGACCCGTCCACCGCCGCGACCGAAACCGCCGAGGACCCCGCATGACGACGACCATCCGCGTTTTGATCGCCGACGACCAGATGATGGTCCGCCAGGGCTTCACGGTGCTCCTCAACGCCGAACCGGACATCGAGGTCGTCGGCCAGGCCGTGGACGGGGCCGACGCCATCGACCAGGTCGCCGAACTGGCCCCGGACGTGGTCCTGATGGACATACGGATGCCGGGAGTCGGTGGTATCGAGGCCACCCGGCGGCTCACCGAACCCGCCGGGGCCACCGTCAAGATCCTGGTCCTCACCACCTTCGACCTCGACGAGTACGTCTACGAGGCGCTGCGCGCGGGCGCGTCCGGGTTTCTGCTGAAGGACGCCTCGGCGGATGAACTGGCCCATGCGGTACGGGTGGTGGCGGCCGGTGACGCGCTGCTGGCGCCGAACATCACCAAGCGCCTGATCGGCGAGTTCTCCCGGGTGAGCGCCGCCGCCCCGCGCGGTCCCCTCCGGGACCGGGTGGGCGATCTGACGGAGCGCGAGACCGAGGTGCTCACTTTGATCGCCCAGGGGCTGTCCAACGCGGAGATCGCCGCACGGCTGGTGGTGGCCGAGCAGACCGTGAAGACCCATGTGAGCCGGATCCTGTTCAAGCTGGGGCTGCGCGACCGGACCCAGGCCGCGGTCTTCGCGTACGAGACGGGGCTGGTGCGCCCGTCCGCGTCCTGACGGGTCGGCGCGCCTGGTTCCGTATCGATCCCCAGGACAGCTCCCACGCGTATGTGGGCAACGGCTATCTCGGGCATCGGGTGCCGCCCCAGGGGACCGGGTACTCCCGAGGGGGCGACAAGACCGGCTGGCCGCTGTTCACCGTTCCTGAAGACTGAGCGGGAGTGAGTCCTGTTGCCAGGTCTCATGCTCAGCCGAACACCCCGAACGGTGGTGGGTGTTCTGGTCGCCCGCTTTCGCTCCGCGTCCGGGCGGCACGACTCGCGATCGTGGTCCGGGGATGCGGGGGCGGGGTCCCTCACGCCCCGGGGTGGCTGGTCCGGCCTGGACGGTCCGATGCCCCTGCTCATCGCTCTGGTAAGCAGGGGGCGGTGTCGTCCGTCGCCGGATCGGGTGCCCCAGGGCGCGCCTTCCGATCGCCACGGCGGCGGCGTCGTGGCGACTGGTCTTACGTTTGCTGCTGGTGAGAGGTTTTTTCCAGTGCTGGGCGCCCCATTTGGAGGTGTAGGCCGGATCGACGGCGACCAGGGGGATGCCGAGTTCGGCGGCCATGGCCAGCAGCCGGGCCCGCAGCCGGGCGACTGGCATGCCGGAGATCAGCTTGCGGAACCGCTTGCGTCGGCCGTGCTTCTCCCGGGTGGTCTCGGCGGTGAAGTCCAGGTCCTCGACGGCGACGGCCAGGTGGTACCGCTTGGCCCAGTGCAGCAGGCGGATGAGGGCGTGGCGGACTTGGGCGTCGCGGTGTGCGGCGGTGCCGGACAGGTCGTAGTCGAAGCGGCGCGGGGCGCCGACCGGGTTGCCGTGCGCGTCGAGTCGCCAGGCGGCCAGGTGATCGGCGTTGGTGTCCACACCGATCAGGCCACTTGCCCGGGCGGTGGAAAAGGGCACGGTCTGGACCGGGGGGACGGTCCAGGAGGCGGTGAGGTACCAGCGCCCTCGGTCGGTGTCTTCGCGGATGCGGTAGGCGACGGCCCGGTTCGCGGTGATCCGGTCGCGCCAGGTCTCCCCCCGGTGCGGGAAGGCCACTCGCGCAGCGAGCACGTAGCGGCCGTGCGCGGCGTTGGCCAGATGCGCGAGCGGCACCGGGAGCCTGATGCTCACCTCGCCGTCCGGGCTGACGCGGATCGTCTCGTTGCCGCAGCGCTTGCCGGACTCGCCGTCCGCCTGTAGGAACCGGCGCGACGCCTCCCACCGAGTCCGCCACTCGGCCTCGTCGAGCTGGGCCGTCTCCAGGTGGTGGCGGGTGTTCAGCCGCTTCCCGCCCCGCACCACGTGCACCCGCCCGGCCTCCTGGTCGGCCCTGACGGCGGCCAGCCGGTCCTCCAGCACGTGCAGGCGCCGCGACTTGGCGAACCACTCCTTCTGGCTGCGGTAGCCGCCCGCCGCCCGCTTGGGGCCCCGCTCCACGAGGGGCAACGACAGCCGGTGCCGGACCGTGTCGATCCCGGCTTCCAGATCGTGGAGGTGTGCGGCCTGACCACGCCGGGCCAGCCCCCACTGATCATGCGTGGCCTTCGTGATGCTGCCCGCCCACCGTGACGACGACTCCCCGGTCAGCGCCCGCTTACGCACCGCCCACCGCTCGCTGCCGTGCTCCAGCCCGTCCGCACACCGCGCCTTCAGATCCCGGGAGGCCAGCGTACCGAGGTGACCGCCGACCAGCCGCAGCACCTCCTCGTCCTCGACGGTCAACCCCTTGAGCCGGTCCCGGATCGCCACCCCGGCGGGGCCGGACACCACGAACGGCGCCGCCATCTCCCGCACCCCGCCCACCCCCCCACCCGACTCCAGGACATCGTCACCGCACTCAACGACCACCGCACGCAAAGGTCACCCATTCGATGTAAGAACTCCCGTTCACTTCCGCCGTGCACACGGGGCAAGGGCTCGACCATCAAGCAGGCGGACACCGTGCTGCTGATGTATCCGCTGGAGTGGCCGATGTCCGGCACCTCGGCGGCCAAGACCCTCGACTACTACGCGGCCCGCACCGACCCGGACGGCCCGGCCATGACGGACTCGGTGCACGCCATCGACGCCGCCGCCATCGGCGAGCCCGGCTGCTCCACGTACACCTACCTCCAGCGCTCCATCAAGCCGTTCGTCCGCGGCCCCTTCGACACGTTCTCGGAGGCGCGGGGCGAGAAGGCGGGCGCGCAGGACCCCTGTCCGGCTCCCCGGCGCATGACTTCCTCACCGGTAAGGGCGGCTTTCTGCAGGTCTTCACCCACGGTCTGACCGGGATGCGGATGGGCGAGGACGGTGTGCGGCTCGACCCGACGCTGCCGCCGCAGCTCCACGACGGCGTCACCCTGCGGGGGCTGCACTGGCGGGGCCGCACCTACGACGTGGCCATCGGCCCGCACCAGACGACCGTAAGGCTGACCGAAGGCGCGCCGATGCGGATCGAGACCCCGCGGGGCGGAGCGCAGCTCGTGAGCCGGGGCGCGCCCGCGGTGCTCAAGACCCGCCGCCCCGACCTCGAGCCGACCGACAACGTCGCGCGCTGCGGAAAGGCGACGGCGAGCACGGAGGAGCCCGGGATGTACGCGGGCGCCGCCGTGGACGGCAACGCGGCAACCGCCTGGGTCCCCGACGCGGCCCAGGGCACGCTCACGGCCGACCTCGGCCGCACGGTGCGCCTGGCGAAGGTCAGCCCGGAGTGGACCCGCACCCGGCCCGCCTCCCACGAGGTGCGGACCTCGCTCGACGGCCGCCACTGGCACGAGGGGACGACCGGCCCGGCCCGCTTCGTACGCGTCACCCTGCGCTCGGCGGACGACAAGAAGCGCGCGGGCATCGAGGAGTTGCGGGTGACCCGGGCCAAGTGACGCCCTGGGCGGCCGGGATGGCGCGGTCCGTGCGCAGAGGATGGGATCCGTGCACAGAGGATCAAGGCACTGTGCACAGGATGCCAATGACATCCCGGCCCCGCTCGGCCCATGCTGATCAGTGACGGGTGAGCAGGGTTACCACGGGGGGAGCCCCGCTCACCTGTTCGTCCACAGCGCCGTATGGCGGAAGTCCCGAGGGGGGACGCCATAGGCGCCGCGGAAGGCGCGGCTGAAGTCCGCGGCGTGGCTGAAACCCCAGCGGGCGGCGATGACATGGATGGGGGTGTCGCCCAGGGCGGGATCGGCGAGGTCGCGGCGGCAGCGTTCCAGGCGCTGGGCGCGGATCCACGCGGAGACCGTGTGCCCCTGCTCCTCGAAGAGGCGGTAGAGGTACCGGAGCGAGATGTGATGGGCCGTGGCGATCGACGCCGGGGTGAGCCCCGGGCGGTGCAGGTTCTGCCGGACGAATTCCTCGATGCGTAACCGCAGGGTGCGCCGACGGCTCTCGGGGGTGAGCCGGTTCTCGGCGCGCGCCTCGGCACCGGCGTCCAGCTCATGCGCGAGCAGCGCGTTGAGCAGATCGACGGCGACGGTGCCGAGGCGCGGTGCGTCGGCCGGGCCGTAGCGGTCGGATTCGGCGGCCAGGCGGGTGAGGAAGTCGGCGAGCATGGCCCCGATGCCGGACCGCCCGGACAGCCGCTGCCCGAGCAGCCGGTTGAGCTCGGCCGCCGGGAACGGCAGCAGCGAGGGGTGGAGGGTGAGCGTCATCCCGTCGACCCTGCCGCGCTCGCACACCGCCAGATACGGCGTGGAGGTCGAGGTGAGCATGAGCTGCCGGGCGCCGACCGTGGCTTCGGTGTCCCCGTGGCGCACATCGCTCTCACCGCGCAGGGTGAGCCGCAGATGGTAGAGCTCCGGGTCGGAGCGCCGGATATGGGCCGCCGTCCGCTCGTTCCGCAGCGACGGTACGGAGGTGGAGGTCAGCATCACCTCGCCGAGGCTCACTCCGCCCCGTACGCTCGCGCGGAAGTCGTGCTCATGGTCGCTGCGGAGCTCCATCGGGATCGCCGTCAGCTCGCACAGGGCGCGCCAGGCCGCGAATCGCTCCTTGGGCGGGATGTCGTCGATCTGGAGTCCCGTCACGATCATCACCCTTTCGCCGTACGGTGGTGAGCTTTTCGGTGGACGCGACCTTAGACAGCCCTGCTAAGTGTTTGATGAACGGTCCGGCATTGAACAGTCCGCTTTTGGGCGATTCCGCGAACGCGTATCCGGGCGGGGCGGAGCGGGCCGAGGCGGCGGCCTGGCCGGATGCGAGCCGGTCCGATTGTTGCTGAAGGATGAAATCCGCACATCAGTGTGTTGGTGTCGTCCGGAAGCGTGTGCGGATCGGGAGGTCAACGGGTGGCGGACGTAGCGACGGACGCAACGGATGAAACGGGCAAAAAGGATACGGGTGGGCCGGATGCGGACGGGCCGGATGCCGGGCAGGGCTGGGTAAGGCGGCTGTTCGGCTATTGCTGGCTGTACCGCAAGGATGTGCTGCTCGCCCTGGGTGCCTCGCTCGCCGGAATGGCCGTCATGGCGCTCGTCCCGCTGGTGCCGAAGCTGATCATCGACGATGTGATCGTCCAGCATGACCGGTCGCTCGCCCCCTGGGCCACCCTGCTGATCATCGCCGCCCTCGTGGTCTACGTCCTCACCTACGTCCGCCGCTTCTACGGCGGACGGCTCGCCCTCGACGTCCAGCACGCCCTGCGCACCGAGATGTACGCGTCCATCGCCCGCTTCGACGGCAGACGGCAGGACAACCTCTCCACCGGCCAGATCATCGGCCGGGCCACCAGCGACCTCCAGCTGATCCAGGGCCTGCTCTTCATGGTGCCGATGATGATCGGCAACATCCTCCTCTTCCTGGTCTCGCTCGTCGTGATGGCGACGCTGTCGCCACTGCTCACCGTCGTCGCCCTCGCCGTCGCCCCCGCCCTGTGGATCCTCGCCTCGCGCAGCCGCATCCGGCTCTTCCCGGCCACCTGGTACGCCCAGGGGCAGGCGGCCGCCGTCGCGGGTGTCGTCGACGGGGCGGTGACCGGTGTCCGGGTGGTCAAGGGGTTCGGGCAGGAGGAGCAGGAGACCGACAAGCTGCGGGCGGTCGGCCGCCGGCTGTTCGCCGCCCGGCTGCGGACCGTACGGCTGAACTCCCGCTACACCCCCGCCCTGCAGGCCGTCCCCGCCCTCGGCCAGGTCGCCATGCTGGCGCTCGGCGGCTGGATGGCCACCCGCGGCCAGATCACCCTCGGCACCTTCGTGGCCTTCTCGACGTATCTCGCCCAGCTCGTGGGCCCGGTGCGGATGCTCACGATGCTCCTGACCATCGGGCAGCAGGCGCGGGCCGGGGTCGAGCGCGTCTTCGAGCTCATCGACACCGAGCCGGTCATCGACGAGCGCCCCGGCGCCCGGGAGCTTCCCGAGGACGCCCCCGCGACGGTCGAGTTCGACCGGGTGAGCTTCGGCTACGACCCCGAGCGCCCGGTGCTCTCCGAGGTGTCCCTGCGGATCGAACCGGGCGAGACCCTGGCCGTCGTGGGCGCCTCCGGAAGCGGCAAGTCGACGCTGTCCATGCTGCTGCCGCGCTTCTACGACGTGTCGTCGGGCGCGGTGCGGATCGGCGGCCACGATGTGCGGGAGCTGACGTACGACTCGCTGCGCGGCGCGGTCGGCCTGGTGCCGGAGGACAGCTTCCTCTTCTCCGACACCGTGCGCGCCAACCTCGCCTACGGGCAGCCGGACGCGAGCGAGGAGCGGATCCTGGCCGCCGCCCGCGCCGCCCAGGCCGACGGCTTCATCTCCGCGCTGCCGCACGGCTATGACACCGAGGTCGGCGAGCAGGGGCTGACCCTCTCCGGCGGCCAGCGCCAGCGGCTGGCCCTGGCCCGCGCGATCCTCACCGATCCCCGGCTGCTCGTCCTCGACGACGCCACCTCGGCGGTGGACGCGCGCGTCGAGCACGAGATCCACGAGGCGCTCCGGGGCGTCATGGCGGGCCGTACGACCCTGCTGATCGCCCACCGCCCCTCCACGCTCGCCCTCGCCGACCGCATCGCGGTCCTGGACCGGGGCCGGGTCGTGGATGTGGGCACCGACGAGGAGCTGAGGGCGCGGAGCGCCGTGTACCGGCGACTGCTGGCGGACGACGCCCAGCCCGCCGCCGCCCGGGGCGGGGACGATCCGGAGCACGCGGTGGGCCTCGCCGGTGGGTTCGGCGGGGAGTCCGCCGCGACGGCGCTGGTCGAGCCCTGTCTCGACGGTGAACCGCGCGGAGACGGCGACCAGGTGGCGGAACTGCTGCCGCACGGGGACGGCGACCACGTGGCGGAACTGCTGCCGCGCGGCGGGGACGACCCCGAGCACGCCGACGGCTGCGCCCGCCCCGGCGGGGTGACCCCGGAGCTATGGGTGCGGCCCGATGGTGACGGCCGTAAGGGCGACACGGGAGCGGGAGCCGGGGCGGCGGCCGTGGCCGGGCCCGGGATCGCCGGGGCACTGTCCGGAATGCCCGCCACCCCCGACCTGCTCGCCAAGGTCGCCGCCCTGCCGCCCGCCACCGACACCCCCGACATCGACGAGGAGCAGGCCGCCCGCCCCGAGGAGACCTACGGACTGCGGCGGCTGCTGCGCGGCTTCGGGGCGCCGCTGTCGGTCGCGCTGCTGCTCGTCGCCGTGGACGCGGTCGCCGGGCTGCTGCTGCCCGTGCTCATCCGGCACGGGATCGACCAGGGCGTCCAGCGGCTCGCGCTCGGGGCGGTGTGGGCCGCCTCCGGGCTCGCGCTCCTCGTGGTCCTCGTGCAGTGGGCCGCCCAGATCGGCGAGACGCGGATGACCGGGCGGACCGGTGAACGGGTGCTCTACGCACTGCGCGTCAAGATCTTCGCGCAACTGCAGCGGCTCGGCCTCGACTACTACGAGCGCGAGCTGAGCGGCAAGATCATGACGCGGATGACCACCGACGTCGACGCGCTGTCCACGTTCCTCCAGACCGGGCTGGTCACCGCCGTCGTCAGCCTGCTGACCTTCTTCGGCATCCTGGTCGCGCTGCTCATCATCGACGTGGGCCTCGCGCTGGTGGTCTTCCTGACCCTCCCGCCGCTCATCATCGGCACGGTCGTCTTCCGGCGCCTCAGCGTCAAGGCGTACGAATTGGCCCGCGAGCGCGTGAGCGTGGTCAACGCGGATCTGCAGGAGAGCGTGGCGGGGCTGCGGATCGTGCAGGCGTTCCGGCGCGAGCGGTCCGGCCGGGAGCGGTTCGCGGCCCGCAGCGACGCCTACCGCCAGGCGCGGTTGCGCGGTCAGCGGCTGATCTCGGTGTACTTCCCGTTCGTCCAGCTCCTGTCGTCCGTGGCCTCCGCGCTGGTGCTCATCGTGGGCGCCGGACGGGTCGGGGACAACACGCTGTCGGCCGGCGCGCTGGTGGCCTATCTCCTCTACATCGACCTGTTCTTCGCCCCCGTCCAGCAGCTCTCCCAGGTCTTCGACGGCTATCAGCAGGCATCGGTGTCACTGGGCCGCATCCAGGAGCTGCTGCGCGAGCCCACCACCACACCGGTCGCCGACGACCCGCGCGAGGTGCGCACGACGCGCGGCGAGATCGCCTTCGACGATGTGCGGTTCCGGTACGGGGACGACGAGGAGGCGCTGGCGGGCATCTCGCTCACGATCCCCGCGGGGCAGACCGTGGCGTTCGTCGGGGAGACCGGGGCCGGTAAGTCCACCCTGGTCAAGCTGGTGGCCCGGTTCTACGACCCGACCGGGGGCGCCGTGCGGGTGGACGGCACGGATCTGCGCGAGCTCGACCTCACCGGGTACCGCGGCCACCTCGGGGTGGTCCCGCAGGAGCCGTATCTCTTCCCCGGGACGGTGCGCGACGCCATCGCCTACGGACGGCCCGGCGCGAGCGACGCGGAGGTGGAGGCCGCCGCGCGGGCAGTCGGCGCCCATGCCATGGTGGCGTCGCTCGACGGTGGCTATCTGCACGAGGTCTCCGAGCGCGGGCGCAATCTCTCCGCCGGGCAGCGGCAGTTGATCGCGCTGGCGCGCGCCGAGCTGGTGAACCCGGACATCCTGCTGCTCGACGAGGCCACGGCCGCGCTCGATCTGGCCACCGAGGCCCTGGTCAACCAGGCCACGGATCGGCTGACGGGACGGCGCACCACGCTGGTCGTCGCACACCGGCTGACCACCGCCGCTCGTGCGGACCGGGTGGTGGTCCTGGACCATGGCCGGGTCGTCGAGGACGGCACTCATGAGGAGCTGGTGGCGCGGGACGGCCGGTACGCCGCGCTGTGGCGCACGTTCATGGGCGAGACGGCCCCCGCGACCGTCTGAGCGCGCCGCTGGAAGTGTCCCGACCTGCCGTCGTGAGAGCGTCACTTGGAGCTCGCCGAGAGCCCGCCGACAGCTCGCCGGTGGCCCCGCCGACGCGTGGGCCCTTCGTCGCGTGGGCCCTTCGTCGCGTGGCAGCGCGGCGGATGGGCCCGCGTCGCAGGGGCGGTGTGTCTGGTGTGGGTGGTGTGGTGGGGTGTGCACCGGTCATCCGCCGTACGGCGGTGACGCTTAGCGTTCGCCCGCTGTTACGTACGGTAACATCACGGTTCCATGCCGCTGGCCCTCGCTATGGCCTCCACCTCCCGCCGGTCCTGCTCCCGCTGCTCCGCCTCGGCCGCCACCCGCTGCTTGTGGCGGTGCAGGAAATCGGGGTCCCCGGCCCGCTCCTGAGGCACCAGCACCTTCATGCCCTTGGCGTGCGGGCTGTCGCCGAGGTCGACCACCACCCGCTCGTCCTGGGAAGTGAGCAGGCCGAACAGCACCAGCAGCTCGGCCTGGAGAGCGGGGGTGAACAGCTCTTTCTCCTCCGGCCCCATACCGAGCTCGTACGTCCCCCCGCGGACGGCCGGTGAGGTGCTCAACTCGCGCAGCAGCCGCATCAGCAGCTCGAGTGAGCGGGGATCGATTCGTTCCTGCAATTCGTTCAGATACCGCGTCAGCCGCTCGGCCCGTTCACTCCGGTCGTGCCGTTCGTCTCGGTCCATACAGGCAGCATGAGCCATCACAGCCCGCTACGAAAGAGGGCGACGGTAACAACTCTCCGTATTCGGCGTCGTGTTGGAGCACCGACGACCTCTGGCGACCCGAGTGTGTGCCCGGATAGGTTCTCGGCGGCCTGTGCGAATTCTCGGGCTACAAGGGTCATTACGGCAACAAGGGGAGGGTGCATGCGCAAGATGCTCAGATGGCTGTTGGCGCTCGCGATACTGATGGGGGCGGTCGGTGCGGGCGCCGGAGGCGCGTCCGCGGAGCCGGCCGCCCCCGCTCAGCCGGATATCAAGGAGCGCGTCCTGGCGATTCCCGGGATGCGTTTCGTGGAGGAGCAGCCCTACGAGGGCTATCGCTTCCTCGTCTTCACCTACGCCCAGCCGGTGGACCACCGGCATCCCTCCAAGGGCACCTTCCAGCAGCGGTTCACTCTGCTGCACAAGGCCACCGACCGGCCCACGGTCTTCTACACCTCGGGCTACAACGTCACCACCGCACCGCGCCGCAGTGAGCCGACGCAACTGGTGGACGGCAACCAGGTGTCCATGGAGTACCGTTTCTTCACTCCCTCCCGGCCGCAGCCCGCCGACTGGTCCAAGCTGGACATCCAGCAGGCCGCGGGCGACCAGCACCGCCTCTACCGGGCGCTGAAGCCCATCTACGGCAAGAAGTGGCTGGCCACCGGCGGCAGCAAGGGCGGCATGACGGCCACCTACTACCGCCGCTTCTACCCGCACGACATGGACGGCACCGTCGCGTATGTCGCGCCCAACGACGTGGCCAACAAGGAGGACTCCTCCTACGACCGCTTCTTCGCGGGCGTCGGCACGGCCGAATGCCGCACCAAGCTCAACGCGGTGCAGCGCGAGGCGCTGGTGCGGCGTGACGAGATCGTGAAGCGCTACCAGAAGTGGGCGGACGACGAGGGGCAGACCTTCACCGTCGTCGGCAGCGCCGACAAGGCGTACGAGAACGTCGTCCTGGACCTGGTGTGGGCCTTCTGGCAGTACCACCTGCTGAAGGACTGCGCGGACGTCCCCGCCCCGACCGCGTCGACCGACGAGCTGTACGGCTTCATCGACGAGATCTCGGGCTTCTCCGCCTACACCGACCAGGGCCTGGAGACCTACACGCCGTACTACTACCAGGCGGGCACCGAGCTCGGCTCGCCCACCTTCAAGACCCCGCACCTGGACGGGCTGCTGCGCTACCCCGGCATCTACGCCCCGCGCAACTATGTGCCCCGCGACATCCCGATGCGGTTCAAGCAGGGCGTGATGCGGGACGTGGACAGCTGGGTGCGGCATGACGCACGGCGGATGCTCTTCGTCTACGGCCAGAACGACCCGTGGGGCGCCGAGCGCTTCCGGGTCGGCAAGGGCGCCAAGGACTCTCACGTCTACACGGTCGCCGGCGGCAACCACGGCTCCAGCATCGCCCAGCTCACGGGCGAGGAGAAGGCCGAGGCCACGGCGGAGGTGCAGCGGTGGGCGGGCGTCAGCCCGACCAGCGAGCCGCTCGCCCGGCATGACGCCAAGCTGGACCGCCGCGAGGTCGAGCGCGAACCGGCCTTGCGGCCGTAAGTGAGCCCATTCGTGGCGACGAGGGTGTCCGCCCCGGCGGACACCCTCGTCGCGGGCAAAATGAAGCATGTCTCCACATGACCGAAGGGCACCACGATGGACCTGAAGCTGACGGGCCGCCGGGCCCTCGTGACCGGTTCCAGCTCCGGGCTCGGCGCGGCGATCGCCCGGCTGCTCGCCGCCGAGGGCGCCGATGTCGTGGTGCACGGCCGGGACGAGGCCCGGACCCACGGGGTGGCGGAGGAGATCGGCGCGGCCGCCGTGGCGATCGGCGACCTCGCCACGGACCAGGGCGCCGACGCGGTGGCCGCTGTCGCCGGTGAGGCCGACATCCTGGTCAACAACGCCGGTGCGTACGGCCACCCGCACCGCTGGGCCGAGGCCACCCCGGACATGTGGGCCCGTTTGTACGAGATCAACGTGATCTCCGCCGTACGCATGATCCAGCGGCTGGTGCCGGGGATGCGCGAACGCGGCTGGGGCCGGGTGATCCAGATCGGCGGCGGCCTCGCATCGCAGCCGATGCCCGAGCAACCCCACTACAACGCCACGCTCGCCGCGCGTCACAATCTCGCCGTCTCGCTGGCGCGCGAGCTGAAGGACACCGGGGTGACGTCCAACGTGGTCTCTCCCGGGGCGATCCTCGTCGACTCGGTCAAGGAGCTGGTGACCGCGCTTGCGCCGGAGCACGGCTGGGGCGAGTCCTGGGAGGAGATCGAGCCCCATGCCACGCGCGACTTCGTGCCCAACGACATCGGCCGATTCGGCCGCCCCGAGGAGATCGCGGGTGCCGTCGCCTATCTGGCCGGTCCGTACGGCGCCTACGTCAGCGGCGCCACGCTCCGCGTGGACGGCGGCACGATCCGCTCGGTGACCTGACCGACGCTCAATACCCCAGCCCGTGCCCGATCGGGTACAGCACCCGGGACGGATCGTCCGCGCGCCGCACCGCGACCGGCAGCTTGCCTCGCGGGGTGACCCGCCCCGCGATCACCCGGGCGGCGGCGCGCAGCTCCACATCCGTCCAGCAGTACGTGGCCAGCGACGCCCCGGGCTCCGTGCCGCGTCCGCCCAGCCGCGCGATGTCGTACGGGTCGCGCAGCGCCAGATGCACCACCGGCACACCGGTGGCCACCAGCCGTGCGACCAGGGTGCGCTGGGCGGATCCGGGCGTGATGTCGTACGTCGCCACGATCACCGCGTCCCGCCCCCGCGCCGCCGCGACCGACGCCTCGATCCGCTCGGGCGAGGGGCCGGGCGAGCTGCCCGTGCCGGTGGGCAGCGCCTCCGCCTTGAAGCCGAGGCCGGACAGGGCGCGGGCCAGAACGGCCGTCGGCGGGCCCCCGGTGCCCGAGGGCGCGGCGGCGTCCACCCCCACCACCAGCAGGTCGTGATGGCGGCGCGGCGACAGCGGCAGCAGCCCGCCACGGTTGGTGATCAGCGTGGTGGTGCGCTCGGCGATCCGGTCGGCGGTGGCACGGTGCTCCCGGGTGCCCACCGTGCGGTTGACCGCGCGGTCGCTGGTGTACGGATCGTCGAACAGCCCCCGGCGCACCTTGAGTTCCAGGACGCGCCGCAGCGAGCGGTCGATCCGGTCCTCGTCGAGCTCGCCCGCCCGGACGGCCTTGCGCACCCCCTCGAAGGCGCGGGACAGGCTCGGCGGGTTCAGCAACTGGTCCACCCCCGCCTTGAGCGCGAGCACCGGCACCCGGTCGTCGCCGTACTTCTCCCGCACCCCCTGCATGCCGAGCGAGTCGGTGACCACCACCCCGTCGTAGCCCAGCTCCTCGCGGAGCACACCGGTGAGGATGGGGCGGGAGAGCGTGGCGGGGTCGTCGGCCGGGTCGAGCGCGGGGAAGAGAAGATGCGCCGTCATGATCGAGTCGATCCCGGCCTCGATCGCGGCCCGGAACGGCGGCGCGTCCAGCCGCTCCCACTCCTTGCGGGAGTGGGTGATCCGCGGCAGGCCGACATGGCTGTCCACGGAGGTGTCGCCGTGGCCGGGGAAGTGCTTGGCGGTGGCCGCGACCCCGGCGCTCTGATAACCCTCCACCTGGGCCGCCACCAGCCGGGCCACGGCCTTCGGATCGGCCCCGAAGGAGCGCACGCCGATCACCGGGTTGGCGGGGTTGACGTTGACGTCCGCGATCGGGGCGTAGTCCTGCCGGATGCCGAGCGCGGCCAGCTCCGCCCCCGCGGTGCGGGCGGCCGTACGGGCGTCGGCCGCGCTGCCGCCCGCGCCGAGCGCCATGGCGCCCGGGAACAGCGTGGCGGGCGCGCCGACCCGGGCGACGGTGCCGTACTCCTGGTCGGTGGAGAGCAGGACGGGGACGGGCACGGAGGCGGCCAGCGCGGCCTTCTGGATGCCGTTGGAGAGCGCGGCGACCTGGTGGGGGTCGCGGATGTTGTGCGCCCAGCGGATGTACATCACCCCGCCCACGTGGTACTTCGCGATCAGCTCGGCGGCGTTGTCGACGCCGATGTCCTTACGGTTGGCCGCGACATCGGCCGGGTCGGGGTGGGTGGCCGAATGCCCGTACACCCGCATCACGAAGAGCTGGCCGATCTTCTGGTCCAGCGTCATCCGGCCGATGAGCTCGTCGATCCGCCGGCGGTCGCGCTCCTGGTCCCGGCCCGGCTGTGTGGTGGCTCGTGAGGGCGTCGCGGAAGGGCCGCCGGAACCGGCGGCGGTGCGGCGCGCGGGGGCCGCGGGCGCGGGGGAGCTGTTCGTCGGCGCACTGCAGGCACCGGCCGCGGCGGCGGCCAGAGTGGCGGTGAGCAGGGCGCGGCGAGACGTCGTCGTGTGCACCCGCACTCCTTCCATGGGACGTTCGGAGGGGGTGGCCGATGGTGGTGCAGGACACGCTGGGACACAAAGCGCTGCCGGGTCAAGGAGAGTTGGACTTCCTGACGGCCCGGAAGCGTAAAGGAAAAGACTCGTTAAAGTCAGGGATCTGGCGCTCGTGCGAAACCGGCGCTAATGTATCAATCGGGTATGCGCACTATTTGTATGAGGCATCCGTTCTCGCTTAGGTTCCGTTTTCATGAGCCCATCGACGGGTGCCAAGCCCCCCACACATATCGCCATGTTCGGCATCGCGGCGCACGGGCACGTCAACCCGAGCCTGGAGGTGATCCGCGAGCTGGTGGCCCGCGGCCACCGGGTTACCTACGCCATCCCCGAGTCGTTCGCCGAGAAGGTCGCCGAGACCGGCGCCGAGCCGAAGACCTACACCTCGGTCCTCCACGGTGAGAATGTGCCGGGTGCCAGAGGCTCCGAGCTGATCGACTACATCGAGCCGTTTCTCACCGAGGCGGAGCAGGCGCTTCCGCAGCATCTGGCGGCCTACGAAGGCGATGAGCCGGATCTGGTGATGTACGACGTCACGGCGTACCCGGCGCATGTCCTCGCCCATCGCTGGGGCGTGTCCGCCGTCGAGCTCGCCCCCAGCTTCGTGCCCTGGGACGGGTACCGCGAAGAGGTCTACGAGCCGATGTACGCGCAGCTTCGGTGCTCGGAGCGCGGCCGGGCCTACTACGCGCGCTACCGCGCCTGGCTCGAGGACAACGGGCTGGCCGGCACCGACCCCGACCGGCTCATCGGCCGCCCCAGCCGCTGTGTCGCCCTCATCCCCGAGCTGCTCCAGCCCAACGCCGACCGCGTCGACCCGTCCGTCTACAGCTTCGTCGGCGGCTGCCACAGCGCCCGCCGCGACGTGGCGGAGTGGCGCCGCCCGGAGCGGGCCGCCGAGACCGACCGGATCCTGCTGGTCTCGCTCGGCTCGACCTGGACCAAGGAGCCCGGCTTCTACCGCGCGTGCGTCGCGGCGTTCGGCGATCTGCCGGGGTGGTACGTGGTGCTGCAGATCGGCGAGTTCGTCGACCCGGCCGACCTCGGAGAGATCCCCGCCAATGTCGAAGTGCACAGCTGGATACCGCAGTTGAGCATCCTGCGGAAGGCCGACGCCTTCGTCACCCACGCGGGCGCGGGCGGCGCCCAGGAGGGGCTGGCCTGCGGGGTGCCGATGGTCGCCGTACCGCAGGCCGTCGATCAGTTCAGCAACGCGGACACGCTGGAGGCGCTCGGGGTCGGCCGCCATCTGCCCAAGGAGGAGGCCACCGCGTCGGCGCTGCGCAAGGCGGTGCTCGACCTGGTGGACGACCCCGAGGTGGCCGCCCGCTGTGCCGCGCTCAAGGCGCGGATGGCCGCCGAAGGCGGACCGGACCGCGCGGCGGACCTGATCGAGGCGGAGCTGCCCGTCTGACGGCTCCCGTCCGACGGCCGCCGTAAGGGCGGACCGTGCCCTCAGGGGTGCCCCTTTGGGTGCCCCTCGGTGTGGCCCTTGGGCGCCGCCGACGCTCTGGGAGGGGTGTCGCGTCGGCGGCGGGGTGCTGGTGGCCGCGGGCGGCGGAGAGGTGGTCAGCGTCGCAGCCAGCGGCGAGGCCGATTCCGCCATGCGGAGACTCCCCATCAGCACACCGCTTCGACGCGTGGCGGCCCGCGCCGGTTCCGCACAGGGTGTGCGCGGCGCGGATCGGTGAGGAGGGGCGTACGCGCCCCAAGTGGCGGCATGGGGTAGCCAGTTGAGCCGGTGCTGCGTTGATGGTCGGCCGGTGCTCAGGCCGTGCGCTGCGGCCAGAGGCCGCCGAGCAGCCGCACCGTTTCGGTGATGGCGGGGCGGCGGGCCGCGCCGGTGCGCCACAGGGCGTACAGCCGCCGTACCGGGACCGGCTCCAGGGGCAGCGCCAGCACCCCGTCCGGCAGCGGACCGCGCCCCAGACGGGGCATGAGGGCGACGCCGAGACCGGCCGCCACCAGAGCGATCTGGGTGTGGTTCTCGGCGGCCTGGTACGCCAGGTCCGGCTCGTGGCCCGAGGCGCGCAGCGTACGGACCAGCCAGTCGTGGCACACCGACCCGGGCGGCTGGCAGATCCACCGCTGGCCCGGCAGGTCCTCGCGGCGCAGCGCCCGCCGTGCGGCCCGGTCGGCCAGCGGATGTCCGGCCGGGACGAGCAGATCGCACAGATCGTCGCCGATGACCGCCCGTTCCTGCCCCTCCGGGGCGGGCAGCGGGGCGATGTCCCAGTCGTGGGCCACCGCCAGGTCGATGACCCCCTGCGCCACCAGGTCCACCGACAGATGCGGATCCACTTCGAGCAGCCGGGCGTCCAGGGAGGGGTGTTCGGCCACGAGCGCGGCCAGCACCGCGGGCATCAGCCCGCGCGCCGCCGAGGCGAAGGCGCCGATCACCAGCCGGCCCGTGGGCTGTCCGCGCCGCTCCTCCAGGGTGGTCTCGGCCGCCTCGACGATGGCGAGCAACTGCTGTGCGGTGGCGGCCAGATGGCGGGCCGCGTCGGTCAGCACGATGCCCCGGCCCTGCCGTTCCAGAAGGGTGGTCCGGGTCTCCCGCTCCAACTTGGCGATCTGCTGCGATACGGCGGACGGGGTGTAGCCGAGCGCGGTCGCGGCGGCGCTGACCGAGCCGTGTACGGACACCGCATGGAGCGCCCGCAGCCGGGCCAGATCGAGCATGGGCCCTCCCCCTCACACCTTTGGCTGGTCCCGCATCTTTGAACCGGTCTCACATCTTTAACCGTTACTGCATCCAAGCATGAAGACATCCGCGCTGGTGCTACAAGGTCCCGGCACCTGATCCTCGACCCATGCGACCTGTGCACATAGCCCTCGCCGTGCTGGTCACGGCCCTGTGGGGGGTCAACTTCGTAGTCATCGAGGTGGGCCTCGACCACTTCCCGCCCCTGCTCTTCTGCGCCCTGCGATTCCTGGTGGCCGCGCTGCCCGCCGTCTTCCTGGTCGGCCCGCCGAGGGTCGCCTGGCGATGGATCCTGGGGGTGGGGCTGGCCCTGGGCGTGGCCAAGTTCGGGCTGCTGTTCATCGGGATGCACGAGGGGATGCCCGCCGGGCTGTCCTCGCTGGTGCTGCAGATCCAGGCGGTGTTCACCGCGCTGTTCGCGGCCGTCGTACTCGGCGAACGCCCCGGCCGACGGCGGCTGCTGGGCATGGCCGTCGCCCTCGCCGGGATCGCGGTGGCCGCCGTGGACGAGGGCACCTCGGGGCCGCTCATCGGCTTCGTCCTCGTCGTCGCGGCGGCCGCGTTCTGGGGCGTCTCCAACGTCCTCACCCGCAAGGCGGCGCCGCCCGACGCCCTGAACTTCATGGTGTGGGTGAGCCTGGTGCCCGTACTGCCGCTGCTCGGGCTCTCGTTGATGTTCGAGGGCGCGCGGCCCGACCTCGATGCGCTGAGCAGGCTCGACTGGGCCGGAGTGGGCGCGATCGTCTATGTCGCCTGGGTCACCACCGTGTTCGGCTTCGGGGTCTGGGGCTTTCTGCTGCGCACCTACGACGCCTCGACGGTCGCCCCCTTCTCGCTGCTGGTGCCGGTCTTCGGGATGTCCTCGGCGGCGCTGGTGCTGGGGGAGGGGATCAGCGCACCGCGCTGGCTGGCGGCGGCGCTGCTGGTGGGCGGCGTGGCCCTGACCTCGCTCCCGCGCTTGCGCCTACGGCGCCTATGGCGTGGGCCGCGCCGTCGAGCTGAGGTGCCCGGGGTGGGCGCCCGCCCCGATGCGCCTGGGGTGGACCCCCGCCCGGAGCCGGACGGCCCGGAGCCGGACGGCCCGGAGTCGGGCGGCCCGGAGTCGGGCGGCCCTGAGCCGGGGTCTGCCGGAGCCCCGGCGTGGTCAGACCGCGTCGGTCAGCAGACGTAGGAGGTGCTCCCGGCCAGGGGCCAGCAGCTCCGGGAACTCCCGGGCCTGCGGATACCACCGCTTCTCGTACTCCCAGCACAGCCAGCCGTCCCAGCCCTCACGGCTGAGCAGCTCCACGCACTCGGTCAGCGGCAGCACCCCCTCGCCCAGGGGCAGCGGGGTGGTGTCGTCGGCCGAGGCGATGTCCTTGACCTGGACGTAGCCCAGATGCGGGAAGAGCGCCGGATAGCTGGTGGCCGGGTCCTCACCGCCTAGCCAGGTGTGCATCACATCCCAGATCGCCCCGACGTTGCCATGGCCGACCAGCCCGAGGACGCGGGCCGCGTCCGCGCCCGTCCGATGCGAGTCGTGGGTCTCCAGCAGCAGCTTTACGCCGAGGTCGGCGGCGCGGGGCGCGGCCGCCGCGAGCCGCCGGGCGGCCGTGGCGTCGGCCTCCTCCGGGCTCTGCTCCCCGCCGCCGGGGAAGACCCGGACATGGCGGGCGCCCAGGTCGTGGGCGAGCTCCAGCAGCTCCCGCAGCCCGGCCAGCACCGGCTCGTCCGGCCCGGCCTGGGCGGCGCGCACATACCCGGCGACGGTGAGGATCTCGATCCCGGCGTCCCGGAACTCCGCCACCACCCGGGCGCGCTCGTCCGCCCCGATTCCGGGGTGCACCGGCTCCTCGGGGTGGGCGCGCAGCTCCACGCCGTGGTACCCGGCCCCGGCGGCGAGCCGGGCGACGTCGGACATGGGCATACCGGGGACGCCGAGAGTGGAGAAGGCGAGCTTCATGCGGGCTCCCTTGATGGGGGTCGTGCGGTTCGTGGGGATCTTCCTGCCCTTCATCCCGGACGCTAAGCAGGGGCACGAGTCGGGTCAATCCTGACCTCACGCCTACGGCGTGTCTTGGCGGGTAGCCAGGCCGTGGCCCCACCACCCGGGCCTGCGGGCGCCCGGTGCCCCGTGCGGGCGGCCGGGCCCGGCGGGGTCGTGGTCGCTCGGCCCGCAGCGTGCGGGCTGCGCCTGCCTCAGGTCTCCGAGGAGGGTGCGGGGGTTGTCCCGGGGGCGGCGCGGACGGCCTCGGTAGTTGGCCAGGCCGTGGCGGCCCGTTACGTCGTGGCCGACCGC
>NZ_JAGFNO010000018.1:0-78497 GCF_017592595.1 Streptomyces sp. NEAU-YJ-81 | reverse complement strand
GCCCGGTGCCCCCGTGCGGGCGGCCGGGCCCGGCCGCCCGCGTCAGGGAGACGCTTCCTGGTGGGGAGGAGTGTGCGTGCCTTCGGGGCGGCGTGGGTCGGCCGCTTCACCGGATGGGCGTGTCCGTCGTCCCCGTGGGGAATTCCTCGATGCCGAGTACCTGAAGGAGCTGCAGCCGCTCGCGGGTCTCGGCGTCCGCCGGGGTGAGGACCAGCAGTAGCTGGCCCTGGTCGGGAGTGACCAGGGTTTCGCAGTCCATCACCAGGCGGCCCACCCGCGGGTGCAGCAGAGTCTTGCGGTCGGCGCGCCGGACCGCCACCTCGTGCTCGGCCCAGAGCCGGCGGAAGTCGGCGCTCGCGGTCCGCAACCGGTCGATGAGTCCGGTGACGGTGGGGTCGCCGGACCGGCGGCCGGCGGCCGCGCGCAGGTCGGCCACGAGCTGGCGGGCGTGGTGCTCCTGCTCCTCAGGCGGGGCGACGGCGCGGTCGGCGGGGTCGGTGAACCATCGGTATGCGACGTAGCGCCGGTCGCCGGAGAAGCCGGTGTGGTCGCCGGTCAGAAGGACGGCCGCACGGTTCTGGGCCAGGACCTCGCCCAGGTCGGACAGGACCAGGGCCGGGTTGTCGCCGAGCAGGTCGAGCATGCGTATCAGACCGGCGCGCGCCAGGCCGGCCACGCCGTCCGCGGGCGGGGGCTGGTGGCCGGCCAGGTGGAACAGGTGGTCGCGCTCGTCCTCGGAGAGGCGCAACGCCCTGGCCAGCGCACCGAGCAGCTGGGGCGAGGGCTGGCTGCTGCGGCCCTGCTCCAGGCGTACGACGTAGTCCACCGACATGCCCGCGAGCATGGCCACCTCTTCCCGGCGCAGGCCGCTGGTCCGGCGCCGGGGGCCGTCGGTGATGCCGACCTCGGCCGGGCGGATCGCCTCGCGGCGGCGGCGCAGGAAGTCGGCGAGCTGGTCACGTTCCATCTCCCCAGGGTCCCTCGCGGCGCGCGAACCATCCAGGGAGCGGCTCTCCCATGATGAAGGCTCCGCTCCCATGGGTCGCGGCGCGGGCGCAGGGTGGGTGACAGATCGACGACGAAGGAGAACGCGATGCAGACGCGAACCCTGGGCAGCACCGGCCCGGCCGTTTCCACCGTGGGCCTGGGCGCCATGAGCATGTCGGGCGCTTACGGCGCCGCCGACCGCACGGAAAGTATCGCCACCGTGCATGCCGCGCTGGAGGCCGGCGTCACGCTGATCGACACCGCCGACTTCTACGCCATGGGCCATAACGAGCTGCTCCTCGCCGAGGCGCTGCGCGGCCGCGATCGCGACAGCTACACGCTGAGCGTCAAGTTCGGCATGCTGCGGGGGCCGGGCCCCGGGGCCGGCGGGCATGACGGCCGTCCCGAGGCGGTGAAGAACTTCCTGGCCTACTCGTTGACCCGGCTGGGCACCGACCACATCGACATCTACCGTCCCGCCCGGCTGGACCCGTCGGTACCGATCGAGGAGACGGTGGGCGCGATCAAGGAGATGATCGACGCCGGGTATGTGCGGCACCTCGGCCTCTCGGAGGTCGACGCGGCGACGATCCGCCGGGCGCAGGCCGTGCACCCGGTCGCCGACCTGCAGATCGAGTACTCGCTGATCTCCCGCGCGGTGGAGGCGGACGTCCTGCCCACGCTCCGTGAGCTCGGCATCGGACTGACCGCGTACGGCGTCCTGGGCCGCGGCCTCATCTCCGGGCACTGGACGGCCGGCCGCACCGCCGGCCCCGGCGACGCCCGCGCGTTCAGCCCACGGTTCGCGAGCGAGAACGTGGAACACAACCTCGCCCTCGTGGACGCGCTGCGCCGGGTGGCCGAGGCGAAGGGGTGCACCGTCGCCCAGCTTGCCATCGCCTGGGTCTGTGCACAGGGCGAGGACATCGTGCCGCTGGTCGGCGCCCGCACCCGCGAGCGGCTGGCCGAGGCGCTGCCCGCGACGGAGCTGACCCTCACCGCCGACGACCTCGCCGAGATCGAGAAGGCGCTGCCACGGGGCGCGGCGCGCGGCGACCGATACCCGTCCGCGTTCATGTCCGGTCTCGGCGTGGGGAACTGAGTCGGGCTCTCCGGCGCGGGCATGCGGTGGCGCTCGCTCAGCCCGCCTTCAGCCGCCACAGCGATGTGACCTCCGCCGCGCGGGCCGTGTGGAGGGGGTCGGTGGGGTCGACGGCGCGGGGGTGGGTGGGGCGGTTGTCCAGGCGGGCCGTGACCGTCAGGCCCGCCGTGGCGAAGGCGGTCAGGAGTTCGGCGCGTGGCCGCAGGCCGAGGTGTTCGGCGAGGTCGGAGAGGATCAGCCAGCCCTCGCCGCCGGGGGTCAGATGCCCGGCCAGCCCGTTCAGGAAGCCGCGCAGCATACGGCTGGACGGGTCGTAGACCGCGTATTCGAGCGGTGAGGAGGGCCGGGCCGGGACCCAGGGCGGGTTGCAGACGACCAGCGGGGCGCGGCCCGGCGGGTAGAGGTCGGCCTCGACCACCTCGACCCGGTCGGACAGGCCCAGGCGGGCCGCGTTCTCCCCGGCGCATCCCAGCGCCCGCGCGTCCTGGTCGGTGGCCACCACCCGCTGGATGCCGCGCCGGGCGAGGACGGCGGCCAGGACGCCGGTTCCGGTGCCGATGTCGAAGGCCAGCTCGTGCGTGGGCAGCGGGGCCTCGGCCACCAGGTCGACGTACTCGCCGCGCACCGGCGAGAAGACCCCGTAGTGCGGATGGATGTGGTCCCCGCCCAGCGCCGGCACCTTGACGCCCTTACGGCGCCACTGATGCGCGCCGATCAGCCCGAGCAACTCCGGCAGCGAGGTCACCGACGGCCGCCCGCTCACCGGGCCGTACGCCTCGGCGCACGCCTGCCGTACGTCCGGCGCCCGGCGCAGCGGAACGCCGAAGTCCGCGTCCAGTGGCACCAGCAGCATCCCCAGCAGCCGGGCCCGCCGGGACTGGGCCTGGCGGTGCCGGTGGAACGCTTCGGCCGGTGACGCCGCCGGGGCCCGCCGCTCCTTGGCCCGGCGCGGTCCGCGGTCGATCCGGCGCGCCAGCGCCGTCAGGAGCTGGCGGGCGCCCTGGTAGTCGCCGCGCCACAGCAGCGCGGTGCCCTCGCAGGCGAGGCGGTGGGCGGTGCCGGCGCGCATCCGGTCGTCCGCCACCTCGATCCGCCGGGGCGGCGGCGTGCCGTTCTCGGAGCGCCAGTGGGCGGTCCGGGTCCGGCCGTCCTCGGTCCACTCGATGACCTGCTGGGTACTCAGGGGTACACCCTTTGCTCTTGTGCCGTTCCGACGCGCTGAACGGGTGCGTCCTGTGGACGTTCCCCGTGCGATGTCCGCGTGCTGTACGGGCCTGCGTATGCGCCGATCCTTCCCGTACGGGGCCCGTCCGCGCGAGCGGATTTCCGGTCGAGGTGACGCCTCGTCACCTGTGCGACCGTTAAGTGCGCCCGCCGGAGCGGACGCCCTTCAACGGCTTGACGGCCGGCTCAGGACGCGCCGACCGCTGTCACCTTGCCCTTCTCATCGGCGACGGCGGCGTCCTGGAGCGCGCTCGTGTCCGTTCCGAGGTAGGTCAGGCTCTTCGAGTCGAAGACCCAATACTCGCTCGTGGTCGTGTAAGGCTTCTTGTGGCGCGCGTACGTGAGGCCGATACCGGTCCGGCCCGCACCATCCTTGACGTTCTCCACGACGCGGACGTCCGGCAGCTTGGCCACGGCACGGTAGAGCGCGGCATTGAGATCGGGCAGCAGGGTGGCCTGATCGAGGATGGCTCCGACGTTCTCGAAGACCGTCTCGGTCAACCGGGATTTCACCACCCCGCTGCCGCTCTTGAGCTTCTTCAGCAACGCGTCGGGGTCGGTGGGGAGGGCCTCGAGCTGCCGGAAGGTCAGACCCCCCGGCGACATGGCGATGTCCTGGGTCTGGGTGAGGGCGGGTTCGCCGTCGGGGGACAGCCCGGTGAGGCGCCGGAGACCGTCCCGCTTGCCGGACACGGGCTGCCACTCCTCACTGCGGGTTTTCCCCTCGTACGTCTTGGTGCCCGTGACGTTCCCCTTGGAGTCTCGTACGAGCTTCGAGGGACCGCCCCACATGGACGAGGGTCCCTGGGACTTGGTGTAGATGAACTGGTCGTCGCGGGCCCTGACTGCCGGGCGGTCGGCCGCCGCCACTGCGATCCGGTCCAGCAGCTCCACGGCTTGCCGGTGCTCGGCCCTGGGGTCACCGCCGACGCCGGTGGCGCCGCCCTCACCGTCCCGTAGGCCGTCGACCGCCACCGCTCCCACGACCACGGCGGTGGCCAGCGCCAGCGGCGCCGCGATGAGGACGAGGCGGCGTCGGGGGCGCCGGGGGGCGGGAGACGCGGGTGAGGTGTCCGTCGTACTCGACAGCTCGTAGACGGTCTCGTTGCTGATCTGCTCCATCAGATGTTCCTTCAGGACGCGGTGGCGGTCCTGCCGGAGCACCGGACGGCCCGGGGCGGGCAGCAACTCGGCCGGCTCCTGGAGGTCGACCGGCTGATCGGCTCGTCGCGGGTCGGTGTTCATCGCTTCTTCTCCTGCGTGGACCGGGCCGCCTGATGGCGGCTGACCGGTATCTGTCCGACCATGGCCGGGCGTTGCACCGCGCCCTGCCCGGCGCCGCCGTCCGCGCCCCGCGTGCCGTCCGTGCTCTCGCTGCCGCCGTCGGTGCCCGTACGGCCTGTGCCGTAGCCGCCGCCCGTGCCGCGGACGAGTTCGAGCTCGGTGAGCTTGCGCAGGCGCTTTCTCGCACGCGAGAGCCGGGCCCGTACGGTGCCGGTGGCCACGCCCAGGGCCTCGGCCACCGTGGCGGCGTCCAGGCCCTCCCATACGCAGAGTGTGAACACCTCGCGCTCCCCACGGCGCATCGTGCGCAACGCCTTCTGCGCGGCGGCCAGCTCCTCGGTGTCGGCCAGGCGCCGGGTCACCTCGTCGGCGAAGTCCGGGACGGGGTCCGGCGGTGGGAGTTTGGCGAGCGCGGCCTGGTGTCTTCGCGCCGCCCGCGTGGTGTTGCGCGTGACGTTCGTCGCGATCCCCAGCAGCCACGGGCGGAGGCTGCCGTCCCCCGGAAGCAGCCGCTCGCGCAGCCGCCATGCCTCCAGGAAGGTGAGCGACACGATGTCGTCGGCCATGCCCCAGTCGCCGGTCAGCCGGACGGCGTGCCGGTAGACCACCGAGGCGCACTCGTCGAAGAGCTGCCCGAAGGCATCCGGATCTCCGGCTCGCACGCGGATGCGCAGTGAAGTCTCCACACCCCTCCCTGTCCACCGCGCGGACCGCGCTGCAGTGATCTGTGTCACACCGCGGCCGGGTCAATCGCGCCCCGGTTACGTACCGTAATCACCCAATCGGCCCCTTCAGGCTGCCGCCGGGTGCCGGAGAGGGCAGAGTGGGGCCGTGGCGCGGCCCGCCGAGCGCACAGGCGCCGGCCTATCCCTGTGGCCGTCGGGGCCTTCCCCCGGCCAACACAGGTCAGGAGACCGCTCATGGCGGCAGGAGCGAGCAACACCACCGCGAATGACGACTGGGGCAAAGCGAACTTCAACGACATCTACGACTGTCCCGACCCACGCCCGTACTTCGCAACCCTGCGACCCCTCGAGTACCAGATACCCCACCATGGCCAGGCCGTCTTCCGGGCACTGGCCCATGCCCTGCGCTGCCTGCACCCCGACCGGACGCCACTGAACGTGGTGGATCTGTGCTGTTCCTACGGGATCAACACGGCTCTCCTCAACTACCGCGTCACTCTGGCGGACCTGTCCACCCGCTACACCTCCCACCGCCTCTCCGCCCTGTCGGCCCGGCACCTCGCGGCCGAGGACCGGACCTTCTTCGCAGCGCGCCGCCGCCCGGAAGCCGCGACGGCGACAGGCATCGACTCGGCAGCCCGGGCCGTCGGATACGCCCGCGCCGTCGGCCTGCTCGACCACGCCTTCGCGGAGAACCTCGAAGTCACGGAACCGAGCCCCGCCCTGCGCCGCGCACTGGCGGGCACGGACCTCATCACCGTCACAGGCGGCGTCGGCTACGTCTTCACCCGGACCTTCGCCAGGCTTCTCGACTCCATGCCGACCCCGCCGTGGGTCGCGGCGTTCGTGCTGCGCACCGTGCCCTACCAGCCGATCGCCGATCTGCTCGCCCGCTCGGGCCTGGTGACGGAGAAACTGCCCACCCGTACCTTCCGGCAGCGCCGCTTCGCCGACAGCGCAGAACGGTACGCGGCGTTCGACGCCCTGGCTGTGAACGGACTGCACGCGGCGGACAAGGAAGCGGACGGCTTCTACCACACCGACCTGTATGTCTCCCGGCCCGCTCCCGACATCGCGGCGCTGCCCCTCGCACGCCTGCTGTAACCCGAGGCGCGACGGCGAACCGCCGGTGCCTGGCTGGAACTCCGGCGCTGAGTGCCGGCGTGGGCAGTGCGCCCCTCGCCGCGGCGTGCGCGTGTGGCGGCGGCGAGGGACAGATCTGAGGGGACGCCGCGGTGCGGACAGCGGCCCTGGCTTGTCAGGGGCCCTGGAGCCCGAGCCGCCAGTCCTGGCCGACCAGGGGCGAGCCGTAGCCGCGGTGCGGCTTCTCGGCGATCAGCTCGAACCCGGCCCCCTCGTAGATCCGGCGGGCGGAGGTCAGGACGTCATTGGTCCACAGCACGAGATCGCGGTAGCCCGCCTCGCGTGCGAAGTCGACACACGTGCCGACCAGCCACTCGCCGAGCCGCCGCCCCCGCGCCTCCGGTTCGACGAGCAGCAGCCGCAGCCGGGCCGTATCGGGCCGCTCGTCCCGGACGCACATCACCGACCCGACGGGGCGGCCGTCGAGCTCCGCGATCCACGCCCGCTCGCAGGCCGGGTCATGGCCCGCGCCGAACTCCCCGACGATCCGGGCAACCAGGGCCTCGAACTCGGCGTTCCACCCGAACTCCCGGGCGTACACGGCGCCGTGGCGCTGCACGATCCAGCCCAGGTCGCCCGGCTCCAACCCGCGCAGCCGCACCTGGGGATCGGCCGGACCGGTGAGCGCGTGCCGCGCGGTCGCCAGCGCCTCCCGCAGCCGCCCCAGCTCGTTCCAGGGGACCTTGGCCAGCAGCCCGGTCACCGCCTCGCGCGACCGCCGGTCCAGATCCTCCGCCGCCGCCCGGCCCTCGGCGGTGAGCAGCACCTCCTGGAAGCGGGCGTCGCGGTAGTGGCGCTCGCGCGTCACCAGCCCCCGCTCCTCGAACCGGCTCAGCGTCCGGCTCAGATGCGCGGCGGTGACCCCGAGGTGCTCCCGGAGGGCCGAGACATGGGTGCGCTCCCGCCGCGCCAGCTCGTAGAGGATGCGGGCCTCGCCCAGCGAGTACGGGGTGTTGAGCTGCCCGGGGTAGTCGAGGACGCCGATCAGGCGGGTGTACATCCGGTTGAAGTCGCGGACCTCGTCCACGGCCAGATCGAGATTGTCGCGCGGGCCCATCCGGCACCCCTCCGTACGCCTGTGTCGATTTTGCTTGACCTCATAGTTGCGCCAGATCAAGTGTTTGGGAAGAGGGGGTCCCGTCCCGGGGGGTAGATGTCGGCGGTGGCGACCGCAACGCCGGCGCGCTTCGAGCTCGCCCCGCCTGTGGGTTGGGCGAGGGGGCTCTTTCGTGTGCCCGACGCCTGCTGGGGTCCCACGGCTCCCCTCTCCGGGCGTACCGTGGCCCAAAGACCTTCTGGCGGTGGTGTATCAGATGACTGATCTGTCCGTTGGTAAACGGCTGGCCCGACTTCGCGACATCCGCGACCTCACGCAGGAGCAACTCGCCGATCGCGCGGGCGTGTCCGTCGACACCATCCGCAGGTTGGAGCAGGGCACCCAGCGGGGAGCGAGAATCGCCACGTATCAGAAGCTCGCGGGCGCACTCGATATCGAGCTCGCCCGCCTGCTGGGCCAGCCCACCATGACGCAATCCCTCGCTCCTGACGGCGGAGTCATCGCGTTGCGGGCCGCCATCCAGGCCCCGAGCGATCTGCCAGGGCTGGACGTGTGCGGCGCGGACAGTGACGCGCCCGGCCCGGACGATCTCCGCCCGGTCATGGAGCAGGCCCAGAGGCACTATCGGCTCGGCCAGTTCACCGACCTGGTCGGCATGCTGCCCGGGCTCGTCACCGATCTGAAGGCGGCCACCCGTGAGGCCGAGGGCGGTCCCGACCACGACACGGTGTGGTCGATGTCCGCTGCTGCGCACATCATCGTCGCCGACGTGGCCGCGCAGTTGGGGCAGACCGATCTGGCATACACCGCGGTGGAGCGAGCCATGCATGCCACCGCGCGCGCCGGCGACGAGCTGCGGCACGCTCTCGCCGTCTCGACGCTTTCGCTTGTGCTCCTGCGGCAAGGCCGATGGAGCGATGCCCAGCAGGTCGCGACCCGCAAGGCGGCTGAGATCGAGCCCCGGCTCTCCGACCGCAATCCCGAGAAGTTCGCGATGTTCGGGATCCTGCTGCTGTCCGGTGCTGTCTCGGCGGCACGGGCGAACCGCGATGAGTCCGACAGCACAAAGGATGACGCGCTCACCTTCCTCAGGCAGGCGGAGGCGGCGGCCGCGCTGTCCGGGGCGGTACGGGTGCGAGGCACCGCCTTCGGCCCGGCGAGCGTGGGCATGCAGGCCACCACCGTTCAGGTGTCGCTTGGCCATCCGGACAAGGCTTTGGCCACAGCCAGTGGCGTCAATCTGGATGAGCTGCCGTGGAAGATCTCGCGCGCCAGGCACCGGCTGGATCTGGCATTCGCCCGCTACCAGACGCATGACGACGAGGGAGCCCGCGATGTGCTGCTCACCCTCGACGAGGAGCATCCTGAGTGGCTGACCCATCAGATGCTCGCCGCCTCCACTGTGGGGGGACTGCTGGAGACTGAGCGGCGTCGCGACCGAGACCTGCGGAAGCTCGCGGTGCGGCTGGGCGTGGACCCGGCGGCATGAACAAGTGCGGTAGTCCCGCCGAAAACTGAGGCCGGGCTACGGCACTTCGTCACTGGGGTGTGATCGCATGCACACCTAGCGTGATCCGCATCGAGGCGGCGCCAACCCTCGCTCCCGCCAGGAACCTGTTCGGCGCCGCCCCTCGCAGATCAGCAGGGGAGCCCGACGTGACGACCAGAGCCTTACGGTGGACACCGCCGCCCGCCACGGATGTCCAGGCGTTACCCGCGGGCAAGTGGTGGGATGCCGTACGGGCCGCGCCGACCGTCGGGGAACGCGCCTTAAAGCTCCTCGGCGACGAGAACGGCGCCGTCATCCAGGACAAGTACGGCACCCTGTACTGGCTCGTCGCGGTGGGCTCCGCCACGAGTTGGCATCTGCGGCAGGTGCGGGTCCTGACCGAGCTGGCGGACGAGTGCACCTACCTCGGCGTGCCGCCCGACTCCTGGACTACGCCGCCCGGCACCCATTGGCGCGTGCCGCTCTCGGTCGATCACTACCTGACCGATGCCTGGAAGCTGTGGGGAGCGCTGGCCGAGGCCGACCGCGTCGAACTCGGTCCGGTCCCCCAGGGGCGCCAGACCTGCTATCGCTGCGAGCTGCCCACCGACGAGCCGGTCATCGTCGACGTCCAGCACGACGGCAGCGGACCCGGCCGCACGGTGTACGCCTGCCCTCCCCACGCCCATGCCTACCGGCGCGACCCGGTCGCCGAGGCCGCCGCCATGCGCCGCGCCCGCGAACGGGGGCACACCCGGTGACGGAGGACGAGCGCACCGATCGGGAGCGGATAGCGGAACTGCGGACCCCGGGCCGGAAGTGGGTCTTCGGCCAGCTCCAGGGCTGGAACTGCGCCCTGTGCGCGGCACGCCTCTACGCGGACCGGCCGATCTGCACGGTGGAGGTGGACTACGGCAGCGTCACCGAGACGTACCAGCTATACGTCTGTGCCCCCTCGTGCGAGGCGGCCCGCGCCGCATGCGAGGCGGCCCGCGCCGCACAACGCCCCGCCCCGCCGGACGGCGACCACCCGGTGATCCGCGCGCCCCGCCAGCGGACCGGCGCATAGACGGGGTGGGCTACTGGGCTCCGGGCCCCCGCCGGAGCGACGGCGCCGGTGGCCCACCCTCCGTACATACGAGACCCGCCCCGCACGGAGTGCCTTGCTCAGCCGCGCGGCGGGGCCGTCGAGGCGCGAGCCATCAGTTCGGCGCGGACCATCGCCACCCCGCCCGGCGGCTGCGGCTCGCGGCCCAGGGCCAGGCGCCCGGCCCGCGCGCCCGCCTCGTGCAGGGGCAGCCGCATCGTGGTGAGGGCCGGGACCGCGTCCGCGCTGAACGGAAGGTCGTCGAAGCCCGCGACCGAGACGTCTTCGGGGATGCGCAGGCCCTGGTCGCGCAGGGCCGCGCAGACACCGAGCGCGATGGTGTCGTTGGCGGCGACTATGGCTGTCAACCCCCGGTCACGGCGTAGGAGTTCGAGGGTCGCGTCATAGCCGGAGGCGCGGTCGTACAGGCCGTGCACGGTCAGCCGCTCCAGGTCGGCGTCGAGACTGTTCACTTCGGCGGCGCCGAGCGCCGCCCGGTGGCCCTCCAGCCGGTGGCGGGTCGTGGTGCGCTCGGCGGGGCCCGCCACATAGCCGATGCGGCGGTGGCCGAGGGTCAGCAGATGTTCGGTGAGGCGGCGGGCGCCGCCGCGGTTGTCGAAGGTGAGGGTGGTCGCGTCCGCGATCGGCGGGCGGCCGCACAGCACCACCCGGGTACCGGACGCGGCCAGCCGGGACGCCTTGGTGGCCACGGCGGCGGCGTGGTCGGGGTGCTCGACCGCGCCGCCGGTGAGCACGACGGCGGCGGCGCGCTGCCGCTGCAGCAGGGTGAGGTAGTTCAGCTCGCGCTCGGGCGAACCACCGGTGTTGCAGATGACCGCGAGCTTCTCGCCGCCCCGGCCCGGTTCGCCCGCCGGTGCGCCCATCTCGGCCTGTACGGCGCCCGCCATGATTCCGAAGAAGGGGTCCGCGATGTCGTTGACGAGTACCCCGACCAGATCGGAGGTGGCGGCGGCGAGTGCGCTCGCCGGTCCGTTGACCACGTACTCCAGCTCATCGACGGCGCGCAGCACCCGGGTCCGGGTCGATTCCGCGACGGGGTAGTTGCCGCTCAGGACGCGCGACACGGTGGCCGCCGAGACCCGAGCCCGTGCCGCCACATCGGCCAGGGTCACTGCCATGTTTCCTCCGTTGGATGGTCACCCGATGGTCACCTTCTGGGACACCGTGCGCACTTGTCGGCGCCCCCATGCTCTCACTCCATGAGCGGCGCGATTCTGCCGTCCAGGGGCTTGTCCTGTCATCCGGACCATGCCTAGGGTCCTCTCCAGCAAGCGCTTACCCCCGGCGAGGAGCCTCAGCCCATGGCCGCAGCAGCCACCGCCCGTATCCGTGCCGCAGTGGTCGGCACCGGAGCCATCGTCACCGGCAGCCATTTGCCCGCACTACGTGATCATTCGGACCGTGTGGACCTCGTCGCCGCGGTCGACGTGGCCGCCGACCGGCTCGACGCCTTCCGCGCCACGGCGGCCGAGGGGGGCATCTTCGCCGTCACCGGCTACCCCGATGTGGCGGCCATGCTGGAGGCCGAGCGACCCGACCTGGTCCTCATCGGCACCCCGCCCTCCCTGCACCGCGAGCAGACGGTGGCCGCGCTGAAGGCCGGCGCCTGGGTGCTGTGCGAGAAGCCGCTGTGCCTCACGCTCGCCGAGTACGACGAGATAGCCGAGGCCGAGCAGGAGGCGGGCGGCCCGTACGCCTCGGTGGTCTTCCAGCACCGCTACGGCTCGGGCGCCGTCCACGCCCGCGAGCTGCTGGCCGAGGGCGCCCTGGGGCAGCCGCTGGTGGCCCACTGCCAGACCACCTGGCACCGCGACACCGCCTATTACGCGGTGCCGTGGCGCGGCCGCTGGGAGACCGAGGGCGGCGGCCCCTCGATGGGCCACGGCATCCATCAGATGGATCTGCTGCTCCATCTCCTCGGCGACTGGACCGAGATCCGCGGCATGGCCGGACGGCTGATCCACGAGGTGGAGAGCGAGGAC
This sequence comes from Streptomyces sp. NEAU-YJ-81, assembly GCF_017592595.1. Classification (NCBI taxonomy): domain Bacteria; kingdom Bacillati; phylum Actinomycetota; class Actinomycetes; order Kitasatosporales; family Streptomycetaceae; genus Streptomyces; species Streptomyces sp. NEAU-YJ-81. Next base: position 66,435 of record NZ_JAGFNO010000018.1, on the reverse strand, counting down.
GTGTCCACCGCGCTGGTGCGATTCGCGAACGGCGCCATGGCCACCGTCGTCAACAGCGTGCTCTCGCCCGACGAGGTCAGCCGGATCCGTATCGACTGCGCGGACGCCACCGTCGAGCTGACCCATCTCTACGGCCACCGCAACGACGACTGGGTCTACACCCCCGCCCCGCATGTCCGCGACGAGCCCGACCGGCAGCAGCGCTGGCGCACCCCGGCCGCCGATCTGCCCAGCTCGCACGGGGCCCAGCTCTCCGTGCTGCTGGACGCGATGCGCGAGGGCGTACGGCCCCCCGGCAGCGGCCAGGACGCCCGCCGCACCCTCGAGTTCATCGCCGCGCTCTACAAGGCGGCCTTCACCGGACAGCCCGTGCGCGCGGGCGAGATCGTGCCCGGTGACCCGTACTACGACGCCATGCACGGCAACCACCCCGAATGGGCGCCGAAGGCAGCGACCGCCACCACCAAGGAGAGCTGAGGCCGCCATGACCCAGCGCATCACCGTCACCCACACCCACGGCGAACAGATCTCGGTCGCCTCCGGCGGCGTCGAGCTGATGGCCTACGTCTACCGGCCCGACCCGGAAGCCTTCGAGGCCCGTAAGCCCTACGCGCACCCGCTGCGCACCCTCGCCGGGAACCCGGTCTCCGGCTACCGGCCCAGCGACCACCGCTGGCACAAGGGCCTGCAGATGACCTCCAGCCATCTCTCCGGCCAGAACTTCTGGGGCGGCAACTCCTACCTCGGCCCCGAGCAGGGCTATCAGCACGTCGAGGAGCGCGTCGGCTCGATGCGCCACGACGGCTTCGAGGAGTTCGCGGTCGCGGATGACCGGCTGCGCTTCGTGGAGACCCTCACGTGGGTGGCCAATCCTTCTGTACAACACAGCGGTGGCCAGGAGTGGGCGCGTGAGGTGCGCACCATCGAACTCCACTCGGTGGAACCGGAGGAGGGCACCTGGGCCCTGGACTGGTCCATCCGTCTCACCAACATCCGGGGCGAGGCCCTGCACTTCGGCTCCCCGACCACCGCCGGCCGGGAGATGGCCGGGTACACCGGGCTCAACTGGCGCGGCCCGCGCGACTTCACCGGCGGCGACGTGATCGGCCCGGACGGGCGCGGCGGCGAGGGCGAGAAGGGCGCCTCGGACCTGATGGGCACCCCGGCCGCCGAGGCCCCCTGGGTCGCGTTCACCGGTGAGCACGACGGCGTGGACGGGCACTCCACGCTGCTGTTCGCGCACGCGCCGGAAAACCTCGACAACACCGATGCGATCCATGCCTCCCACTGGTTCGTGCGCTCCGAGCCGATTCCCTCGGTCGCCCCCTCCTGGGCGTTCTTCGAGGAGTTCGAGCTTCCGCCGGGGGAGTCCTTCGGCTACCGCTACCGGGTGGTGGTCGCGGACGGCGCCTGGGACCGGGCCCGCGCCGAGGGCTACCTCAAGAACCACGGGTGGTGAGCCGGATGGCCGCGTCGTCCGAGATGTTCGCCCCGCTGCCGGGTGGTGTGGGGATGTCCCACATCAGCGCGTACGAGTGGGAGGCCGCCGACGGGGTGTGCGGCGGCAGCCCCCATCTCCATCTGGCCTGCACCGAGGCGTATGTGGTCACCGCCGGACGCGGCGCGGTGCAGACCCTGACCGTCGGGGACGGCTTCACCGAGACCCCGCTGGAGCCGGGCGCGGTGGTGTGGTTCACCCCGGGCACGGTGCACCGGATGGTGCAGGGCGGCGGTCTCAAGGTGACCGTGCTGATGCAGAACAGCGGACTGCCGGAGGCCGGGGACGCCGTCTTCACCTTCCCGCCCGAGGTGCTGGCCGACCCCGAGCGGTACGCGGCGGCCGCCGCGCTGCCCGCCAAGGAGGGGCCGGAGGCCGACGCGGCGGCCCGGCGCCGCCGGGACCTGGCGATCGAGGGCTATCTGACGCTGCGGGCCGCCGCCGAGAAGGGCGATGAGGGGCCGCTGCGCGCCTTCCACGAGGCGGCGGTGCGGATCGTCGCGCCCAAGGTGAAGGAGTGGGAGCCGCGCTGGCGGGACGGGGCGCTCGCCGCCGCGCGGCGCACCGGTGAGCAGCTCACCGCGCTCGCCGCGGGCGACCCCGCGCATCTGGCCGAGGCGCGGGTCACCGCGACCGGGCCCAGCCGCCGGGGCGGCTACGGCATGTGCGGCCGCCGGGACGAGTACGAACTGCCCGGTGTCACGCTCCCGTACTACGGCGAATAGCCGCCGTAGAACACCACCACGCACGCTCATACGCTCAACGGACAATTCAGGAGGGAGGTCGGCTCCGGTATGCGCAGAAACAGGACAAAGGCGTCCTGCGCCCTGGCTCTCGTGCTCACGCTCGGAGGGACCCTCACGGGCTGCGGCGGCGATGGCGGCGGCGGCTCGGGCGGCAAGGTCAGCCTGCGGTTCACCTGGTGGGGCAACCCCGACCGGGCCGCCCGCACCGACGAGGCAGTCAAGCTCTTCGAGAAGCGCCACCCCGACATCGACATCAGCACGTCCTTCGCGGGCTTCGACACGTACAAGGCGAAGCTGGCCACGCAGGCGGCGGGCGGCGACGCCCCCGATGTGATGCAGCTCGACTACCGGCAGATCAACCAGTACGCCACCTCCGGCATCCTGCTGGACCTCGGCAAACATCCCGAGTTGCGCACCTCGGAGATCGACAAGGGGCTGCTGGCCACCGGAGTGGTGGATGGCAAGCGGTACGCGCTCCCGGTGGCCCGCGGCAGCGAGACGATGGCGTACGACGCCACGCTGTGGCGCAAGGCGGGCGTCCCCGAACCCACCCTGACCTGGACCTGGGACGACTGGGCCGACGCGATGCGCAAGCTGTCGGCGTCCCCGGCGACGCAGGGGCGGGTCGGCTCCACCGACCCGGGCCAGAGCGAGGACGTCTTCGAGATCTGGCTGCGCAGCCAGGGCAAGTCGCTCTACGCCAAGGACGAGAAGCTCGGCTTCACCGCCGACGATCTGACCCGTTACTGGGAGTGGTGCACCAAGCTCCGCAAGGAGGGCGCGGTCTCGTCGGCCGAGCAGACCACCCAGATGGACGGGACGGTGGAGAACACCCCGCTGGGCCGGCAGGAGGTCGTCGCCGACTTCAACTGGGACGCCCCTGTCAGCGGCTACGCGGCCATCGTCGGCAAGGGGCTGAAGCTGGCACCCTTCCCGGTCGGCGAGGACGGCACCCCCGGGCAGTACTTCAAACCGTCGATGTTCTTCGGCGCCTCGGCCAAGACCCCACACCCCAAGCAGGCGGCCCAGTTCATCGACTTCCTGCTCAATGACAAGGAGGCGGGGGCCATCCTCGGCGCCTCCCGCGGCATCCCGGCCAACGACGCCATCCGGCAGGGCGTACTGCCCAAGCTGGAGGGCTTCGACCAGGTCATCTCCACCTACCAGAAGCAGTTCGAGGGCAAGCTCAAGGACCCGCCGCCCGCGCCGCCCAAGGGCGACACCTCGCTGCAGACCACCTTCTCGCGCGACTACGACCAGGTCAGTTACGAGCGCCTGTCGCCGCGCGAGGCGGCGGAGAACTACATCACCGAGGCGAAGGCGGAGCTGAGGCAATGACCGCGACCGCGACCCGCCCCCAGGACGCCGCGCCACCCGCCACCGGCGGCAAGCGGGCGCCGAAGCGCGAGCGGCAGGGGGCCGCCTGGGTGTTCCTGTCCCCGTGGGTGCTCGGCGCCGCCGTGCTGACGCTGCTGCCCATGGCCGTGTCCCTGTATCTGTCGTTCACCGACTACGACATGTTCGACGCGCCCCAGTGGATCGGCTTCCGCAACTACACGCAGATGTTCACCGAGGACCCCCGCTACTGGCGGTCGGTCATCACGACCCTGACGTATGTCGTGATCGCGGTGCCGCTGCAGCTCGCCATGGCGCTCGCCGTCGCGATGGCGCTGAAGTCGGTCAAGCGCGGCAAGGGCTTCTACCGCTCGGCGTTCTACGCGCCCTCGCTGCTCGGCGCGTCGATGTCCATCGCCCTGGTCTGGCGGGCGATCTTCAACGACGGCGGCTCGGTCGACAACCTGCTCTCCGGCATGGGCATCGACATCGGCGGCTGGATCAACAGGCCGGGCTGGGCCATCCTGTCGGTCGCGCTGCTGACCATCTGGCAGTTCGGCGCCCCCATGGTGATCTTCCTGGCCGGGCTCCAGCAGATACCCGTCGAGCTGTACGAGGCGGCGGCGGTCGACGGGGCCTCCTGGTGGCGGCAGTTCCGCTCCATCACCATCCCGATGCTCTCCCCGGTGCTCTTCTTCAACCTGGTGCTCCAGATGATCCAGGCGTTCCAGGTCTTCACCCCCGCCTTCGCGGTCAGCGCGGGCAAGGGCGGACCCGCCGACTCCACGCTGGTCTACACGCTCTACCTCTACGACCGCGGCTTCACCGCCTCCCATATGGGCTACGCCTCCGCCATGGCCTGGGCGCTGCTGCTGGCCATCGGGGCCGTCACCGCGGTCCTCTTCCGGACCTCCCGGGCCTGGGTCTTCTACGCCAACGACAACAACGAGGGGGGCCGATGACCACCGCCCCGATCTCCACCGCCCCGGCCACCCCGGCGGCGCGGCGGCGGCCCGCCGGCCGGATCGTGCTGCACGCCTGCCTGATCGCCGTGCTGCTGGTGATGCTCTATCCGCTGGCCTGGCTGCTGGCGACCTCGTTCAAACCCGCCGACGAGGTCGTCGCCAGCCTCAAGCTGCTGCCCAGCCACTTCGAATGGAGCAACTACTCCACCGCCCTGGACGGGGTGAACGAGGTCAGCGTCGGACGGCTGCTGTGGAACTCGCTGCTCATCGCGTGCGGTGCGGTGCTCGGCAACGTCATCAGCTGCTCGCTCGCCGCGTACGCCTTCGCGCGGCTGCGGTTCCGGATGCGCGGTCCGCTCTTCGCGTTCATGATCGCGACGATCATGCTGCCGCACCACGCCATCCTCATTCCGCAGTACATCATCTTCAACCAGCTCGGCATGGTGAACACCTACTGGCCGATGATCCTGCCGAAGTTCCTGGCCACCGACGCCTTCTTCGTCTTCCTCATCGTGCAGTTCATGCGCGGACTGCCGCGTGAGCTGGAGGAGGCGGCGCGGATCGACGGCTGCGGGCCCTTCCGCTCGTTCTTCAGCGTCATCCTGCCGCTGACCAGGCCCGCGCTGATCACCACCGCGATCTTCACCTTCATCTGGACCTGGAACGACTTCTTCACCCAGCTCATCTACCTCTTCGAGCCGGAGAAGTTCACCCTGACCCTGGCCCTGCGGTCCTTCGTGGACGCCTCCAGCCAGTCGGCCTTCGGCCCGATGTTCGCGATGTCGGTGTTCGCGCTGCTGCCCATCGTGCTCTTCTTCCTCGCGTTCCAGCGGTTCCTGGTCGAGGGCATGGCCAGCTCCGGACTGAAGGGGTGACCGGCCATGGACACCGCCACCAAACGTGAACCCGGCGAGCTGTTCGGCCCGCGCTTCGCCCTCTTCGCCGACGTCCTGGCGGTGGGCCTGGCCACGGCCGCCGCCTCGCTGCCGCTGATCACCGCCCCGGCCGCCATGTCCACGGCCTGCGCCGTCCTGGACCGGCGGGTGCGGCAGGACGCGCCCACCACGGCGGGCGGCTACCTCCGCGCGCTGCGGCAACGGCTGCGCACCGGCGATCTGCTGGCCGGGGCGGGGGTGCTGGCCGGCGGCGTCCTGCTGCTGTTCAACGCGCTCGCGGCGGGCGCGGGGCTGCCGGGCGCGGTGGTCTTCCGGCCCGCGCTGCTCGCCGTGGCCGGACTGCTCGCCGTCGTCTGTCTGCGGGCCTGCGCCCGCCCCGAGTCGGCGACGAGCTGGCGCACCGCGCTGCGCTCGGCGGCGTACGACAGCGTGCGCAAACCCCGCGCGAGCGGCGTGCTGCTGCTGGCCGTCGCCACCGCCGCCGTCTGCGCCTGGGCCTATCCGCCGCTGCTCTTCCTCGTCCCCGGCCCCCTCGCGATCGCCGCCAGAGCCACGGAGCACCATCTATGAGAGCCACGGAGCACCACCAATGACACCCCTGCCCCGCCGTCACTTCCTCGCCGGGACCGCCGTCGCGGGCGGACTGCTCGCCGTCGGCGCTCCGGGTGCCGCCTCGGCCGCGGGCCGGACCGACAAGCCGTTCCTGGCCCTGCTCACCGAGGCGGCCGACGCCCGGGTGGCCGAGGTCGTGGACGGGCTCGACGCGGCCCTCGACCAGTTGAACAACCTCGGCCAGGCCCGCCCCGCCGCCCGCAGCCTGCGGCTGCTCACCTCCGTCCACGTATGGGGCGACGCCGCCCACCACCACGACGGCGCGCTGATCGCGCCGATGACCCGGCTCGTGGACGCCCTGGCCGCCGCCCAGTTCGACGACGGCCTCTACGACCAGGGCGCGGTCCACTCGCCCCCGGACACCGCCTTCTCGATCGTCGATCTGGGCCTGGTGTACGGCCTGCTGGACGCGGACGGCCACACCGGCACCCGCGCGATCCGCGCCACCTTGAAGACGATCCTGCTCAAGGCGGGCAAGGGCCTGTCCACCGGCGGAGTGCACACCCCCAACCACCGCTGGAAGGTGTGCGCCGCACTGGCCCGGATCAACTCCTTCTGGCCCGACGCCCGCTACACCCGCCGTATCGACGCCTGGCTGGCCGAGGGCATCGACCAGTACGACAGCGGCCAGTACAGCGAGCGCAGCGCCACCTACGCGCCCATCGTCACCAACCCCTCGCTGCTGACCCTCGCCCGGCTCACCGAGCGCCCGCGGTTCTACGACCATGTGCGCCACAACCTGGAAGCCACCCTTCATCTCCTGGAGCCCAATGGCGAGGTGGAGACGGTGCATTCGCGCCGCCAGGACCAGAAGTCCCTCAAGCATCTGTCCGAGTACTGGCTGCAGTTCCGGGCGCTGGCGCTGCGGGAGCGGGACGGGCGGTTCGCGGCCGTCGCCGCCACCATCCAGCGGCGCGGGGCGGACCAGACCTTCGACGAGACCCCGCTCGGGGACTTCCTCGCCGAGGTGCTGGACCATCCGGAGCTGGCCGCGCCGCTGCCCAAGGCCACCGGGGCGCCAGAGGAGTTCACCTTCCACGACCGGGACTGCGGGCTGGTCCGGATCGCGAAGGGGGACACGCGGACCACCGTCTTCGGCGGCACCGACTTCCCCGACGTGCACGCGATCTCCTCGGGCCTGTCCACCAACCCGACGTTCTTCAAATGGCGCAAGGGCGCGGCCATCCTGGACTCGCTCCGGCTGTCCCCGCAGTTCTTCTCGCTCGGCCACTTCCGGGCCGAGGACGTGGAGGCCACGGCGGACGGCTGGCGGCTGTGGGCCGAGGTGCGGGCCGGATTCCATCTGCCGCTGCCGCCCCAGCACCGCCGCCCCGACGGGCGGTATCCGCTGACGGACGACGGCCGGTTCTGGTCCGCGATGGACTTTCCGCACCGCCCCAAGGAGTGGCGCACCCTGCGCACCGAGATACGGATCGCGGCGGCCGACGGCGGCTGGAACCTGGACGTCCACATCGGCGAGTCCGAGGTCCCGCTCGCCCTCGAACTGTGCTTCCGCAGCGGTGGAAAGCTGACCGGGGTCGACCCCGTGCCCGGCCAGAAGGACACGTATCAGCTCGTCAAGGGGTACGGGACATATACGGCGGGCGATGACGTGATCACCTTCGGGCCCGGCAACGGCAGCGGCCCGCGCCAGCCCGCCGTCGTGGACTCCGGCGAGCGCTATAGCTGGATGGGCGGCGATCTGACCCCGGCGGGACAGCGGGTCCTGATCACCGGGCGTTCGCCCCTGCGCTATCGGCTGACGCTGCGCTGAAGCGCTGACTGTCCCGCGTTCGCCCCCGTGTTCGCTCTGTACAGGGGCGGGGCGGGGCGGTTAGCGTTAATGCTTAGAAAGCGCTTACTGTTACTCGCGGTGAGGAGAAGAACCCACGTGACACGCAAGACAGTGCGGATCGCCATGAACGGTGTGACCGGCCGGATGGGCTACCGCCAGCACCTCGTCCGCTCTCTCCTCGCCATTCGCGAACAGGGCGGCCTGGACCTCGGCGACGGCACCGTGCTGTGGCCCGAGCCGCTGCTCGTCGGCCGCCGGGAGCACGTGCTCAAGGAGATGGCCGAGCGCCATGGCCTCGACCCGGTCGCGGATGTCTCGACCGACCTGGACGCCGTGCTCGCGGACGACCGCGTCGACATCTACTTCGACGCCCAGGTCACCGCCGCCCGCGAGGAGGCCATCAAGAAGGCCGTCGCGGCGGGCAAGCACATCTACACCGAGAAGCCGACCGCCACCGGTCTGGCGGGCGCCCTGGAGCTGGCCCGGCTCGCCGAGGCGGCGGGCGTCAAGCACGGGGTCGTCCAGGACAAGATCTTCCTGCCGGGGCTGCTGAAGCTCAAGCGCCTCATCGACAGCGGCTTCTTCGGCAGCATCCTCTCCGTGCGCGGGGAGTTCGGCTACTGGGTCTTCGAGGGCGACTGGCAGAGCGCCCAGCGGCCCTCCTGGAACTACCGGGCCGAGGACGGCGGCGGCATCGTCGTCGACATGTTCCCGCACTGGGAGTACGTGCTGCACGAACTGTTCGGCGCCGTGCGCACCGTCCAGGCGCAGGCCACCACCCACATCCCGACCCGCTGGGACGAACAGGGCAAGCCGTACGAGGCCACCGCCGACGACGCGGCCTACGGCGTCTTCCAGCTCGAGGGCGGCGCCATCGCCCAGATCAACTCGTCCTGGGCGGTCCGGGTCAACCGCGACGAGCTGGTCGAGTTCCAGGTCGACGGCACCGAGGGCTCCGCCGTCGCGGGCCTGCGCAACTGCCGCGCCCAGCACCGCTCGGCCACCCCCAAGCCGGTCTGGAACCCCGACCTGCCCGCCACCGAGTCCTTCCGCGAGCAGTGGCAGGAGGTGCCGGACAACGAGGAGTTCGACAACGGCTTCAAGGCGCAGTGGGAGCTCTTCCTGCGCCATGTCGCGCTCGACGAGCCCTGGCGCTGGGACCTGCTGGCCGGGGCGCGCGGCGTCCAGCTCGCCGAGCTGGGCCTGAAGTCGTCGGCCGAGGGCCGCCGGCTCGACGTACCGGAGCTGAGCCTGTGACCGTCCACCTCCCCGTGCCGGGCGGCACGACCCGCCCCTACGAACCCCGCACCGAGCCGCTGTCGCTGACCCCCGGGGCCCCCTTCACCTCCCGCGTCGTCTTCTCGGCCGCCCATGTGGTGGCCGACCCGTACGCCGATGTGACCCCCGACAGCCCGGCCGCCGTCGACTGGGACGCCACCCTGGCCTTCCGCCGCCACCTGTGGTCGCACGGGCTGGGCGTGGCCGAGGCCATGGACACCGCCCAGCGCGGCATGGGCCTGGACTGGGCGGGCGCCGCCGAGCTGATCCGCCGCTCGGCGGCCGAGGCGAAGGCGGTCGGCGGCCGGATCGCCTGCGGCGTCGGCACCGACCAGCTCTCCGCCACCGAGATCGGCTACCCCCACAGCGTGGCCGAGGTCCGGGCCGCCTACGAGGAACAGCTCGCCGTCTGCGAGGAGTCCGGCGCCCAGGCCATCCTGATGGCCTCGCGCGCCCTGTGCGCCGTGGCCAAGGGCCCCGAGGACTATCTCGAGGTCTACGGCCATCTGCTGCGCCAGTGTGCCGAGCCGGTGATCCTGCACTGGCTGGGCCCGATGTTCGACCCGGCCCTGGAGGGCTACTGGGGCAGCACCGACCTGGACGCCGCCACCCGCACCTTCCTCGACGTCATCGCCGCCCACCCCGACAAGGTCGACGGCATCAAGGTCTCCCTGCTGGACGCCCAGCGCGAGATCGACCTGCGGCGCAAACTGCCGGACGGAGTGCGCTGCTACACAGGCGACGACTTCCACTACCCCGAGCTGATCGAGGGCGACGACCGGGGCTTCAGCCACGCCCTGCTCGGCATCTTCGACCCGCTGGGCGCGCTGGGGGCCGAGGCCGTGCGCAGGCTGGACACCGGCGACGCCACCGCCTTCCGGGCCCTGCTGGACCCGACGGTGGAACTCTCCCGCCACCTCTTCAAGACCCCGACCCGCTACTACAAGACGGGCGTGGTGCTGCTGGCCTGGCTGGCGGGCCACCAGTCGCACTTCACGATGGTCGGCGGCCTCCAGTCGGCCCGTTCGCTGCCGCATCTGGCGCGGGCGTACGAACTGGCGGACGGTCTTGGCCTGTTCCCGGACCCGGCGCTGGCGGAATCCCGGATGAAGGACCTGCTGTCCGTGTACGGAGTCGCCCGATGAGCGCCGTGTCCCGGCTGAGCCTCAACCAGGAAACGATCAAGCAGTGGTCGCTGCCCGAGCTGGCGGAGGGCTGCGTCAAGGCGGGCGTCACCGGCGTCGGCCTGTGGCGCGAGCCGGTCCAGAAGTACGGCGTGGCGGCCGCCGCCGAGCTGGTGCGGAACGCGGGCCTGACCGTCACCAGCCTGTGCCGGGGCGGCTTCTTCACCGCGATCGAGCCCGAGGCACGGGCCGCGGCCCTGGCCGACAACCGAAAGGCCATCGACGAGGCCGCCACCCTGGGCACCGACACCCTGGTCCTGGTCTCCGGCGGCCTGCCGCCCGGCAGCCGCGACCTCTTCGCCGCCCGCGAGCGCATCGCCGACGCACTGGGGGAGCTGGCCCCGTACGCCGCGGACCACGGCGTCCGCCTGGCCATCGAGCCCCTGCACCCCATGTACGCCTCCGACCGCTGCGTGGTCTCCACCCTCGCCCAGGCCCTCGACCTGGCCGAGCGCTTCCCGGCGGACCAGGTGGGCGTGATCGTGGACACCTACCACCTGTGGTGGGACGACACCGTGGCCGCCCAGATCGCCCGCGCCGGCGCGGGCGGCCGTATCGCCGCCTTCCAGCTCGCCGACTGGATCACGCCCCTCCCGGAGGGCGTCCTCCTGGGCCGGGGCCAACTCGGCGACGGCTCGGTCGACTTCCGCTGGTTCCGCGAACAGGTCGACGCCGCGGGCTACACCGGCCCGATCGAGGTGGAGATCTTCAACCCGGACCTGTGGGCCCGGGACGGCGCGGAGGTCCTGGCGGAGGTCGCCGACCGCTATCGGGCGCTGGTGCTTTGACTTCCGCTCCCCGGCCTAAAGACCGTGGATTCCTACCACCGTCGGCTGACCGTCTCGGTGGGTTCCTGCTTCACCGCGCTGGGCCGGTACGAGTACCGGTCTTACCTGCGCTCGACAGGCTGACACCGCCAGTCCGGCGGCCTTGGCGACGTTGACCGCCGCGTTGATGTCCCGGTCGAGGACGGCTCCGCAGGCCCGGCATTCCCACACTCGGATGTGCAGGGGCTTGGGGCCGTCCTTGACGCCGCACTGCGAGCAGACCTGGGAGGTCGGCTCGAACCGTCCGATGCGGTGGAAGCCGCGGCCAAACTTCGCGGCCTTGTACTCCAGCATCGTCACGAACGCGGACCATCCAGCGTCGTGCACGGACTTGGCCAGGCGCGTACGGGCGAGCCCTTTCACCGCCAGGTCTTCCACTGCGACCGCTTGGTTATCGCGGATCAGCCGGGTGGAGAGCTGGTGGTGGAACTCGCGCCGCGCGTCGGTGACCTGCGCGTGAGCGCGGGCGACCTTGATCCTGGCCTTGTTCCGGTTGTTCGAGCCCTTCGCCTTGCGGCTGAGGGCCTGCTGTGCGCGCTTGAGCTTCTTCTCGGCCCGGCGCAGGAAGCGAGGAGCGTCGATCTTCGTGCCGTCGGACAAGACGGCGAAATGCCCCAGCCCCAGGTCGATGCCGACGGCCTGACCGCTCTCGACCGAGGTGACGGGCTCGGTCTCCACAACGAAGCTCGCGAAGTACCTTCCGGCCGCGTCCTTGATCACGGTCACCGTGGAGGGGACCGAGGGAAGGCTGCGGGACCACTTCACCCGCACGTCCCCGATTTTCGGCAAGGACAGGTCGCAGCCGACGGTGATCTTCCATCGGGCGTTCGCGGTGAAACGTACGGCCTGCCGGTTGTCCTTGCGGGACTTGAACCGGGGCGCGCCCATGCGCGGGCGCTTGCCCTTCAGCCCGTCGAAGAAGTTCCGGTACGCGGCGTCCAGGTCCCGCAGGGACTGCTGGAGCACGACAGCGGACACCTCGCCGAGCCAGGCGCGCTCTTCGGTGAGCTTGGCCTCGGTGATCAGCAGCTTGGACAGGTCCCCGGTCTTCGGGAACGCCTCGCCTGCGGCGCGGGCGGTCTCACGGGCGCGAAGCGCATCGTTGTAGACCACCCGCGCACACCCGAACGCCCTGGCCAGCGCTGAGCGCTGAGGACCGTTCGGGTACAGGCGGAAGCTGTACCTCAACTGCATGTCGATCAACCTACCCAGCTGGGGTATGACTGAGTACCAGGCGGGATGTCCAGACGCTCGGCAACCTGCCGTAACAGCTGTACATCGCGCATGGGCGTTTGCCGCGCTCCATCCGGGACAGCGAGGCAGCGGTGTAGCCGACGGCCGGGAACACCGGGCCCCCTCCCGCCGGGAGGAGGCCCTTTCGTGCTCTGGCTACGCGCCTCACTCACGCAGGCAGCCGCCATGAGGGGCCCCGGGGCGTTTCGTACCAGAGGCGATGCTCTTCGCCCGAGACCGTCAGACCGAAGTGGTCCCATTTCGGCATGTCGTGAGCAGTAAACCACCCCCACCAGCTCTCGACGGTGTCCCAGATGCTGCGCTCGCCCGTCTCGTGGAACTGTGTCTGTTCGCCCGCGAAGATGGCCTCAGCCCACGCCCCGTCAGGCATCACCAGACGGCGCATGGTGCGCTCCTCGTCGTCAGTGCCGTACTGGAGCACTACCCCGGGCAGCGTGGACGCCAGCAGGAAGGTGAAGTGGTAGCTGTCGAAGGCCGTGACCGGTACGCGGGATTCCCCGTCTGCGTCCACCGGTCCCGATGCAAGCGGTGGGGGAGGGGTCGGCGCCGCCGTGCGCGCCGCCATAAAGGACCCGCCGCCTGCTTGGAACCGTCCCTCCAGGCTCCCGTCCGGCATGCGGTCGAGGACGGCCAGACCCCCGCTCAGCGGCGGGAAGAGGTTCGCGACGAGTCGTCCCCCGGGAATGACCGCAGACCTCAATGTCTCGGTGATCCGCGGGAGGGCACACGTAATGATCACCTTGTCGAACGACTCCGGCGGCCAAGTCCAGTCCCTCACGTCCACGGTGAGTACGTTCGGTGTGATGCCGATGCCCTCCAGATTGAGCAGGGCTTCGGATGTCAGGTCCGGGTCGATGTCCGCCGTTACGAGCTGGTCAGCGCTCTCCAGGCGGTGAGCGATGAGGGCGGTTTGGTAGCCGGTGCCAGTGCCCCCGTCGAGGACCCGGTCTCCAGGCTGTACGTCAAGGGCCTCCAGCATCCGGGCCGTGAGGCTCGGCTGTGTGCTGGACGACGTGGGGACGCCGGTGAACAGCCCATCCGCGGACTTCGCCGTCTCCGGGTCGAGACGGGTGACGAGTGTGGCGTTGGTGTAGATGGGGTTAAGCCAGTCTCCACCGTCCGCGGCGTCGAGCGGCTTCCATCGAGTTGGCGCGCCCCCCAGATTCTGAAAATAGCGTGGGACGAAGATGTGTCGAGGCACCTCCTCGAACGCCTGCTTCCAGTGAGGGGAGACCAGATCGTCCGAGCCCTCCAGGATGCTTGCCAGATTCTCGGCGAGCGGTTTCCAGTTCACCGGCGACACCAGTTCTCCAGGGCTTGAGCGATCGAAGCGGCTAGGGGGATTTCCGGACTGTTGAGCCATGCCCACTGGCCAGAGGGGTTTGCCTCCAGGAACGTCCACTGACCGTTCGGCTGCACGATGAAGTCCATGGCAGCGTAGGTGAGGGCCAGTCGAGCCATGTACCCGCGCACTCCGTTGATGACATCGGGTGGCGTCTCGATCAGCTCGTACTCAAGCGCGTCGTAGTCGGACCGCCAATCCGTGCGAGCGGCCTCGCTGTGCGCCTTGATCTTCACGCTGTGGCAGGTGTCGCTTACGACGATCAAGCGCACTTCGTACTGCTTGGGGACACGCTCCTGGAACAGGTGCGCAGTGAGCTCCACACCGCCCAGGGCGTCAAGGTCGACCTCGCGCGTATAGATGGTCTCCGAGCCCCGGGAGTGGGCAACGTGCGGCGTCCCCAGTGGCTTGGTGATCAACGGGGCTTTGACGTTCTCCGCGAATGTCTGCACCTCATCCGCGGAGTTCGTGATCAGAGTTCGGGGAGTGGCGAGACCCATGGAACGTGCGGTGCGGAGCTGCCGAGGTTTGAACTCCGCGGCAGACGCGCTGGACGGGTGGTTCATCCACCGGGCGGCGAGGCTCATGAGCACGCCGCCGAGGCCGATGCGGGCGGCGCCACGCGCCCAGTGGGCGTCCGACTCCGACAGCTCGGGGAACTGGAACAGGTTCGGCCGGTTCCAATAGACCGCCTTCACGTCCGCCAGCGCGATGCTTCTGTACTTGTTGGAGAGCGTGCCGGCCCACTGTCCGTCAACGTGGCTGGCTCTTAGCTCCAGTTCGTGAGGGAAGTCTGCGGTATCCATGCGGAACACGGTGATATCGGAGGAGGACAGCCCCTCCACGACGAGATCAGTTCCCGCCTCGAAGGGGCCATCCACCACCAGAACGGTGTTGGTCACTCAATCGCTCCGGGGTCCCCGCCCTCATCACTCGGCGGCGGGTTCTTGATATCGCCGTCCTGGTTGGTCTTCTGGGACGTAGCCATGGTCGTCAGCGGAGTGCCGTCCTCGAACTTGGCCGTCTGGCTGACAGGGTCGTAGACCGGGCGAGACTGCGGAACCGTGGCCGAAGCGGCGGGCCGGAAGCGCGCTCCGGCTAACGCGTACGGGCGGATGCTGCTTGGCGCGGTGCCCACGGGGGCACTGGCCTGAAGGGGAAGGGGGGGGCAACCAGTTGCATGCTGGTTCCTCTCACTCGACGGATGGGGAATCACCTCTCCGGCACTGTGCACTTCAGTGCCGGAGAGGGAGTCAATTGGTGGGCCGTGGGCTGCAGGATCGAGCCAGCCGCGCAGCCTCCTCGTAGGCGCGCAGCAGCCGCTCCCCGGTCTCACATCCGGCGCCGGGCGTGCGGCAGGCCAGGCACCCCGCGGCGTGGTCGATGGCCGCGCGCCACGCCTCGTTGGCGAACGGATCCTCGGTCTGCTCGACGGCCGTCATCGGGCCCGCCCCTCGTGCTGGTCCGCGGCCGCGCTGGTGAGGATCCGCGGGCGGCGGCCGTTCCTCAGGTAGCTGGCGGCGTGCGTGGGGCAGGCATAGGTGACCTTGCCGACGTCGCTGCCCTTGTCCTCCACGTCGACCGGGATGGGCTCGTCGGTGGGCAGCTTGCAGTGGTAGCAGAGTTGGCGTCCCTCGGGCCTGCGCCCGTACTCGGCCCTGTCGGCCTTGGCCAGCGCCTCCCATAGGCACCAGGCGTCGGTCAGGTAGCGGTCGGCCGAGAGGGGCACGCGCCAGTGGGTGCTGGGGCCCTTCGTCCAGAAGGCGGGCGGTACGCCGAGGTAAGTGCTCTCGTCGGTCAGCTCGGTGAGGACGCGGACTTGCCGCAGGTGCCAGCTCGTTGCGGTGCAGACGGCAACGAGCCAGTAGAGGGGGCCGTGCTTGTCCTGGATGACGGCGCCGGTCTCGTCACCGAGCAGCCGCAGGGCGCGTTCTCCGATGGGGGACGCGGCGCGCACGGCATCCCACCATTTGCCCACCGGTAACGCTTCGACGTCTTCGGTGTTCGGCGGTGTCCACAGCAGGGTTTTGGTACTCATGCGTCCCCTTCCCCGTTACGGGTAGTGAGGGGACGAAACCGCGCGTCATGCTGTATCGACCAGCGCTGACCCGCGACGCGCATACGCGTATGCAGTCAGCGCATACCCGTGACAGGCAAACGGGGAGCCCCAGGTATCAACGGGAGTAGGCATGAACTGGTCTTCACAGGCGATTCGGAACGCCGCCCGTCAAGGTGACTACGGGCGGGTCGTCAGCCTGGCCCGTCGCGACTCTGGCGTCTCCCAGAGCCAGCTCGGCGACGCCTGCGGGATCAGCCAGTCCGCCGTCTCTCGTCTCGAAGGACGCGGCACAGCCTCATACGACATGACCATCCTGGCGAGAGCCGCCACGCACCTGCACATCCCCCCGCGTCTGGTTGGCCTCGCCGACCACACAGCGGCGCATGTCGCCGAGAATGGACAGCACGACGTGCACCGGCGCAACTTCCTCGCGGGGACCGCGGCGGCGATCGCCGCGCCCACCCTGTCAACTCGTCTCCCCGAAGCCACAGATACCGGCCAGGCCGCGACCCTCCGCGTGGCCACCACAGCCTTCCGCCGACTGGACGGCACCACCCCTTCCCGGCAGCTCTCCGAGCCAGTCCTGGCCCACCTGCGGCTCACCCAAGCCATCACCAGCGACGCCGAAACGACCGAGCAGCGAGCCCGCTTGGCCGCAGTGGGCAGTGAAGCCGCCTCCCTCGCCGGTTGGCTGGCCTGGGACATGAACGACATCGGATCGGCCCGCACCTGGTACGGCGCGGCCATCAAAGCCGCGCGTACCTCAGGCGACCGGCTGCTCCTCGCCTACCAACTCGGCAGCCTGGCCGGGTTCGAGGCAGACGCCGGGAACGCCCCCCAGGGTCTCGGCCTCGTCCGCAAAGCCCATCGTCAGCTGGGCGAGGCGGCACCGGCCATCGCCACCGCGTGGCTCGGCACGATCGAGGCGCTCGCACACGCGGCCGCGGGGAATCGTCCCGCCGCGGGAAGCGCGCTCGACCAGGCCGCCCGCAGCACCGACGCCGTTCAGGACGAACAGCCGCCACCGTGGCCATGGGTGTTCACCTTCACCCACACCAAGGTCGCTGCGACCCGGCTCACCTGCGGCGCACGGCTCGGCCTCCCTGGATGGGTGGCCGCCTCCCAGGACGCAGCCGCAGCGGCCCTTACATCAAGCCACGAGAAGCAGCGTGCGCTGCTCATGCTCGACCTGGCCGCCGCGCAACTGGGGACGGGTCGACTAGATGGTGCGTTCGCGCTGGCCGGGCGGGCACTCGAGACGGGGGCACGGTATCGGTCAGGCCGGATCATCGAGCGCGCCCGTGCGCTCCGACGGTCCTACACTTCGGCGACTCCACCCAGGGTGGTCCGTGAGTTCGACGACCGACTGCACGGCATCTACCTGTGATCACGAAAGGAGCGGCCCATGCGCCTCGGCATCACCGGCCACCGCGGTCTTCCCCCAGAGACGGAGCGATTGGTCCGCCGGGCCCTTCAAGAGGAACTTACGCGCTACGGTCCTGACCTGATCGGGGTCTCGTGTATCGCCGACGGCCCGGACGCCTGGTTCGCTGAGCTGGTGCTGGAGGCTGGTGGCCGTCTTGAAGTGGTGGTCCCTGCGGAGAAGTACCGCGAGGGCCTGCCGGAGGAGCATCACCAGACGTATGACCGTCTCATCCAACAAGCCGCCGACATCCACCGCACGGGCATCGTGGAGTCAGATTCCCGGGCCCACATGGCCGGAAGCGAGATTCTGGTGGGCTTGGTGGACGAGCTGGTTGCTGTTTGGGACGGGCAGCCAGCCCGGGGGTACGGCGGCACGGCCGATGCCGTGGCCTACGCCGAGCGCACCGGTGTCCGGTCTCGGGTGATCTGGCCGGAGGGTGCTACCCGGGACTGACCGAGAGCGCGGCTGATCATCCAGCGCGTGGACCCGACAGACTCATCACGCTCCAGCAGGCCGTCATCACCGAGCACGGCAAGGAGCCGGGCTCAACCGGTTCGCAGTAGGGCCCTCGGGGCGCTGGGGTGCTCGGGGGTCAGGGGCGTCGGAGGGATGGTCCCGGGGCCAGTGGCGGGGGCGTGCGAGGCGACCGCGTCAGGGCTGGGTGGGGACGGAGGTCGAGGGCGGGGTTTCGGGCGGAGAGGTGGGGGAGGTGGGGGAGGGCCGGGTCGGAGTCCCCGTGTTGGACGAGGGGACCGAGGTGGCCGGAGGGGAGGTGCGGGGGTCGCGGGCGGGCGGGGCCGGACGGTTGTCCTCCGGGGAGCCGGACAGCAGCAGGAAGGCGACGGCCGCCGCCGCTGCCGCCGCCACGGCGACGGCGGACACGACCCGCCGGATCCGCCGGGTGCCCCAGGCCGGGCCGGTGGGCGGCCGGTACGGCGACAGCTCGTGGGCGTCGATGAGCCGCGCACGGGCGTCGAGCGCGGCGCGCAACCGGTCCTCGACGGGTGGGGGAGTGCTCATCGGGCCGCCTCCAGCAGCTTTTCCAGAGTGACGAGCGCACGGCTCGCGGTCGACTTCACGGTGCCTCGGGAGACGCCCAGCGTTTCGGCTATCTGGGCCTCGGTCAGCTCCGACCAGTAGCGCAGCACCAGCACCTCGCGCTGGCGCGCGGTGAGTTCGGCCAGCGCGTCGAGGACCTGCCGGTGTTCCTCGGCGAGCAGCAGCGGCTCGTCCACCGGCGCTCCCGGCCCCTGGTACGGCGGGGTGTAGGCGCGTGCCGTACGCCGTCGGCGCAGCACCGAGCGGGCGGCGTTGACCACGGCGGTGTGCAGATAGGCGTGCGCGTCCTGGAGGCTGTCCAGCCGTGAGCCATGCCGGCGGCAGACGGCGGCGAAGGCGTCCTGGACCACGTCCTCGGCAGTGTGCAGGTCGTCCACCAGGAAGACCGCCAGCCGGATCATGTCCAGCCGCCGGGCCTGGTACAGGTCGGCCAGCGTGGGGCCGGGCTCCCCGTCTCCCCGGCCGCCCACCGGCCTCAGCGCCCGCAGCCGCCGCCCGGCGCGCGCCGTCTCCACCGGCGGCGTCGAGGCGGTCGTCCGGGCGCGGCGGAGCAGCCGGGTCCACCAGGGCAGGACAAGAGTGAGCTGCATCGTCCTCGTTCACCTCATCGGTGGGGCGGGGCCGGCTCCGGAACCGGCCCCGCCGCATCCGTGGTTGCGGCTAGCGACCGGCCTTGGTGGGGGCGGGCTTGGTGGGCTCCGGCACGCTGGTGGGCGGCTCGGTGGGGGCGGGCTTGGTGGGCTCCGGCACGCTGGTGGGCGGCTCGGTGGGGGCGGGCTTCGTGGGCGCGGGCTTGCTGGTCGGCGGCTTCGTGGGGGCGGGCTTGGTGGGCTCGGGGACGCTGGTGGACGGCGGGGTGGGGGCGGGCTTGGTCGGCTCGGGCGCGCTCGTGGGCGCCTTCGTGGGCTCCGGCTTCGAGGTCGCCGACGGGGCCGGCTTGGCCGGGCCGGAGTGGTCGCCGGTGGCCGCCTGGGCGGCGATGCCCCCGCCCACGATCAGGGCGATGCCTGCGGCCGACCCCAGGATCCAGGGGCGCAGACGGCGGTTGGGCTTCTTGGCGCGGTCGTGCTGCATACGGAACGACTCCCGAAAGGATTGAGCGAACGCTGATGGGGAGGCGCGTACCGAGGGCCCGAAGGACCCGTTCCGGAACCCGCCTTCATCCCACCAGACGTGCGGCCCCACCCGAGGTTGTCGCGCCCCGGAAAAATCTTTCGCCGATCGCCGTGCAACCGTTCCCGCCCTTGGCGGGTCGTACCTGGCATCGGGCTTCCTGGGGGGGATCCGGGGGGGATTCGAGAGGAAGCCCTGGGAGGGGAAAACGAGGGGCCCGGACCACGGCCGGGCCCCTCGAAATGTCACACCGCGCCCCCGGACGCCCGCGTCACACCGCGCTCCCGGGGACGACCGCGCGCCGTACGCCTCAGAACGGCACGCCGCACCGCAGCAGCACATTCGCGTACGGCCGCGCCTCCCCCGTACGCACCACCAGCCTCGCCCGTCCCGTCATCGTCTTGAGCTCCTCGTGCGGGACCAGATCCAGCGCAGGGGCCGGGAAGAGGCCGTCGAGCAGGGCGGTCGCCTCGGGGTTGTGGTCGCGTACCTCCCGCGCCGCCGTGGCCCGTTCGACCACCAGCTCGTCCAGCAGCCCGGTGAGCACCCGCTCGAACGACGGCACCCCGGCCGTGAAGGCGAGGTCCACCACGAACGGCCCGTCCGGTATCGGAAGGCCCGCGTCGCACACCATCACCGTGTCGGTGTGGCCCAACAGGGCGATGCCCGCGCTCAGATGGCGGTTGAGAATCCCGGATCGCTTCACAGCGCCGCCACCTCCTCGGCGCTCGGGAAGGACGCCTGCGCCCCGGCCCGTGTCACCGCGGCGGCGCCCACGCGCACCGCGAACCGCACCGCGGTCGGCAGGTCGTCGCCGACGCCGAGGCGCCAGGCGAGCGCGCCGGTGAAGGCGTCCCCGGCGCCCGTGGTGTCCACGGCCGTCACCGCGGGACTGGGTACCAGCACCGTACGGTCGCCGTCGGCGACCAGCGCGCCCTCGGCGCCCAGGGTCACCACGACCGAGCGCGGACCGCGCGACAGCAGGGCGTCGGCCCACTCCTCGGGGTCGTCGGAGGACCCCACCGGGGCGTCGCTCAGCAGGAACCGCGCCTCGTGCTCGTTCACCACCAGGGGATCGCAGGCGGCCAGCACATCGGTGGGCAGCGGCGCGGTCGGCGAGGGGTTGAGCACCACCCGCGGCCCGGGGCGGCCGCCGAAGCCCGCGCCCGCCGCGCGGACCACCTCGGCGACCGTCTCCAGGGGGATCTCCAACTGCAGCGAGACCACCCGCGCCGCGGCCAGCAGGCTCGCCGCGGCCCGGACGTCGCCGGGGGTCAGCCGGGCGTTGGCCCCCTGGGAGACCACGATGCTGTTGTCACCCGAGGGGTCCACCGTGATCAGCGCGACCCCGGTGGGCGCGCCGCCGACGAGGACGCCGACGGTGTCGACCCCGGCCGTCCGCTGCGAATCCAGCAGCAGCCGGCCGTAGTCGTCGTCGCCGACCCGGGCCAGCAGCGCCGTCCGGGCCCCCAGTCGGGCGGCGGCGACGGCCTGGTTGGCCCCCTTGCCGCCCGGGTGGACCGCGAGGTCCGACCCGAGGACGGTCTCGCCGGCCCCGGGGCGGCGGTCGACTCCGATCACCAGATCGGCGTTGGCCGACCCCACGACCAGCAGGTCGTAGTCGTGCATCCGCACGTCCTTTCGTTTGTCACTTCGCAGTGACGACCTTCACCGGCACCTTCACCGTGCCGTCGATCTTCTGCCCCTTGGCCGCCTTGACGGCATTCCGCACCACCATCCGGCCCAACTCCTTCGGCTGCTGGGCGACGGTCGCGGCGAGGCTGCCGCTCTCGACGGCCTTGAGCCCGTCCGGGGTGCCGTCGAAGCCGACGACGTCGACGGACTTGCCCGCCTTGGAGCCGAGCGCCTTGACCGCGCCGAGCGCCATCTCGTCGTTCTCGGCGAAGATCCCGTCGATGCCCGGGTGGCCCTGGAGCAGATTGGTGGTCACATCCAGCCCCTTGGCCCGGTCGAAGTCGGCGGTCTGCTTGCCGACGACCTTGATGTCCGGGTACGCCTTGAGGCCCTCCGCGAAGCCCTTACCGCGCTCACGCGAGGCGGAGGTGCCGGGGGTGCCCTGCAGCACCAGGATCGTGCCCTTCTTTCCGAGCCGCTCGGCGAGCGTCTTGGCAGCCAGCTTGCCGCCCGTGATGTTGTCCGAGGCCACCAGGGTCGCGATCTCGGCCTTGTTGACGCCACGGTCGGCGGCCAGCACCGGGATGCCCGCCTTGTCGGCGGCCCGGACGGACGGGCCCGCGGCATCGGAGTCGACCGGGTTGATGATGATCGACTTCATGTTCTGGCTGGTGAAGTTCTGGATCTGATTGGCCTGCTGGGAGGCGTCGTTCTGGGCGTCGGTGACCGTAAGGCTGACCCCGGCGCGCTTGGCCTCCTCCTGGGCGCCCGCCTTCAACTGCACGAAGAAGGGGTTGTTGAGGGTGGAGACCGACAGCCCGACCTTGGTGGACGCGCCCCCGGAGGAGCCGGAGCGCCAGACGGAGGCGCCGACGGCGATGGCGGCGACGACCACGGCGGCGAGCGCGAACTTGCCCGCGTTGACGGCCTTCTTACGGCCGCCACCGGACGATCCGCCCGCCGCGGCCCCGGGCGCGCCCGGGCTGGCCCCGGCGCGTCGGCGCAGCGTGTCCAGCAGCACCGCGAGCGCGATGACGACACCGATGACGACCTGCTGCCAGAAGGGAGAGACCTCCAGCAGGTTGAGCCCGTTGCGCAGCACCGCGAGGATCAGCGCGCCGATGAGCGTGCCGGACGCC
The DNA here is from genome assembly GCF_017592595.1 of Streptomyces sp. NEAU-YJ-81. Lineage (NCBI taxonomy): Bacteria > Bacillati > Actinomycetota > Actinomycetes > Kitasatosporales > Streptomycetaceae > Streptomyces > Streptomyces sp. NEAU-YJ-81. The sequence continues at coordinate 44,272 of NZ_JAGFNO010000018.1, read as the reverse complement.
TTACCGACGCCACCGGACAGGCTCGCGCCGCCGATGACGACCGCGGCGATCGCGTCGAGTTCGTAGCCGACGGCCGCCTGCGGCTGCGCGGAGGACAGCCGGGAGGCGAGCACGATGCCCGCGACGGCCGCGAAGCCGCCGGAGAGCGCGTAGATGACCAGCTTCTGGCGCGTCACCCGGATCCCGGAGAGCCGGGCGGCCTCCTCGTTGCCGCCGATCGCGTACATCGCGCGGCCCGCGTACGTACGGCCCAGCACACCCGCGGTGATCAGCCCCATACCGATCATCACGAGCACCGGGATGGGCAGCCAGCCGCCGATGGTGTCGCCGAGGCCGGACATCGACTCCGGGATGGCTATCGGGCTGCCCTGGGAGATCACCAGGGCCAGGCCGCGGCCGATCGACAGCATCGCGAGCGTGGCGATGAACGGCGGCAGCTTCCCGAAGGAGACCAGCGCCCCGCTGACCAGACCGCAGGCCACACCGGTGGCGACGGCCAGGAGCGCCGCGAACCACACCGGCAGCCCCTGTGAGGTCGCCGACCAGGCGAGCACGGTGGCGGACAGCGCGGCCACCGAGCCGACCGACAGATCGATCCCCGCGGAGACGATGACGAAGGTGACGCCGAAGGCGAGGATCGCGGTGACCGCCGCCTGGACGCCGACGTTGAGGAGATTGCCGGTGGTGAGGAAGTCGCCGGACAGCAGCGACATGGCCGCCACCAGCAGCACCAGGGCGCTCAGGGCGCCGTTGTCGAGCAGCACGCGGCGCAGCACCGCCGAGCCCCCGGGGTCCTTCGTAAGCGTGTCAGTGGCCACGGGAGCCCTCCTTTTCGTTGCCGCCGACTCCTTCGTCGGCGCCCTTGACGTCCTTCACTGCCAGGGCCATCACGGCGTCCTGGGTCGCTTCCCGCGCGGTCAGCTCGCCCGAGATCCGGCCCTGGGCCATGACCAGGACCCGGTCGCTCATCCCCAGCACCTCGGGCAGATCGCTGGAGATCATCAAAACGGCGTGGCCGGACGCGGTGAGTTCGTTGATGAGCTGGTAGATCTCGACCTTGGCGCCCACGTCGATACCGCGGGTCGGCTCGTCGAGGATCAGCACCTTGCTGTCGGCGAGCAGCCACTTGCCGATGACGACCTTCTGCTGGTTGCCCCCGGAGAGGGTGCGCACCCGCTGGTCGAGCCCGGCCATCCGGACGGCCAGCCGCTCGGCGACACCGGCCGCCGCGCTCCGCTGAGCGGCCCGGTCGACGAGCCCCGCGCGGGTGGCGGCGCGCAGCGTGACCAGGCCCAGGTTCTCCTGCACGGTGCCGTCCAGGACCAGGCCCTGGCCCTTACGGTCCTCGGGGACGAGGCCGATCCCGGCCCGCATGGCGGCCACCACGTCATGGCGGGCCAGCGGGCGGCCGAGTACCTCGACGGAGCCGGAGTCGTACGGATCGGCGCCGAAGAGCGCCCGGACGACCTCCGTACGGCCCGCGCCGACCAGCCCGGCCAGGCCCACCACCTCCCCGGCGCGCACGTCGAAGCCGATGTCCTGGAAGCCGCCGTTCCGGGTGAGCCCCCGGACCTTGAGCAGGGGGTCACCGGCGTCCGTGCGCTCCCGTGGGTACTGCTGCTCGATGGAGCGGCCCACCATCAGCCGCACCAGCTCGTCCTGTTCGGTGGTGGCCGGGACCTGGGTGACGCTGCGGCCGTCGCGCAGCACGGTGACGCGGTCGCCCAGGGCGGCGATCTCCTCCAGGTGATGGGTGATGAAGACGACGCCCACCCCGTCCGCGCGCAGCGTGCGCACGATCCGGAAGAGCTTGTCGACCTCCTCGGTGGTGAGCACGGCGGTCGGCTCGTCCATGATCAGGACGCGGGCGTCCAGGCTCAGCGCCTTGGCGATCTCCACCATCTGCAGCCGGGCGATGCCGAGGTCCCGGACGCGGGTCCGGGGCGAGACGTCCACCCCGACGCGGGCCAGCAGCTCGGCGGCGCGCTCGTCCATGGTCTTGCGGTCGATCATGCCGAAGCGGCGCGGCTGGCGGCCCAGGAAGATGTTCTCGGCCACGGTGAGGTCCGGGACGAGGTTGAACTCCTGGTAGATGGTGGCGATTCCGAGCCGCTCGGCGTCCTGCGCGCTGTTGATGCGCACCGGGCCGCCGTCGACCAGGATCCGGCCCCCGTCGGGGCGGTGCGCGCCGGAGAGCATCTTGATCAGCGTGGACTTGCCCGCGCCGTTCTCGCCCAGGAGGACGTGCACTTCGCCCCGGCGCAGATCGAAGTCCACCCCGTCCAGGGCGATCACCCCGGGGAAGGTCTTACGGACGCCCTCCATGCGCAGCAGCTCCGCCCCGACGGGGGAGGACCGCTCGGACTCGGCACTCATGGCTTGCTCCCTTCGGGCTCGCCGCACGAGCGGCGGGTGACCAGACGGGCGGACAGGGTCACCGAATCGGCGGGCCGCCCCTCGACGAGGTCGATCAGCGCGCGTACGGAGGCATGGCCGAGCGCTCCGGTCGGCTGGGCGACGGCGGTGATCGGTGGATCGGTGTGGACGAACCAGGGGATGTCGTCGAACGCGGCGAGCGCCACATCGTCCGGCACCCGCAGCCCCCGCGCGCGGATCTCGTCCATCGCGCCGAGCGCCATCAGGTTGTCCGCGGCGAAGATCGCGTCCGGGGGCTGCGGCAGATCGAGGAAGCGGGCGGTCACCCGGCGGCCGCTGTCCGCCTGGAAGTCCCCCTGACCGATGTGGTCCTCGGACAGCGCCAGACCGAACTCGCGCAGCGCGGAGCGGAAGGCGTCCACCCGTTCGCGGCCGGTCGTGGTGGCCGCCGGACCCGCGATGATCGCGAGCCGGCGGTGCCCCAGGGCGCACAGATGGTCCACCAGATCGCGGATGGCTCCCCGCCCGTCGGTGCGGATCACCGGCACCGCGTCCAGGCCCTCGCCCTCGATCCAGCGGTCGACGAAGACCATGGGGGTGCCGGCGCGGGCGGCGGCCAGCATCATCGGGGAGCCGCCGTCGGTGGGGCTGACCAGCAGTCCGTCTATGCGGCGGTCCATCAGGGTGCGCACATGGTGGTCCTGGAGTTCGGGCCGCTCGTCGGCGTTGCCGATGATCACGCTGTAGTCCAGCTCGCGGGCGGCGTCCTCGACCGAGCGGGCCAGCTCGGTGAAGAAGGGATTCAGCACATCGCTGATGACCAGCCCCAGGGTCCGGGTCTGATCGGTGCGCAGCGAGCGGGCCACCGCGTTGGGGCGATAGCCGAGGTCGGCGACCGCGGCGAGCACCCGTTCACGGGTGTCCAGGCGAACGGAGGGGTGGTCATTGAGCACCCGTGAGACCGTCGCGACGGAGACCCCGGCACGCCGCGCCACGTCCTTGATGGCCGGCATCGTCCACCTCCTTGTGGAATCGATTACATGGATTGGAATCGATTACATCGACGGAGGGCAAGGGGTCGGCCGCCGGTGAAACCGGATCGTGATATTCCGCCGTGGGGCCCACGGCCCCGTTCTTCCCCGCGGGCGCTGTCCACAGGCGTTGTCCACAGGCCCGAACCGCCTGTCGGCTCCCGGCGGTACGGTCGGGGCATGCTCAAACTCGCGGTGGTCGAAGGGGTCCTGGAGCGGATCACCTACGCCAATGAGGAGAACGGCTATACGGTCGCGCGGGTCGACACCGGCCGGGGCTCCGGCGATCTGCTGACCGTCGTCGGCTCGCTGCTGGGCGCCCAGCCGGGCGAGTCACTGCGGATGGAGGGCCGCTGGGGTTCCCATCCGCAATATGGCAAGCAGTTCACCGTCGAGAACTACCAGACCGTCCTCCCCGCCACCCTCCAGGGCATCCGGCGCTATCTCGGCTCGGGGCTGATCAAGGGCATCGGCCCCCGGATCGCCGACCGGATCACCGAGCACTTCGGCGTCGACACCCTCGATGTCATCGAGGAGCGGCCCGAGCGGCTGGTCGAGGTCCCGGGCCTCGGCCCCAAGCGCACCAAGATGATCGCCGCGGCCTGGGAGGAGCAGAAGGCCATCAAGGAGGTGATGGTCTTCCTCCAGGGGGTGGGTGTCTCCACCTCCATCGCGGTGCGGATCTACAAGAAGTACGGCGACGCGTCGATTTCGGTCGTGAAGAACGAGCCGTACCGGCTGGCGGCCGACGTCTGGGGCATCGGCTTCCTCACCGCCGACAAGATCGCCCAGTCGGTCGGCATTCCGCATGACAGCCCCGACCGGGTGAAGGCCGGCCTGCAGTACGCGCTGTCCCAGTCCGCCGACCAGGGCCACTGCTATCTCCCCGAGGAGCAACTCATCGCGGACGCCGTGAAGTTGCTCCAGGTGGACACCGGTCTGGTCATCGACTGCCTGGGAGAGCTCGCGGCCGAGGACGAGGGCGTGGTGCGCGAGCCGGTCCCGGGCCCGGCGGACGGCGAGCCGGTCTCCGCCGTCTATCTGGTGCCCTTCCACCGCGCCGAAATCTCCCTCGCCGGCCAGGTGCTGCGGCTGCTGCGCACCCAGGAGGACCGGCTGCCCGCCTTCGGGGATGTGGACTGGGGCAAGGCGCTGGACTGGCTGGCGAGCCGCACCGGGGCCGATCTGGCGCCCGAGCAGAGCCAGGCGGTGCGGCTCGCGCTGACCGAGAAGGTCGCGGTGCTCACCGGCGGGCCGGGCTGCGGCAAGTCCTTCACCGTGCGGTCCGTGGTGGAGCTGGCCCGCGCCAAGAAGGCGAAGGTGGTGCTCGCGGCGCCCACCGGCCGGGCCGCCAAGCGGCTGTCCGAGCTGACCGGCGCCGAGGCGTCCACCGTCCACCGGCTGCTGGAGCTCAAGCCCGGCGGGGACGCGGCGTATGACAGGGACCGCCCGCTCGACGCGGATCTGGTGGTGGTCGACGAGGCGTCGATGCTCGATCTGCTGCTGGCCAACAAGCTGGTCAAGGCGGTCCCGCCCGGTGCCCATCTGCTCTTCGTCGGGGATGTGGACCAGCTGCCCAGCGTGGGCGCCGGGGAGGTGCTGCGCGATCTGCTGGCCCCCGGCAGCCCCGTCCCGGCGGTGCGGCTGACCCGGATCTTCCGCCAGGCCCAGCAGTCCGGGGTGGTCACCAACGCCCACCGGATCAACGAGGGGGTGCCGCCGGTCACCCAGGGCCTGTCGGATTTCTTTCTCTTCGTCGAGGACGACACCGAGGAGGCCGGGCGGCTCACGGTCGATGTCGCGGCCCGCCGCATCCCCGCCAAGTTCGGTCTCGACCCCCGCCGTGACGTGCAGGTTCTGGCTCCGATGCACCGCGGCCCGGCGGGCGCGGGCACGCTCAACGGACTGCTTCAGCAGGCCATCACCCCGGCCCGCCCGGACCTCCCGGAGCGCCGTCTCGGCGGCCGGGTCTTCCGGGTCGGCGACAAGGTGACCCAGATCCGTAACAATTATGAGAAAGGGGCCAACGGGGTCTTCAACGGCACGGTTGGCGTCGTCACCTCACTCGACACCGATGAGCAGCGGCTGACCGTGCGGACGGACGAGGACGAGGAGGTACCGTACGACTTCGACGAGCTGGACGAGCTGGCTCATGCCTATGCGGTGACCATCCACCGGTCACAGGGCAGTGAGTACCCGGCCGTCGTGATTCCGGTGACCACCGGGGCCTGGATGATGTTGCAGCGCAACCTCCTGTACACGGCGGTGACCCGTGCCAAGCGCCTTGTGGTGCTGGTCGGCTCGCGCCGCGCGCTGGGGCAGGCGGTGCGCACCGTCTCGGCGGGGAGGCGCTGTACCGCGCTGGATCACCGACTCGGCGGCGATGTGACAGTCGAGCGTGTCAAGAGGGTTTCCGAACGATGACGATCGGGGCAGGATGGCCGTGAAGGCGGCACTGAGTGCCGCCAAAAGGCTCTTCAGCCGACCCCGAGTGCACGTTCTCTACCCGAGTAGGGGAAGGTGGGGGGAGTCAGGGCACCTCGAAGAAGAGAACCAGACGTCGGTGAGGGATGACGTGAGCGACAACTCTGTAGTACTGCGGTACGGGGACGGCGAATACACCTACCCGGTGGTCGACAGCACTGTCGGCGACAAGGGCTTCGATATCGGCAAGCTGCGTGCCCAGACCGGTCTGGTGACCCTGGATTCCGGTTACGGCAACACCGCCGCGTACAAATCCGCGATCACCTATCTGGACGGTGAGCAGGGCATCCTGCGATACCGCGGCTACCCGATCGAGCAGCTGGCGGAGCGCGCCTCCTTCGTGGAGACCGCCTTCCTGCTGATCAACGGGGAGCTGCCGACCGTCGATGAACTGGCGGCCTTCCGTGGGGAGATCACCCGCCACACGCTCCTGCATGAAGACGTCAAGCGGTTCTACGACGGTTTCCCGCGGGACGCCCACCCGATGGCGATGCTGTCCTCCGTGGTCAGCGCGCTGTCGACCTTCTACCAGGACAGCCACAACCCCTTCGACGAGAAGCAGCGCAACCTCTCGACGATCCGGCTGCTGGCCAAGCTGCCGACCATTGCCGCGTATGCGTACAAGAAGTCGGTCGGTCACCCCTTTGTGTACCCGCGCAATGACCTGGGCTATGTCGAGAACTTCCTCCGGATGACCTTCTCGGTCCCCGCGCAGGAGTACGACCTCGACCCGACCGTGGTCTCCGCGCTCGACAAGCTGCTGATTCTGCACGCCGACCACGAGCAGAACTGTTCGACCTCCACGGTCCGGCTGGTCGGCTCCTCGCAGGCCAATATGTTCGCCTCCATCTCGGCGGGCATCAACGCGCTGTGGGGCCCCCTGCACGGCGGCGCCAACCAGTCCGTGCTGGAGATGCTCGAGGGCATCCAGGCTTCGGGCGGCGACGTCGACACCTTCATCCGCAAGGTGAAGAACAAGGAAGACGGCGTGAAGCTCATGGGCTTCGGGCACCGCGTCTACAAGAACTTCGACCCCCGGGCGAAGATCATCAAGTCGGCGGCGCACGATGTCCTCTCCGCGCTCGGCAAGTCCGACGAGCTGCTCGACATCGCGCTCAAGCTGGAGGAGCACGCCCTCGCGGACGACTACTTCGTCGAGCGCAAGCTCTACCCGAACGTGGACTTCTACACCGGTCTGATCTACCGGGCGATGGGCTTCCCGACCGAGATGTTCACCGTGCTGTTCGCGCTCGGCCGGCTGCCGGGCTGGATCGCCCAGTGGCACGAGATGATCAAGGAGCCGGGCTCCCGTATCGGCCGCCCGCGCCAGATCTACACGGGCGTCGTCGAGCGCGACTTCGTCCCGGTCGAGGAGCGCTAGGGCAACACTCGCGTTCTCCTGTGCCCCCGTCCTGGCCGGTCGGGGGCACTTCGCGGCTCCGGGTGCTTGGGCCGACCGGCCGGGGGCACCTCCCAGCGGTAGCTGGGGGAGACTTTTGCGCCCCGGAGGCGAACCGAGCCTTAAAAGAAAGCCAGAAGCGCCCCGCTTCCGATCCCCCCACGGGTCGGAGCGGGGCGCTTCCCTTGCCCCGGAGCGGATTCCCCCCACGGGATCCGGCCGGGTGTCTACGGGCCCTTGCGGGCCGTATGGTGACGCGATCCGCCGGGACGCGTACCTACGGGAGGGCCGCTCAAAGCTCCCCGAGTACGTCGTCCCGGCTACGCGTAGCGGGATACGTCCCCCAAGACGAATCCCCACCGTCCCATTAGACTCGCGACCCCCCTCGATGGTTACGTTGGGTTGTGTGTGATCTGCGTCTCTTGCCATATGGGCCATAAAAGGGCAAGAGCCTCGATTTGAAGATCGAGGCTCTGCTGTATGGGTGTTGTGCGGCTTATGGGGACTTGGTGAATCTATGTGGACGCTGTGAAGGCCCGCAGTCGCAGACTGTTCGTCACCACGAACACGGACGAGAACGCCATGGCCGCTCCCGCGATCATAGGGTTCAGCAGTCCGGCCGCCGCGAGCGGCAGCGCGGCGACGTTGTAGCCGAAGGCCCAGAAGAGGTTGCCCTTGATGGTGCCGAGCGTCCGGCGCGCCAGCCGGATCGCGTCCGCCGCCACCCGCAGGTCGCCCCGGACCAGTGTCAGATCCCCGGACTCGATGGCCGCGTCCGTGCCCGTGCCCATCGCGAGCCCGAGGTCGGCGGTGGCGAGGGCGGCCGCGTCGTTGACCCCGTCGCCCACCATGGCGACCGTACGGCCCTCGCCCTGCAGCCGCTTCACGACGTCCACCTTGTCCTGGGGCAGCACCTCGGCGATGACGTCGTCGATGCCGACCTCGCGGGCCACCGCCTCGGCGACGAGCCTGTTGTCGCCGGTCAGCAGTACCGGGGAGAGGCCGAGCGCCCGCAACTGGGCGACCGCCTCGGCGCTGGTCTCCTTGATGGCGTCGGCCACCAGGAGGACGCCGCGCGCCTTACCGTCCCAGGCCACCGCGACCGCCGTCTGCCCCTCCGACTCGGCCGCCGCCTTGGCGGTCGCCAGGTCCTCGGGCAGTTCGATGGCCCATGCGCCGAGCAGCTTCTCGCGGCCGACCAGGACCGCGTGACCGTCCACCGTGCCCTGGACGCCGAGGCCGGGCTCGGACCGGAAGTCCGCGGGTGTCGGAAGGTCGCCGATCCGCTCGGCCGCGCCGCCCGCGATGGCGCGCGCGATCGGGTGCTCCGATGCGTGCTCCAGGGCGCCCGCGAACCGCAGCAGCTCCTCCTCGTCCACACCAGGTGCTGTGACGGCCCCGCGCAGCCGCATCTGTCCGGCCGTCACCGTGCCGGTCTTGTCCAGGACGACGGTGTCCACCCGGCGGGTCGACTCCAGCACCTCGGGCCCCTTGATCAGGATGCCCAGCTGGGCGCCGCGGCCGGTGCCGACCATGAGCGCGGTCGGGGTGGCCAGGCCCAGGGCGCAGGGGCAGGCGATGATCAGGACGGCCACGGCCGCGGTGAAGGCGGCGGCCGTCTCGCCCGTGGTGAGCAGCCAGCCCAGCAGGGTGCCGACGGCGATCAGCAGCACGATCGGCACGAAGATCCCCGAGACCCGGTCGGCGAGCCGCTGCACCTCGGCCTTGCCGTTCTGCGCGTCCTCGACCAGCTTGGCCATGCGCGAGAGCTGGGTGTCCGCGCCCACGCGGGTGGCCTCGACCACGATCCGGCCCGCCGTGTTGACGGTCGCGCCCGCCACCGTGTCGCCCGCCACCACGTCCACCGGCACCGATTCGCCGGTCAGCATCGAGACGTCCACGGCGGAGGAGCCCTCGACCACCGTGCCGTCGGTGGCGATCTTCTCGCCGGGGCGCACCACGAAGCGGTCGCCGACCGCCAGCTCGCCTACGGGGATCCGCTCCTCCCGACCCCCGCGCAGTACGGCCACGTCCTTGGCGCCGAGTTCCAGCAGCGCGCGCAGCGCGGCGCCCGCCCGCCGCTTGGACTTCGCCTCCAGGAAGCGGCCCAGCAGGATGAGGGTGGTCACCCCGGCGGCCGCCTCCAGATAGATCGAGGACGACCCGTCTGCCCGGGAGACGGTGAGATCGAAGCCGTGGCGCATTCCCGGCATGCCCGCGTGGCCGAAGAACAGCGCCCACAGGGACCAGCCGAGGGCCGCGAGGGTGCCGATGGAGACCAGGGTGTCCATGGTGGCCGCGCCGTGCCGGACACCCGTCCAGGCGGCCTTGTGGAAGGGCGCGCCGCCCCAGACGACGACCGGCGCGGCGAGGGTGAGCGAGAGCCACTGCCAGTTGTCGAACTGCAGCGACGGCACCATCGCCAGCACCACGACGGGCAGGGACAGGGCGAGGGAGACGAGCATGCGGTGGCGCAGCGGGTCCGGTCCGGCCTCGCCGCGCGGGTCGGTCTCCGGTGCGCCGGCGTCCCCGGGGGTGCGGGGCTCGGGCAGGGCGGGGCGCGGTTCCTCGGCGGTGTACCCGGTCTTGACGACGGTGGCGATCAGGTCGGCGACCTCGATCCCCGCGCCGTAGGACACCTTGGCCTTCTCGGTCGCGAAGTTCACCGTGGCGGTGACGCCGTCGAGGCGGTTGAGCTTCTTCTCGATACGCGCGGCGCAGGACGCACAGGTCATACCGCCGATGGCGAGCTGGACCTGAGAGGGCTCGCCGGCCGTCGCCGTGGGGTCGGTGGCGGCCCCGGCGGGGGGTGCCGTGCTGGTCATGTCTGGTCTCCTGGGAGGAGGGCCGGGCCGTACGGCGACTGTATGAGCAGGGCGGTACGGTCCGGCGGAGGTTTGGTGGGGGCTCGCTCAGGCCGCCCGGCCGGTGAGCTCGTAGCCCGCCTCGTCCACGGCGGCGCGGACGGTCTCGTCGTCCAGCGGAGCGGCCGAGATCACGGTGACCTGGCCGGTGGACGCCACGGCCTTGACGGAGGTGACGCCGTCGAGGGCGCCGATCTCCTCGGAGACGGCGCCTTCGCAATGGCCGCAGGTCATACCGGTCACCTGGTAGACGGTGGTGACAGCCTCGGAGCTCATGGGGTTTCTCCTGTGTGGGGTGAGCGTGACGGTCGGTGCGCAGGAGGCACCGGAATGCCTCAGCGTCTCCTGACGATCCCCACTTTATACCCCTAGGGGGTATCGATGGAAGCCGGTGGTGCGCCGGTCCGTGACGGGTGTGCCGCGCCCGCGCGCACTCCTCCCCGGTCCGGAGCGGACGAGGGGTGGGTGAAGAGGGTGTGGTGTGGGGGTCAGGGGCGGGCGCTGACTCCCTCGGTGCCGAGCACCGGGGCGAGATAGCCGTACAGGGCGGTCTTCAACTCCGCGACGTAGGCCTCCCGTTCCGTGCCTTCATGGCCGAGGATCAGCGTCAGTCCGGCCTTGAACAGGGCGAACGCCATGGTGGTGGTGTGGGCGCGGCGCTCGGGGGAGAGGTCGGGGTTGCGGACGCCGATCAGCTCGCTGATGCGGTCCTGGATCGCGTCGTGCAGTTCGGCGTGCTCTTCGAGGAGCCGGCCCGGTGCGTCGGAGGACTGGATCAGGGCCAGGAAGGCCGGATTCGCGCAATTGAACTCGATCATCGGGTCGAGGACCGTGTCGAGCAGCTCGCCGAGGGGCAGCGCGACGTTCTCGGGCGTGAAGACCGTCCCGTGGGTCTCCACCATCCGGCGGTTGAGGCGCTCGCCGAGCTCGACGGCGATGGCCTCCTTGTTCGGGAAGAACTGGTACAGCGTGCCGGGGGAGACCCCGGCCTCGCGGGCGATGGCGTTGGTGCTCGCCGAGGTGTAGCCGGTGCGGCAGAAGACATGGGCGGCGGCGTCGAGTAGCTGCTGGATCCGGCGCTCACCGCGCGCCTGTCTGCGGCGCGGCTTCGCTGTTTCGTCGCGCTGATCCACCTTGCTCTCGCTCACCTGTTTTCCCCGGCTCTCCGTGTTCGATTGACAAACACGAGCGCCCGCTCGCATTCTTGAGAAACGCGAGCGGTCGCTCGTGTTTACCGCCCATGGTAATCAGCGACCCATGCTGCCTACGGACGTGTGGGTGGCGGCATGGGGCACAGATGAAGGGGACACCGCGCCATGACCGATGTCAACCGCCCACCCGGGGACCGGATCGGAGGGTGGACGCGCCTGGTCACCGCGCGGCCGCGGCTGTCCCTCCTGATCGCTCTGGTCTTCACGGCGCTGGCCGTCGTGGCGGGGAGCGGGGTCGCCGACCGGCTGGGAAGCGGCGGCTGGGAGGACCCGGCGGCCGAGTCCTCGTATGCCACCAAGGCACTGGAGAAGCGCTTCCCCGCCTCCCAGCCCAATCTGATCCTGCTCGTCGACAGCGGCGGCAGGACCGTGGACGATCCGGCCGTCGCCGCCGAGGCCCGGGCCCTCGCCAAGAAGCTCTCGGATGAGCAGGCGGTCACCGGTGTCACCTCGTACTGGGCCACCGGCGCGCCCTCACTGCGGGCCCGTGACCGGGGCGAGGCGATCATCGCCGCGCGGATCGTGGGCGACGAGTCCGCCGCAGGCAAGACGCTGGAGCGCATAGCGCCCCACTACCGGGGCGCCCATGGCCCGGTCGAGGTGTCGGTCGGCGGGATGGTCGCGGTCCGCCATGAGCTGCAGACCACCATCCAGGAGGATCTGCTGCGGGCCGAGATGATCGCCCTGCCCATCACCCTGGTGCTGCTCGTCATGGTCTTCGGCAGCGCCGTGGCCGCCCTGCTTCCGCTCGGCGTCGGCATCATCGCCATCCTCGGCACCGACGCGGTGCTGCGCGGGCTCACCGAGTTCACCGATGTCTCGGTCTTCGCGCAGAATCTGACCACCGCGCTCGGCCTCGGACTCGCCATCGACTACGCCCTGTTCATCGTGCGCCGCTTCCGGGAGGAGCTGGCCCAGGGCGCGGAGAAGCTGCCCGCCGTCGCGACCACGCTGCGCACCGCCGGGCGCACCGTGCTCTTTTCGGCGCTGACCGTCGCCGCCTCGCTCTCCGCCATGCTCGTCTTCCCGCAGTACTTCCTGCGCTCCTTCGCCTATGCGGGGATCGCGGTGGTGCTGATCGCCGCCACCGCCGCCCTGGTGGTCCTGCCCGCGGCGCTCATCCTTCTGGGGGACCGGGTCAACGCACTGGACCTCACCCGCCTGCTGCGCCGTGGCCGCCCGGCCCGCGAGGGTGAGCCCGGAGCGGGCTGGGCGCGGCTCGCCCGGCTGGTGATGCGGCGCGCCCCGCTGTTCGCGCTGGCCACCGTCGCCGGTCTGGTCGCGCTGGGACTGCCGTTCCTGAGGGTGGAGTTCGGCACCGCGGACGACCGTCAGTTGCCGTCGAGCGCCGAGTCCCATGTGGTGCAGCAGCACATCCGGGAGGGGTTCCCCGGCGGTCCCGGGGGCGCGGTGGAGGTCCTCGCCGAGGGCGGGACCGGCACCAAGGCCCTCGCCGACTACAGCGCCAAGGTCTCCGCCCTCCCCCAGGTGCTGCGGGTGGACGGCCCGGCGGGCCGGTTCACGGACGGGCGGCGGGTGGCCGAGCCGGGGCCGGCGGAGGCCGCGCGTCTGGCCGGTGGCTCGGCCGACATCACCGTGCTGCCCAAGGGCGAGGCCGTGGACGCCGCCAGCCAGGACCTGGTGCGGACGATCCGCGCCCAGGAGCCGCCATTCACCACCTCGGTCACCGGCACCGCCGCCGTCCTGGTGGACACCAAGGACTCCATAGGCGACCGGCTGCCCTGGGCCGCCGGCATCATCGTCGCCGTCACCCTGCTGCTGGTCTTCCTGCTCACCGGAAGCGTGCTGATACCGATTCAGGCGGTGCTGCTCAACGCGCTCAGTCTGACCGCCATGTTCGGCGCCGTGGTGTGGGTCTTCCAGGACGGGCATCTGTCCGGTCCGCTCTCCTTCACCACCTCCGGCGATATCGAGACCACCCTGCCCGTCCTGATGTTCTGCGTCGCCTTCGGGCTCTCCATGGACTACGGGGTCTTTCTGCTCTCCCGGATCAAGGAGGAGTACGACCGCACCGGGGACCATCAGGCGGCGGTCGAGTTCGGACTGCGGCGCACCGGCGGCCTGATCACGGCGGCGGCGCTGATCCTCGCCGTGGTGATGGTGGGCATCGGCACCTCGCGGGTCACCAACACCAAGATGCTGGGGCTGGGTATCGCCCTGGCCGTGCTGATGGACGCGATGGTGGTGCGCGGTCTGCTGGTGCCGGCGGTGATGAAGCTGACCGGCCGGGCCACCTGGTGGGCCCCTGGCCCGCTCCGTCGGCTGCACACGCGGTTCGGGCTGAGCGAGGGCGAGTCCGCGCCGGCCGGAAGCCGCACGGACGCCGGGACTGGCACGGATGCCGCCAGTGGCAGCGACGCCGACGGCCGGTGCGGGGGCGAGGGCGGGCCTCGCGGCGAGAAGGGGGCTCACGGTGAGGACAGGTCTCACGGCGAGGGCGGGTCTCACAGTGAGGACGGGCTGCCCGGAGAGGGGGAGACGGTGCGGGACCGGGTGAGTACGGGCCGCTAGCGGATCACGGGGGTACGGCACCACGGCGCCCGCGCCGCTAATCCTCGGCGTCCCGCCGGGCGCGGCGGTTGCCGGGTCTGCGGGCCACCCAGGAGCGGATCGTATCCGCGTACCAGTACGGCTTGCCGCCCTCCACGAGATCGGGGGGCGGCAGCAGGCCGTGCTTGCGGTAGGACCGCACGGTGTCGGTCTGCACACCGATATGTGCGGCGATCTCCTTGTAGGACCACAGCCTCCGGTCGGTCATCTCTTATGCCCTTCCGCAGGTCGTCGCGGCCACGGCCCAGTGGGGCCGTCGGGGGAGCCGCGGCGCGCCTGCTCACGCTCCATCAGCCTGTGCCCGGGTCAACGACGCTGAGTGACGGGCGGCCAGGGGCTGTTGAGCACCTGTGACGTAGACGTGTGGAGATGTGACGGCTGTGACGCACGAGTGACGCACCGGACGATGACTCCGCTGCCATGGCGACAGCGGACCGGCCGTGGGAAACGGCCGGTCCGCTGTGGGTCAGTCGGTGGGGCGTCAGCTATAGAACGCGGGGCGCTCGATCATCTCGACGGCCGTGCGCTCACCCGTGGCCTGGGCCCGGACCCCCGCCTCGCTGACGGCGGTCGCGGCATAGCCGTCCCAGACGCTGGGGCCCTCGACCTCCCCGCGCCGGGTGGCGTTGACCCACGCCTGCACCTCACGGTCGTACGCCTCCTCGAAGCGGGCCACGAAGTCGGGGGCGATCTCCCCGCCCCAGGTGCCGGGCCGGTTGACCAGCATGCCGTGCGCGTCGCCGACGCGGGCGGTGCCCCGTTCGCAGACCGCCTCCGCCTGCACCTGGTAGCCGAAGCCGCAGGTGGCGAAGATCTCCACATTGACGATCGCTCCACCGGTGGTCTCGAAGACCACAAGCTGGGGGTCGCTGAGCGGCTCGGGGGACAGCGAGCTGGGGGTCGGCTTGAGCACGGTGACGGCGGTGATCTCCTGCTCCAGCAGCCAGCGCGACTGGTCCATCTCATGCACCACCGAGTCGGTGATCATCATCTCGTTGGTGAAGTACGAGTGCACCGAGGCGTTGCGGTGGCGGCAGTGCAGCAGCAGCGGGCGGCCCAGCTCACCACCGGCCAGCAGCGCCTTGAGCTTCATGAACTCGGTGTCGTAGCGGCGCATGAAGCCCACCTGGACCCGGCGGTGGCCCAGCTTCTGCTCGGCCTCCAGCACCCGCAGCGCGGAGGCGGAGTCCGGGGTGAGCGGCTTCTCGCACAGCACCGGCAGATCGCGCTCGAACGCGCTGAGCAGCGCGGCCTCGTGCGCGGGTCCCGGCGAGGCGATCAGCACCGCGTCCACGCCGGGTGCGGCCATCGCGGCGGCCGGGTCGGTGAACGCCTGACAGCCGTCGGCGGTGTCGGCGACCGCCTTGGCCCGCGCCTCGTCGATGTCGACCACGGCGGCCACCCGGGCGCCGCTGATCACCTCGTTGATGCGGCGGACATGGTCGGCGCCCATCTTGCCGGTCCCGATGACGGCGACCCCGAGCATTCCCTGCTGCGTCATAGGCGGATCTCTCTTCTCTCTGCTCTCTGGACGGTTCGACGGCCCGTGGGGGCGAAAGGGAGGTCAGGCGCCGCAGGAGCGCAGGAAGCGCCGGGTGCGCTCGGCGATGGGGAAGGGCTGGTCGGGCGGGCAGGGGTACATGTCCTGCTCGACGATGGCGAACAGGTCCACATCCAGCCGCTGGGCCGCGGTCAGGACCGGTCCCAGCTCGGGAACGCCGTTCGGCGGTTCGCACATGACGCCGCGCTGCACGGCGGGGCCGAACGGCACCCCGTTCTTGACCACATCGGCGAGGATCTCCGGGTCGACCTGCTTGAGGTGGAGATAGCCGATGCGCTCGCCATAGGTCTCGATCAGCTTGACGCTGTCGCCGCCGCAGTAGGCGTAGTGGCCGGTGTCCAGGCAGAGGTTGACGAGGTCGGAGTCGGTGGCGTCCAGGAAGCGGGCCACGTTCTCCTCGGTGTCGATATGGGTGTCGGCATGCGGGTGGACGACGATGTCGAGCCCGAAGCGCTCCCGCACCTCACGGCCGAGCCGGTCCATCCCGGTGGACAGATGGCGCCACTGCTCGGCGGTGAGCGTCGGGGGCTCGATCAGCTCGGCGGTCTTGTCGTCCCGCCAGAAGGAGGGGATGACCACGAGGTACTTGGCGTTCATCGCCCGGGTCAGCTCGGCCACCTGGGAGACATGCTCCCAGGTGGCGTCCCAGACCTCGGGGCCCTGGTGCAGTGAGGTGAAGATGGTGCCCGCGGAGACGTTGAGGCCGCGCCGGCCGGTCTCCTCGGTGAGCCGGGCCGGGTCGGTCGGCAGATAGCCGTACGGACCCAGCTCGATCCACTGGTAGCCGGCCTGCGTGACCTCGTCGAGGAAGCGCTGCCAGGGGACCTGCTGGTCGTCGTCGGGGAACCAGACCCCCCAGGAGTCGGGGGCCGAGCCGACCCGGATGCGGTCCAGGGCGGGTGCGGGGGAGGCGTCGGCAGTCATGGCAGAGGGTCTCCTCGGTGTGCTGGGGTGCCCGCGTCGTACTGTTTTGGGCAGCTTCACCGGCCGGGCGGGCGGCCGTCAAGAGTTCGTCAGGACATTCGGACGTCTTGTCAGTGGAAAGACATCCGGAGGATGGCGTCCTGTCAGGGGAAGGTGCTCGGTCAGGCGGAAGGGGCGGTCACCTCCCCGGGCAGCTCGTCCACATCGACCCCGCGGACCTGGGACAGCTCATGCTTGAGGGCGGCCAGTTCGGCGCCGCCGGCCATGTGGTTGGTGAGCTCTTCGAGGCTGACGTCCTCGCGCGCCGCGTTCAGCTCCAGGGCGCCGAGCCTCAGCACCGCGAAGTGATCGCCGACCATATAGGCGTGGTGCGGGTTGTGGGTGATGAAGATGACCCCGAGCCCGCGCTCGCGCGCCGCCGCGATGTACTTGAGCACGACACCGGACTGCTTGACCCCGAGCGCCGCGGTCGGCTCGTCCAGGATCAGCACCCGGGCGCCGAAGTGGACCGCCCGGGCGATGGCCACGGACTGCCGCTGGCCGCCGGAGAGGGTGCCGATGGGCTGTTCGAGGTTGTCGAGGTGGATGCCCATGGCGGACAGCTCCTCATCGGTGATCTTCTTCATCCGCTGGATGTCCAGCCGGCGCACCGGCCAGGGGCCGCGGGTCAGCTCGGAGCCGAGGAAGAAGTTCCGCCAGACCGGCAGCAGGGGCACGGTGGCCAGGTCCTGGTAGACGGTGGCGATGCCCAGGTTGAGGGCGTCGCGCGGGTTGTTCAGCCGCACCGGCTTGCCGTCGACGAGGTACTCGCCCTCGTCGTGCTGGTGCAGCCCCGAGATGATTTTGATCAGGGTGGACTTACCGGCGCCGTTGTCGCCGAGTACGCAGGTCACCCGGCCCGGCCGGACGGCCAGGTCGATGCCCTCCAGGGCGCGCACGTTCCCGTAGAGCTTGCCCACGCCCCGCAGCCGGACCACCGGCTCATCGGCCGGTGCGGCGGTCTGCGCGGCGCCGGCGGGGCTGTTCTTGGGTTCGTTCGTTGCCATTACGGTCACCTCCTGGCGGCCTGACGGCGCACCCACAGATTGACGAGGGTCGCGAGCAGCAGCATCACGCCGACGAAGAACTTGAACCAGTCGGGGTTCCAGTTGGCGTAGACGATGCCCTGGTTGACCATGCCGAAGATGAAGGCGCCGAGGACCGCGCCGATCGCCGAGCCATAGCCACCGGTGAGCAGGCAGCCGCCGATCACGGCCGCGATGATGTAGTAGAACTCGTTGCCGACGCCCTCGCCGGCCTGCACGGTGTTGTACTCGAAGAGCAGATGCATGCCGACGAACCAGGCCGCGAAGCCCACCGTCATAAAGAGGGCGATCTTGGTGAGGTTCACCGGTACGCCGACGGCCCGTGCGCTCTCCTTCGAACCACCGGCCGCGAAGATCCAGTTGCCGAACTTGGTGCGCAGCAGCACCCAGGTGGCGATGGCGGCGAAGATCAGCCACCACAGTACGGTGATCTTCACATCGACGCCGAAGACGTCGATGTCGGAGGCGAAGAGCGACTTGGCCTGGTCGAAGCCGTCCATGTCGGTGATGGAGTCGGTGGCGACATTGTCGGTCAGCAGCTTGGTGATGGCCAGGTTGGCGCCCTGCAGCATCAGGAAGCTGGCCAGGGTGACCAGGAAGCTGGGCAGCCCGGTCTTGATCAGCAGCACTCCGTTGATCAGCCCCACGGTGAGCGAGACCAGCAGGGCGACGATCACGCCCGCCCACACATTGGTGGTGAGCTGGAAGCTGAACATGCTGGCGGTCAGCGCCGAGCTGGTGACCGCGACCCCGGCCGACAGGTCGAACTCACCGCCGATCATCAGCAGGGAGACGGCGAGCGCCATGATCCCCATGGTGGACGCCTGATACAGGACGGTGGCGAAGGAGTCGGCCTGGCGGAAGGTGGGGGCGGCGACGAAGAAGAAGAGATAGACGCCGATGGCCGCGACCAGCGCCCCGATCTCGGGGCGGGCCAGCGCCCGCCGGGCCAGCGAGCGCTCGGCGGTGCGGGTCTTCGGCGGGGCCGCGGGGGAGGCGGGCGGTGTGGCGGCCGCCGGGGTGGCGGTATGGGTCATGGCCGGGTCACCGCGTTCCGTTCTTGGCGAACGTGGCGATGGTGTCCACGTTCTCCTTGGTGACGAACGCGGGCCCGGTCAGCACGGGCTTCTCGCCGCCGCCGCTGAAGTTGCCGTTGTTCTTGAAGAGCCACAGGGAGTCGATGGACAGATAGCCCTGGAGATAGGGCTGCTGGTCGACGGCGAACTGGACATCGCCGCTCTGGACGGCGGAGACGAGGTCCTTGTTGAGGTCGAAGGTGGCGACCTTGGCCTTGCCGCCCGCGTCCTTGGCGGACTGGACGGCGGTCAGGGCGAACGGGGCGCCCAGGGTGACGACATAGTCGATGCTCGAATCCTGCTTGAGCTTCGCGGCGATGGTCGACTTGACGGACGGCATGTCGGTGCCGTTGACGTAGAGGGTGTCCGTCTTGCCCTTGAAGGTCTTCTTCACGCCCGCGCAGCGGGCCTCGAGGGCGACATGGCCCTGTTCCTGGATCACACAGATGTTGTGCTTGGCGCCGATCTCGTTGAGATGCTTGCCGAATGCCTGGCCCGCGATGTTCTCGTCCTGGCCGAAGTACTCCAGCAGACCCATGTCCTTCCACTGCTCGAGTCCGGCGTTGAAGGCGACGACCGGGATCCCGGCCTTCTTCGCCTTGGCTATCGCGCCCTTCATGGCGTCGGGCTTGGCGAGGGTGACGGCGATGCCGTCGACCTTCTGGTTGATCGCGTTCTGGATCAGGTTGGCCTGGTCGGCTCCGCTGGGGTTACTGGAGTAGACGAGGTCGACATTGTCCTTGGCCGCCGCGGACTTGGCGCCCTTGCGCACGGTGTCCCAGAAGGTGTCGCCGGGGGCCGCGTGAGTGATCATCGCGATCCTCAGCCGCGGGGTGTCGGCCTTGCCGGCCGCGATGCCGGAGTCGGCTTCCTGGGCCTTCTTGCCGCCCTGGCTGCTGCAGCCCGCTGCCAGCAGGACGGCGGCGGTGGCGAGTGCGGCGAGGCCCGCTCTGCGGTGTCGATTGAGTCTGAGGTCCATCCGTTCCAGCACCTCTCAAGGCAGGTCCGTCGAGTTGGCACGGCCGTTGCAGAACGGGAGCCAACTCCCCGCGACTGTCCTCTGTCAAGGCTTTGTCATGACAACATTTCATCTGGACGTAACGACGCGATAACGTACGCCATGGCCCCGGATGATTACGTCAGTATGTAAGGACAAAGCCTTGACAGTGGCTGGGGGACACGTCTAGACCTGAAGGGCCGGGGCACCTCCCGGAATTCTGTGCACCAGACCCTGAGCTGCGTCTTTCCCGAAGGGGCAGGCATGAGTGAGCCGTACGACCTGATCACGATGGGCCGCATCGGAGTGGACCTGTATCCACTGCAGACCGGTGTGCCACTGCCGCAGGTCGAATCGTTCGGAAAGTTTCTCGGCGGCTCGGCGACCAATGTCGCGGTCTCCGCGGCCCGCTTCGGCCGCCGCTCCGCGGTGATCAGCCGCACCGGGGCAGATCCGTTCGGCGACTACATCCACCAGGAGCTGCGGGCCTTCGGGGTGGACGACCGCTTCGTCACCCCCGTCGAGCAGTACCCCACCCCGGTCACCTTCTGCGAGATCTTCCCGCCCGACGACTTTCCGCTGTACTTCTACCGCCGCCCCAAGGCGCCCGATCTGGAGATCCACTCCGATGAGCTGGACTTCGACGCCATCCGCGCCGCCCGGATCTTCTGGATGACCGGCACCGGGCTCAGCGAGGAGCCCAGCCGCACCAGCACCCTCGCCGCGCTCGCCGCCCGGGCCAAGAGCGGCACCACCGTCTTCGACCTCGACTGGCGGCCGATGTTCTGGGCCGACCCGGAGACCGCCCGGCCCTTCTACGCCGAGGCGCTGCGCCATGCGACCGTCGCCGTCGGCAACGTGGACGAATGCGAGATCGCCACCGGTGCGCGCGAGCCCAAGGCGTGCGCGCAGGCGCTGCTGGACGCGGGTGTGGAGCTCGCCATCGTCAAACAGGGCCCCCGCGGGGTGCTCGCCGTGCACCGCGACGGCACCACCGCGGAGGTCCCGCCCGTCCCGGTCGAGGTGGTCAACGGACTCGGCGCGGGCGACGCGTTCGGCGGCGCCCTGTGCCACGGGCTGCTCTCCGGCGGGCCCTTGGAGCGTGTCATGCGGTACGCCAACGCGGCGGGCGCCATCGTCGCGTCCCGCCTCGCCTGCTCCTCCGCGATGCCCACGGAAGCGGAGGTCGAGGCCCTGCTGGGTGGGGGCTGACCCCGGGCGCCAGGCGCTCCCCTCGTCCGGTCACGCGGTCCCCGCGCTCCGTGTGCCCTTCATGAATCGCGAATGCGAGGAAGAATCTTGAGTATCAGCGTTTCCGACCTCGTGACGGTGCGGAGCCGCCACCCGGAGGCCATCGCCGAGGCGGCCGACCGCCGGGTCCGCCGCCCCCTCATCGGTGACAGCGGCCGTCTGATGATCGTGGCCGCCGATCACCCGGCACGCGGCGCCCTCGCCGTCGGTGGCCACAAGCTGGCCATGGCCAACCGGGTCGATCTGCTGGAGCGGCTGTGCGTGGCGCTGTCCCGTCCCGGGGTCGACGGGGTGCTCGCCACCGCCGACATCCTCGAAGACCTGCTGCTGCTCGGCGCTCTCGAGGGCAAGGTCGTCATGGGCTCGATGAACCGTGGCGGCCTCGCCGGGGCCTCGTTCGAGCTCGACGACCGGTTCACCGGACACCGCCCCCAGGACCTGACCCGGCTGCGCTTCGACGCCGGCAAGCTGCTGCTGCGCATCGACTACGACGACGCCGGTTCGCTGACCACCATGGTCACCACGGCCCGCGCCATCGACGAGATGGCCGAGCGGCGGCTGCCTGTCTTCGTCGAGCCGTTCATCTCCCGGCGCACGGGCGGGAAGGTCGTCAACGACCTGAGCGCCGAGGCCGTCACCAAGTCCATAGCCATCGCCTCCGGCCTCGCCGGAACCTCCGCCTACACCTGGCTGAAGGTGCCGGTCACCGACGACGCCGACGAGATGGCGGCGGTGATGGAGACGAGCACCCTGCCGGCGGTGTTGCTCGGCGGCGACGTGGGCAAGTCTCCGCAGGGCCAGGAGGAGGCGTACGAGAAGTGGCGCAAGGCGCTGGGTCTGCCCACCGTGCAGGGGCTGGTCGTCGGGCGCTCCCTGCTCTATCCGGCGGAGGGCAGCGTCGAGACCGCCGTGGACACCGCCGTCGGCCTGTTGTGACGCTACGCAACGTGAGCTACGAAACGTGACGCTACGAGACGTGACGCTACGGAAGGCAGAGACTTCACGCCATGACCACCACTGATCCGTTCCCCGGCTTCCATGTGCAGGCGGGCAAGGCGGCCGACGGCCCCTACGCCGTGGACATCACCCCAGAGCGGGCCGGCTGGGGCTACTCCAGCCTGCGGGTTCTCGAGCTGCCGCCCGGCGGTTCGCACTCCCTGGCCACCGGTGAAAGCGAGTGGATCGTGCTGCCGCTGAGCGGCGGCTGCACCGTGATCGCCGAGGGCGAGGCCTTTGAACTGCACGGCCGGGAGAGCGTGTTCAGCGGGGTGAGCGACTTCGTCTATCTGCCGCGCGACTCCCACGCCCAGATCGCCAGCGGTGCGGGCGGCCGCTTCGCGCTCACCGGCGCCCGCTGCGAGCGGCGGCTGCCCGCGCGCTACGGACCGGCCTCCGCCGTCCCCGTCGAGCTGCGCGGCAGCGGCAACTGCTCGCGCCAGGTGAACAACTTCGGCGCCGCCGGCGTCTTCGAATGCGACAAGCTCATCGCCGTCGAGGTGCTCACCCCGGGCGGCAACTGGTCCTCGTACCCGCCGCACAAGCACGACCAGTGCCGCCCCGGCGAGGAGAGCGAGCTGGAGGAGATCTACTACTTCGAGATCGCCGAGGCCCACGGCAACGAGGGCATCGGCTATCAGCGGGTCTCCCCGTCGGGCCACGGCCGCGGCACCGACGTCCTCGCCGAGGTCCGCTCCGGGGACACCGTCCTGATCCCCGACGGCTGGCACGGCCCCTCCATCGCCGCCCCCGGCCATGACATGTACTACCTCAACGTCATGGCGGGCCCGGAGGAGGAGCGCGCCTGGCTCATCTGCGACCACCCCGACCACGGCTGGATCCGCTCCACCTGGCCGGACCAGCCCGTCGACCCCCGTCTGCCCCTCTATCAAGCACCCGATTCTGCACCCGCTGGAGACCCACGATGACCGCTTCGGCAGTGCGCCGCCTGACCGTCGCCCAGGCGCTGGTGGAGTTCCTCGCCCACCAGTACACCGAGCGGGACGGGCGCCGGCATCGCCTGATCAACGCCACCTGGGGCATCTTCGGCCACGGCAATGTGGCCGGGCTCGGCCAGGCGCTGCTGGAGTCCGGGCCGGACACCATGCCGTATCTCCAGGGCCGTAACGAGCAGGCGATGGTGCACGCCGCGGTCGGCTACGCCCGCCAGAACAACCGGCTCGCCGCCCAGGCCGTCACCACCTCCATCGGCCCCGGCGCCACCAACCTCGTCACCGGCGCGGCGCTCGCCACCGTCAACCGGCTGCCGGTGCTGCTGCTGCCCGGCGACATCTTCGCCACCCGGCCCGCCGACCCGGTGCTGCAGCAGCTCGAAGTCCCGTACGCGGGCGACATCTCGGTGAACGACGCGCTGCGCCCGGTCTCCCGCTACTTCGACCGGGTGATGCGCCCCGAGGCGCTGATCCCGGCCGCGCTGCAGGCCATGCGGGTGCTGGCCGACCCGGCCGAGACCGGCGCCGTCACCCTGGCCCTTCCGCAGGACGTCCAGGCCGAGGCGTTCGACTGGCCCGAGGAGTTCTTCGCGGACCGGGTGTGGCATGTCCGCCGCCCCGCCCCCGAAGCGTCCGAGGTGGCCGCCGCCGGGCGGGCGGTCCGCGCCGCCCGCCGGCCGCTGATCGTCGCGGGCGGCGGGGTCCACCACAGCGAGGCCGAGGACGCGCTGCGCGCGCTCGTCGACGCGACCGGCATCCCGGTGGCCTCCACCCAGGCGGGCAAGGGCTCGCTGCGCTACGACCACCCCGCCGACATCGGCGGGATCGGCCACACCGGCACCGCCGTCGCCGACGACCTCGCCCGCACCGCCGACCTGGTCATCGGCGTGGGCACCCGCTACAGCGACTTCACCACCGCCTCCGCGACCCTGTTCGCGGACCCGGCCGTGCGCTTCCTCAACCTCAACATCACGCCGTTCGACGCCCACAAGCTGGGTGCCACCACCGTGGTCGCCGACGCCCGCGCCGCGCTCGAAGCGCTCACCGCCGAGCTGGCAGGCCACCGGGTCGACGAGACGTACGAGGCCGAGTACCGCACCGGCAAGGCCGCGTGGGAGCGCCGGGTGGACGCCGCGTACGCCGCCGGGGACGAGACCGCCCGCCCGTCCCAGACCCAGGTGCTGGGCGCGCTGGACGCGGTCGTCGGCGACGAGGACGTGGTGATCAACGCGGCGGGCTCGCTGCCGGGCGACCTCCACAAGCTGTGGCGCGCCCGCTCCCCGCGCCAGTACCACCTGGAGTACGGCTACTCCTGCATGGGCTACGAGATCCCCGGTGCCATCGGCGTACGGCTCGCGGCGCCCGCCACCCCGGTCTGGGCGCTGGTCGGCGACGGTACGTATCTGATGATGCCCACCGAGATCGTCACCGCGGTCCAGGAGGGCATCAACATCAACATCGTGCTGCTCCAGAACCACGGCTACGCCTCGATCGGCGGTCTTTCGGAGACCACCGGCGCCGAGCGCTTCGGCACCGCCTACCGCTACCGGGCGGCCGACGGGCAGTACACCGGCGATCCGCTCCCGGTCGATCTGGCCGCCAACGCCGCCTCGCTGGGCATGGACGTGCTGCGCGCGAAGAGCGTGGGCGAGCTGCGCGAGGCGCTGGCCGCGGCGCGCGCCTCGGACCGGCCCACATGTGTCTATGTGGAGACCGAAACGGCCGACACAGTGTCCGGCGCACCCGAGGCACAGGCGTGGTGGGATGTGCCTGTCGCCCAGACCGCGACCCGTCCGGCCGCCGTGAAGGCCCGCGAGGACTACAACCGGCAGGCCGCCGCACGCCGCCGCCACCTCTGACGTTTCTGACGTTTTTCGAGAGAAAGGCTCCGCACCCATGAAGACCGTCAACCACTGGATCGGCGGAAAGACCGCCGAGGGCGCGACCGGCGCGTACGGACCGGTCTACAACCCCGCCACCGGCGCCCAGGACACCCAGGTCGCCCTGGCCTCCGTGGAAGAGGTCGACACGGCCGTGGCCGCGGCCAAGGAGGCGTTCCGCTCCTGGGGCACGGTGTCCCTGTCCAAGCGCACCGCGATCCTCTACAAGTACCGCGAGCTGCTGGACGCCCACCGCGACGAGATCGCCGAGCTGATCACCGCCGAGCACGGCAAGGTCCACTCGGACGCGCTCGGCGAGGTGGCCCGTGGTCTGGAGATCGTGGAGCTGGCCTGCGGGATCGCCGAGAAGCTGAAGGGCGAGCTGTCCACCCAGGTCTCCACCGGGGTCGATGTGTCCTCGATCCGCCAGCCGCTCGGGGTGGTCGCGGGCATCACGCCGTTCAACTTCCCGGCGATGGTGCCGATGTGGATGTTCCCGGTGGCCATCGCCTGCGGTAACACCTTCGTCCTCAAGCCCAGCGAGAAGGACCCCTCGGCCTCCCGCCGGCTGGCCGAGCTGGCCACCGAGGCGGGGCTGCCGGACGGGGTGCTCAATGTCGTCAACGGCGACAAGGTGGCCGTCGACCGGCTGCTGGAGCACCCGGACATCGCGGCCGTCAGCTTCGTCGGCTCCACGCCGATCGCGAAGTACATCCAGTCCAGGGCCATCGAGCACGGCAAGCGGGTGCAGGCGCTGGGCGGTGCCAAGAACCACATGCTGGTGCTGCCCGACGCGGACCTGGACTTCGCCGCGGACAACGCCATCAACGCGGCCTACGGCTCGGCCGGTGAGCGCTGCATGGCGGTCTCCGTCGTCGTCGCGGTCGGCGACATCGGCGACGACCTGGTGAAGAAGATCGCCGACCGGGCCGCCCGCCTGCGCATCGGCCCCGGGAACGACCCGGCCTCCGAAATGGGCCCGCTGATCACCAAGGAGCACCGCGACAAGGTCGCCGGTTATGTGCACGGGGCCGCGGCCCAGGGCGCCGAGGTGGTCGTGGACGGCACGGGGTACAGCGTCGAAGGCCATGAGAATGGCTTCTTCATCGGCGTCTCGCTGCTGGACAAGGTCCCGCCGACGGCCGACGCCTACCGTGACGAGATCTTCGGCCCGGTGCTGTGCGTGGTGCGCGCCGAGACCTACGACGAGGCCATCGAGCTGATCAACAGCTCCAACTGGGGCAACGGCACGGCCATCTTCACCCGCGACGGCGGCGCCGCCCGCCGCTTCCAGCTCGAGGTCGAGGCGGGCATGGTCGGCGTCAATGTGCCGATCCCGGTGCCGGTGGGCTACCACTCCTTCGGCGGCTGGAAGGACTCGCTCTTCGGCGACCACCACATCTACGGCAACGACGGGGTGCACTTCTACACCCGTGGCAAGGTCGTCACCACCCGCTGGCCGGAGCCGTCGGAGGAGGTCGGCATCAACCTCGGGTTCCCGAAGAACCACTGAGGCGTAGGCGACGAACCACTGAGGCGTATGTGACGTGTGATTCGCACGTTTGAGTGGTTTCCCCCGCCCCCTGCCGGACCCGGTCCGGCAGGGGGTTTCGCCGTCTCGGGGGCCGGGGATCCCAGGCCCACGGAGAAAACGGGGGAAAGCGGGGGGCGGCATGTCTGGGTTCACGGAGGGGGAAGGGGCCGAGGAGTTCATCGAGGCGCTCAAGGGCGCCGTGGAGCCTCGGGACCGGAAGGCCAAGGGGCGGGATCTGCTGCCGCCCGTGCTGCTGCTCGCCGACGGCGAGCGGGCGGCGGCCCACGCCCATCAGGCGATGCGGGGGCTGCGCCGGATGCTCTATCCCGACGGCGCCAAGCGGGTGCCGTACGCGGCGCTCGGCCCCGATGAGATCCGCGACGCCGCCGGGCGGCGGCCGCTGACGCTCGACCTCGGCCGCGAGCTGTGCGTCGATGTGCCCCGCCGCACCGGCCGCCTGCGGCTCACCGACTTCTTCCTGACGCGGGACATCGTCGAGCAGGCGCTGGACCCGCGGGCTCCCGAGCCGGATGGCCGCGCGCTGCGCGACCACTGCTACGCACAGCGGATCGCCCGAGGGCCGCTGCTGCGGGCGTTATGGGCGCTCGGCGGCGACAGCGCGGAGGGCGGCACGGCGGGGCCGGGGTGGGTCGCGGAGCTGCGCCGGCTGCTGATGCGCCCCCTCTTTCAACTGCTGCCGCGCTGGTGGTGGGGGCGGCGCGGCACCCGCCTGCTGCTGCGCTCCACCCGGCGCGGCTGGTACGCCGACTGGCGGCGCATCAGCCATGGCCGCACCGCCGAGGACTTCTTCGAGAACGCCGCGCGGCTGCTGCGCGCCGAGCGCGGACGCGACCCGGAGGCGGCGGTCGGCCGGTGGGAGGAGCTGCTGCTGCATGCGCTGCTGGCGGATCTGCGGCGCGCGGCCCGGCCGGGCCGGATCTCGCCCTGGCGGCGCCGGCGGCGAACCCGGTGTGTCTTTCTGCTGGAGCTGCCGGAGGACGCCGCCGGTGCGGCGGCCGGGGAGCGCTTCCTGGAGCGGTACGCAGAGGCCGCCCGGGACACCCGGTGCGCGGCGGTCGTGGTGGTGGCCGTGTCCCCGGCGGACGGGGTGGGCGTATCCCGGGCGGACGGGGCGGCCGTGTCCTCGGAGGGCGGAGCGGCCTCGTCCCCGGCGGGCGGGGCGGCCGCGGGGGAGAGCGGCGGGCTGGGCCGCGCGGCCGCCAGGCTGCGCGGCGCGAGCGGGATGCCGTCGCGTGCGCCCCGGCCGTTGCGGGCCGCGCTGCCCGCACCCGTGCCGGAGTCGGAGGGGCTGGACCTCGACCCCGTCTCGCCGCGCACCTTCCGGCTCGGTCCGGCCGCCGAGCTGGCCCTGACCGGGGTGGTGGTGGCGGCTCTGCTGAGCGCGCCGGGCGTGTGGCTGCTGGACCGGGTCACGGACGAGCCGGACCGCGGCTGTCTGGGCGGCGCGGCCAGCGAGGTCGTCGCGGGCCGGCCCGAGTTGAGCGCGGACTCGCCCCGGAAGCAGTACGAGGACGCCCGGCGGCTGATCCGCGAGGAGAATGCACGGGTGGACCGCGAGGTCGGGGACGGCGACGGCACCGCCCGTACGGTGGTGCACATCGGCTCGGACGTGGCCGCCGACCAGGAGGGCCAGCGGTACAACGCGGCCGTGCCCGAGCTGCGCGGTATCGCACTGGCCCAGCGCGCGCTGAACGACGAGGCGCGCAATGACTCCCAGAAGGTGTGGCTGCGCATCGACAGCCGTAACGCGGGGGACGACTTCGGACACGCGCCGCGCATCGCCCGCCAGGTCGCCGAGGACGCCCGGAAGAAGGGCTCCGGGATCATCGGCGTGGTGGGCTTCTCCAAGAGCCTGAAGCAGACCCAGGAGGCCGTGCGGATCCTGGGCGGCGCGCGGATCCCGGTTGTGGGCACCACGGCCACGGCGGATCTGATGCAGGTGGACGGGTACTACCGCAGGGTGGCGCCCACCAACAGCCGTGAGGCCGCGATCGAGGCCGACTTCGCCCGCCGGGGCAACATCATGGACGACGGCACCGGGAGCTGCTCCCCGGCCCGCGCCGCCGTGGTCGTCAAGGACCCCCGGGATCTGTACAGCGATGAGATAGGGACGCTGTTCGCCGAGCGGTTCGGCGCCCGGCCGTTCACCCTGGAGTACACCCCCGGCGGCCGGTCCGGCGATATCGCCCAGGGGCCGGGGCAGGACGGTGTCGCCCGTGAGGACAGCATCGGCGAGCTGGCCGACGCGGTGTGCGAGCGGGTCATCGCCAACCCCCGTACGGTCGTCTACTGGGCCTCCCGCGCCCTCCAGTTCAGCGCGTTCCTCGACGACTTCGGGGACAACACCGCGTGCGAGGGCAGAAAGCTGACGGTGCTCGGCGGCAATGACCTCACCACCGCCGCCCTCGCCGGTGAGTACGCGGACCGTCCCTGGCTGCGGCTGTACCACACCGTCCATGTGCTGCCCGCGGGCCATCCGCGGCTGAGCGATATCGCCAAGAAGTTCAACGCCGACTACGCCAGGGACTTCGGATCCCATGACCTGTGGCGCGACGACGGGCGGGCCGCCCTGGCGTACGACGCGATGCAGTTGATGGCCGAGGCGGCCAACCGGGCCTTCCGCAGCACCGACAACGTGGAGCGCTCCAATGTGCAGATCGGCCTCGACAACGGCATCCGGAAACAGGGCGCCAGCGGCTATCTGGACGTCGGGCGGGGCCGCTCGGTGCCCCGGGACAAGCCGCTGGTGATCCTGCACCACACCGACCGGGGCTCGGAGCCGGTGCTCTACTGCGGCGCCTTCACCCAGAATCCGGCCGGGCGGGCGACGCACTGGGGGCCGCAGGGGAAGTTCTCATGTCCCAGGGACAGTTGAGGCAACCATTGGCGGGGCTGAAGGGTCTTCCTGTGTGCTCGCCCGCATAAGGGGCGAATCATCAAAGCAAGACCGTATACAGGGGGATTTGTCATGTCTGTTGTGATGCGCTCACTTCGCTCCCGTGCCGCGGTGGCCGGCGGCTGTGTGGCCGCGCTCGGCCTCGGATTCGCGCTGGCCGCCGGGTCGCCCGCCTCGGCCGCCGCGCAGACCGACCCGAACGGCCGCTACACCGCCGAGGAGATCCACCACTTCCTGGAGGGCTTCTACGGGAACCACGGCCCGCGCGCCTGGGAGCGGGAGCACCTGGTCTCGGATCAGCTCAAGGAGGAGGCCGCCCAGACGCCCGGCTTCGACCTGCTGCTGTGCGCGCAGAACCAGCCGGAGGACATCGAGGTCGGCGAGGTGACCACGGCCCAGTCCGCGCGGGTCGGCTGGGCGACCATCACCACCCACTGGGGCCAGGAGCCGGAGACCCACACCTTCACCGCGTATGTGGACCTCGACGGCAGTCGGCCGCTCCAGCTCCTCCAGGTGGACTGCGAGCCCGGGGACTGATCCCCGCCAGGGGCCGGACCCGGGGGAAACCAGAGCGGAACGGTTGGTTCAGTTCTCCCGGGGCCACCCCGTAGTCTCGCCGCATGACCTGGTCGCACGCGTTGAAGGAGACCTCCCGGACCGGCCTTGCGATCGAACGCATCAGGATGGAGCCGCTGGTCGCGCTCCGCGGTGCGTGCGGGGTGGCGATCGTCATCGGGATGGCGTTGTGGCTCGGCTCGCCGACGCTCGCCGTCTCGGCGGCCTTCGGCGCCTTCTCGGCCGGGATCGCCACCTTCCAGCGCAGTTGGCGCCCCCGCCCCTGGCTGGCGCTGGCCGCCGCGGCCGGTCTCGCGGTGAGCACCTTCCTCGGCTATCTGGCCGCCACCCACACCCTCACCTTCGTCATCATGCTCGCCGTATGGACGCTGATGACGGGCATGTCATGGGCGGTCGGCCCGGTCTCCGGGCTGGTCTCCACCCAGATGGTGGCCGTCATGCTGATCACGGTCACGCTGCCGACCTCGACCCTGGGCGCCCTGGGGCACGCCCTGCTGGTCGGGCTCGGCGGCGTGGTGCAGGCCGCGCTGATCGTGCTCTTTCCGGTACGCCCGTGGGGTGTGCAGCGCGACGCCCTCGCGGACGCGCTCGCCGCCGTCGCGGACTACGCCCGCAAGCTGCGCTACGAACCGGTGGCGCACTTCGACCCCAAGCCGCTGATGGAGGCCCGCAGCGCCGCCGCCCTGACCCCGCGTCAGGCCCGGCGCCGTCCCCGGCAGCTACGCGGCTACCGGCTGCTGGCCGAGCGGATCCGTCCGGTGCTCGCCTCGCTCGCCGACCCGGTGGTCGGTGCCCCCGAGGAGGGGCCCGAGCGCGACCGGGTGCGGGAACTGCTGGCCGCCACGGGCACCGTGCTGGACGCGGTGGCCCACGCCATCCGCCACGGCACACCGGTGCGGGTGCCCTCCGACGCCATGTCCGTCCTGCGGATGCCGGAGGACGGGCCGAAGCTGAGCGGGGCCGCCCGCCGTGCCGCGCTGCGGCTCTTCTCGCTGGTGGCGGACGTGGTGGAGGCGTCCGATGAGCCGGTGGAGGAGGTGTCCGCCGAAGGCCGGACGGTCCACCGCTTCCTGCCCCGCCCCGGTATCCCGGGCACCGTGACCATGGCGCTGCGCTCCATCCGCCGCGAGGCCCGCTGGTCCTCGCCGGTACTGCGCCACGCGGTGCGCCTGTGCGCGGTCAGCGTCAGCGGCTATCTGCTGAGCACGGCCCTGCCGCTGGGGCACTCCTACTGGGCGCCGCTGACCTCCACGATGGTGCTGCGGCCGGACTTCGCCCAGACGTACTCCCGCGGTGTCGCCCGCTTCCTGGGCACCCTGGCCGGTGTGCTGGTCGGTGGCGGGGTGGTGGCACTGGTCCACCCCGGCTCCTACCTGAGCGCCGGGCTGGCCGTGGTCTGCGTCCTGGCGATGTACCTACTGCTGCGCACCGGTTTCATCGTGACCTCCGCGTGCGTGAGCGCGTACGTGGTCTTCCTGCTCAGCATCGCGGGCGAGGCATGGGGCCAGACCGTGCAGGCGCGGGTGGCGCTGACCCTGCTCGGCGGGGTGCTGGCGATGGTCGCGTACGCGGTCTTCCCCGCCTGGGAGACACCGCGGCTGCGGGACCGGCTCGCGGACTGGCTGACCGCGAACGGCTCCTTCGCCACCGCCGTCTTCGACGCCTACGCCCGCCCCGCCGACCGCCGCCCCCGCCAGGTGCGGGACGCCCTGCTGGACGCCCGCGCTGCGCGGGCGGCCTGGGAGCAGAGCGAGTCACAGGCCCACCGGGAACCGGTGCGCCACCGCGGACTGTCGCAGCGGGCGGCGCGGGCGGCGCAGACGGCGCTGTCCACGATGGGACGAGTCGTCATGCTGCTGGAGGCGCATCTGCCGGAGCGCGACGCGGCGCCGTCCGAAGGGGCCGGGGACTTCGCCGCGGCACTGCGGCAGGCGATCCCGAAGGCGGTCGAGGCGGTACGGCAGCGGCGGCCGCTGGACTGGGAGGCGGTACACCAGTCGCTGGCGCGGTGGCAGCAGCGGGCCGGGGACCGTCCGGGGGTGGCGCTGCGCGACGCCGAGCAACTCGTGCACGCCCTGGACGATCTGGCGGAGGCGCTCAGCAGGAGTGCACGACAGTCGCACACGCCCCGGGGTCCCAGTCAAGGAGAATCCCCCTAGACTAGGGGTGCCCCCTACATCAATGGGCGTGTTAATCATGGAGGGGCAGTGCTGTGCCGAGGTGCCCTGGATGCACGCCCGGTAGGCTCTGCCGTCTGCCCGCACGGATTGCCTGACGAGTGAAAGAACTTCCCTACGCATGGGTGCACAGCGAGAAGACAGCGTCTGGATACGACGATTCCATCCGGCGCCCGAGAGTCGCGCCCGTCTGATTTGTCTGCCGCACGCCGGTGGTTCGGCGTCGTTCTTCTTCCCGATGTCACAAACGCTTTCGTCGTCCGCGGATGTCCTGTGCGTGCAGTATCCGGGGCGTCAGGACCGGCGGCAGGACCCGCTGATCGAGAACATCGACGAGTACGCCGACGCCATCGCCGCGGAGTTGAAGCCGTGGCTCGATCTCCCGGTCGTCTTCTTCGGCCACAGCATGGGCGCCGTTCTCGCGTTCGAGGTGACCCGGCGGCTGGAGGAGGCCGACGCGGAGTTCTCCGCGCTCGCCCTCTTCGCGTCGGGCCGCCGGGCGCCCTCCCGTTACCGCGATGAGAATGTGCACCGGCGCGATGACGACGGCGTCGTACGCGAGATGAAGCTGCTGAGCGGCACCGATTCCCGCGTCCTCGGAAATGAGGAGATTCTGCGCATGGCGATGCCGGCGATCCGCGGTGACTACAAGGCGATCGAGACCTACCGCTCCGCGCCCGGCGCCGCCGTCCGCTCGCCGATCACCGTGCTGACCGGCGACAACGACCCCAGGACCAGCCTCGAAGAGGCGGAGGCATGGCGGTCGCACACCACCGACGCGTTCGACATCCGGGTGTTCCCTGGTGGTCACTTCTTCTTGGCCGGGCATCAAGAGCCGATTATGAGTCTCGTCGCGGAGCGGCTTTCGGGGTCGAGACCCTGACCCGGGCGCTTCAGGAACCTGGCCGACGTACTGGAAAACACCACTCGTCACGCTTGTTGCCCCCGGCAGTCCGTTGGAGGCATCAGGTGGCGTTCATCGGGGGATGAATTCTTTGCCTGCGAACCTCTTCGAATGGGAGAACCACCTCTCCGCCCTGCGCGAAATGCTGCGCGGCGCGA
Source organism: Streptomyces sp. NEAU-YJ-81 (assembly GCF_017592595.1). Lineage (NCBI taxonomy): Bacteria > Bacillati > Actinomycetota > Actinomycetes > Kitasatosporales > Streptomycetaceae > Streptomyces > Streptomyces sp. NEAU-YJ-81. The sequence continues at coordinate 11,347 of NZ_JAGFNO010000018.1, read as the reverse complement.
CCCAGGGCAGGGGCCGGCTGGCTCTGGTCAGCGGCGCGGTGGCCAGTGGGAAGACCACGCTGCTGAACACCTTTGCCGAACAGGCCATCGAAAGCGGCGCGTTGCTCCTGGAAGCGACCGGTTCGAGAGCCGAGAGAGACCTTCCGTTCGGGATTATCCGGAAGATTTTCGACAACGGCGCGATGCCCTCCGAAGTGCGATCCGAAGTGATCGCACTGCTTGACGGAAACGGGCTGGAAACCACCGCCGCGGGACGCATGCACGTGATGTCCCAGATTTCCTCGGTACTGCTGCGGATGGTCGACGATCGCACTCTTGTCGTCCTCGTCGACGATGTGCACTGCGGTGACGATCAGTCGCTGCAATTCCTGCTCCACCTGGCCCGTCGGGTGCGTCAGGCGAAGGTTCTCATCGTCCTCACCGAATCCCCCCGGCTTCGTCAGGAACAGTTCACCTTCCACGCCGAACTGCTCCGCCAGCCCAACTGCGTCCGCATGCGGCTGCACATGCTCACCGAGTCGGGCGTCGCCGAGGCACTGTCCGGCTTCCTGTCCGCCACCGTCGCCGCCCGCCTCGCCCCCGAGTGCCACCGCGTCTCCGGTGGCAACCCGATGCTGCTGCGCGCCCTGCTGGAGGACTGGCGGACCGTTGGTGAGCACGGCGAGGCCCAGCAGCGCCCCGCGCCCGGCGAGGCGTTCGCCCACGCCGTCCTCGGCTGTCTGCACCGGGGCGAGCCCGAGGTGCTGGAGGTCGCCCGCGGGGTCGCCGTCCTCGGCGACGCCCGCTCCCCACGGCTGCTCGGCCAGCTCCTCGACCTGAGCGTCAGCACGGTCCAGCAGGGCGTCCAGGACCTGCACCAGTGCGCCATCCTGGAGCACAACGCCTTCCGCGACGAGGTGGCCCGTACCGCGGTGCTCGACGCGACCCCCGCGACCGCCCGCGGCGCCTTGCACGCCCGCGCCGCCCGGCTGCTGCACGCCGACGGCGCCTCCGCCCTCGACGTCGCCCGCCAACTGGTCTCCGCCCGGCAGGACGACGAGCGCTGGACCGTCCCCGTCCTGCGCGAGGCCGCCGAATTCGCCCTGGTCGAGGAGGAGTTGGAGTTCGCGCTCCGCTGCCTGGCGCACGCCCACCACGCCTGCGGGCCCGGCCCCGAGCGCACCGCGCTCAAGGCCCGGCTGGTCAGCATCGCCTGGCGGATCGGCCCGGCCGCCGCCGAGAGCCATCTGCCGGAGCTCATCGAGGACGCCGAGCGGGGCCGGCTCGCCCCGCGCGACGTCGCCCCGATCACCTCCTACCTCATCTGGTCGGGACGGCTGGACGAGGCGGCCGACACCGTCGCCGCGCTGGCCCGCTCGGCCGGCACCGGCGACGACCCCGCGATGACCGCCGCCGTCTCCGCCTCCGCCCAGTGGCTGACGATGCTCAGCCCCCCGCTGCGCGACCGCCTCCCCACCGTCGGGACCGGCGTCACGGCGGCCACCGGCGCCCCCCGCGACATGGCCTACCTGGCCTACGCCCACGCCGCCGCCACCATGTCCGCCGCGCTCACCGAGGGCCAGGCCGACCGGGCCGTCATCGAGGCGGAGCGGGTCCTGCAGCGCCACCACCTGAGCGACAGCACCCTCCAGCCGCTGGTCATCGCGCTGCTGGCGCTGGTCCTGGCCGGCCGGCTCGACCTCGCCCTGTCCTGGTGCGAGCGGCTGCTGGGCGAATGCTCCGCCCGCCGCGTCCCCACCTGGCAGGCGCTGCTGTCCGCCGTACGGGCCGAGATCGCGCTGCGCCAGGGCGATCTGCAGGTCGCCGCGCACCAGGCGCGCACCGCGATGTCGCGGATCTCGGTCCAGGGCTGGGGTGTGGGCATCGGGCTGCTGCTGTCCACCCTGATCCAGGCCGAGACCGGGATGGGCCACTACGACGAGGCCATGGCGCTGCTCGAACAGCCCCTGCCCGACGAGCTCTTCCAGACCCTCCCCGGGCTGTTCTACCTGCGGGCGAGGGGCCGCTGCCATCTGGCCACCGGCCGCTACCACGCCGCGCTCGGCGACTTCACGGCCGCCGGTGAGCTGATGGACGCCTGGCGGATGGACATGCCCCTGCTGAGCCCCTGGCGGGTGGACGCCGCCGAGACCTGGCTGGCCCTCGGTGACCCCAAGCGCGCCCGCGCGCTGGCCGAGGAGCAGTTGCGGCTGGGCCCGGAGGACGCCCGGCTGCGCGGCGCTCTGCTGGTGGTCCTGGCCCGCACCGACGAGCTCAAGCGCCGGGTGCCCCGGCTCAAGGAGGCTGTCGAGATCCTGGAGGGCGGCGACGACCGCATCCAGCTCGCCATCGCCCTCGGTGAACTCGGCCGCGCCTACCGCTCACTGGGCGACTTCAACCGGGGCCGGGTGTTCGTCCGCAAGGCGTGGCATGTGGCCAAGACCTGCGGCGCCGATCCGCTGTGCCGTGAGCTGATGCCCCGGCACGCGGACGCCGGTGAGTTCGCGGCGGCCGCCGCCCAGCCGGGCCAGGGTGCCGAGCAGCAGCGCGATGTGGAGGCGCTGACCGAGGCGGAGGTGCGGATCGCGGTGCTGGCCGCGCACGGCAACACCAACCGGGAGATCGCGTCCAAGCTGTTCGTCACCGTCAGCACCGTGGAGCAGCACCTGACCCGCATCTACCGCAAGCTGAACGTCAAGCGGCGCCGTGACCTGCCCGCCAAGCTCTCGGACAGCAGCCTGACGGGGACGGTGTAGAGGGGGCTACCCGCGGTCGTAAACCCGCGGGGCTACCCGTGGTCGTAAAGCCGCGGTCGTAAACCCCGTCACGGCCGCGCTAGCTCAAGAACCCGCGCTCCATCGCCTTCATCACCGCGGCCGTACGGTCGGAGACGCCGAGCTTCTTGAACGAGCGCAGCAGATGCGTCTTGACCGTGGCCTCGCTGACGAACAGCTCGGCGCCGATCTCGGCGTTGGTCAGCCCCCGGCCGACCAGCCGCAGCACCTCGCGCTCACGGCTGGAGAGCGGGGACGGCTCGACCGTCCGGGAGCGGAAGAGCTTGCCCGCCAGCGACGGGGTGAGCACCGTCTCGCCACGCGCCGCGGTCTGCACCGCGTCGATCAGCTCCTGGCGTGAACTGCCCTTCAGCAGATAGCCCGCGGCGCCCGCCTCCACCGCGCGCAGGATGTCGGAGTCGTCCTCGTACGTGGTCACGATGACCACCTTGCAGCCCGGCACCTGCCGCAGGATCTGCCCGGTGGCCTCGACCCCGTCCATCCCGCCCATGCGCAGATCCAGCAGGGTGATGTCCGGCCGCAGCGCGACCGCCTGGACCACCGCCTCCTCGCCGGAACCGGCCTGCCCGACCACCGTGATCCCCTCGGCGGACTCCAGCATGGCGCTCAGCCCCTCCCGCACCACGGGATGGTCATCGGCCAGCAAGACCCTGATGGGGCCGCTCGGATTGCCCGGCATATCCTCAGCCACTCACTGCCTCCCCGGTCAGCGCCGTCACCGGCACGCTCACCTCCACGGTGGTGCCCCGTCCGGGGCTGCTGGTCACGGACGCCACCCCGTCGATTTCCTCCACCCGGGCCTGCATCCCGCGCAGCCCGTAGCCTTCCTGGGTGCCGTCCGGGGTGAAACCCTCGCCGTCGTCGCGGACCAGCAGCCGGACGCCGCCCTGGTCGAAGACCACGATCACATCCACCGTACGGGCCTGATGGGCGTGCTTGCGCACATTGGCGATGGCCTCCTGCACCGTGCGCAGCAGCACCACGCTCACCGCCATCGGCAGCGGCTTCTCCTCGCCCATCACCGAACACCGCACCTCCAGGCCGGTCTCGGCGATCAGCCCCTCCGCCTGCCGCCGCACCGCCTGGGAGAGCGAACCGCCGCGCAGCGCGGGCGGGGTGAGGGCGGCCACGAAGTCACGGGCCTCGGCGAGCGACTCCTTGGCCACCCGCCCGGCCAGCGAAAGATGGTTCACCGCCTGGTCCGGGGCGTCGCGCACCTCTGACTCGGCCGCCTGCACCAGGCTGATGATGCTGGTCAGGCCCTGCGCCAGGGTGTCGTGGATCTCCCGGGCCAGCCGCTCGCGTTCGGCCGAGATACCGGCCTCGTGGGAGAGCCGGGCCACCCGCTCCCGGCTGCGCTGCAACTCCTCGATGAGCTGCCCGCGCCCCTTGCTCTGCCGCACCACCCGCTTGATCCACAGCCCCAGCAGCATCGACAGCGCGATGCTCAGCAGCGAGATGGGCAGGACGCCCAGGACGCTCAGCCCCAGGTCCTCCCCGATGAACGCCACCACCAGCACGGGGCAGAGATTGGCCACCGTGGCCAGCACCACCGCCCAGACCATCGGCAGGCTCATGATCAGCATCGGGATGACGGCGAACAGCGCGAACGCGCCGATGAGGTTGAACGCCGTGGTGACGCAGAACAACGCCACCAGGCCCGCCGCGAACACCAGGTTCCGCGGGCCGTAGGTGTCCTCGATCATCAGCGTCCGGCCCACCGCCGCGTACCACGGCACGCACAGCGTCAGCGCGGCGATCGGGATGGAGTGGCTTGCCTGGGAGCCGCTGGAGAGGAAGAGCAGGATCGCTGTGACGAGATAGGAGACGGCGAAGAAGCCGTCCCACAGGCCGAACCAGCGGGTGCCGGACTCGGGACCGTAGTACGCCCCGGTCTGCGAGCCCTCCCCCGGAGAGTGATTGCGCACGCGCTCAGTACTACCACGCGTGTCCACCGTGTCCACCGGACGGTTGACAGCCAGAACCCACCGTTCAGTCGTCTCGCGGCGGCCGGTCCGCTTCTAGCGTTGAGCCAGGTGGGACGGAGAGTCGTCACACCGCCTGCACATCACCCTTTTTGGCTTGGAGAACGTCCCGTATGCCACAGATGAGCCAGTTCATGTCCGCACTGATCGCCAGTGGCACGATCCTGATCATCATCCTGGCGACCGACATCGGCCGCCGCCGCATCACCACGATGCGGATGGTGCGCTCGGTCATCGCCGTGGCCATCGTCATCGCGATCTTCGTCGAGTCCTTCCCGACCAAGGGCAACGACCTCTCCCTGCAGCTCGTGGGCGTCGGTACCGGTGTCATCTGCGGTCTGATCGCCGGAGTGCTGCTGCCCGCCTACAAGGACGCCACGTCCGGTGACCTCTACACCATCGGTGGCATCGGCTACGCCCTGGTGTGGATCGTCCTCTCCGGCGGACGCATCCTCTTCGCCTACGGCGCCGAGCACTGGTTCACCATGGACCTGGTCAAGTTCTCCATCGACTACAAGATCAGCGGTCAGGACACCTACGCCAACGCCTTCGTCTTCATGTCGCTGGCCATGGTGCTGACCCGTACCGCCGTGCTGCTGGCCAAGATGCGCAAGCTGAAGGGCCAGGACACCGCGAGCGGCCCGCTGCCGCAGCAGACCACCACCGGTGCGTCGGTCTGAACGGCCTGATTTCATAGTCCACCAACCCCGCCGGGCCCGCCCCGGCACCCGCCAGACGCAAGAGCAGGGTGAAGCAGTGGAACGCCATGACAACCTGAGGCTCCGACCGCCTCGGCACCGGGTCGACCGCCGTGCGATCGGCTGGTGGACCGTGCAGTCCGCGGTCTTCGCCCTGCCTCTGCCGCTCGTCTTCGGGATCCTGTGGGCTTCCATCCCCCCCACGCGTGAGTTCTTCATGTGGGCCACGCTGATCTCGCTGGTCCCCGGGCTGCTCTACATGGCCGTCATGCCGGCCTGGCGCTACCGGGTCCACCGCTGGGAGGCCACCAACGAGGCGGTCTACGCGGCCTCCGGCTGGCTCTGGCAGCAGTGGCGGGTCGTTCCGCTCTCCCGGGTCCAGACCGTGGACACCCTGCGCGGCCCGATCCAGCAGATGTTCGGGCTCTCCGGCGTCACCGTGACCACCGCCTCCGCCGCGGGCGCGGTGAAGATCAAGGGCATCGACCACAAGATGGCGGCGGACCTGGTCGAGTACCTGGCCAAGTCCACCCAGGCCGTCCCGGGAGACGCCACATGACGTCGGACACCACCGTGCGGCCGTCCTCTCACGAGGCCGGCCAGGACTGGGGGCGGCTCAACAGCCGGCTGCTCCTGGTCAACCTGTCCATCCTCGCCGCACCGGTGGCCATGTTCCTGGTCAGCCTCGCGGTCACCGGCGGCGACACCAACCTCCAGGTCATCATCACCCTCGGCTCGCTGTTCGTGACCTTCCTGGTCATCAGCGGCATCGGGCTGATGCGGCTGTTCACCACCCGCTACCGGCTCACCGAGGACCGCTTCGAGCTCCACACCGGTCTGCTCTTCCGCAGCGAGCGCTCGGTCCCGATCGGCCGCATCCGCGGTGTCGACCTCACCGCCAACCCGGTCCACCGGATCTTCGGCCTCACCACGCTGCGGATCGACAGCGGGGACCAGAGCGACGCCGCCGCGCGCAGGCTCGCCCTCGACGGCATCACCAAGGCCGAGGCCCTGGAGCTGCGCGGCCGGATCATCGCCCTGCGCGACGCCGGCCAGGCCCGGCCGGTGGCCGACAGCGACGGTGTGCTCAGCCGGCTGGACTGGTCCTGGCTGCGCTACGGCCCGCTGACCCTGTGGGGCGTGGGCGGTGTCTTCATCGCCGCGGCCAGTGCGTACCGCACCCTGAGCGAGCTCCAGGTCGACCCGCTCGACCTCGGCATCATCAAGGACCTCGAGAACCGCTTTGGCACCATTCCGCTCTGGTACGGAGCCCTGCTGGCCGCCGTCCTCATCGTCGTCCTCGGCATGATCGGCTCGACCGCCACCTTCATCGAGAACTGGGCCGGTTACGAGCTGCGCCGCGAGGACGGCGGGATCTTCCGCATCCGCCGCGGACTGCTGGCCACCCGTTCCGTGAGCATCGAGGAACGCCATCTGCGCGGCCTCGAACTCGTCGAGCCCATCCCGCTGCGCTGGGCCAAGGGCGCCAAGCTCAACGCCGTCGCCAGCGGCCTGGGCAACCAGGAGGACAACCGCAGGCGCCGCGCCCTGACCCCGCCCACCCCGCGCGGCGAGGCCCTGCGGGTCGCCGCCGAGGCGCTGCCGACCGGCCCCGGTCTGATCGAGCGCAAGGGTCTTCTCCCGCACCCCCGGGCGGCCCTGCGACGCCGGATCAACCGCGCCCTCATCTGGTCGGTCCTGATCGCGGCCGTCCCGGTGGGCCTGGGCCTGTGGCTCGGCTCCTGGCTCGTCATCACCGGCGTGATCACCGGTGTGGTGCTGGTGCCGGTCCTGGTGGCGTTCGCCTTCAACGCCTACCACAGCCTCGGCCATCTCCTGCGCGGCGGCTTCCTGGTGATGTGCTCCGGGGCGTTCGCCCGCCGCACCGTCGCCCATCAGCGTGAGGCCATCATCGGCTGGAAGTTCTCCCGGACGCCGTTCCAGCGCCGGGTCGGGCTGATCACCCTCGGCGCCACCACCGCCGCCGGTGAAGGCGTCTACCACGTGTACGACCTGACCGAAGGCCAGGGAATCGCCCTCGCAGAGACCGCGGTACCGGGGCTGCTCGCTCCGTTCATCGAGAGAGCCCCCGACCGCGGCTGACACCACCCCGAGACCAACTGGCGATCCCCCGAGAGGTGGAGGGGCGGACCGAAAGGCCGCCCCTCCACCTCTGAACCCCTCCACCTCTGAACCCCTCCACCTCTGAAGCCCTCCACCTCTGAAAAATTGAATACTGGGCGCATTATTTGCTCGAGATCCTTGTCGCCACCGGAATTCTCATGCACTCTGGTGAATTAAGCGTGGCCATTGCCCGCTGCCCCCCGGATACGGGACCCCAAAGGGATGATAGGGGTCCATAGGGGGTTTGAAGGGGTTTCTAGCCGCCCTGCCCTGTGTAAAGCTGACGTACGGTCTTGGTGTTATGTCTGCGAGGGTAATGGGGCGCGCGATGGTGAGTGAGTCCGTGGATTTCACGCCCGAGCACACCGAAATGGGGGGCACGAGCCCCGAGGAAGCGTCCCCGTGGCGGGACCGGCTCGCCGGAATCCCCGAGGCCGAGCGCGCCGAGGCCCTCACCGCCTGGGTCGGCGAGATCGTCGAGCAGGCCCTCAAGGACAAGGCGCCGGACCTCCTCGACCCCGAGCGCCCCTTCCTCGACCTGGGCTTCGACTCCCTCGCCACGGTCGACCTGCACGCCCGGCTGACCGCCGCCACCGGACTGCGACTGCCGGTCACCCTCGCCTTCGACCACCCCACCCCCGCCGACCTCGCCCGCCATGTGCGCGCCGAACTGCTCGGTGAGAACGACGGCTCCGACGCGTCCTCGGCCGACGCCACAATGGGCCCGATCGCCGCCGACGAGCCCATCGCCATTGTCGGAATGAGCTGCCGATTCCCCGGTTCGGCCGGCTCTCCCGAAGAACTGTGGGAAATCGTCGCGGGCGGAAAAGACGTCATCTCCGAATTCCCGGTGACCCGGGGCTGGGATCTCGCCGGGCTTTACGACCCCGACCCGGACAAGGCAGGCAGCAGCTATACCCGCGAAGGCGGATTCCTGCACGACGCCGATGAGTTCGATCCGGCGTTCTTCGGTATTTCGCCGCGCGAGGCCCTCGCGATGGATCCGCAGCAGCGGCTGCTGATGGAGACCTCCTGGGAGGTCTTCGAACGCGCCGGTATCGACCCCGCGACCCTCCGGGGCGGCCGGGCCGGTGTGTTCGTCGGCGCCGAGACCCAGGACTACGGCCCCCGGCTGCACGAGGCCGAACAGGGCTTCGAGGGCTACCTGGTCACCGGCAACGCCGCCAGCGTGGCCTCCGGCCGGATCGCCTACACCTTCGGCTTCGAAGGCCCCACCGTCACCGTCGACACCGCGTGCTCCTCCTCCCTGGTCGCGCTCCACCTGGCCGTCCAGGCGCTGCGCGCGGGCGAGTGCACCATGGCGCTCGCCGGTGGCGCGGCGGTCATGGCCAACCCCGGCTCGTTCATCGCCTTCAGCCGCCAGCGCGGCCTCGCCGCCGACGGACGCTGCAAGCCGTTCGCCGCCGCCGCCGACGGCACCGCCTGGGGCGAGGGCGTCGGCATGCTGCTCGTCGAACGGCTCTCGGACGCCCGGAAGAACGGCCACCGGGTGCTCGCCGTCGTTCGCGGCACCGCCATCAACCAGGACGGCGCCAGCAACGGCCTCACCGCCCCCAGCGGCCCCGCCCAGCAGCGCGTCATCCGCCAGGCACTCGCCAACGCCGGACTGTCGTCCGGTGAGGTCGACGCCGTCGAGGCCCACGGCACCGGTACGACGCTGGGCGACCCCATCGAGGCCCAGGCACTGCTCGCCACCTACGGCCAGGAGCGCGCGGCGGACCGGCCGCTGTGGCTCGGCTCGCTCAAGTCCAACATCGGCCACACCCAGTCCGCGGCCGGTGTCGGCGGCATCATCAAGATGGTCATGGCGATGCGCCACGGCGTTCTGCCGCGCAGCCTGCACATCGACGAGCCGACCCCGCATGTCGACTGGACCGCAGGTGACATCGAGCTGCTGACCGAGGCGCGGCCCTGGCCGGAGAGCGACCGCCCGCGCCGCGCGGGCGTCTCCTCGTTCGGCATGAGCGGCACCAACGCCCACGCCATCATCGAACAGCCCCCGGCCGACGGCGAGGAGCGGAACGAAGCCGAGGACCCCGATGGCGAGGGCTCCGCGGAACCCGCCGTCCTGCCCTGGGCCCTGTCCGCGAAGACCACCGACGCCCTCCGCGGCCAGGCCGAACGGCTGCACACGCTGCTGGAGGCCGACCCCGGGCTCGCCCTCACCGACATCGGCCACTCCCTGGCCACCACCCGCGCCACCTTCGAGCAGCGCGCCGTGCTCCTCGCCGGCGACCGCGACGGCTTCCTCGCCGCCCTGCGCACCCTCGCCGAGGACGGCGCCGCACCGACCGTCGTACGCGGCGCCCCCGCCGCCGGAAAGCTCGCCCTGCTCTTCACCGGACAGGGCAGCCAGCGCCTCGACATGGGCCGCGAGCTCTACGACGCCTACCCCGTCTTCGCCGAAGCCCTCGACGACGCCTGCTGGTACCTCGAGGAACAGCTCGAACACCCGCTCCTCGACGTGCTCTTCGCCGAGGAGGGCGGCCCCGAGGCCGCCCTCCTCGACCGCACCGACTACACCCAGCCCGCCCTGTTCGCCGTCGAGGTCGCGCTCTACCGCCTCGTCGAGTCCTGGGGACTGCGCCCCGAACTGCTCGCCGGACACTCCATCGGCGAGCTCGCCGCCGCCCATGTGGCGGGTGTGCTGTCCCTGGAGGACGCCGCCGCGCTGGTGGCGGCCCGTGGCCGGTTGATGCAGGAGCTTCCGGCCGGTGGCGCGATGATCGCGGTGCAGGCGTCGGAGGACGAGGTACTGCCGCTGCTCGCCGGACGCGAGGACCGGATCGGCATCGCCGCCGTCAACGGCCACCACTCCGTCGTCGTCTCGGGCGACGAGGACGCGGCGCTGGAGATCGCGGCGTCCTTCGAGGAGCGGGGCCGCAAGACCAAGCGGCTCACCGTCAGCCACGCGTTCCACTCCCCGCTCATGGACGGCATGCTCGCCGAATTCCGGCGCGTCGCCCAGGTGCTGGACTACGCACCGCCGCGCATCCCCGTGGTCTCCACCGTCACCGGGCGCGTCGCCACCGCCGAGGAGCTGTGCTCGCCCGAGTACTGGGTGCGCCATGTCCGCGAGGCCGTCCGCTTCCTGGACGGTATGCGGACGCTGGCCGACAAGGGCGCCACCACCTTCCTGGAGCTCGGCCCCGACGCCGTGCTCACCGCCATGGCCCAGGACTGTCTGCCCGACGCCGACGGCACCGCGTACGCCGCCACGCTGCGCGGCGGACGCCCCGAGGCCGAAACCCTGACCGCGGCCGTGGCACTGGCGTACGTCCGGGGCAAGAAGGCCGACTGGGCCGCCCCGTACGCCACCACCGGCGCCCGCACGATCGACCTGCCCACCTACGCCTTCCAGCGCCAGCAGTACTGGCTCAACGCCCCGGCCCCGGCCCTGGCCGGATCGGCGGAGGCCGCCGCGTCGGGCTCGGCGGTCGATGGGCGGTTCTGGGATGTGGTGGAGCGCGGGGATGTGGCCGCGTTGGCTGCGGAGTTGGCGGTGGATCCGGGGGTTTCGCTGGGTGAGGTGTTGCCGGCGTTGTCGTCGTGGCGGCGGCAGGAGTCGGTGCGTTCGGCGGTGGATGGTTGGCGTTACCGGGTGTCGTGGAGGCCGGTGACGGAGCGGTCGGCGGCCGGGGTTTTGGGTGGCTGCTGGGTCGTGGTCGTCCCGGTGGATGGGGCCGAGGGTGTGTGGGCCTCGGGTGTGGTGCGGTTGCTGGCCGGGCGTGGTGTGGATGTGCGG
>NZ_JAGFNO010000017.1:0-237251 GCF_017592595.1 Streptomyces sp. NEAU-YJ-81 | reverse complement strand
CGGCGATCTCACCCTGGCTATGACCCATCACCGCATCCGGCTCCACACCCACCGAACGCCACAACTTCGCCAACGACACCATCACCGCGAACAACACCGGCTGCACCACATCCACCCGATCAAAACCAGGCGCACCCTCAACCCCACGCAGCACATCCGTCAGCGACCAGTCCACATGAGCCGACAGCGCCACCTCACACTCACCGATCGCCTCCGCGAACACCGGCGAGCTTTCGAGCAGGTCCACCGCCATGCCCACCCACTGCGCACCCTGACCCGGGAACACAAACACCGAACGGCCAGGTGTTTCGGCGTCCTTTCCCCAGACCACACCGGGAAGCTTCGCCCCCTCGGCCATCGCCTCCAGGCGCTCGAGGAGCTCCTCACGGCTGGTCCCGGTCACCACGGCGCGCTGCTCGAACGCGAACCTGGTCGTCACCAGGGAGAGAGCCACATCGGCGGCGCCCAGCTCCGGACGGGCCGCCACGAACTCCCGCAGCCGCCCGGCCTGCGCCCGCAACGCGGTATCGCTCTGACCCGACACCACCCACGCCACCGGACCCGCGACACCACCGTCAGCAGGCTCCTCGGCAACCTCCGCCTCGGCCTCGACCTCCGGAGCCTGCTCCAGGATCACATGCGCGTTCGTCCCGCTCACACCGAACGACGACACACCGGCCCGGCGCGGCTCGTCCGTCTCCGGCCACGGCCTCGCCTCGGTCAGCAGCTCGATCTGGCCCTCGGACCAGTCCACGTGGCTCGACGGAGCGTCGACATGCAGCGTCTTCGGCAGCACACCATGCCGCATCGCCATCACCATCTTGATGACGCCGGCCACACCGGCAGCAGCCTGGGTGTGGCCGAGGTTGGACTTCAGCGAGCCCAGCCACAGCGGTCGTCCGTCCGGCCGGTCCTGCCCATACGTGGCCAGCAGCGCCTGCGCCTCGATCGGGTCGCCCAGCGTGGTACCGGTACCGTGCGCCTCGACCGCGTCGACCTGACCGGCGGTCAGCTCGCAGTTTTCGAGGGCCTGCCGGATCACACGGCGCTGTGACGGGCCGTTGGGAGCCGTCAGACCGTTGCTCGCGCCATCCTGGTTCACGGCGGAGCCGCGCACCACCGCCAGTATCTGGTGCCCGTTGCGCCGGGCGTCGGACAGCCGCTCCACCAACAGCACACCGATGCCCTCGGACCATGTAGTGCCGTCGGCTCCGTCGGCGAACGCCTTGCACCGGCCGTCGGTGGCCAGTCCGCGCTGGCGGCTGAAGGTGACGAAGCCCTCGGGGCTCACCATGACCGTCGCACCGCCGACCAGCGCCATGGAGCACTCGCCCTGACGCAGCGCCTGCGCGGCCAGGTGCAGGGCGACCAGCCCCGATGAGCAGGCGGTGTCCACGGTCAGCGCGGGGCCTTCGAAGCCGAAGGTGTAGGAGACACGGCCCGAGGCGATACTGGTGGTGGCGCTGTTGTGGAGGTACGGCTCGATCTCGTCCGGGATCTGCGCGGCGTCGGACGCGTAAGTGGTGTGCATGGCACCGGTGAAGACGCCTGTCTGGCTGCCACGCAGTGAGGCGGGGTCGATGCCCGCCCGCTCCATAACCTCCCACGACGTCTCCAGCAGCAGCCGCTGCTGGGGGTCCATGGCCAGGGCCTCGCGCGGCGAGATGCCGAAGAACGCGGAGTCGAATTGGTCCGCGTCGTGGAGGAAGCCGCCTTCGCGAACGTAACTGGTACCCGGATGGTCCGGGTCGGGATTGTAGATCCCCTCGACGTCCCAGCCGCGGTTTGTCGGGAAGGGCGAGATCGCGTCCGTTCCGTCCGCGACCAGCCGCCACAGCGCTTCCGGGGAATTCACTCCACCCGGGAATCGGCAGGCCATACCGATGATGGCAATGGGCTCCGTGGCCGAGCTGATCAGCTGGCGGTTCTGACGCCGAAGCCGCTCGATCTCCTTGAACGACTTGCGCAGTGCTTCAACAGCTTTGTTCTGGTTGGATGCAGCGGGCATCAGAAACTCCACACTTAACGCGTCGTTCGCTGGGAGAGCGCAACGGCCCTGAAAGTAATGAAAACACGGACTGCCAGACGGACACCGGCCACACTAGCTCTGGACCCATAAGGGAAACCCTAGAAACCCACTCAGGCGTGGTTGACACCCCCGGGCGTGTTCCCGGGATTTTGTTTCAGCAGTGTTTCACCGGCCGTGTGACACTTGCCACTATGCCTTCTCCGTCGCTATTCGCGTCCCCGAGATTGCACGCGCTGTTTTCACACGCCAGGGTCTTCTTCGACGCGGATCGCACCGGTCGGGCAGCGGGATACGACCTCGCGCAGAACGTCCAGCCGTCCGGTGTCGGGCTGCGCGTCGAGCAGAACGACGGAGCCGTCCTCGTCGCTCTGGTCGAACAGGTCAGGCGCGATCAGCGCGCACTGGCCCGCCGAACAGCACACCTCACGGTCGGCGGTGATCCTCATCGGGTCTCAGTCCTACCTTGTTGTTAGTGGTACGTCTTGTCGGCCCTCTTGCGTGACGGACGGTGCGAGAACTCCACACCGTCCGCCACACACTCACCGCTTGACTTCTCGATCAGTCGTCCCAGGTGACGGGAAGCGACCTGGGGCCGTAGTGCACGAAGTCGTCGCGCATGGGGACCTCGTCGCTCGGCACGGCCAGTCGCAGCGTGGGGAACCTGTCGAACAGGGCCTCGTAGCCGACGCGCAGGATCGTGCGGGCGAGGTGCTGGCCGAGACACTGGTGGACGCCGTGGCCGAGTGCCAGGTGACCGTGGTCCGTACGGCCGATGTCCAGCTGATCGGGGTTGTCGTAGCGCTCGGGGTCGCGGTTGACGGCGGGGAGGGCGACGGTGACCACCTCGCCCTTCTTGATGCTCTGGCCGGCGAACTCGACGTCTTCCAGCGCCCACCGGCTGGCCCCGAGGTGGGAGATGGTGAGGAAGCGGAGGAGCTCCTCGACGGCGGCTCCCATCAGCTCCTGGTCCTCGCGGAGCTTGGCCAGTTGATCGGGGTGCTCGAGCAGGGTGAAGACGCCCATGGCGAGCATGTTGCCCGTGGTGTCGAAGGCCCCGTTGATCAACGTGGCGGCCATGCCCATGAGTTCTTGCTCATCGAGCTGCCCGCCCCGGATCAGGTCTCCGAGGAGGTCGTCCCGGGGGTCGTCCATCCTGATGGGGATGAAGCGGGCCAGGAATCCATTCATCCCGGAGACAGCGGCAAGCGCCTGGGGAACGGTACAGGAGAGCCGTCCGAGTGTTTCCACGTGCCGCTGGAGGGTCTTCCGCTCCGATTCGGGGATGCCGATCATCTCGCACATCACCCGGGAGGGAACGGATTCGGTAAAGACGTCCACCAGATCGGCGCCCGGCCCGGCCTTTTCCAGGTCGTCGAGTTGTTCGTGCACGATACGCTCGATCATGGGGGCGAGCTGACGCGTGCGCCGGACCGTGAAAAAGCCGGTGAGCAGCTTGCGGTACTGACTGTGGACCGGGTCGTCCGTCTTCGCGAAGGCACCGGGATCGGCCGGACGGCCGTCGTACTGCAGCTCGGTGGGGACGGGAGAAACCAACCCCTCCTGGCGCGCACTGAAGCTCTTATGAGTGAGCAGTTCCTTCGCTTCGGCATGGCGCAGGATGAGCCACCCGGGCGTGCCGCCCGGATAAGTCATGCGCGTTATCCGCTCCTGCTCGCGCAGGGGGGCGTAACCATCCGGAGGATTGAAGGGGCGGCTCCGCTTGGTAGGCATTGGCACAGGGGGGTGCGGGGCGTCGACCAAGACTCCTCCATCGATTTCATAACCCATGTAGCGAGGTCGTCGGGCGGCTACACCGGCTGGCTCGATGTCGATGCTAGCTTCGCCGTCGGCCCGGCAGCGCGCCGAAAGACCCCCGCAGGCAAGTTCTGCAAATTTCCTTAGACAAAGGCGAGAGCTGTTGACCCCGTGCGCGCGGGCGAACTCACCGCGTCGGCCGCGACGTCTGAGCGCGGCGGTCCCACCGCCTCCCTACCCCAGATGCGCCGTATCCAACCACCCCTGTTGGCTGTCGGTCGAATGTCAGCCACCCCTTCTAAGGCGATTGTCTCAATAAGACGACCGCCTTACGGTGATCGCAGGTCCCCGACACCGGAGGAGTCCCCCCATGACGGAAGTCATCCCCGACTACCCCTTCGAGCAGCCGAACGCACTGGAGCCCCCGCGGGAATGGGCCGAGACGCGGGCCACCTGCCCCGTCGCGCACGTACGGATGCCCAGTGGGGACGTGGTCGGCCTGCTCACCGGGTACGAGGAGGTCCGTGGGCTGCTGACCGACCCGCGGTTCAGCCGCAATCTCGCCCGCGAGGGCGCCGCGCGCATGTCGACCACCGAGGACGGGGGGACGTTCAGCCGGCCCTCCCAGGGGGACGCCGACATCAAGGAGGGCCCGGGACACCGGAGGTGGCGACGGCTGCTCAGCCGAGCGTTCACGGTCAAGAAGATGGAAGCGTGGCGCCCGCGCGTCCAGGAGATGGCGGATGAGTTGGTGGACGCCATGGTGGCCACGGGATCACCCGCCGATCTCCGCGCGACGGTGGCCCTCCCCCTTCCCGTGCGGGTCATCTGCGCGCTGCTGGGCGCGCCGAGCGAGGACCAGGACAAGTTCGCCCGCTGGTCGGAAACGCTGCTGACGTTGACGCGTTACACCCAGGCCGAAGTGGACGACGCGCAGGCGGAGTTCCGTGCCTACGCATCCGATCTCGTCGAGCGCAAGCGGGCGCGGCCGGGTGATGACCTGCTCAGCGAGCTGACCCAGATCACCGACAGCCAGGACGGCCGGCTCAGCCACGACGAACTCATCGCCACCGTGGTCGGTCTCCTGCTCGCGGGGCACGAGACCACCTCGAACATGATCCTCAAGATGACGGCGATGCTGCTGTCGGAGCGGGAGCGCTACGAAACCCTGCTCGCCGATCCCGGGCTGGTACCGGGAGTGGTGGAGGAGACCCTGCGGCTGGACGCTCTCGGCGGGGTGGGCATCCCCCGGTTCATCACCGAGGACACGGAGGTCAGCGGGGTGCCGGTGGGCGCCGGGAGCACCTTGTTCGTCAATCTGCACGCCGCCAACCGGGACGAGCGCAAGTTCCCCGACCCCGACCGGTTCGATCCGCGCCGGGAGAACAGCGCCCAGCACGTCGCCTTCGGCGCCGGACCGCATTTCTGCGTCGGCCAGACGCTGGCCCGGGTGGAACTCCAGGTGTGCCTGGCCACCTTTGTCAGGCACCTGCCCGAACTGCGGCTGCGGGACGCCCCGGAAGACCTCCGCATGCGCGAGGGGATCTCGGCGGGCGGCTTCGAGGATCTGTGGGTCACCTGGTGACGGTGCGCGGCGGCGCGGTGAGCGAGCGGCGCCGTGCGTACGGCCGGGGCATGCCTGACCGGTGCCATTAGCCTGACGGGATGACTCCTCCCGGCCCGGCTGCCCCGCCGTCTCCGCGCTCCGCGCTCGCGCGGGACAAACTGATGCGCACCGCCGAACGGCTCTACGCCGAGCGCGGGTTCGCGAACGTATCGGTCAGGCAGATCAGCGAGGCGGCCGGCCAGCGCAACAACTCAGCGGTGCAGTACCACTTCGAGAGCCGGGACGGGCTCATCGAGACGATCCTGTCGAGCCACACCCGCCTCGTCGAGAAACACCGCATCGTGATGGTGGAGGCGCTGCGCGAGCGGAAGACCGTGTCCCTGGAGGAGCACTACAACTGCCTGATCCTGCCGAACGTCGAGAACCACATCGAAGCGGGCACTCCCACATGGTGTGCCCGCTTCCTCGCCCAGGCCCTCGTCGAGCCCGCGCTGCGCGACTACGTCCTTCAGGACCATCTGGACACGCCGTCGCTCCGCCTGCTGGATGAGATAGGTGCCATCCGCCGGGACGGCATCCGCCCCGAACTCCGCGCCCGGCACGGCACCATGGTGCGCCAGCTCTCCGTGCACGCCTTCGCCGAGCTGGAGTACGACCTGGCGAACGGCCGCATCGACCCCGCCACGGCGGAGGAATCCTGGCGGGTGCTCGGCCAGGATCTGATCAAGGCGCTGTGCGGACTCACCAACGGCCTGCTCGGCCCCCTGTGACCGCGGGGCTTCCCCACGCTCAAGGAGACGGCGTGAAGACACGGGGGTGACGGCCTCGTCACGCCCGTGCTGCCACCCTTCGTGCGGGAGTGTCAGCGGGACGCCACGTTCCTGTCGGCACCGACATGCGTGGGAGGTTCCGTCCGATGCCACCGCCGAAGGCTCTCGCGCAGCGGCCCCGGGTGTCGAAGACGGTGCCTGTCCCCACACAGGATCGGCCGGAAGTACACGGCCCCGCACGACCCCAGTTCCCTCCGTCCAACGCGGCGGTGACGGCCGCCTTGTCCGGCGGACGCGGCCCGGCGGCGCTGCCGCCCTCCTCCGCCCGGTTGCCGCCTGCCGGGCAGGACACGGTCGGCAATGGCGCGGTCGCGGCGGCTCGGCGTACCGAGCCCGGCCTTCGGCAGCCGCCCACGGCCGAACCGGCACCGGCGGAGGCAGCGGAGGCGACCCCCGCGGCCTCAACCGCCGCGCCGGAGACGAAGGCACGCCCCGGCCCGGGCGCGGATCCGAAGTTCGCGACGCTGAAGAAGGACGTACGGCGCAAGAAGCGTTCGGTCGCGAGCTCGCACCCACCCCCGAGGACGGAGGCAGGGGCCGCGCAGGACGCCGCCCGGCCGCCCAGGGACGACGAGGAGGCACAGGGCAAGACCGCCAACGCCGAGAAGATGAACGAGGCCAAGCCGAAGGACTTCGACAAGGACGCGTTCATCAGAGCGGTCGAGAAGGCGATCGCCGAGAAGGCACCGAAGAACCTCGACGAGGCCGACAAGTTCGCCGACTCCGGCAAGGCAGATGAGGTACGCGCGGAGGTGCACGGCAAGGTCGGCCAGGGCAAGTCGGACTCGGCCGAGCAGATCGCCACGACGACCGCCGCCCCGCCGGACACCTCGGCGGCCGTCCCCAAGAAGGTCGTACCGCTGACCTCGGACCGGCCCCCGGGGGCCCCGGGCACGCCGAATCCCGCGAACGCCGTACCGGACAAGCTGCCGCCGTCGGCCACCGACATGTCCGCGGGCCCCGCCAAGCTCAAGCAGCGGATGGTGGGCGCGCAGGTCACCGAAGGACAGCTGCAGAAGTCCAACGAGCCCACGTTCAAGGAGGCGCTGGGCGCGAAGAAGGCCGCCGAGCGCCACTCCGAGGCGGCCCCCGGCCGGATGCGCGGGCACGAGAAGAAGGAGCTCAACGCGGCCACCGCGCAGGCGAAGCGGCTCGGCGCGGCCGCCATGGGCGCGATGGGCGCCCAGCGGGCGCGGACCGGGCAGCAGGTCGACCGGGGCAAGGGCGGCACGAAGGGCCGGGACGAGGAGAAGCGAACCCAGGTCACGACGCTTCTGCAAGGGGTCTTCGACACGATGAAGAAGGACGTCGAGGCGATCCTCGACGGCCTCGACAAGCTGGTCGACGACCAGTTCGGCAGGGGTGAGAAGGCGGCGCGGGACGCGTTCACCGCCGAGCACCAGCGGAAGATGGACGAGTACAAGGACCGCCGGTACTCGGGTGCGACGGGCAAACTGCGCTGGGTACGGGACAAGTTCGCCGGACTGCCCGCCGAAGCCGACAAGATCTTCGAGGAGGCCCGCGACAACTACGTCCGCCGGATGCGGCAGGTGATCTCGGACGTCGCCGACACCATCGGCGCCGAGCTGAACCGGGCCAAGCACCGCATCGTGCGGGGCCGGTCCGAGTTGCAGGCCGCGGTCCGCAAACTCCCGGCCGACCTGCGGTCCATCGGGCAGCAGGCGGCGGCCGAGTTCACCGACAAGTTCGACGAACTCACCCAGTCCGTGGACGACAAGGGCACCCAGCTCGTCGACACACTGGCCACCAAGTACACCGACGCGCTCAAGTCCGTCGACGACGAGATCGCCGCGGAGAAGGAGAAGAACAAGGGCCTCGTGGCCAAGGCCGTTGACGCGGTCAAGGCCGTGATCAACACCATCCTGGAGCTGAAGCGGCTGCTGCTGTCGGTCCTCGCCAAGGCCGCGTCGGCGGTCATGCTGATCCTCAAGGACCCGATCGGCTTCCTGCGCAACCTGGTCTCGGCCGTCGGCGCCGGTCTGCGGCAGTTCCTGCGGAACATCGGCCGCCATCTGCAGCAGGGCATTCTGTCCTGGCTGCTCGGCAAGACGGCCGAGGCGGGCATCGAACTGCCGCCGAAGTTCGACACCCAGGGCGTCCTGAAGATGCTCGCCTCCCTGCTCGGGCTGACCTGGCAGTCGATCCGCGCCCGGATCGTCCGCAAGGTCCCGAAGATGGAACCGGCGGTGGCGGCGGCCGAGACCGCGGTGCCGCTGGTCGCGGAGGTCCGCAAGCGGGGCGTCGCCGGGATGTGGGACGACCTCAAGACGCGCGTGGGCGATCTGCGCAAGGACCTGCTGGACAAGGTCATCGCCTATGTCACGCCGACGATCGTCGTCGCCGGGATCATGTGGGTGATCTCGCTGCTCAACCCCGCGTCCGCGTTCGTGCGGGCGGTGAAGCTGATCATCGACATCGTGCGGTTCATCGTCACCCAGGCCCGCCAGATCTTCGAGTTCGTGAACGCCGTGCTCGACGCGGTCATCGCGATCGCCAGGGGCGGCCAGGGCGGCGTACCGGGCCTGATCGAGCAGGCCCTGGCCCGCTCCATCCCGGTCCTGCTGGGCGTCCTCGCCGCGATCCTGGGCGTGGGCGGGATCGCGTCCCGCGTCAAGGGGATCGTCCGAGCGATGTCCAAACCGGTGAACCGGGCGGTGGACTGGGTGATCGACAAGATCGTGGGCCTGGTGAAGAAGGTGTGGTCCAAGATCAAGTCTGCCGTCGGCAAGAAGAAGCCCAAGCCGAAACCGAAGCGCCGCCCGGACCGGAAGCGGCCGGGCAGCCCGCGCCGGCGGAAACGTCCGGACCAGCGGCGCCGTCCCGACCGGCGGCGGCCGAAGCGAAGGGGCGACCCGAAGAAGAAACGGCCCGCCAAACGCCCCGACAAACGGTCCGCGGCGGACAAGAAGCGCGCCCTGGACGCCGCCGTGCGCGATGCGACGCACTTGCTCAACGAGGAAGCGGCCACGGTCAAGACGGTGCGGCGCGGTCTCGGTCCGATCAAGCAGCGGCACGGCCTCACCCGGATCCAGCTCAAGAAGATCGCCGAGGGCAAGTACCGCATCAGAGTGACCATCAACCCGAGCGAGGACACGCCGGTCGAGACCCTGTCGGAGGACGAGTTCCCGTACAAGATCGCCAGAGCGCAGGGCCGGATGGACGTCAACAGGTACGGACCGACGGTCGCACAGTTGCACGAGGTCAAGCCCGCCGGGCAGAGCAACGACCCCTTCATCGGTTTCGTCGTCAATATGGCGGCCATTCCCTCCGAGATCGAGAGCAACCCCGCGGTGGCCTCCCGGTATCTGAGTACGGCGTGGGAGGTCCCCGGGGGCGGGTCGGAGGACATGGCCGCGGCCAGGACCGCCGTCGTCATCGGCGTCAACGCCTTCGAGGGCCTCAATCCCGAGAAGAACAAGAGCGAGCTGAGCGCGGCCATCGGCATGGTCAATCCGCCGAACAAGCTCGTCGCGGCCGTCTTCGGCTTCGTCTGGACGCCCCGGTGGGTCCGCGTCCAGGGCGGGAGGGAGCAGGGCGACGCCCCCCTGGCCGAGGTGCGTGCGAAGTACCGGGGCCTCACAACGGACGGCAAGCGGGAACTCGCGGAGAAGAACGAATCCGGCCTGCGCGACAAGAAGGCGCTTCCGTACGGCGTTTTCCGCCAACAGGTGCTCGGCTCCTCGTACACCAAGAAGGCGGTGGACATCCTCAGCAAGGCCAACAAGCAGGTCCACATCGTCAGCCAGGACGCCGATACCAGTGTGTCGACCACCAAGGGGATGGGCGTCCTCGCCGCCTACACCAAGGTGCTGGGCGAGATGCGGGAGCACCCGCTGCTCACCATTGGGGGCTACACCTTCGAGAACTTCGACTGGAAGAAGGACGCCGACCCCCGCACCGTCCAGCTGACGACGCTCTCCAACCAGGTGGACCGGGCGATCCGGGAGGCCATCGACAAGCGGTACACGCAGATGCTCTACCCGACCGAGCCGAACATGCTCATCAAGGCGTGGGACAAGGAAGGCTCCCCAGGCATCTTCCAGGATCCCCGGACCCAGGGCCTGCTCGAGGCCCAGGGAGAGCTGTACCCCATCGGCGGTGCCGAGGGCCGGAAACTCAAGATCAAACTGATGGAGCTGTTCGGCGACGGCTTCTCCATCGTCTACGCGCCCCTGGCCGGCACCACCACGAGCCCGGCCCCGGGCGACGACAAGCGCGGTCTCTCCGTGACCCCGCGGAACGTCGTCGGCGCCGAGCACGGCGAAGGTCTCGATCCGAGACTCGGCGCTGAGGAGATCGCCCGTCGCAGCCACCGGGCCTACGCGCTGGTGCTCCAGTCGCAGTCCATGGCCAGCGCCACCCGGCTCGCCCAGGAGTTCATCCTGTCCACCCCGAAGCCGCAGGGCGTGAGCAAGAAAGCATGGGCGAAGCTACAGGCCCAACTCCAGGACGTCGTCTTCGTCCATGTCGAAGAAGTCGTCAAGCTGATGGCCGACGATCCTCGGCGGACCGTGCACAGCGTGGTGATCAGAACTCGCGCCAAGAAGCTCAGGCAGGACGCCAAGCACCTGGCCCAGACTCTGTCGGAGGCGGGCACACCGCAGGCCGGGCAGGTGGTCGAGCAGGCCCGGAAGGTGACGCGCCGGATCATCACCGCGCTGACCGCCGACGCGCTCAAGAATGTCTGGGGCGAGCTCGCCCCGTTGCTGACGAGCATCATGGAGGCCGAGCGGACCGGAGAGGGGCCGGAGTGACCGAGGACGCGCTGCGGCGGCTGCGCGCCGAGTCGTCACGCGACGACTACGCGTCGATGGCAAGCCTGGCCAGGGCCCTCTACACGCACGGACTCGGGCCCCAGGAGGTGGTTCGGGAGTGCTACGGCGTCGGCTTCCCGGAGGAGTTCTTCGTGCTCGCCGATGCGGGCCCCCACTCCCTGGACCTCATGGTGGACTTCCCCCTTCTGCCCTGGCGTCTGGCCGTACCCCCCGATCGCGGTGGCGTGCCGGAGCGGCCCGATCCGATGGCGGACATCACGCGCAAGGTCTTCGCCCGCGAGCCGGACCTGGTCCCCCTGTTCCTCGGCATCAACGTCAACCTCGAGCACGGCGGCCGGGTGCACTGCTACAGCCTCTCCGAGCTCGGGGCGGGCCGGACGACCGTATTCGGGATCTGGAAGGACGTCGAGCCGCACAACGAGGTCGAACGCTGCGGCGATTCCCTGCTCGCCGTCCTGCACGAGCACCACACGCAGTACGTCGACTGGCTGGAGAACGAGTCATGGGACCCCGCGAACGTGCGGACCGACCCGGTCGACGAAGAGACCGTGGCCGAGATCCGCGAACTGGTCCCGATGATCGAGGGGTTCCAGCGTCGGGCCGCCTCGCGTGGGGGCGGCTGAAGCACCTGGGATTGTGGTGCGTGGCTCTCCGGTCCCCGGGGGACCGGAGGCCGGGGCTCACGGCCTCGGGGTCGTGGTCTGCGGCACGGGCGCCATGACCGGCACCGCCCGCAGCGCGGCATGGGCCACGGCCGCGTTCCCCGACTGGTCCTGACCGGCCAGGAGCGAGGTCCCCACCGTGGCAAGAGGGTGCGCTGCGCGGGCCACCGTCGCATTGCTCACGGGCGCCGGAGCGGGAGTCGGTGCCGGGCTCGGGGCCGGCCCCGGTCGGACCGCCGTCGCGACCTCCTGGGGGCGGGCCGGTGGGATCGGGGCCACCAGGCGGTGGAGGGAGAGCGGGGGTTCGGTGGGCAGCATCGGCTTCACCCCGGGATTCCGTCGTCGAGCAGATGGGCGTGCGGGCCTAGTTCGGCCGGGCGGAGCAGGCGGGCCTCGCGTTGGAACTGGCGTGCCACACCACGTACGACATGGCGCATGGTAATCGTATCGCCGCTTCCGTCCGCCGCGGCCAGTGCCGCCGTGCGGGCCGCCGCGGCGATGGCGGCGCCCGTCATGTCCAGGCGGGCCAGGGCCTCCAGGTCCACGTCGGGCGCGAGCGGGGCCTCCTCGGGGAAGGCGAGGCGCCACAGTCTGCGGCGTTCGGCGGCGGCCGGGCGGGGGAAGTGGACGACGAAGTGGAAGCGCCGGGTGAAGGCCGGGTCGATGTTGTCCTTCAGGTTGCTGGTCAGGATGACCAGGCCGTCGCTGGCCTCCAGGCGTTGCAGCAGATAGCCGACTTCCAGGTTGGCGTAGCGGTCGGTGCCGTGCTTCACCTCGCCGCGCTTGCCGAACAGGGCGTCGGCCTCGTCGAAGAGCAGCACGGCGTGGCTCTCCTCGGCCTGCCGGAACGCGATCTCCATGTTCTTCTCCGTCTCCCCCACCCATTTGGAGACGACCTGGGCGAGGTCCACCTTCAGCAGTTCCAGGCCGAGCATGCCGGTGACGATCTCGGCGGACATGGTCTTGCCGGTTCCGGGCTCCCCGGTGAACAGCGCCTTGACCCCGCCGTGCCCCGAGCGGCGGGCGAATCCCCAGCTCTCGGCGATCCGGGGCCAGGCGCGGAAGGCCGACGCGATCTCCAGGATCTGGCGGAACTGGACATCGGGCAGGACCAGGTCCCCGACGGTGCGCCGGGGCGTGATCGCGTGGACGGCGCTGCCGCTGCGGCCGCGGGTGACGGTGGCGATGGCGGGCTCGACGTGGTCGGCGACCGGCTCCGGGTGTCCGTTGCCGGCCAGGCGCGCCCCGGCGTCCGCGACCGAGGCGACGGCGCGCAGTTCGCCGCCGCTCATCCGGTAGCGAACGGCGAGGTCTTCGAGGAGGGTGCCGTTCAGGTCCGGGAGCGCGGCCGACCACATCGCCCGGCGCTCGGTGAACCCCGGGACGGGCACGGTGAGTTCGGCGTATGCGCGCGCGGCGAGCAGGCCCGCCGGGCGCCAGGGCTTCAGGCCGGTCAGGCACACCGGCACGCGCGAGCGCAGCAGCGCGGCGGACACCGCGTCGGCGGCGGGCCTCTGCCCCTCGCCGTGCAGGTCGTCGGTGGGGATCCACAGCACGGCGCCCAGCACGGCGGCCGTCCGCAGATCGGCCTCGGGGTCGGCGGTCAGGGTGCGCAGCGGCGCTCCGGCGGCCCGGGCCAGCGCCTGTACGGCGTCGAGCTGGCCGTCGGGCGGGCAGCCCCACAGCCCGGCCAGGTCGAGGTCGCCTGAGCCCAGCGCCCGGCCCAGCCGGGTGAGCCGGTCCGAGGAGAGGTACGGGGACAGCACGCGGGGCTCCGGCGGCGCGACCTCGCCGGGGTCATGGCCGAGCAGTCCCACGTCGCCGCCCCAGCCCAGCAGGAAGTCCAGCACCCCGGGGCCGGGGACCAGTTCCTGGGCGAGTTCGACCGCGGCCTCGCCGTGCGCGCGCAGCAGCCCGTACCGGCGCAGTGGCCCGGCCGGGCCGAGGGCGCGGCGCAGGGCGAGGCGGGCCGCCGCGCCGTCCGCGCCCACGGCCACCAGCAACTCCACGCTCGGCAGCCGCCGGTTCAGGTTGTCCACGACGTAGGCGTAGATCCGCTCATAGCCGCGGTCCAGTTCGGGCGCGGCGGCCAGGAGCAGGGCGTCCTGCTCCGCGCGGGTCAGGCCGAACCGGGTGGCGAGCGCGTCCAGCGGCAGGGTCGTGCCCTCGGCGGACGCGCGCCGCCTCAGGTCCCGTTCGGCTTCCGGCTCCGGCTGCCGGGGGGCGTACGGCTCGGCCATGGTGTCGGCGAAGACGTGCACCTCGCCGAGCAGTACGTCGACCTGTTCGTCGGTCACGCAGTACGGGGTGAGGTCGGGCCTGGTGAGCCGGGCGGCGAGCGCCGCCTGGCGCTCGACGGCGGCCCGCAGCGCCCGGTGCAGGCCCGCCAGCCGGATCCGCAGATGCTCAAGCGCTGGTTCGCCCATGTGTCTCACCCGGCCGAGAAGGTCAGGGTCCGGCCTCCCAGCCAGGCCACGTCGGGCACATCGGCGAGCAGGCCGCCGCGCAGGAGGTCCGCATGGCGCCGTCCCATCGGAACGCGCACCCGGACGGCCGCGGCCTCGAACCGCACCGTGGCCTCCAGGTCGGCGAAGCGGTCCAGGGCCAAGAGCGGATCCGGGGTCTCGCGCTCGCGCCAGAGCGTCCAGGCGATCGTGGACAGGCCGAGCGCGGCGGCCAGGGTGACAGTGCGCTCCAGACCGCCGTCCTGGCCGAGCGGCACCGCCCGGCGCTCGGTGACCAGGGCGGTCACCAGGTCCGTGCACCGCTGGGCGTGGGCGGGCAGCTCCGCGGCGAGGCGCATGTCCGGTGCGGTGCCCGGCGCGCTCCACAGCGGGGTGCGCCAGGGCAGCCGCGCCACCGGGTCGCCGCGCAGCGGCCGTACGCCGGTGAGGAACGGCACGCCCGCCGAGGCGAGGTCGCGCAGAGTCCCCGGGGGCAGGGGCCCGTCGCAGAGCAGCACGGGCGGATGCCCGCAGAACTGCCAGTACGGCAGCAGCCCGGCGGCCTCCGCGGCCCACGCGATCGGGAACATGCCGTGGGCGTCGATGAGAAGCAGTCCGTCGTCGGCGCCCGTGAGCAGCAGCGGGTCGGCGGGGGCGTGGCCGCGGCACACGGACAGCGCCAGGACGCCGTCGAGGACCGGGAGCGCGGGGCGCACCTGCCGGGCGAAGGCGGTCAGCCGCTCCTCGTCCAGGGGTGGGGAGAGACCGGCGAAGGCGGCCGCGGCCTCGCTGTCCCGTTCGGTGCGCCGCCAGCCCCGTGCGGTGGCGCCCAGCACCTTGTACGCCAGGGCTGCCGCGAACAGCGGTGCGTCCTCGGCCAGTTCGACACCGGACAGGGCAGGCCGGATCGCGTCGAGGTACCCGATGCGGGCCAGTGGCCCGGCGAGCAGGAAGGGCAGGGCGGACCACACCTGCACCTCGCCGGTGGTGCGCACCCCGGCGGCGGTGCTCGCCCCGGCGGGGGTGCCGCCCGCCGCGCCGGTGCCGCCCGCCGCGCCGGACGGCTCCTCGGCACCCGGGTCGTACGGACCGGCCGGGGGCTGGATCAGCCGTACCGCCTCCGCACGGTCCGCCGACGCCAGGAAGTCGGCGAGCAGCCGCGGCAGGTCCGCAGTGTCGGCGCCCGCGACCGCCGCGCGCAGCCGCTCGGGCAGCGGCTCGGCGGGCCCGGGGCGGGCGGCCTCGCCGTGCGGACCGGCGGGCGGAGGGCCTGCCGTGAGGACGCGCCCGACGAGTTCGGCGAGCAGCCGGGCGGCCGCCGTGTCGTCGACGCCGAGCAGGGCCGGCAGATACGCCCGTACCGACACGTCCGGCAACAGCGCGAGCAGCGCGTCCAGTTCGCCGCGCTCCGCGAGTTCGGCGAAGAGCGCGGCGGCGCTCGGGGCGGTCCACGGATCCGGCGCCGCCGCGAAGGACTCCTCGAACGACACGGCGTCGGTGTCGGTGCCGGTGCCGGGCGCCTCGGCGGGGACCTCCACCATCGGCACCGGCGCGAAGTGGACCTCGACGGGCGGCCCACCGCCCGCCGTCCGACCGGACCAGCCGTCCCGGCCCGGCCGGACGGTGACGGTCAGCGGCTCGGTGATCTCCACATCCGGCCCGTCGGTCGCCAGCCGCTCGGCGAAGTGATCCGCCAGCAACTCAGGCAGGGCCTCGACCACCTGGCGGACCAGGCCGCGTGGCTCGGGCCCCCAGCTCCACCCACCGCGCCGGACCACCGTCACGGTGCACCGGTGCACCGTGATCTCGCCGGGCTCACCGTCGTCGCCGGTCTCGCCGGTCCCGCTGGCGGTCGGCGCGGTGGGCGCGCTCACGTCACCCTCACCTTCCCCAAGTGGCCCGCCCAGCCGGCCGCGAGCACCAGCACACCGTGCACGCTGTCCGCCACGAGGGTCACCGGCAGTTTCACCTGGGTCTGCTGGGCGGGGATCTCCCCGGCGAGCACATGGGTGTCCTGCTCGTCGGAGACCAGGGCGACCACGGGGGTGGGGCGGGCCACGGCGACCTTCACGGTGACGGTGAGCCCGTCCGTGGCCAGCGCGATGCCGTCGGTCCACGACGCGAGCCGCACCAGCGCCGGTTTGGGTTTGCCCTCGGGCGTCATCTCGACCCCGAAGGCCAACGGCTCGGCGAGGGCGGCCGGTTCGTCGTCCACGGCCGCCACGGCGAGGTCCCGGGCACTGAGCGGAAGGGCCGCGACGCGGCCTCCGTCCAGGGATACGCGTAACGGCAGCGCGCGGCCGACGAGCGCGGCCACCTCGTCCGGGGCAGCGCCGCCGGTCAGAGCCAGCGCGCCCACGACGTGGCCGGTGTCGACGGCGTACACCACGGAAAGTGCCATCGTCAGCCACCGCCGTTCGTCGGCGCGACCGTCGCCAGGACGAGGAAGTCGACCGCACCGGGCTGTTCGACGACCTCGGGGGTGGCCTTCAGGGGGTCGTACAGGCGCACCCGGCAGCGGACCCGCCGGTCTCCGTCCACAGCGACCTCCACCGGGCTGTAGAGCATCGTGCCCGCCAGGGGCGGTGTGCGCGGGGTGAGATGGACATGGATCACGACCCGCCCGTCGGCGACCTGTTCCGGGGTGATGCCGGACGGCAGCGGCAGCAGCATTCCGTCGGTGGCGGTCCCGGAGGTCACCAGCGTGCTGCCGGCCGGCATCCGGCCGCTGAAGCTGCCCTCGATCGTCAGGTTGCCGTTGGCCGCCACGGTCATCAGCGGGGCGACCGCGCCGCCGCCCTGGTAGAGGCCGAAGACCAGGGTGGGCTGATCGCCGCCGGACAGGACGAGGGCGGGCTTGCCCTCCTCGGCCTCCGTGCCGGTCCGCAGGGTCAGCGCGCCCGACCGGGCCGAGACGGTGTCCGCACGCACTCCGGCGAACCGCGCCGCGACGCCGCGCGCCGTGGTCTCGATGCCACTGAAGTGGCCGTCCGCCCAGTGGACATAGCCCAGCAGGACGAGCCAGCGGGCGGGCGGATCGGCCGGTGGGGCGCCGATCGCGGGCGGCTGCTGCTCCGCCGCCAGCCGCTCGTCGCCGAGGCGCCCGAAGAGGATCTGGTACGACTCCTCGACCCGGGTCTTCGTGGCGCTGCCGGAGCAGGAGACCGGCCCCGGGAGCTGGGCCGGTTCCCGGTCGGCCGCGGTGAGGAAGACCGGGTAGGGCTCGTCCGTCGGCTGGTCCGCGCCGTTGACCTCTTCGAAGTCGCTCTCGCGCAGCACGACCGGCTCGGTGACGACCACTTCGCGGCCCGTCCCGTCGACGGCGATCCCCGCCGAGACGCTCACCTCGACATGGCGGACACCCGTCAGCGGGTCGGTACGGGGCTCGGTGGCGAGGCCGAGCCCTTCGACGATGCCCCACTCGTGCAGGTGCCGCGCGTGCCGGGCGGCCCCGGCGCGCGCGTACTCCACCGTGGCCGAC
Organism: Streptomyces sp. NEAU-YJ-81; assembly: GCF_017592595.1. Classification (NCBI taxonomy): domain Bacteria; kingdom Bacillati; phylum Actinomycetota; class Actinomycetes; order Kitasatosporales; family Streptomycetaceae; genus Streptomyces; species Streptomyces sp. NEAU-YJ-81. The sequence continues at coordinate 219,687 of NZ_JAGFNO010000017.1, read as the reverse complement.
AGGTCCGTGGCGGCCAGCACCTGGCCCTCGTGGAAGGCGGGGCGCAGGGGGCCCGTCATGGCGTCTCACCGGGCTTTCGGGTACGGGGCGAGCGGCTGCGCTTGGCCGGGGGCTTGGCGGGTTCGGCCCCCTGCTCCGGCCCCTGTCCAGGTTGGTCGGGCTGGTCCGGCTGATCCGGTCCCTGGTCCGCCGCTCGGTCCGGTGTGCCTTCGAGGTCCGCGAGGCGGGGCCCGAGCCGTTCCGGCACCTGCCCCTCCAGGTGGGTCATCTGCGTCCGGGCGCTGCCCAGTTGGGTGCGCAGCCCCTCCACGGCGGCGGTGAGGTCCGAGACCTGGGTCCTGAGCCGGGCGAGCTCCTGCATGCTGTCGGTGACTTCGCTGGGGGTCGTGTAGACCTGTTCGTGCAGCGCCTTGGGCGGTGTCTCGCCGGGTGCGGGGGTCAGCAGCAGGGACAGCATCTCCTCCAGGTCCCCGGTGCGCGGCCAGTCGCCGAGCAGGTCGTCCGCGTACGGGCGCGCCACCGGTCCCTCGGACGGGAGCGTCGGCTTCTGGTGGTGCGGAACGGGCAGGCAGCACACCCGCTCGGCGAGTTCCCGCAGCCGGTAGAGCTTGGGCAGCCACTCGCCGTACGCCGATCCGCCCGGCAGCACCTGCTCCCGGGTGGCCGAGCAGACCCGCACGACCTCGCAGCCGTCCAGCTCCAGGCGCGCGAGCAGGACGTCGGTGTCGGCGCAGTCACCGCACGGCGGGTTGAGCGTGGCGCACGCCGCGTCGGTCAGGAACCGGCGCAGCGCGGTGCCCAGGGCCGCGGCCGCCTCCGCGATCTGCTGCACCTCGGCGACGGTGGCCTTCTCGGTGCTGTCCGGCGGCGGGGGCGGCAGCAGCGGGGGTACGTCGACGGCGGCGACGTCCGTGCGCAGCGCGCAGTCGGCGAGGTCGGCGGCCTGGTCCAGCCGGCACAGCAGCCACTCCCGGATCAGGCCGAGGTCGGCGCGGAACTCCACCCGCAGCGCGTGACCGAGCGGTGTGCCCTGGGCCAGCATCCGCACTTCCAGCGGCGCGTCCGGGTCGCCCCGCTCCGGTACGACGCGGGCCGCGGTCTCGGTGACGACGGCGCGGGCGATCGTACGGCGCAGCGGGTCCGGCCACGAGGCTTCCATGTCGGCGCCCTTGAGCCGCTCGCACGCCGTGCCCAGGACGCCGCGGGCCTCCCGCACGGTGGCGAGGTCCGGGTAGTCCCTCCCGAGCTGCTCCTGTCCGGCCGGGTCGTAGGTGTCGTACCGGGCGACGGCGGCGGCCAGCGCGCGGACGTGCTCGGTCATCTCGCGGGCCGTCGGCGGGGAGGGCGGGCCCTCCCCGCCCGCGTTCTCGCGCAGCCAGGCGAGGGCGGTGGCGTACCGCCCCGCGTCGGCGGCGTCGAAGCGGAAGGCCCGGCCCGTGGCGAGCGACGCGACGGTCAGGGCGTCGGTGTAGTGGCCGAGCCGCCGGTCGCGGGTGCGGGCCCGGTCGGCCCGTGCGAGGTCGCCGAGGCTCATGAGGAGCCGGGTGCCGGGGTTGTGGCGGTGGTCCTCGAAGTCGTCGCACTTGACGACGAATTGGACCCCCTCCTGGATCCTGGAGGGGACGCATCCGGGCGAGGGGCAGGGCTCCTCCGTGGCGTACGGGGCCACCGGCTCGACGGGCAGCTCCCGATAGCGCACGTAGAGCCCGTAACGGCGCCCGCCCTCGTCGGCGTTGTCGGCGCAGTTTTCCCCACAGTCCACACCGAGGCCGCTGATGCGCCGCTCCCGCACCAGTGCCTGGACGTCGACCCGCTCAGCGCAGGGCACCACGATGTCGTTTCCGGCGCAGTCCAGCGCGTGTCCTGGGTGCACCGCCACGGTTCCGCCGCCGCACGGGTCGCAGGTGACGCCGAGGCCGCAGATGACACCCGGCCCGTACAGGGAGCGGTTGTGCAGTCTGGCCTTCGCCGTCGTGTACTCGACCAGCAGGCTGAGATCGTCCTCGGTCAGCAGTTGCCCTGCGAAGAAGCGAGGACGTACGAAGGCGGAGGTCCGGGTGGCGTCGCCACCGCAGCCGCATCCGCAGTCTGTTCGCATGATCAGCGCTCCTTCACGAAGAACCAGCTCTCGAAGACGTCCCCGCCCGCGCCGGTGCCGGACGTCCAGGGCCCGATGCCCGAGGGCGGGAGGTCGCAGCACTCGTCGCCGTGCGCGGCCGACAAGGTCGCGCCGGTGTGGATGACCGGGACGCGTCCGCCGACGTGGGTGCCGTCGACCGGGCGGCAGCAGCGGTCGAGGAGGAACGCGGCGCGGACGGTGATCAGTACGCGGTCGCCGTCCTGCAGCGTCTCGCGGGTGGTCTGGCGGTAGCGGAACTCCCGGGTGAACTCGTCGCATTCGTCGGCTTCCGGGTCCGGTTCGGTGAAGGTGCCGCCCATGTACCAGGTGGAGGCGTTGCGGCCGCTGCCGCCCTCGATCACCTGGAGCTCCACCACACCGGGCCGCAGCGTGTCGGACCGTACGTCGGCGGAGAACCGCACCACGAGCCCGCCGTCCTCGTGCTGGGTGCCGAGGAGGTCCTTGGCCTCGTCGATGGTGTAGGTGTGTCCGTGGATCCAGTTGATGCCGGTGATCACCGTAGGCAGATGGCGGCCGAACGGGCGGCGTACGTTCATATGGATCTGGTCGCGGCGCACCGGCTCGTACCAGTCGACGTAAGTGATCCTGGCCAGCCACAGCACCTTGTGCTCGCACGCGGAGCAGCAGGTGTCACAGCGCTCGTCCACCGGTGGCTCGCACCCGGTGACCCGCACCGTGTAGCACTCCTCGGTCCAGCCGAACTCGCAGTCGGAGGTGTCCGCGCAGGCGTCGTTGTAGACGGCGCGGGTGGGTTCGACGGGCCGCTCGGCGTACTCGATGCCGACCCAGACGGTGTCGGTGTCCCGTTCGTGCGGGGGCAGCGCCTTCCACAGGTCGATCTCGCAGCCGCCGCGCACCACGACCTCGTTGCCCTCGCAGTCCACGGCGAGACCGGGAGTGATCCGCACCTTGGCCCTGCGCCGGGTGCGCTCCGGCTCGGTACCGCCCTCCTCCGCGCTCTCCGCGGGCCGCGTGGACTCGTCGGCGGAGTCGTCCGGCGGGCAGTCGTCCTCGTCCCGCGGCACCGGCTCCACGTGCAGGCCGCACACCACGCCGTAGCCGAGCAGACAGCGCATGCGCAGTCTCAACTTCTCACGGTGGTAATCCTGTTCGCGCTGGAAGTCCCGCGCACCCAGCATCTGGCCGTGGAAGTACCGCAGCCGGCGCAGTGGTGGCGCGTCGAACTCCTCGGTCCTCGGTGTTCCTGGCTCGGTCATCGCCCCGTCCTCTCACGACACTTGTGTCTGAATGCCGACGGCGGAGACGACTCCCACGCCCACCCCTCGGCGCAACCCTCTCGGTCCTGGCCTGAGCACCCCGTCGCGGTTCAGCCGCACGGGGTGCGCACCGCCCAGTACGGGCGCCGGGAGCGGAACGAACGCGGTGTCCACGCCGACCGTGGACCGCGAACCGACCACGAACCCCGCGCCGCCGGTGCGTACCGACCCCACCGTGTGCGCGGGCGCCTGCCGCTCCACCAGCCGTCGCAGCGCCGCCACGTCCGCCGATCCGGCGGGCAGGAGCAGCCGGAACCGGTGCGCGTGCGCGGTGAACGGGTCGCTGTCCGGCGTGCCGAACGCGCGCAGCGGCGCCGCGCCCAGCGCCGTGCCGCCGACCCGGAAGCGGCTCGCCGACCGGCCGAACAGCCGCACTGCGCCGAGCCCTTGGGCCGGTCCGCCTCCTTGCCGCGCCTCGCGCAGCCACGCCCAGCGGCGATCCGTCGCCAGCTCGTCGACGACCGGAGTCACCCCGAACACGATGCGCACCGCCTCCCGCAGCGCCCACGGCGTGCCCCGGCGCCGGTACAGCTCCGGGGCGGCGGCCAGCAGCGCGCGCCGGGTGCGGGCGTCCCAGCCCGCCTCGAACGACAGGCCCAGCAGACCGGCCAGCCACGGCAGCGCCTGGTCCGGCACACCGGCCGGATCCAGGAGCGACGGATACCGCTCGATCACCCGGTCGAGCTGGGCTAGCGTGGCGTCGAACAGCGACAGGAAGCGCTCGGTGAAGTCGTCGGCCGCGGGGTCCTCGCGGAAGGCGGGCGGCAGCAGATCGGCGCTGGTGACCCGGGGGAAGTCCAGCCGGATCCGGCGGACAACCGGAGTCGAGCCGCCGTCGCCCGACAGCCGCAGCCGTAGCCGGAGGAAGCGGCCGGGCGGCTGGTCGACGAGGAAGTCCGTGGCGCCGGGAACCGACGCCTGCCAGTCGCTCTCCTCGTACCGCCCGTCCTCGCTCACCACGATCTCGACGGCGGCCGCCGTCCCGGCGGGCACGTCGGCGTCCACGCGCACCCGGTGCCAGCGGCACCGCGAGATGCCGCTGTCGATCAGAGTGGTGAGGTACGACCCGCTGGTCACATACGCGCCGGTGGCCGGTGGCGCGGGGTCCCTGGGCAGGCCCTGCCAGGTGAAGCAGCTGGTCTCGGGGCCCTCCGGGCCCTTCTCGCTCAGGCAGAACCCGTCCTCGTCCGCCGAGGTGAGCGTGGACGGCGGCAGGTCCGCGGCCAGTTCGTCCACGGTGACGGGGCGGAAGGGGCGGCCAAGACCGCCCCGGTGGATCCCGAGCCGTCCGCCGTCGTCGGTGAGCAGCCACACGGTCCGCTCCGGTCCGGTGCGCAGGCCGATGACCTCGCCGGGCGCGTCGGTGCGCAGCACACCGCGGAAGCCGCCGGTCGAGTCGAACCGCCGCAGGTCCGTGCCGCCCTGACAGGCCACCAGGACGTCGTCGCCGGGACCGAGGGCGGCCCACCGGGGCCGCTCGGCCCGGATCACACCGGCGAGTTGCTCGCCTTCGCGGCGCCACACCAGGACCCGGTCGGACTCCACCACGGCCAGCCGGTGTCCGCGCGCGGCGACGGAGACCGGCTCGCGCAGCGGGCCGGGGTCGCAGCCGGGTGGCCAGACGGGGGTGAAGGCACCGCTGCACATATCGCGGCGCAGCAGCCGCCGCTCGCCGGGAACGAGCAGGTACCAGCCGCACGGTCCGCATCCGGGCGCGAGGCGGGGGTCGGGGAACCACGGCAGCAACTGGTCCCGGGTGGGGCCTTCCGGGTCGGCGCCCTGGTGGGCGAGCCGGAGGCCGGCCGGGTCGTCGAAGCCGACGATGCCGTCCACGCCCGGTTCGCCGCCGGTCGGCTCGTCCCAGCCGACGTAGGCGTCGAGGAGCCGGAAGGTCGCGGGGTGCGGGGTGCACGTCATGGCCGGTCTCCTACCGGGATCAGCAGCGGGCGCTCCGGCCAGATCAGGGTGTGGGGCGGGAGGGTGTGGTCGGTGCAGGGCGGGCGGCGCACTCCGTCGACGGTGAGCGCGAGCCGGGTGACGGCCAGCACCCCCTCGACCGCCAGCAGCCGCCGGACCAGCGCCGTGTGGCGCAGCGCGCCGCCGAACGGCCAGCCCGCGCCGTCCTCCCCGCCGCGCAGTGGATCCAGGTAGGTGCGCACCGCGTCCCCGGCCCGGGCCAGGACCGCGGCCCGGTCGAGGTCGGGGTCGAGGGAGACCCAGGACTCCACCGCGACGCGGCGGTACGGCGCGGGGGCGGCGACCACCGTGACTCCGGCGGGGGCGGCTTCACGGATGAGGAAGTCGGCGACGGCCCGCAGGGTCGCGGCGGTGGGGACCGGCGGTTCGCTCGCGTCGTCGCCCGGCGGTAGCGGCGGTACGACGAGGACTCCCACCACGCCGGGGATCGGCACCCCGGCGAAGTCGGGGTGCAGGCCGGGCACGCCCCGGGCGCGGGCCACCGACGCACCGGGCGCGCGGGTGGCGAGCTGCCCGTAGTCGGCCGGGGCCACGGCGCGGCCGCGGGCCCGCAGTTCACCGGCGCCGCGGCGCATGGCGTCGGCGTCGGGTTCGGCGTCCGTTCCGCCGGAGGCCGGGAAGGGGTTGCCCACGCCGGTGACGAACGGGAGCGCGGTCACCACCCCGTTCACCGCGCCCGCCGGTACGGCGCCGGCGCTGCCGCCGCCCACGCGGTAGCGCACGGCGCGGACGTTGCGGAAGCCGGGCGGGACGGCCGCGCCGCTGACGCCGTCCCCGAAGGTCACCTCGCCGCTCTCGTGGTCCACGGTGAACACCCGGTCGTCGGCGCCGTATCCGGCCAGGCTCTCCACCTCACGCCACCGGGACGCGGTGCCGGCCGTGGTGCCGGCCGTGGTGCCGGCCGTGGTGCCGAACACATCGCCGCCCGTGTCGTCGTCGACCTCGATGACCACCGATCCGGCGAGGATGGGCACCTGACTGAGCTTCATGCGCCGCCGCCCGGCCGCCGCGAGGTCCTGGACGGGCTGCAGCGGTTCGTCCCGGATGGTGCGGGCGGCGGTGGCGGCGACCACGTTCAGCCGCAGTCCGGACAGCACGGGCGCGGGTCCGGCGAAGGCGCCGTGCGCGATCCGCAGGCGCAGCCAGCGCAGCCGGGGCCGGGTACCGGACGGACTGCCCGGCTCCCAGGAGCGCGGGACCCTCAGCTCGACGGTCCCGTCGGCGCCGAGCCCGGCCGTGGAATCCCGCATCACCTCGGCCGGTACGAGCCGGGCGCCGTCCAGTACATCCCAGCGCAGCAGCGGCGCGGGCGGCAGCGGCAGGGGCGCCGCGCCGCCGGCGGCCGCGGGGGCGGGGGGTGCGGCGACGACCACGAAGCCCAGCGACAGCCGCGGGTAGGGGGCGGCCGGCCCGGCGAGTCCGATCCACAGCGCGTTGCCGGGCTCCGGGTCGCGGCCGAAGGGCTCGAAGGGGCGGCTGGGCCCGGCCGGGCCCAGCGGCAGGGCCTGCAGCGTTCCGGCCTCCTGGACGGCGAGGTCGGCGAGGGCGGCCGGGGTGGCGTACAGGTCCTGATCCGTCTCGTAGACGACCTGCCCGGCCGGGGTCGAGGCAGCGCTCTGGAACCCGGCGGGGACGAGCACGGAGGCGCCCTCCGGCGGGTTGACGGTGAACTCCAGGAGCGCCGCCGCCGCACCGGCGGGGCGCCTGCGCACGCCCGCCGTCGCCAGATGTTCGGCCAGGACCTTCTCCGGCAGCCGGTTGACGCGGCCGAGCACGGGTTCGGCCTGGGTGCCGAAGAGGCGGACGAGGGCGACACCGGCGTCCTGCCGGTCGGGGTCGGTCCAGTCCGGGGTGTAGCCCGCGATCCGGCCGCGTACGTCGGCGCGGACGGCCTCGCGGGTCGCGTCGACCAGTTCGGGCCGGCCGCCGGTCGGGCCGGGGCCGGGCACGATCCGCCCGTCCTCCCTCTCCCGTTCCCGCGCGTCCTTCTCCCACCACACGTCCCCGGTCATGCCAGCCCCTCCCCCGGTTCGGCGGCGGGCACGATCCGGGTGTGGACCGTCCGCAGGACGGGAAGCTCCCCCGCGCCGAGCGGCACCTCGTCGCACTCCTCGTCCGGTTCGGCCCCGTCCAGGCCGATCGCCACGGCGGCTACGTCCGCGAGGTCCCCCAGCGACCGCTGCGCGGCCCGCAGCAGGGCCGAGGGCCGCAGCGGCTGTCCGAACGGCCAGCCGTCCTGGTCCTCACCGCCCACGAGCGGGTCTAGGAAGCGGCGCAGCGCGGCGGTGAGCACGGTGGACACGCGGGTGTGGTCGGCCGGGTCCCCGGACAGGGTGACGCGCAGCGTCACCTCGCGGTAGCGGGGCGCGCGGACGAAGACCTCGGAGGTGAGCAGCCGCGCCTGGTCGAGGCGGGCGGCGGCCGCGCACAGCATGCCGGGGTCGGGGAGCGGCGCGGCGACGAAGTCGTCGCGGGTGAGGTCGTCGCGGGGCGCGGCCGGGACGATGTGGACGGTCACCGCGCCGGGCACCGTGGCGCACGGGAAGCCGGGGTGCTCGCCGACGGCCGGGTGCGCGCGGGCGATGGCGACGCCCGGCGTCGTACGAGCCAGGGTGACGTAGTCGTCGGCGGTGACCGCGCGGGTCACCTCCCCCAGGGACGCGGCGGCGCGTTGGCGCGCCTCGGTGATCGTCTCCGGGTCCGCGCCGCCTTCGGCCCGTACGAGGTTGGCGGCCGAGACCGCTCCCGGCGGGGCCGGAAGGTCCTCGGCCGGCAGCCAGTTGCCGGTCATGCCGCCATTGCCGCCCCGGCCGCCGCCGGTGACGTAGTCGATGTGCGCGTCCGGGTCCGGGCGGGGGATGCGCCCGGTGAGTCCGTCGCCGAACACCAGCGCGCCTTCGGCCCGGTCGAGCACGAAGATCCGGTCGGCCGGTGCGCCGAAGGTGAAGTCCGGCGCCGGCTGCCACTCCTGGCCCGCCAGCCGAAGGGTGGCCTCCAGAAGGCGGCCTGCGGCGCCCGGCAGGACGAGGTGCTGGCCCGGCAGTCTGAGCCAGGCGTCGATCTGCTCCCGGAGGTCGGCGCCGCTCGCGGTGCGGTACGTGCGGTGGTGTGCGGCGGACACGTTGACGGCGAGTTGGAGGAGGCGGGGCGGGGCCGTGTAGGTGGCGGCCGGGGTCGAGACCAGGAGCCCGGAGTCCTGTGTGGTCCAGTCGGCCGAGGGGTGCAGCCGGACGACACCGGACCGTCTGAGCCCGGCCGTGCCGTCCTCGACCTTCTCGAATCCGCCGGAGACGTCCGTGCCCGGCCGGAACCAGGACCAGGTCAGCTCCGCCGGAGGCGGTACGTCGGCGACCGCCCCGGGCAGCCATGAGGGCGCGGACGCGGCGGGCGCGTCCAGCTCGACGAGCAGGCCGATCGGGCCGGGCGCGGGGTGCGCCCCGGTGAGCGGCAGGGTGAACCGGACCTGTGCCGGGGCGCCGTCGCTCGCCAGCAGCGCGATGCCGCGGCGGGCCCGCAGGTCCGCCGTACGGTCGCGGTCGGTCCACACGGTGACCTCACCGCCCTCGGCGAGCGGGAGGACGGCCACGTCGTCGTCGAGGGTGAAGACCACCTGCCCGGTGGGGTCCCGGGTCAGCGCCGTCCCGGCGGGGACCACGGGTACGTCGGTGCCCTCCTGCCGGGCGGCGAGGCGCAGCACGGTGGCGGCGGGCCGGGCGGGGCGCGGCGGTTCGAGGCCGAGCAGCCGCAGTATGGCGACCACGAGCGCGTCCGGCACCTGGTCGAGCCAGTACAGCCGCTGTTCGAGGAGGTAGGCGAAGAGTTCGAGGAGGGTGACACCGGGGTCGACGGGCGCGTGCAGCGTCCAGGTGCCGTCCGACTCGGCGGGGATCCGGCGGCGGATGGCCGCCATCATGTCGGCCCAGGTGAGGTCGTCCAGCTTCGGTGCGGGCAGGGTCATGAGATGCCCCCGGTGAAGCCGGTGAGGCCGGTGTAGAACGGGAACACCAGGTTCGCCTTGGTGTTGCTGCGCCGGATGCGGTAGACGACCGAGACGGTGATCCGCGACTCATCGGCCGGGTCGGCCTCCGCGCGGACCTCCTCCAGCTCCACCCGCGGCTCATGGTCACGGACGGCGGCGGCGATCGACTGCTCCAGGTCGCGCAGGTTCTGCACACTGCCGGGGGCGAACACCAACTCATGGGCGCGGGTGCCCAGTTCGGGCCGCATGACCCGCTCGCCGGTGCCGGTGAGCAGCAGCGCCCGCAGACAGTGCTCGATGCTCTCCTCCCCGACGGCGTACCCGAGCCGCCCGGACGCGTCGGGCAGGATCGGGAACCGCCAGCCGGTCCCGAGAAACTCCTCGCTCATGCCGTCCTCGCCTTCTTGGCCAGTACGGCGGGGGTGAGCGGCGGGGTGGGCGGGCCGGTCGGCCCGGCGGCGGAGGGGTGGGTGTGGGTGTTGAACGCCTGGAGCAGCGCGTTGCCGAGCACAAGCGGTTCGGTGGCGCCGCCGCCGAGGTCGATGGAGGGGGAATCGACCGTCACCTTCGGCGCCTTGAGGGTGATCTCGCCCTGTGCCGTCACGGTGACGCTGCCGCCCTCGGCCGCGGTGATCCGGAGCGCCTTGCCCTGGTCGTCCAGTTCCACCACGTGTCCGGCGGCGGAGGTGATGCGTACGGCGGCCTTGGACTCGGTGTCGTCCAGGAGCACTTCATGGCCGTGCCGCGTCCGGATCATCTTCTGGTCGCGGCCCTCGGTGCGGGCGGTCGGCGGCTTGTCCTCGCCGTTGTAGAGGCCGCCGAGCACGATCGGGTACCGCATGTCCCCGTGGACGAAGGCGACAAGCACCTCGTCGCCCTTCTCGGGGACGAACACCGAGCCGTAGCCGCCGCCCGCGTACAGCTGACCTACCCGGACCCAGTCGGTGACCGTGGTGTCGTCGAACCAGGGGAACTTCAGCTTGACCTGGCCCTCGTCATCGCCCTCGTTCTCCACCACGAGCGCTTCGACGACGCCGTAGTAGCGCTTGTCGGTGGAGCGGGCGCGTGGCGTACCCCTCATCGTCACTGGTCCCCCTGATGGATCCGCCGTGCGGTGAACTGGGTGAAGAAACCACCAGTGCCCAGGGTGTGCTCGACCCGTTTGACGAAGTAGGTGCCGGAGAAGCGGCGGCCGAGGCCGTAGATCTCCAGGTTGTCGCCGGGCCGCAGCTCGGGCAGGCCCGCCACCTTGCCGGTCGCGGTGATGAACTCGTACGCACGCTCGCGCAACAGGCTGATCGCCAGTTCGCGGGCCTCCTGGTCGCTGCCGACGGGCGCGTCGACCACGACCTCCTGGCGGCCCTGCAGGGTGGACTCGGCGGCCTGCGGGCCGCTCTGCCCATCGGCCGTGTTCTGCCCGGCGGGAAGGTTGTCGGCGGTCGCGGTGAACGCGATCGGCTGTTTGGTACGGGGGTCCCAGCCGCGCACGGTGACCTTGCTGACCTGCTGGGAGACGGTCAGGGTCGGGGTGAACTCGATCAGGTTGGGAATCAGCCCAGCGGGCTGCCCGGTGGGGCCGGTGCTCAGCCCCGGCGCGTACGCCAGCCGGTACAGCCGGATCGGGCGGCCGTCGCGGCCGTCGGTCGGCTTGATGAAGTACAGCGTGTCCTCGCCGGTCGTCGCGTCGGGGAGGATGTAGCAGTCGAAGTCGAGCCGCTTGGCCCGCTCCAGCAGGAACGTCGCGTCGTCCTGGTTCTTCTGCACCACCCGGTCGTGGGTGGGCCCTTCCCTGGTGACCTCGATGCGCAGGTGGTTGCGCTGGGCGATCTGCTCGGCGATCCGCCAGTCGGGCAGATTGCGGTAGATCTTGGTCTCGTTCTCGGTGGGCTTGCGGTCCTTGAGCCGCAGCAGCCCGTCCACCCCGCTGACCTGGACGGTGGGCGACGCGCCGTCGGTGAACTTCGGGCTGAGCGTGGAGATGGTGCCGGTGGCGACGGTGAGCAGCTTGTCGGCGTAGCCGAGCCGCACCGAGACCCGGCCGCCGAGCCGGAAGCGCGGCGAATCGCTGTGCTTGAACCGCAGATTGGCGTCGTCCCAGTTGTTCAGGGTGAGGTCGAACCCGGACATCTCGTCGATGTCCCGGTTCACCTTGATGTCGATGATGTCGTTCTTGGTGGACGGGTCCATCTCCAGGCCCTCGATGCGCACATCGAACTCGGGCGCGTACCGGTCGGGCGACGCGACCTCGGGTGTGGGGGTGCTCATCGGGCGCTCCTCACGGCAGCCGGGGCACGGTCAGCACACGGCCCGGCCGCAGCTCCCGCGGGTCGCTGATGCCATTGGCGCGGGCCAGCTCCCGCCAGGCGTCGGGCCGCCGGTACAGCGCGGCGGAGATGGAGCTGAGCGTGTCGCCGCGGCGCACCACATAGCTCTTCTCCACCGTGGGCGACGAGCGTGGTGTCTCGGCGACCTGCACGGCGGCCGTGCGGAACTCCTTGAGCGAGAGGTCCAGCATGGCCCGCAGCGGCACACCGTCCGGCCGGAAAAGCTGGTAGTTGACGTCCAGCTTCTCCACGACGCCGGTGAAGACCTCTTCGTCCCAGACGAACCGGACGACCGGCGGGGCGTGTTCGCGGCTGTCGGGCCGCAGCAGATTGCGCACCGCGTTGACGTAGAGCTTCCGTACGTTCTCCAGGGTGTCGGAGGTGTCCACCAGCGCCTGCACGGTGAGGGTCTCCGTGCCGCCGCGGACGTACTGCAGGGGCGGTGTCTCCAGGCCGGGGATGGTGATCTCGGCGAAGGTGTTGCTCTTGCTGAGCTTGTAGTCGGTGGGGTTGAACCGCAGCGGGATCCGCCGCTGCCGCTCGTCGGCGATCACGGGCCGGACGATCTCCAGCCGGGCCTTGGCGGCGCCCTGCCGGGCGAAGGACACGGGCGTCACGCTCACGCTGCCTCCTTGTTCGCCCCGCCGCGGCAGCGGCTGATGTCACTGCCGCCCGCGCGGCGCAGAGGTGCGGCTTTCGTCGCTGTCTGCGGCCCGGCGGCCGCGCGTGCGACGCTCATCGCACCTCCTCGTTCGTTCGCCTCTCCGCCCGCGCGGCGCAGAAGTGCGGCTTTCGTCGCTGTCTGCGGCCCGGCGGCCGCGCGTGCGACGCTCATCGCGCCTGCTGGTTCGTTCGCTTCTCCGCCCGCGCGGCGCAGAGGTGCGGCTTTCGTCGCTGTCTGCGGCCCGGCGGCCGCGCGTGCGACGCTCACAAGTGGCCCTCCCCGTCGCCGAAGCTGCGTTCGCCCTGGGTGTGTTGGGCGCGCGCGCACTGGTCCTCGTACAACTTCGCCCACGCCTGGATGTGCTTGTTGAACAGGCGGGTGAACACGGCGCCGTCGTCGCCGTCCACCTGGAACCGGACCTCGAGATGGTGAATGGTCACCTTCGGCACGTCGGTCACCTCCCTTGGATCAGGCGCGGCAAGGCGCTCGCCGCGGCGTCCTGCAGGACCTTCGTCAGCCCCTCGTGCGCGATCTCCAGCGACTCGATGGCGATCGCGTTCTGTTCCGCGTGCAGGTCCGGGCCGGTCCACTTGGCGGCGAGTCCGCCGTGGAAGGCCCACGCCGCGCCGGGCACCCCGTCCGGGCCGAGCACGATCACCGCGCCGTCGCGGCGGGCGCCCAGCGAGTCGGCGAGCCCGGCCTGGTACCAGGACCACAACCCCGGGTCGCGCACCACCCCGCGCTTGAGCGTGATCCGGTTCCACGAGTGGCGCAGCGGCAGTTGGTGGACCGAGTCGTTGCGTCCGCCCTCCGCGTAGCTCGTCACCTCGAGCTGTGCGCCGAGCCCGGTGACCTCCTGGAACGCGCCGGAGGCGGCCAGGGGCAGCAGCAGCGCCTGCGCGGCCGGCAGATATGCGTCGCCGGGGTCGAGGGTGACCAGGAAGCGGTATTTCGGCAGCGGATCCAGGCTCACGCCTCGATCACCTCCAGACCTCGGTCCTGGCCGAGTACGAGACGCAGCCGGATGAACTCCATGGGGACGGCCGGGGCGACCTCGATCTCGCAGACCAGCTGCCCCGGGTCCTGCTCGGGCGGGTTGTTCGTGTCGTCGCACACCACCCGGAACGCCTGCTCGGGCCGGGCGCCGGCGAGCGCCCCGGCCCGGTAGGCCGAGAGAAGCACGGAGGTCAGCGCGCGCACCAACGTCAGCCGCAGCTCGGCCGAGTTGACGTCGAACACCAGCGGGCTCGCCGCCCGCCGGATCGCGCGCACCAGCAGATGCACCAGTCGGCGGTGGGCGATGTAGCGGGTGCTCGGGTCGGCGGACAGAGTGCGCCCGCCCCACACCACCAGCCCTCGCCCGCGGGTGCAGCGGATCAGGTCGAGGCCCGCGTCGAACAGCCGGACCTGCTGCGGCTCGGGGTATTCGGCGGCGAGGTCGACCGCCTCCAGGATCACGGCGCCCGCGGGCGTGTGGTGCGCCCCGCGCTCGCCGTCGAGGCGGGCGATGACGCCCAGGACGTGGCCGGAGGCCGGGACGGTGCGCACGTCCTGCCCGTCGGGGGTGCGCAGCGGCGGGTGGTAGACGGCGGCGCAGCCGAGTAGCCCGCTGTCGCCGCTGGCCGCCAGGGCGCCCACCCAGTCGACCGCCTGGTCCACGGAGGACAGCGTGGGCGGCACGTCCAGCACGGCGAGGCGGTCGTGCAACGGCTGTACGCTCCGCAGCAGTTCGAGCACCGCATCGGTGTGCGCGGCGCCGGATAAGTCCGAGCCCAGGTCCGGCAGCGCCACCAGCGCGGGTTCCGGCAGTTCGGCCTGTACGGCCACGGCGTCCGTGTACGCGCCGCGGGTGGGCGCCGCGTCGGCGCCGCCCGCGAGCGTCAGGTCCCAGGACATCGAGATCGGGCCGGACCGCCCCGGTGACGGTGGTGGCCCGTCTGGGACCAGCCGGATGTAGCGGGATGCGATCAGCCGGTCGGCCAGGCCGGCCGGCGGCAGTCCGGGGAAGGTCTCGGGCGGCTCGCCGGGCATCATGACCCGTACGCCCACGGTGGGCGGACCGGCGACGGTGCTGGCCTGGTAACGGATGGCGACGCGCCCGCCGTTGGCCCAGGCGCCCGGGCTGGTGGCGACCACCTGGTAGCGCGTGGTGTCCCAGCCGCTCAGCGGCCCGACCGTCCACGCTGTCCGGGCCGTGGTGGCCGGCCCGGACACGCGGAGCACCCAGGCGGTGCGGCCGCCGTTCTCGAAGAAGCCGCGCAGTGCGTACGGGGTGGCGAAGGCGCCCTCCGGCGGCCCGAAGGTGCCCACGACGTCGTTCCAGCTCTCCACGCGGACCGGTGTGGCGACCGGGCCGCGGCGGAGCCGGCCCAGGAACGCCGCCACATCGGTGCGCAGCGGCTCCGCGTCGGAGTCGCGTGGCGCGAACGCGAGGGATACGCCGGGGAGCGCTTCGCCTGCCATGTCAGACTTCGATCTCCAGCTTCTCGACCGCCAGGACGAGCGTCTCCATGGCGATCTCGTTCTTGGTGGCGCTGAGCGTCGGGCCGGTGTACTTGGTGGGCCAGCCACGGTCGAAGTTCCAGCGCATCACGTCGTTGCGGTTCTCGTCGCACAGCACGATCGAGCCGTGGGTACGCTTCACCGTGCCGTTGAGCGCGTCGGCCACCCACTTCCAGAAGGCGGCGTGGCCGGTGATGCCGCGTTTGAAGGTGAGGTTGGTGAACTTCTTCAGTCCCGGGATCTTGCGGACGGTGATGTCCTCGCTCCCGTTGCGGTACTCGATCGGCGGGATCTCCAGCTCCAGCCCGCTCGCCTCGGTGAAGGACCCGCTTACCGCGAGCCCGTCGTCGCTGACGTTGAACACGAAGATCTTGAAGTTATAGGACGCGTACGGATCGTCCCTGGTCACAGGTGGCATGGTGGACTCTCCTCGGGCACTCAGGCGAGTTGGGTCTCGCGGGTCTTCTGCTGGATCCGGAAGATCACGAACTCCGCCGGGAAGACCGGCGCGACGCCGATGGCGCAGATGAGCCGGCCGTTGGCCAGGTCGTCCTCGGTCATCGTGGTGCGGTCACAGGCGACGAAGAACGCCTCGTCGGCGGTGGTGCCGGCGAGCGCGCCGCTGCGCCAGACCGTGGTGAGGAAGTTCGTGACCGTCTGGCGGACCAGGGACCACAGCGCCTCGTCGTTCGGCTCGAACACCACCCACTGGGTGCCCTCTTCGATCGACTCCTCCAGATAGAGGAACAGCCGCCGCACGTTGACGTACTTCCACGAGCTGTCCGAGGAGAGCGTGCGCGCGCCCCAGACCCGGTGGCCGAGCCCGGGGAAGAACCGGAGCGCGTTGATGCCCTTGGGGTTGAGCACGTCCTGATGGCGCTTGGTGATGTCCTGGGCGATGCCGTCGGTCAGCCGGATGCCCCGGATGACCGTGTTGGCGGGCGCCTTGTGCACCCCCCGCTCCACGTCCACGCGGGCGTAGATCCCGGCCATATGGCCCGAGGGCGGCACCTCGACATCGCGGCCCGCCGACAGGTCGCGGGTGACCAGCCACGGGTGGTAGAGCGCGGCGTACTTGGTGTCGAACCGCTCGCGGAACGCCTGGACGCCCTCGATGTCCAGACCGTCCTGCGGATCGAGGATCGCGAACCGGTCCCTGAGCAGTTCGCAGTGGGTGACCAGGGCCGATTCGACCGTCCCCGACCACATGCCGGGCACCGCGCAGACCGCGACCTCGTCGATGTCCTCCAGCGCGGTGATCCCGGTCCGCTTGCCGCTGCCGCCGTCCTCGCCGACGAAGTCGGCCACGCTCAGACTCCCGTAGGCGTCGTCCCCGCCTCCCAGCGTCAGCCAGGAACCGACCGCGGGCAGGGGGAACTTCGCCGGGTCGGTGGACAGGGCGCCCAGAGCCGTCGCCCGCACCAGCCGGGAGCGGACGGCCAGGGCGGTCACCAGGTTCGCCGCGGTGTCACCGGTGAGCCGGAGGTTGCGGTGCGTCTCCGTCTCCACGGCCCCGGACGGATCGGTGAACCGGGCGTCGACCTGCGCCTCGACCAGTTGCAGCCGGTCGGTTTCGAACAGCGTCCCGGGCACGTTCCCATCCAGGGTGACCACGTCCGCGGCGATCGACTCGACGGTGCGGATGGTCAGCTGGGTGCCGTCGTCGAGCTGGACGACGGCGCCCTCGTACAGCCGGCTCGCTCCGCCGATCCGCAGCGTCGGCCCCGCCGAGGTGGTGCCCCGGCGCACGCGGCGCACCAGCAGCCCGCTCCGCCACGCCTCATGTGCCGTGCCGGACGGCAGGGTCAGCGTGACCTTCCCGTCCGCCGGCTGGCTCAGTTGGACCTTGAACCGGCTGGAGCCGATCTGCACCCAGACGTCGGGCGGCAGTTCGTCGGGGTCGAGCCCGGTCACCGCGGCGACCTCGACCGTCTCGCTGTCCGCGGCGGCGTCCGCGGCCAGGCGCGTGACGAACAGCGGGCCCTCCTGCGGATCCGGCAGCACCGGCAGCGCGGCCGAGGCCATCGGCTGGATCCGCACCTGTACCGCGTCGCCCCATGAGCCGGGGCTGACGGCGGCGAACTCCAGTGTCTCCTCCGCGTTGCGCGTCCCGATCTGTACGTAGTCGCCGCGGCCCGCCCTGACCTCCGCGGGCAGCTGGGCGTCCAGCTCGATCCGGCGGGTGGTGGCGTCGTAGGCGGCGACACCGGCGGTGTGGATCGACTGCTGGTCGTCGCCGCGGAAGAGCTGGATCTGCTGCCCGACGCCGGAGAACCCGATCAGGTGGCCGAGCTCCAGCCGGGTCGCGCCCTTGGCGGCGTCGCCGGCGACCGGGCTCACCAGGCCGTGGCCCAGCACGCCCGAGGACGGGCTGGCCTGCCTGCTGGCGACCCGCTTGATGTACAGCCGCTGGCCGCCGTTGTCGAAGAAGCCCTTGACCGCCAGTGGGAACAGCCACCAGCGGCCGCCTTCCGCCGGGTCGTTCGCCCAGGTGTCCCGGATCAGCGGGTCCGGCCCACGGAGAAATCCGCCGAAGGTGTTCTGGAACTCCAGGAAGTTGGTGACCAGCTTGGGCTTGCCGGTGTACGGACCGCGCACGGTGACCCCGGCCATGCCCGCCGTACTGGTGCTCACCCCCGCGATCGGCCGTGGGCCCGCATCGATCTCCTCGATGTAGACCCCGGGGCTCAGATACTCCGCCATGGACGGCTCCTTAACTCTCGCGGATCTCTATGACGTGCCGGCGCTCGATGTCCTGGGGCAGCCGCACGACCAGCGATCCGGTCCGGCCCGGCCGCTCGGTGGCCTGCAGGCGGAATGTCTCCTCGACGGCGTGTTCGTCGGCCTTCTCGCCCTCCCACCGCAGGGCCAGCCGGAAGGCGCCCGCTGCGTCGGACAGGGTGCGCTCATGCCATGGCGTCAGGTCCCGGCTGGTCCGTCCCCTGGCCTCGACCAGCGCGCCCGCGACCGGCGCCCGGGTGGCCGCGTCGACCACGGCGCCGTGCACCGTGCGCAGACCCGTCGGGTAGGGGAAGGAGACGCTCGGCAGCAGCCGGACCAGCCGCGGCTCGGTCACCACCGGCGGCGGGTGGGCGTCGTCATACGGGTACACCAGGAACTCGACGCCCACCAGGGCGGCCGAGAACGGCTGGCCGTCGGCCGGGTACAGCGGCTGGTAGCCGGCGGCCGCGAAGCGGGCCCGGTGGCGCCGTGGCCGGGCCGCCCACGGCTCGGCGCACCGGCCAAGTCCCGGATAGGCGAAGGCGGCGCTGGGGGTGCGCACCGCCGTGTCGTCCAGCGGCAGCCAGCCGCCGTCCTCGTAGCGGTCCAGTTGGACCGTCACCCCGGCGCCGCGCACCCGCCGGGCGTAGTCGTCGAAGGGGATGAACCAAGCCGGACTGTGGAGCGTCGACCGCTCCAGCGGTACGAAGCGGCTCATGGCATCGCCGTCCCGCTGATGACCCGGCTGTGCACCGGGCGGACCGGGATCTCGACGGCGGAGTCCAGGTTGACCACGCGGACCTCGTAGTTCAGCGACAGCCGGTACGGCTTCTGAATCGCGTACCAGACCCAGGACTTCTGGTCCAAGGTGAGCGGGGTCAGGCTGAGGTGCAGCGAGTCGGTGCTCGCCGCCAGGCTGCCGGACAGCTGTACGCCGTCCAGGATCGCGTCGTCGTAGAAGGTCTGCAGGGCCCGTCCGAGCATCCGGTGCTGGGTGGCCTGGTCGCCGCCCCAGGGGGTGACCAGGTAGCGCAGCAGCAGGGCCATCGGCGGCTTGCGGGTGGTCGGTGGGTCGGGTGGCTGGGAGCGCACCGGCGGCCGGTTGCGCGAGGTGGGGTCCTCGGCGATCTCGTAGAGGAACACCGTGAGCTTCGGCGGCGGTGTCTGTACCGTCTCGGAGAGGTCGTTGAGTTCCGCGATCGGCGGTTCCACCTGGCTGAGCCCGCGCAGGGATTGGGTCAGGCTCTCCACGATGACCGTCGAGACGTCGGCGATGACGCCGAAGTCCCCCATGCGAATCCCCCCTCTCCGCGCTCGAAAGCGTGCTCCGAGAGAATGCCGGTCCCGGCGTGGCCGGACCGCGATGCGCTCATCACACGAGCGTCACCGGTCCGTTTTCGCGGCCGACGATGACGAATCCGGACACACATCGACAACGCCGAGGTGACACGGGGAGGCATATCTTCTTTTCATGGAAATCCCCTCAGAACGGACCGGTGTCCTGATCCTCCGGGTCTGGGTGGAAGGCGGCAGGCCGGACGGATTCCGTGCTCGCATCGTGCGGACGGAGGACCGGCACCAGGCGCCCCCCACCGCGGTGAGCGCGGTCGACGACGCACTCACCGCCGTGCGCGCCTGGCTCGATCAATTCATCGAGCCCGACAGGTGACGTTGCCGCGACGTCCCGGTGATGCCTGGCCATATAGCGTCCTTTAGCGGGAAGGCCGGACACACGATCATGATCTGCTCGTAACATGGCTTTAGGGCATCCCGATGGGACGCATGGGATGGGTCGCTGAAGCCAATATCGCCCCGGGGGGCCGATGAGCGCAGAAGGCCATGTCATGACGTTGAGACTGCTCAAGAGTTTCGCGTTGTCGGTCGATCACAAACGCGTTCCGATATCCTCCAGCGCCCAGCGCCTTCTTGCGTTCCTCGCCCTGCAGAACATGCCACGGAGCCGGACCTACGTGGCCGGCACGCTGTGGCCTGACGTCACGGCGCCCCGCGCCAACGCCAACCTCCGATCGTCGTTATGGCGCGCCACGCGAACGGGACATCAGGTCATCGACGCGTCCGCACAAGAACTGGCGATCTGCAAGCACATCACCGTGGACATCCACGCGGCGGCGACGCGCGCACACCGGCTACTCGACATGTCACGCCCCTGCGACGACATCCTCACCACGCAGATGCGGGAGGATCTCTCGGCCGACCTCTTACCCGAATGGTCGGAGAACGAGTGGGTGCTGGTCGAGCAGGAGCAGTACCACGAACTGCGGCTGTACGCCCTGGAGGCGATGACCGAACGGCTGACGGCGGCGGGCCGCCACGGCGAGGCCGTCGCCGCCGGACTCGCCGCCGTACGCGCGGAGCCCCTGCGGGAAAGCGCTCATCGCGTCCTCATGAACGCGCATCTCGCGGCCGGCAACAGAGGCGCGGCACTGCGGCAGTACGAGCAATGCCGCCGCGTCCTGCTCGACGAGCTGGGCCTGGAGCCCTCCCCGACGCTGAGAAACCTGGTGCCACCTGGGGGTGCCGCCCCAGAACCCCCGGCGCGCCGGATCGTCTCCCGCCCGGCGAGCGACGCCCCGGCGCAGGGCACCGACACATCGGCCCCGGCGGGCACCGTGCCCGCGTAACGGGCGCGGTGCGCGGACCAGCGGACCAGCGGACCAGACGGACTAGACGGCAGGGACCACCGGCGCCAGGTGGGTGTCGCGCCGCACCAGTGCTGCGTAGCGTCCGTCCCTGGCCAGCAGCTCCTCGTGAGTGCCCCGCTCGGCGACTCGGCCGCCGTCGAGGACGACGATCTGGTCGGCGTCGCGCACGGTGGAGAGCCGGTGCGCGATGGTGATCGTGGTGCGACCGGCCGAGAGGGCGTCGATGGCCTGCTGAACGGCCTGCTCGGTGCGGGTGTCCAGGGCGCTGGTGGCCTCGTCGAGGATGAGGACGGGCGGGTCGCGCAGAATCGTGCGGGCTATGGCCAGACGCTGCTTCTCCCCGCCGGAGAAGCGGTAGCCGCGCTCTCCCACGAGGGTGTCATAGCCGTCCGGGAGGGAGGCGATGTGGTCGTGGATCTGGGCGGCCTCGGCCGCCGCCACGATCTCCTCATCGGTCGCGTCGGGTTTGGCGAAGCGCAGGTTCTCGGCGACGGAAGCGTGGAAGAGATAGGTCTCCTGGGAGACAACGCCGATGGCCCGGGCGAGAGTGTCGAAGTCGAGGTCGCGGACGTCCACCCCGTCGAGCAGCACCCGGCCACCGGTCACATCGTAGAGCCGGGGCACCAGATAGCTGAGGGTCGTCTTGCCGGAACCGGTCGGTCCGACGACTGCCAGGCTGCCGCCCGCGGGGACGGTCAGATCGATGCCGCGCAAGGTGCCCTTCGACGAGCCGCCCTTCGTGCTCTTCGACGGGCCGCCCTTCGATGCGCCGGGGGCCGTGCCCTCGTAGTGGAAGTCGACGCCGTCGAAGCGGACTTCGCCGCGCACCTTCTCCAGCCGCACCGGGTCGGGCGGCTCGGTGATGTCGATCGGCAGGTCGAGGTATTCGAAGATGCGGGCGAAGAGGGCGAGGGAGGTCTGCACCTGCACACCGGTGGACAGCAGGCTCACCGTGGGCCGGAGCAGCCCCTGCTGGAGCGAGACGAAGGCGACGAGCGTGCCGATGGAGACGGCCGGGCCACCGGCCTGGAGGGCGATTCCCGCGGCCCAGTAGATCAGCGCGGGCATGGCGGCCATGACGATGCCGATGGTGGACATCCGCCAGCGGCCTGCCATGTTGGAGCGCACTTCCAGGCCCACGAGGCGCTCGGATTGCTCAGCGAACTGCTGGGTGAGCGACTCGGACCGGCCCATGCTGCGGCCGAGCAGGATTCCGCTCACCGACAGCGACTCGGTGACCATCGCGGACATGGTCGCCATCTGCTTCTGGCGCTGCGAGGTGATCTTCTTGCGCTCGGCGCCGACCCGACGGCTGATCCAGACGAACACCGGCAGCAGGAGCAGCGAGACGATGGTCAGCCGCCAGTCGAGCGCGAGCATCGCGACGACGGTGGCGACCACGCTGGTGAGGTTGGAGACCAGCGAGGTCGCGGTGGAGGTGACGGTGGCCTGCATACCGCCGATGTCATTGGCGATGCGGGACTGCACCTCGCCGGTGCGGGTGCGGGTGAAGAAGGCGAGCGGCATGCGCTGCAGCCGGTCGTAGACGGCGGTGCGCAGATCGTGCATGACGCGCTGGCCGACGGTGGTGGAGATCAGGGTCTGCAGAACGCCGAAGACGCTGTTGACGACGGCCGCGGCGATCATGCCGAGGGCGAGCAGGGTGAGCAGTCCGGTGCGGCCGTCGGGGATGGCGGTGTCGAGGATCTCCCGGAGCAGGAACGGGGTGGCGACCGAGACCAGCGCGGAGGCGGCGACCAGCAGGCCGACCACGGTGAGCCGGCCGCGGTAGGGACGGAACAGCCGGAGGATGCGGCGCACTTGGGCGGGCTGCTCGGGCTCCTGGGCGGACGGGGTCCATGACGGTGGTGTGTCGGGGTGCATGGGCTCCTTCTGGAGTCAGGGAGGCCGCCGTGAGTGACGGCATGGTCGAGCCGTGATCGCGGCGGCGCGGGCTTTGAGAGCATAGCTCATTGTTACCTATACTCACAATGAACCCGGTCCTGATAAACTCCGATCATGCCCACCCCCGAGACATCCGGCCTCCTCGCGGAGCAGCTGCTGCGCCTGACCCGCAGACTGCATCGCGCCCAGATGCGCCATATGGAGCCACTGGGCATCACCCCCGCCCAGTCCCGCCTGCTGCGCACCGTCTCCCACAGCGACCAGCCGCCGCGGATGGCGGACCTGGCGCAGCGCCTCGAGGTGGTCCCGCGCGCCGTGACCACGCTGGTGGACGCCCTGGAGGCGCATGGCTCGGTGCGCCGCGTACCGGATCCGTCCAACCGCCGGGTGGTGCGCATCGAGCTCACCGACACCGGGCGGGCGACGCTGCGCGCGCTGCGCGAGGCCCGCCGAGCCGCCGCGGAGGACATCCTGGCACCGCTCAGTGATCAGCAGCGCGACGCGCTGGGCGATCTGCTGGACACCCTCTCCGGCACCCCGGACCACCGCTGCTGAGGTGGTCCGGACCCTTCAGCCGCTGCGGGAGACACTGCCCGCGGACTCGGTGCGGCCGGTCCCCGCCTGGGCGACGGGGTCCTTCTCCTCAGCCGTCTTCTCCTCCTCGGCCGCCACCCCCTCGGGCGTCGCCTCTTGAGCCGCCGCCCCCTCGGCCGCCCCCTCGGCCGCCTCCTCGCCCGAGAGAACCCGCTGGGCCTTCCGCGCGTCCAGTGCGCCCTCCCAGCGCGAGACGGCGAAGACCGCGACGCAGTTGCCGAGCAGATTCGTGGCCACCCGCATCGAATCCATGATCCGGTCCACTCCCAGCAGCAGGGCCACGGCGGCGGCCGGGATCACCCCGAGGGCCGAGGCGGTGGCGGACAGCGCGAGGAAGGCGGAACCCGGCACTCCGGCCATGCCCTTGCTGGTGAGCATCAGTACGAGGATGACGGTGATCTGCTGCCCCAGGCTCAGGTCCACCCCGACCGCCTGGGCGATGAACAGCGTGCCCATGGAGAGATAGATCGAGGCACCGTCGAGGTTGAAGGAGTATCCGGTGGGCAGCACCAGGCCCACCGCGTCCTCCCGGCACCCCGCGGCGCGCAGCTTCTGCATCATGCGCGGCATGACGGTCTCGCTGGACGCGGTGCCGAGGGCCAGCAGCATCTCCTCGCGGGTGTACTTGACGAACTTCCAGAGACTGAGCCCGGTGATCGCCTTGAGGGCGACGGCGAGCAGGACCAGGAAGAGCAGTGCGACGCCATAACACAGCGCGATCAACTTTCCGTACGTCGACAGGGCCTTCAGGCCGTACTCTCCGACGAGATGGGCCATGGCCCCGAAGACGGCCAGCGGCGCGAGCCGCATGATGAAGCCGACGACGGCGAAGACGATCCCCTGGGCCTGGTCGACGGCCGAAAGGATCGCGGGCACCTTGGTCTTGCCCAGATGCAATACCGCCGCGCCCACCAGACAGGCCAGCACCAGCACCTGGAGCAGGGAGTTCTCGGCGAAGGCGCCGACCGCGCTGTCCGGCAGGGCCTCCAGGATGAACTGGTCCGTCGACGGCAGATGGCCGCCGCCGGTCTGCTCGTCCACAGCCGAGCTGTCGAGCGAGGCGGGATCGATATGCATACCGGTGCCCGGCCCGGCCAGATTGGCGGCGAGCAGACCGAGGACCAGCGCCACGGTGGTGGCCACCTCGAACCAAATCAGCGCCTTCAGCCCGATTCGCCCGAACGCCTTCAGATCCCCGGCCTTGGCGATACCGCCGACGACCACGCAGAAGACGAGGGGCGCGATCACCGCCTTGATAAGGCGGACGAAGCCGTCGCCGAGCGGCTGAACGGCCGTGCCCACGTCCGGCCAGAGCCGGCCGACCGCGACACCGAGCACGAGGGCGCAGGCAACCTGCGCGAACAGGGAGGTACGCAGCAGTCTTGCTACGCGCCGGGGAGCCGAAGGCGCTGATACGGAGTGCGGCACGGAATCTCCTCCGGGGCGGGACTTCTGGGATGCGGAAGATTGATTCCGCGCGGCGCCCACTATGGCGAGCGCACGTTTCCGCCGATGAGATCCGTGTAACAGCCGGGAAAACCCTGGCGCCGCGCTCAGGCGGCCAGATGCGCCTTGTCCCCCATGACCACCACCGGGTGCAGCTTGGGGTCGAGGTTCTTCAGCAGATACTCCATACCGGACTTGGAGAGGCTGACGCAGGCCGAGGTGCCGCTGCCGTGATCCATGTGCAGCCAGATGCTGCCGCCCTTGCTCTGCCCTTCGGGCCGGGTCTGGTCGAGCGGCGAGGCGCCCTTGACCCGGTTGTAGTCAATAGCGATGACGTAGTTGAAGTCCGTCCAGTGGGACTTGGGCCAGTAGTGGGGCGCCGCGAAGGAGCCGGAGGCTGTATACGGCAGCCGGGCGCCGGGGTCGGGCAGCACCCCGCCCGCGTCGCTGAGCGTGTAGACGCCGACCGGGCTGCGCTTGTCGCCCTCGTGATGGCTCGTCGTCCAGCCGCGCTTGCCGTTGTGCGCCGTCCAACTGTGTGTCCGCTCCCATGCCTTGCCCTGCTTGGTGTAGAGGACCACGGTCGCATCCGCGGAGTTCACCCCTTTGCCGTAGACCGCCACGACCTGACGGGACTGGTCCGGGATCCGGGACTGGAGCGTGTCCCCCACATCCGGGATGCGCGTGGGATCCGGCGCGGGCGCCCCGCTGCGCAGCGCTTGTTTGCCCGAGTTTCCGCCCTTGTCACCGCCGCTGTCCCCGCCGCCGTCGCCGCAGGCGGTAAGAAGGACAAGGGCCGCGGCGGCCGCCGCCGCCGCGCGCATGGACATCGTGCCGGAGATTCGCATGTCCCCATGGTCCCACCTGCGTAGGACAGTGCCGTATGCGGGATTGGCGTGTTCCGGCCGCTCCCGGGAAAACCAGTTGAACTCCGCACCTTGGGAACGTCAACCTTTCACGTCTCCTACCAGCCCTCCTCAGCCCGCCCGACCTTGGGACGTCATGCACATTCGCGATCTTCCGTATCCCGACCCCGGCCGACCCGACGTACGGTCAGGTCCGCGGTTTCTCTTCTGGCTGGGCCGGAATCAGTTGGGCGGGCAGATCAAGGCGGCCCTCTGGGGTCTGGTGCATATGGCCGCGCTGGTGTCCTTCCCCATCGCCATCGGCTTCGGCGTGCAGGCGGTCGTGGACCGCTCCGGCTCCCGGCTGGCGATGGCCGGAGCGCTGATGGTGGGGCTCACCGTGCTCACCGCGCTGGGGGACGCCATGCTGCACCGCGCGGCGGTCACCAACTGGATCACGGCGGCGGCACGGGTGCAGCAGTTGCTGGCCCGCAAGGCGGTGGAGCTGGGCTCCGCCCTCACCCGGAGGGTGGCGGCCGGTGAGGTCGTCGCCGTCTCCACGGGCGATGTCGAGAAGATCGGCTGGTTTGTGGAGGCCCTGTCGCGCTTCACGGCTGCCGCGATCACCACCGTCGCGGTCTGCGTGGCCCTGGTTCTCTACCAGCCGGCGCTGGGAGTGGTGGTGGCGGTCGGGGTGCCCGCGCTGGCGCTGGCCGTGCTGCCGCTGCTGCCGCGCGCGGCGCGCAGGGCGGATGAACAGCGGGAGAAGGCGGGCCGTGCGACCGAGCTGGCCTCGGACACCGTGGCCGGGCTGCGGGTGCTGCGGGGCATCGGCGGGGAGGAGCTGTTCCTGGGGCGCTACCGGCATGCCTCGCAGGAGGTGCGGATCGCGGCGGTGCGCAGCGCGCGGATGTGGGCGCTGATCGCGGCCGTGCAGGTCGCGCTGCCGGGGCTGCTGCTGATCGGTGTCGTCTGGTACGGGGCGTCGCTGGCCCGCGACGGACGGATCGAGGTGGGCGAGCTGGTCACCGTCTACAGCGCGGTGACCTTTCTGCTCTTCCCGCTGCGGCACTTCGAGGAGATCGCCATGGCGTACTCCTTCTCCCGGCCCTCGGCGCGGCGCGCGGCCCGGGTGCTGGCGCTGCGGCGCTCCTCCCCGGACAGCGAGGGCGCGGCCACCGTGGACAGCGGTGAGCGCGGGAAGGTGCAGGAGGCCACCGCGCCGCTCGGCGGGGATCTGTACGACCCGGCGAGCGGGATGCTGGCGCCCAGCGGGCTGCTGACCGCGGTGGTGTGCGGCGACCCGGACGCGGCGGGGCGGCTGGCCGACCGGCTCGGCGGACATCCCACCCACGACGGCCCGGGCGACGGGGACCCCGGCGGGGCACCGTCGGCGCTGCTGGGCGGGGTCGCCCTGGACGAGGTGCCGCTAACCGCGGCGCGCGCGGCGGTGCTGGTGCAAGACAAGGATCCGGTGCTGCTGTCGGGGGCGCTCGCCGAGCTGCTGGATGTGCCGAGGTCCGGCGAGGTCACGGCGGAGAAGGCGCTCGAGGCGGCCCAGTGCGGCGATGTGCTGGACGCGCTGGCGCAGGCGTCGGCCGCTGAGGCGGATGACGCCGGCCCCATGCGCACCCGGATCACCGAGCGCGGCCGCTCGCTGTCGGGCGGCCAGCGGCAGCGGCTGGCGCTGGCCCGCTCGCTGGTGACCGATCCGGAGGTGCTGGTACTGGACGAGCCGACCTCCGCGGTGGACTCGCACACCGAGGCGCGGATCGCCGACGGGGTGCGGGGCCTGCGGGCGGGCCGGACGACCATCGTGCTCACCTCCAGCCCGCTGCTGCTGGACCGGGCCGACCGGGTGGTGTTCGTGCCCGACGGCGAGGCGGCGGGGGTGGGCACCCATCGTGAGCTGCTGGGCACCGATCCCGCGTATCGAGCGGTCGTCACCCGCGAGACGGAGGACGAGGCCGCCGTGCGGCGGGCCGGGCGGGGCGCCGGGCCGGCCGGACACGGCGTGAAGGGAATCGGGCGGATCGAGGAACAGATCGAGGAGTCGGCATGATCGGCGTGGCCCCGCCCGTCTATGACCCGGCCGCACCGGAGTCGGCGACGACGCTGCCGGTCGGCACACCCATCACCGTGCGGGCCTATGTGCGTGAGCTGCTGCGGCGGCATCGGGCCGCGTTCACCGTGCTGATGGTCGTGAACGCGACCGCGGTGATCGCCTCCATGGTCGGCCCCCAGCTGCTGGGGGGCCTGGTCGAGGATCTCTCCCAGGGCGAGGAGGACCTCCACATCGGCCGCATCGTGGCGCTGTTCACGGTGGCGCTGGTGGTGCAGACCGTGTTCGTCCGGATGGTGCGGCTGCGCGGGGCGGTGCTGGGCGAGGAAATGCTGGCGGATCTGCGGGAGGACTTTCTCGTCCGGTCGGTGGGTCTGCCCCCGGGGGTGCTGGAGCGGGCCGGGACCGGGGATCTGCTGTCCCGGATCACCACCGATATCGACCGGCTGGCGAACGCGATGCGCGAGGCCGTGCCGCAGCTGGCCATCGGCGTGGTGTGGACCGGGCTGCTGCTCGGCGCGCTGACCCTGACCGCTCCCCCACTGGGGCTCGCGGTGCTGGTGGCGCTTCCGGTGCTGGTGATCGGCTGTCGGTGGTACTACCGCCGCGCGCCGAGCGCCTACCGTTCGGAGGCGGCCGGCTACGCGGCGGTGTCCGCGTCCCTCACCGAGAGCGTGGACGCCGGACGGACCATCGAGGCCCACCGGCTGGGCGACCGGCGGATCGCCCAGTCCGAGCTGCGCATCAAGCAGTGGACGGCGTGGGAACGGTACACGCTCTGGCTGCGCTCGGTGCTCTTCCCGGTGATCAATGTGAGCTACACGCTGATCACCGGTTCGGTGCTGATGATCGGCGGCGTCTGTGTGATGCGGGGCTGGATGTCGATCGGCGATCTGACCACCGGGGCGCTGCTGTCGCAGATGCTGGTCGAGCCGATCGGGCTGATCCTGCGCTGGTACGACGAGCTGCAGGTCGCTCAGGTCTCGCTGGCCCGGCTGGTGGGGGTGCGGGAGATCGAGGAGGGCCCCGCCGACAAGGGGGTGGTCCCCGGGGGCCGGGAGGTGCGGGCGGACGAGGTGCGGTTCGGATACCACGAGGGCAGCGATGTGCTGCACGAGGTATCCATGAAGGTGCCGCCGGGGACGCGGCTGGCGCTGGTGGGCCCGTCCGGGGCGGGGAAGTCCACCCTGGGGCGGCTGCTGGCCGGGATCTATTCGCCACGCACCGGCCGGGTGACGCTGGGCGGGGCGGAGCTGGCGCGGATGCCCGCCGAGCGGGTCCGTGAGCATGTGGCCCTGGTCAACCAGGAGCACCATGTCTTCGTGGGCTCGCTGCGTGACAATCTGCTGCTGGCCCGCGCCGTCGCCAAGGACGCCGAGCTGTGGGCGGCGCTGGGCGCGGTGGACGCCGACGGCTGGGCCCGCGCGCTGGACGAGGGCCTGGACACCGAGGTCGGATCGGGCGGTCTCGCGCTCACCCCCGCACAGGCGCAGCAGATCGCGCTGGCCCGGCTGGTGCTGGCCGATCCGCATACGCTGGTGCTGGACGAGGCCACCTCGCTGCTGGACCCGCGGGCGGCACGCCATCTGGAGCGGTCGCTGGGCCGGGTGCTGGAGGGCAGGACCGTGGTCGCGATCGCCCACCGACTGCACACCGCGCATGACGCGGATGTGATCGCCGTGGTCGAGAGCGGCCGGATCACCGAGCTGGGCAGCCATGACGAACTCGTCGCGGCGGACGGGGCCTACGCCGCGCTGTGGCGCTCCTGGCATCAGTGAGGGTGGCCGCGCCCCGGCGCGGCCACCCCGGTACCGTCCGGGATTCAGATGATGCCGAGGGCGGCCAGCCCACCCATGCCGCCCAGCAGCATGAAGACCGGCATCAGCACCTTCAACTCGACCCAGCTGCCGGCCCGGAACCGCATCCCCTTCGGCGGACCGAGCGCGTACCAGCGCTTGCGGCCGATCGGGATGGGCCACAGGATCGGGCAGCCGGAGACGGTGAGCGCGTCCCCGATGTCGTGGACCAGGGCGCCGAGTACGATCGGCAGGCCGAGCCAGAGGTACTCCTGGCCCGGTGCGGTGAACAGCCAGTCCGAGCCGTTGCCCGGCTGGTGCAGCACATCGGCGAGGATCCAGGCGCTGGCCGCGCCGAGCAGCCATACCAGGACATCGCTGGAGACCCGGGCCGCGCGCCACAGCAGCCCCTCGACGGCCAGCACCATATGCACGAAGAGGATGCCCAGCACCGCCCAGCGCCCGCCGACCATGGCGAGCGCCGAGGCTCCGGCGCCGATCAGCACCGCCCATACCCAGGTGTGGGTGAGGGTGCGGTGGCCGCCCGAGCGGCGCGGGTCGCCCTGCTTCCTGGTCGCCTTGTAGACGGAGTACGAGAGCTTGTCGATCACCTCGCACAGTCCCTTTGAGATGGGCCCGAAGGCGCGCGATATGGTCGCCGCCTTGTGGTCGAGGTCGGGGGCGAGCGCCGCTCCCGCGCAGATCAGCGCGCCGGTGACCAGCACCGGCCAGGGCATCGAGTGGCCGGCCGCCGCGGCCGCCGCCCCCACCCCCAGCCAGGCCGCCGCTCCGGACAGCGAATGCGCCGGTCCCATCATGGTCGTACCCCGCCCCTGTTCTTTCCCGCTTCCGTGCGGGAGTTGACTGCTTCGGCCCGGCACAGCCTAGCGGCGGGCGATCTTCGTCCGCACAGCCGGTTCCCGTCCCGGCGGGGAAACCAGGCAGTATAGGTGCGTGACTCTTATCGATCAGCTGCCGAGCGACGCCGACCCCGACGCACTTTTCGAGGCGTTCTCCACCTGGGTCGAGGAGCGGGGCATCTCGCTGTACCCCGCCCAGGAGGAAGCGCTGATCGAGGTGGTGTCCGGGGCGAATGTCATCCTGTCCACCCCCACCGGATCGGGCAAGAGCCTGGTGGCGGCCGGCGCCCACTTCGCCGCGCTCGCCCGGGACCAGGTGACCTTCTACACCGCGCCGATCAAGGCCCTGGTATCGGAGAAGTTCTTCGAGCTGTGCAAGCTCTTCGGCACCGAGAACGTCGGGATGCTGACCGGGGACGCGTCGGTCAACGCGGACGCGCCGGTCATCTGCTGTACGGCCGAGGTGCTGGCGTCCATCGCCCTGCGGGACGGCAAGGACGCCGATATCGGCCAGGTGGTGATGGACGAGTTCCACTTCTATGCGGAGCCGGACCGGGGCTGGGCGTGGCAGATCCCTCTGCTGGAGCTGCCGCAGGCGCAGTTCATCCTGATGTCGGCGACGCTCGGTGATGTGAGCCGGTTCGAGGGGGATCTGACCCGGCGCACCGGGCGGCCCACCGCGGTCGTGCGGTCCGTGACCCGGCCGGTGCCGCTGAGCTACGAATACCGGACGACGCCGCTGACCGAAACGCTGACCGAGCTGCTGGAGACCCAGCAGGCGCCGGTCTACATCGTGCACTTCACACAGGCGGCAGCGGTCGAGCGGGCCCAGGCGCTGATGAGCATCAATATGTGCTCGCGCGCCGAGAAGGACGAGATCGCCTCGCTGATCGGCAATTTCCGGTTCACCACCAAGTTCGGCCGGAATCTGTCCCGTTACGTCCGGCACGGGATCGGCGTGCACCATGCGGGCATGCTGCCCAAGTACCGGCGGCTGGTGGAGAAGCTGGCGCAAGCCGGGCTGCTCAAGGTCATCTGCGGTACGGACACCCTCGGCGTGGGCGTCAATGTGCCCATCCGCACCGTCCTGTTCACCGCGCTGACCAAGTACGACGGTCAGCGGGTGCGGACGCTGCGGGCCCGGGAGTTCCACCAGATCGCGGGCCGGGCCGGCCGGGCCGGCTTCGACACCGCGGGCTTTGTAGTAGCCCAGGCGCCCGAGCACGTCGTCGAGAACGAGAAGGCGCTCGCGAAGGCCGGGGACGATCCGAAGAAGCGCCGCAAGGTGGTCCGCAAGAAGGCGCCGGAGGGCTTCGTCAACTGGGGCCAGAACACCTTCGAGAAGCTCATCGCCTCCGAACCCGAGCCGCTCACCTCCCGCTTCCGGGTCACCCACGCGATGCTGCTGTCGGTCATCGCCCGGCCCGGCAACGCCTTCGAGGGGATGCGCCGCCTGCTGGAGGACAACCACGAGCCGCGCAAGAACCAGCTGCGGCACATCCGCCGGGCGATCGCGATCTACCGCTCGCTGCTGGACGGCGGGGTGGTCGAGCAGGTGGAGCCGCAGGGCGCCGACGGTGCGGACGGGGCCGCCCCGATCGTCCGGCTGACGGTGGATCTGCAGCAGGACTTCGCGCTCAACCAGCCGCTGTCCACCTTCGCGCTGGCCGCCTTCGAGCTGCTGGACCCCGAATCGCCCTCCTACGCCCTGGACATGGTCTCGGTCGTCGAGTCGACGCTGGACGATCCCCGGCAGATCCTGGCGGCGCAGCAGAACAAGGCGCGTGGTGAGGCGGTCGCCGCGATGAAGGCGGACGGCGTCGAGTACGAGGAGCGCATGGAGCGGCTCCAGGACATCACCTACCCCAAGCCGCTGGAGGAGCTGCTCTTCCATGCGTACGGGCTCTACCGCAAGAGCCATCCCTGGGTCGGCGACCACCCGCTGTCGCCCAAGTCGGTGATCCGCGACATGTACGAGCGGGCGATGACCTTCACCGAGTTCACCTCGTTCTACGACCTGGCGCGGACCGAGGGCATTGTGCTGCGCTATCTGGCCAGCTCCTACAAGGCCCTTGACCACACCGTGCCGGACGACCTGAAGTCCGACGATTTCCAGGACATCGTCGCCTGGCTCGGCGAGATGGTGCGGCAGGTCGACTCCAGCCTCCTGGATGAGTGGGAGCAGCTGGCCAACCCGGAGGACGAGTCGGCGGAGGAGGCGCAGGAGCGCGCCGACCAGGTCAGGCCGGTCACCGCGAACGCCCGCGCCTTCCGCGTGCTGGTGCGCAACGCGATGTTCCGCCGGGTGGAGCTGGCCGCTCTGGACAAGGTCGCCGAGCTCGGGGAGATGGACGCGGACTCCGGCTGGAACGAGGATGCCTGGGCGGAGGCGATGGACGGGTACTGGGAGGAGTACGAGGAGCTCGGCACCGGACCGCAGGCCCGCGGGCCGAAGCTGCTGCTGATCGAGGAGGACCCCGAGCACGGCCTGTGGCGGGTGCGGCAGACTTTCGACGACCCGAACGGCGACCACGACTGGGGCATCTCGGCGGAGGTGGATCTCGCCGCCTCGGACGAGGAGGGCCGGGCGGTGGTCCGGGTCACCGACGTGGGCCAACTGTAGCCTCCTGGACGCGGTCCACGCCGAGGACCGGCACGGCCCCCTCAGTGAAGGAGCACCACCGATGACCAATCCCGCCGAGCGCCTGGTCGATCTGCTCGATCTGGAACGGATCGAGCAGGACATCTTCCGCGGCCTCAGCCCCGATGAGTCGCTGCAGCGGGTGTTCGGCGGGCAGGTGGCGGGCCAGGCGCTGGTGGCCGCCGGGCGGACCACCGACGGGCTGCGTCCGGTGCACTCGCTGCACGCGTACTTCCTGCGGCCGGGGCGGCCGGGCGTGCCCATCGTGTACCAGGTGGAGCGGATCCGGGACGGGCGCTCCTTCACCACCCGCCGGGTCGTCGCCATCCAGCAGGGTCGCACGATCTTCAATCTGACGGCCTCCTTTCATTCTCCTGAGCCGGGTATCGAGCAGCAGCTGCCGATGCCCGAGGTGCCCGGGCCGGAAGGTCTGCCGAGCCTCGCCGACGAGGTCCGCTCCCATCTGGGAGCGCTCCCCGAGGCGTTCGCCCGCATGGAGCGCCGACAGCCCTTCGACGTCCGCTATGTGGAGCGGCTGCGCTGGACGGACGAGGAGCTCAAGGGCGTGGAGCCGCGCAGCGCCGTATGGATGCGCGCGGTGGGGCCGCTCGGGGACGACCCGCTGGTGCACACCTGCGCGCTCACCTATGCGAGCGACATGATGCTGCTGGACGCGGTGCGGATGCCGGTCGAGCCGCTCTGGGGCCCACGGGGCTTCGACATGGCCTCGCTGGATCACGCCATGTGGTTCCACCGGCCGTTCCGCACGGATGAGTGGTTTCTCTACGACCAGGAGTCGCCCGTGGCCACGGGCGGCCGGGGACTGGCGCGCGGCCGTATCTACGACCGTGCGGGCCGGCTTCTGGTGTCGGTGGTGCAAGAGGGGTTGTTCCGCCCGCTGAGGCCCGCCGAAGGTGCCGCCGGAGAAGCCGTCGACGGCGGCTGAACGCCCCCGGGGTGCGTGCCGCGCCGTGTCTCATCGCCTGCCGACCAGCTTCTGCCACAGGCTCCGCGGGCGGCCCGGAGCCCGGGTGCGGTCCTCTGGCGGTCGCTCCGCCGCGCCGTCCGGGCGCGGCGCCGGCCGGGCCCGGCGGGCATCGCCCAGTGAGGAGGCGAGGGCGGCCCGATAGCGCCGGATCTCCCGTGGGTCGTCGGCCGTGACCACCGCGTCGATGACGTCCCGGACCGCGCCGGCTTCGGGGCGCATCCGGACGAGCGCGGGGCGCAGCTCCCGCAGATGTGCCCGCTCGTACGGATCGGCCACGGCCGAGGCCAGTTCGACGGAGCCCAGCACCGAGGCCAGGACCGCGGCCCGCTCCCAGGGGTCCTCGGTCTGCGCGAGCAGCTGGCCGATCCTGCGGCCGCGCCATTTCGCGGCCCGCCAGTCCTCCCCGGCGGCCAATGCGGCGCTCAGCCCAGGCGGCGTGCGACCGCTCAGCAACTCCGGCTGCCTGATGGCGAACTCGGTCAGCTCCGATGCCAGATAGAGCCATACGACGGCCCGATAGCGATTGACATAGAACCGGACGGGGGCGAAGAAACCCCCGCGCGCGAGACGGGTGAGCCGGCCCTGGCTGATGCCGAGCAGCTTCGCGCCCTCCGCCGTGCCGACCACGCGCAGGCGGACGATGAGCGCCTCCGGGAAGCCCTCGGCGGCGGTCACCCGCCTCAACTCCTCGCACGCCACCCGCCGGCCCAGGCCGGTGGTGACGGTACGCACCTCTCCCAGCTGCACGGCCAGCTCGAACTCTCGCGGCTTGAGCCCCAGCGCCCGGGCCGCCGCGCCGAACGCGACGCTCTCGCCCGGTCCGCCCGGCTCCGCCGGCCCGCCAGGGTCTCCCGGCCCGCTCGCCTGTCCCGGTACGCTCGGCTCCCCGAGCCACTCCAGGCTCCACGGCCCCTGGCTCTCCCGCAGCTCCTGATCCATCCGCACTGCCATGGCGACGTCCTCCCCCGCACTGCCTCAATCACTGACAGTGACGACGATAGCCGCGAAGCAAGACGGCCGGTCAGCCCTGTGGATAACTTCCGCGCGGCATCAGCTGGGTGTGCCGGTCTCCTGCCTGGCCTCGACTCCCAGGTGCTCCCCCACCCGGTTGACCAGCAGCGCCATCTCGTAGGCGACCTGCCCCACATCGGAGTCCGGCCCGGTGAGCACACACAGACAGCTGCCGTCCCCGGCCGCCGTGACGAAGAGGACGCCCTCGTCGAATTCGACCATCGTCTGCCGCACCCGGCCCGTCCGGAAGTGGTGCCCGGACCCCTTGGCGAGGCTGTGCAGTCCCGAGGCCACCGCGGCCAGGTGCTCGGCGTCCTGGCGCACCAGTGTGGAACTCGCCCCCGTCACCAGCCCGTCGTTGGACAGCACCAGCGCATGCCGTATCTCCGCGATCCGCTCGGTCAGGTCGTCCAGTAACCAGTCGAGCCCCTTGTTCACTGCCATATCCGATTCCTCCCCGATTCCCCTTCAGCTGCGTGCCAGCCTTTCTCACTGCCGCCGTCTGGGCAACCCGCCCCGCCCGGCACCCCACGGTTGTGCGCTGATTGACGCAGGATGGGGACATGGCACAGAACATGACCAAGGATCAGTGGCAGAAGTTCCTCATGGAGGGCACCCGCACCGCGAAGCTGTCGACCGTGCGGGCCGACGGAAGCGCGCACATCGCCCCCGTCTGGTTCCTGCTGGACGGTGACGACCTTCTCTTCAACACAGGTCAGGAGACGGTCAAGGGACGCAACTTGGCCCGGGACGGCCGGGTCGCCATCTGCGTGGACGACGACAGGCCGCCGTTCGCCTTCGTCACGCTGCGGGGCCAGGCCGAACTCATCGACGATCTGCCGCAGGTCCGCGACTGGGCGACCCGGATCGCCGCCCGTTATATGGGCGAGGACCGGGCGAAGGAGTTCGGCGACCGCAACGGCGTGCCGGGCGAGCTGCTGGTCAGGGTGCGCATCGACAAGGTACTCGCGCTCGCCGGAGTCACCGACTAGCGAGATTCGACCGAAATCCATTCCTTCATGACGCACCCCGCCCATCCGACGTTTACGGGCGCATGAGGATCTTTATCGCACCGTCCTCCTTGTGCTGGAACATCTCATAGGCGC
Organism: Streptomyces sp. NEAU-YJ-81; assembly: GCF_017592595.1. Classification (NCBI taxonomy): domain Bacteria; kingdom Bacillati; phylum Actinomycetota; class Actinomycetes; order Kitasatosporales; family Streptomycetaceae; genus Streptomyces; species Streptomyces sp. NEAU-YJ-81. The sequence goes on along the minus strand of NZ_JAGFNO010000017.1, from coordinate 184,186 downwards.
GGGGTGCCTCCTCCAGCGGCATGCGATGGGTGGCGAACCCGTCGACGCCCAACGGGTCGTCGTCCGTCAGCAGCGGGAAGATGTCGTCGGCCCAGCGCCGCACGTTCGCCTGGCCCATCCGCAGCTGGATCTGCTTGTCGAACATGGTCATCAGCGGCAGCGGATCGGCCATGCCTCCGTACACGCCGCTGAGGGAGATCGTTCCGCCACGCCGCACCAGCGCGATGGCGAGCCGCAGCGCCGCCAGCCGGTCGACCCCGGTCTTCTCCGTGAGCTTGGCGGCCCAGTCCCGCGGAAGGAAGCCCGCGACCCGCTGGGCGGTCCGGCCGAGCGGGCTGCCATGGGCCTCCGCCCCCACGGCGTCGATGACCGCGTCCGGTCCGCGGCCGCCGGTGGTCGAGAGGATGGCCTCGACCAGGTCCTCCTGACGGGAGAAGTCATCGAGGTCATGGACCTCGACACCGTCGCCGCACGCTCGGCGCAGCCGTTCGGGGACGAGGTCCACTCCGATGACCCGGTCGGCCATCCCCCGGACCCTCGCCACCCGGCAGGCCATGATTCCGATGGGGCCCAGTCCCAGGACCGCGAGCGTGCCACCGCGCGGAATCTCCGCGTACTCGACGGCCTGCCATGCCGTGGGCAGCACGTCGGAGAGATAGACGAAGCGGTCGTCCCGGACCCCTTCGGGCACCTTGATCGGGCCGTACTGGGCCTGCGGCACCCGCAGATACTCCGCCTGGCCGCCGGCCACCGCGCCGTAGAGCTTGGTGTAGCCGAAGAGCTCCGCCCCCATGCCGTGCTCGGCGACCTGGGTGGTCTCGCACTGCGTCGGCAGACCGGAGCGGCACATCCAGCAGTGTCCGCAGGCGATCTGGAACGGGACCACCACGCGGTCGCCGGGGCTGATGTGCGTCACCTCCGGACCGGTCTCCTCCACGATGCCCATCGGCTCGTGGCCGAGGATGTCGCCGGGGGTCATGAAGGGCGTGAGCACCTCGTACAGATGCAGATCGGAGCCGCACAGCCCGGTGGTGGTGATCCGGACGACCGCGTCCGTCGACGCCTTGATGATGGGGTCCGGCACCGTCTCGACCCGCACATCATGCCGGCCCTGCCAGGTCACCGCTCGCATCGCCGCATCCCTTCGACATGGTCGTCGGCATGGTCTTCCGGAGGCCGTTCCGGGTACCCCGGCGGATCCGGCCGAAGCGTCGGCGGGACCACGGCCCGCGCCGCCGGTCCACCAGGTCCACGAGCCGGGATGTCTCCTCGGCGACCACGCCCGGCTCGGCGCCCGCGGTGCTCAGAACGGCCAGGCACGCGCCGTCCGCCAGCGCCGCGACGCAGAGGAGGCCCGCCGCCATCTCGATCATCGTCCGCCGGAGCGGGCCGCCGCGCCCCCGGCGCCCCGCGCTCGCGGCGACGCGGTGGAATCCGGAGGCGACGGCGGCCAGGTGCTCGGCCTCCTGGCGGGAGAGCCCACGGGACGCGCTGACGGTCGCCCCGTCCCGGGAGAGCACCACGGCATGGCGTACACCTCCGGCCCCCGCCACCAGATCGTCCAGGATCCGGTCGAGATCGGCCATGGAGCGTGCGGCGGCACTGCGGGGCTTGGTCATGGGCGGTCTCCCTCGGTCGGGATGCGCCGCGCCGGGCGGCGCTCCAGGTCCCCCCTGGGTCAGGGACGCTAGACCCGGCAGGGGTGCACCTTGGGGGCGCATTCCGGAACCTGTTGAAATTTGACAGAGTCAGATGCCAGAGCGATCGGTCAGCGTCCGAATCTGCACTCGATGCGGGCGTAGGCTGCTTGCTCATCGCATCGCTTCACCGTCGTATCCAAGGTGTCCCGAGGAGTTCCCGTGCCACATGAGCCCTCCCACGGAAACAGTGCGGCCGATGTGAGGGACTTCTTCACCCCCCGGGCGGCCGACTGGGACAGCCGCTTCCCGGACGACGGCCCCGCCTACGCCGCCGCCGTCGCCGACCTCGGGCCGCGCCCCGGGGACGCGGTCCTCGACGCGGGATGCGGGACGGGGCGCGCGCTGCCGGCGCTGCGCGCCGCGGTCGGCCCCGAGGGAACCGTCCTCGGCGTGGACCTCACGCCCGCCATGCTGGACGCCGCCGTACGCCAGGGCCGGGACGGCTTCGCGGGCCTCGCCCTCGCCGATGTGGCGCGGCTGCCGCTGCGCGACGGCCGCCTCGACGCGGTGTTCGCCGCCGGGCTGATCTCCCATCTCGCCGACCCCGGGCCGGGCTTGCGGGAACTGGCCCGGGTGGTGCGCCCCGGCGGGCGGCTCGCGCTGTTCCATCCGGTGGGACGGGCCGCTCTCGCCGCCCGCCACGGCCGCCCCCTGACCCCCGACGACCTGCGGGCGGAGCCCCGGTTGCGGCCGTTGCTGGCGGGCGCCGGCTGGCGCCTGGAGTCGTACACCGACGAGGACACACGCTTTCTGGCGCTCGCCGTCCGCGAAATCGACTGGACGGGGCGGAACGGCCGGCCGGACGGGACCGGTCAGCCGGATCGGTCCGGTCAGGGCTGATCCCCGATCGCCGCCGCGAAGCCGGGGGCGTTGTCGAACATCACGTTATGCCCCGCTCCGGGCACGGTGCGAACCGTCACTCCGGCCGCCGTCAGCTCCTCGCGCCCGGTGAGCTCCTCGCCGTTCCCGCCGACGAGATACATGCGGGGGATCTCCAGGCCGAGGAGCATTTCTCGCATGGTCGGCCGGGTGCCGCGGGCCAGCGCGCACGCGCTGCGGTGCAGGGCGGTCGGGTCGGCGAGCCGCATCGTCGCCCGCCACACCGGCCCGATCCGCTCCAGGGTCTCCTCGAAACCGCCACCGCGCACGAACACGTCCTCCGTGTACGTGCTGATCCGGCTGCTGCCCGCCGTCAGCGGCGGGTCCGGATCCAGATTGGCCTCGGTGAGCACGAGACGGGACACCAGCTCCGGGCGGCGCACCGCCAGCACGATGGCCACCGATCCGCCCATGCTGTGCCCGATGAGCTCGGCGCCCCGCACCCCGGCCGCGTCGAGGGCCGCGGCCAGTGCGTCGGCGTGGTCCTCCAGCGTGTAGCCGAAATCGGCGGGGCGGTCGCTGATCCCGTGGCCGGGCAGGTCCACGAAGAGCGACCGACGGCCCGCGAGGGCCGGGACGGCGGCTATATGGGCGTGATAGACGGCCGATGACGCGCCGAGTCCATGGACATAGACCCGCGGCGGGCCACCGTCCCCGGCCCCGGCCGTGCCGGTCCATCCGATGTGGGCCCCTTCCGGGCCGAATGAAGCGTGCTGCATGGCCTGACTCCCGCCTTACGGATCGCGTCGAACACCGACAATACATCGTTCTCGATGTATTGCGCCTGCGAGGTACAGCGGCCATGCGACACAATGCGGTCATGCTCGAACTCGCCATCCTGGGCTTCCTCCACGACGCCCCCCTGCACGGTTACGAGTTGCGCAAGCGCATCGCCGCGCTGACCGGACATGTGAAACCCGTGGCCGAGAGCACCCTCTACCCGGCGATCAAGCGGCTGGAGAAGGCCGGGCTGCTGGCCCGCCGGACCCAGCCGGGCGCGGGAGCCGCGCCCCGGCACGTCCTCACGCTGACCCCCGAGGGACATGCGGAGCTGCGCCGCCGCCTCGCGCATCCGGCGGACATCGACATCACCGACGAGAACCGCTGGTTCACCCTGCTGGCGTTCCTGCGGCATCTGGACGACCCGTCGGCACAGGCGGAGCTGCTGGAGCGCCGGATGGCCTTTCTGCGGCAGCCGTCGAGCTTTTTCTACGAGGGTGACCGTCCACTGCGGGCCGAAGAGGTGGAGGACCCCTTCCGGCGCGGCATCCTCACCATCGCCCGGGCCACCAGCCAGGCCGAACTGTCCTGGCTGCGGCGCACGCTCGACACGCTCCGCGCGGCGACCGACGACTGAGGACCGACCGCGACCCGATGTCTCGACTCCATGGCTACTGGGTGGTTAAGGTGCGCGACGACGGATCGCCCTTCGGATCCGCATGCGCAAGAGGAGGCTGTCGTGCCCGCCACGGAGGAGTCAGGCGACGAGGCACTGTATGTGCTGACCGCGGTGCTGCTGACACCCGCTCAATTCCCGAGCGTGCTCGGTGACGACTATCCCGAGGCATGTGCCGTGCTCGGGCTGGAGCCGTACGAGACCGGCTACGGACTGGTGCTGGGGCAGGACGGCGGCGGTGCCCGCTGGACGGTGGTCACCGACGATGTGTCACTCGTGGCGTGTGCCATCGCGACCTGGGACTGCGGTATGGAGTACGCCCTGGCCATCGACGACCGGACGGTGGTCGCCTCCCTTCCCGGCTGGCCGCTCGCGGTGGCCGTGGCCGCCCCGGGCGTACCGGCTCCGCATGACCCCGCTCCCGGCGCCGAACTGGGGGCGGACGCCTCCCGGGCGGCGCTGACACCACCGGACTCCGAGCGGTGGGGCCCGGCCCAGCGGCGGCTGGGTGCCGATGAGATCGCGCTCCAGTGGGCGATCTGGCGTGAGCAGGTCGACAGCGACGTGACGTTCGTGGCCCCGGGCGAGAAGCCGCACGGGGGCGTACGGCGAGTGCTCGAGGAGGCGCGCGGCTATCTGGCCTCGCCCCCGCCGGCGGGCCGGATCCGTTCGGCGTTCGCCTCCGGTGACGCGCGGACCCTCCGGGCCGACGGGCCGGGCTGGAGCATGGTGGCCCGGACCGACGACATCGCCTTCGTGCTGCTGGACGACGCTCCGGGCGAGGTGCTGCCGGTCGGCCGTGGCCCCGAGCTGCCGGAGCTGCTGACGGCCCTGGACAAGCTGGCCATGCGACCCCACTGAGAGCACGACCTCGCCGAGACCTGAGCGGCCGGCCTGGCAACCCCACTGAGAACCTGAGTGCCCTCCTCCGTCCGGGCCGGTCAAGGACGACGAGCGCATGGCCCGCCGTCCTTACGGTCGCCACGGCCCACTGCGCCCGTCCGGGCCATGGACGCCACCCCGGGCCTCAGCGAGACATGACCGCTCCCCCAGCCGGCCGAGCCCGAACGGGGTCGCGGGCGGTCCGCGATCGGTGCTGCACGGTCACTCCCGGGTGCGCGCCGCCCGTGACCCCGAGCCCGGCCGGCCGCCTTCCGCGGCCGCGCTCGGCGGCCCCGGCTGCTTCAGCGGCCCAGCTGCTTCCGGGAGACCCTGTGCAACCTGCGGCGCTGGGAGGAGTCAAGCAGCAGATAGGCCGCCGCCGGCACTCCCACGATCACCAGCAGCGCCGCCCAGAAGGGCAACACCCAGAGCAGGATCACACCTGCCACCACACCACCGGTGGCGACCTTCGCGCGTGTGGACATTTCACCCGCCTCCTTCACGGCCCATAGCCGCACTCACTCCACACAACGGACACCGACGGCACCCGGTTCCTCCTCGCGCCGTCATCCTGTACCCTCGGGCGGCCCGGGCTCCACTAGTCAAATTTGAGGAACGCTCAGCGCTGTGACCCCACCCTCCGCGGCAACACCCTCCGACGTCGCCGAACTCTCCCGCTGCACCGCGGTCTTCCTTCCCGGTGATCCGGCACGCACCGGCCGGATCGCCTTCTGGCGGCCGGACGGGTCCACCCCCTCCGGTCCCGCCACCGGCTCCGCCGAGGAGGTGACGGTCGCCGTCCCGGTGGACGGCGCCGACGACGCCTCCACCGGCCCCGCCCCCACCGGCTTCGACATCCGGACACGGACCGTACGGGCGCTCGTGCTGCCCCTGGGCGAGGCGCTGCCGGTGCTCACCCGCGCCCGGGCGCGGGCCGCACAGGCCGGTCCGGGCCAGTGCGACCCCGCCACGGCCTTCTGGGGCGCCGCGGCCGTACTCGCCCTCCAACTCGCGGCCCGCGGAAAGCTGCTGCCCGGGCTCACCGCCACCGACCACGACGCCTGGCGCGTCGGCCCACTCACCCCCGACGACCTGACACGGGTGCGGGCACTGGCCGCCGCCATGCCGCCCAGCGCGCACGCGACGCCGCTGCCCGCCTCCGGCCCGGTGCTGCTGCCCGAGCCCGAGCGGCATCTGCGCGCGTTCCTGGACGCGGTGGCAGACGGGCTGCCGCGCTCGCCCGCCGCGGCGCCGGCCGCGGGCGGCCCCGCCTTCGCCGCCACCACGCCACGGCGGCTGCCCGAACAGCGGGCCTGGGCCGCCGATGTGGCCGCCGGGCATGACGCGGGGGTGCGGCTCTCGGTCCGTATCGAGCTGCTGCACGGCGGCGGTGGGAACGGTAAGGCGGACAGGCCGCACTTCCGTGCCGTCCTCCAGCTGCACAGCCTCACCGACCCGGCGCTGGTCGCGGACGCCGCCGATGTCTGGGCGGGCACCTCGCCCGTCATCCCGGCCCTCGGTCCGCGCGCCCGTATGGACGCGCTGCTGACCCTGCGGCGCGCGGCCCGCGCCTGGTCGCCGCTCGCCCCGCTGCTGTCGGCCGCCGTGCCCGACGCCCTGGACCTGGCCGACGAGGAGGTCGCCGAGCTGCTCGGCCCGGCGGCCGGGGCGCTGGACGCCGCCGGGGTCCAGGTGCACTGGCCCAGGGAGCTGGCCCGCGGGCTCACCGCACGTGCCGTCATCGGCCCGGACGACGACGAGGCTCAGGACGACGCCGGACCCCGGTTCCCCGCCTTCCTCTCCGCCGACGCGCTGCTGCGCTTCAGCTGGCGGTTCGCCGTGGGCGACCAGGAGCTCACCCGCGCCGAGCTGGACCAGCTCGCAGAGGCCAGCCGGCCGGTGGTGCGGTTGCGCGACCAATGGGTCCTCCTCGACCCCGAAGCGGCCCGCCGCGTCCGCGACCGGCAGGACCGCAAGCTCACCCCCGCCGACGCCCTCGGTGCCGTCCTTACCGGTCGCGCGGAAGCCGACGGCACCGAGGTGGAGGTGCGGCCCACCGGCTGGCTGGAGGCCCTGCGGGACCATCTCGCCGACCCCGAGGGGGCCGCCGGCGCACAGCCGCCGCCCGTGTCCCAGCCGGCCGCTCTGGCCGCCACGCTGCGCGACTATCAGCTGCGCGGCCTGGACTGGCTGGTCCGTATGACCTCGATCGGCCTCGGCGGCTGTCTCGCCGACGACATGGGGCTCGGCAAGACCATCACCCTGATCGCCCTCCATCTGCACCGCCGATCCATCCCCAAAGCCTCCGGACCCACTCTGGTGGTCTGCCCCACCTCGCTGATGGGCAATTGGCGGCGCGAAATCGAGAGGTTCGCGCCGGGCACCCCGGTGCGCCGCTTCCACGGCCCCACGCGCAGCCTGGACGGCCTCGCGGACGGGGAATTCGTCCTCACCACCTACGGCACGATGCGGCTCGACGCGCAGCGGCTGGCCGAGGCCGGGCCGTGGGGCATGGTGGTCGCGGACGAGGCGCAGCATGTGAAGAACCCGTTCTCGGCGACGGCACGGCAGCTGCGCACCATCGGCGCGCAGGCCCGCGTGGCGCTCTCCGGAACCCCCATCGAGAACAACCTCTCCGAGCTGTGGGCGATCCTCGACTGGACCACACCGGGCGTGCTGGGCACCCACGGTGCGTTCCGCAGGCGCTACGCCCAGGCCGTGGAGAGCGGAAGCGACCCCGAGGCCGCCGCGCGGCTGGCGAAACTGGTCCGCCCCTTTCTGCTCAGGCGCCGCAAGTCGGACCCCGGTATCGCCCCCGAGCTGCCGCCGAAGACCGAGACGGACCGGGCCGTCGCGCTCACCAAGGAGCAGGCGGGGCTCTACGAGGCGGTGGTGCGCGAGATCCTCGCCGAGATCTCCGGCACCGGCGGTCTCGTCCGGCGTGGGCTCATCGTCAAGCTGCTCACCGGTCTGAAGCAGATCTGCAATCACCCGGCGCAGTATCTGAAGGAGGACCGGCCCGTGATCCCCGGGCGCTCCGGCAAGCTGGAACTGCTCGACGAGTTGCTGGACACCATCCTGGCCGAGGGCGCGAGCGTCCTGGTCTTCACCCAGTACGTCCAGATGGCACGCATCCTGGAGGGCCATCTGGCCGCGCGCGGGGTGCCGGCCCAGCTGCTGCACGGCGGTACGCCGGTGGCGCGGCGCGAGGAGATGGTGCGGAGCTTCCAGGACAGCGAGGTCCCGGTGTTCCTGCTGTCGCTGAAGGCGGCGGGCACGGGGCTCAATCTCACCCGGGCCGGGCATGTCGTGCACTACGACCGCTGGTGGAACCCGGCCGTCGAGGCCCAGGCCACCGACCGCGCGTACCGCATCGGCCAGACCCAGCCGGTGCAGGTCCACCGCATCATCGCGGAGGGGACCGTGGAGGACCGCATCGCCGCGATGCTGACGCGCAAGCAGGAGCTGGCGGACGCCGTGCTCGGCTCCGGCGAGGGCGCGCTGACCGAACTGACCGACGCCGAGCTGGCAGAGCTCGTGGAGCTGCGGGGGACCGAACGATGAGCCGTGCCGAGGTCGAGCGCACCTTCGCCGCCCTGCCGCCCGCCCGCGGCCGCGGCTTCGCCGGCACCTGGTGGGGCCAGGCATGGCTGAAGGCCCTGGAGGACACGGCGCTGGACGGAGAGCAGCTGAGGCGCGGCCGCAAGCAGGCGCGCGAGGGCGCGGTGGGCGCGGTGTGCGTACGTCCGGGCCGGGTCACCGGCGTGGTGCGGGACCGCGACCGCACGCCTTACCGATCCGACGTGCTGCTGCGGGAGTTCACCGAGGCGGAATGGGACCGGCTGCTGGAGGTGGTCGCGGACCGCTCCGGCCATATCGCCGCCCTGCTGGACCGCGACATGCCCCCGCAGTTGGCCGAGGACGCGGCGGCCGTGGGCGTCGAACTGCTGCCGGGGATAGGCGATCTGGAGCCGGAGTGCGGCTGCGAGGCGTGGGACCACTGCCTGCACACCGCCGCGCTGTGCTACCAACTGGCCCGGCTGCTGGACGAGGATCCGTATCTGCTGCTCCTGATGCGCGGGCGCGGGGAGCGGGAGCTGCTGGACGAGCTCCAGGTGCGCAGCGCGGCGCGGGCCGCCCCGCACCTCCCGCGGACGGCGGAGGACGCCTCTCCCCCTGCCCCGGAGGGCGTACCGGCCCGGGAGGCGTTCGCCGCGCCCGGTCCGCCGGCGCTGCCCGCACCGCCGCCCGCCGTCGCGGCGCCCGGCCGTCCTCCGGCGCTGGCGGGCGGCACGGACCCGGCCGAGGGGCTGGACGTCGCCGCGCTGGAGTTCCTGGCGGCGGACGCCGCCGTACGCGCCCAGCGGCTGCTGGCCGAGGCCCTCTCGCCCGGCCACGCCTCCTCCCCGGTCCCGGCGGCACTGACGGTGTGGCAGGACACGGTGCGGCTGACCGCTGCCGGTCCCCCGGCCCCGATCGCCGCCCGGCTCGCGGCCGGTTGCGGGCGTGACCGCGCCGATCTGGCGCGGGCCGTCCGTGCCTGGGAGCACGGCGGGGCCGCCGCGCTCACCGTTCTGGAGGAGGAATGGACGCCGGACGCGGCAGCCCTCGCGCGTGCCCGCGTGCAGCTCGCCGCCGCCTGGGAGGATGACGAGCGGGCGCCCGGGCTACGCGCCGCGGGGAACCGCTGGACGGTGGTGGGCGCCGATCTCCAGGTGCGCTACGGACGCGACGGCCGCTGGTGGCCGTACCGCAAGGAACACGGCCGCTGGTGGCCGGCGGGCCCGGCCGGACACGACCCGGCGGCGGCGCTGGCGATGCCCGGCTCCGACGGCTGACGCGGCGCACGGCCGGTGGCGGCATCCCTCCGCCACTGGCGCGCCGGGAAGCCGCCCAGCGTCGACGGCGCGCCTGTAAGGGAGAAGCGCCAGTGAGTGGCCCCCGGCCGTCAACCCATCGCGGAGGCGGCCTCGGGGTTGCCCCTTCCAGGCGGCCGTCCCGTGGCCGGTGAGGGCGGACAGGACGGGTGGAAGATCCAGCCGGGCCGAAGGCGACGGGGCGGCAACCTTTGGGTGGGCCGTGGAGACCGTAAGGGCGTCAACCCCCTCGGCACGTCTCCACGGGACGGAGTCACCGACCATGACCCTCAGCCCACGGCGCCCCCGGCGGCGCCGCCCCGCTCCGCTCATCGGCTCCCTTGCCCTTGCCACCGGCGTCGGGCTCGTCGTCGCCCCGGCCGCCGGCTGGCTCGGCGACGGCGCCCGGGCGCATGCCGCCACGCCTCCGGCCGCGGCGGCCACCATCGTGGTGGCCAAGGACGGCAGCGGTAACTACACCACCGTGCAGGCGGCCGTCGACGCGGTGCCGGCCAACAACCCGTCCGCCGTCACCATCTCCGTCAAGCCCGGTACATACCGCGAGACGGTGAAGGTCCCCGCCAACAAGCCGCATATCCGGCTGGTGGGCACGACGAGCGGCAAGAACGATGTGACGATCGTCTACAACAACGCCTCCGGCACCCCCAAGCCCGGCGGAGGCACCTACGGCACCAGCGGCAGCGCGACCGTCGCCGTCGAGGCCGATGACTTCCAGGCCCGCAATCTGCAGTTCGTGAACGACTTCAACGAGGCCAACAGCGCCATCACCGACAAGCAGGCGGTCGCGCTGCGCACCGCGGGCGACCGGATCGTCCTGGACAACATCGGGGCGGTCGGAGACCAGGACACCCTGCTGCTGGACTCCGCGAGCAAGTCCACGGTCGGCCGGGTGTACATCAACAACGCCTGGATCCAAGGGAACGTCGACTTCATCTTCGGCCGTGCCTCCGCCGTCATCAACAAGTCGGCGATCCGGCTCGCCAAGCGCTACGACGGCAGCTCCGGCGGCTATGTCGCGGCGCCCTCGACGGCGGCCGGAAAGAAGGGCTTCCTGTTCATCAACAGCAACATCACCGGGGATGTCAGCAGCCGGTCGTTCTACCTCGGCCGCCCCTGGCACGCGGGCGGCGACGCCAGTCTCGATCCGCAGGCGATCGTCCGCAATACGGATCTGTCAGCGGCGATCAAGACCACTCCGTGGACGGACATGAGCGGCTTCTCCTGGAAGGACGACCGCTTCGGGGAGTACAAGAACACCGGCGCCGGTTCCGGTGCGGCGAGCACCGACCGGCCGCAGTTGACCGACGCCCAGGCCGCGGACTACGAGATCGCCGACTGGCTCGGCGGCTGGCAGCCGTCGGCCTGACGATGAGCCCCGGCCGCCGGTCCCGTCGGGGGGCGGGACCGGCGGCCGGACGCGGTCAGCCGCGCGCGGCGAGCAGATGGTCCATGGCGAGCTGGTCCAGGCGCTCGAAGGCCATACCGCGCTCGGCGGCCGCCTCGACGTCGAAGTCCTCGAAGGCGGTGCGGTCCGCGAGCAGCGCCGCCGGGGTCTCGCCCTCCCCGAGGGTCGGCTCGCCCAGCTGGTCCAGACGCGAGGCGCGCAGCGCCTCCTGGACCTCGGGGTCGGCGCGGAAGGCGGCCGCCCGCTCCTTGAGGATGAGGTAGTTGCGCATGCAGCCCGCCGCCGAGGCCCAGACGCCCGAGATGTCCTCGGTGCGCGGGGGCTTGAAGTCGAAGTGGCGCGGACCCTCGTAGCCACCCGTCTCCAGCAGGTCGACCAGCCAGAAGGCGGCCCGCAGATCGCCCGCGCCGAACCGCAGGTCCTGGTCGTACTTGATGCCGTTCTGGCCGTTGAGGTCGATGTGGAAGAGCTTGCCCGCCCACAGTGCCTGCGCGATGCCGTGCGGGAAGTTCAGCCCGGCCATCTGCTCATGGCCGACCTCCGGGTTGACGCCGTACAGCTCGGGCCGCTCCAGCCGCTCGATGAAGGCCAGCGCGTGGCCGACGGTCGGCAGCAGGATGTCGCCGCGCGGCTCGTTGGGCTTGGGTTCGATGGCGAAGCGCAGATCGTAGCCCTGCTCGATGACGTAGGCGCCGAGCAGGTCGAACGCCTCCTTCATCCGGTCGAGCGCGGCGCGCACGTCCTTGGCACCGCCGGACTCCGCGCCCTCGCGGCCGCCCCAGGCCACATAGGTCTTGGCGCCCAGTTCGGCGGCGAGGTCGATGTTGCGCATGGTCTTGCGCAGCGCGTAGCGGCGCACATCGCGGTCGTTGGCGGTGAAGGCGCCGTCCTTGAAGACGGGATGGGTGAAGAGGTTGGTGGTGGCCATGGGGACGGTCATCCCGGTGGCGTCCAGGGCCTGCCGGAAGCGCTTGATATGCGATTCGCGCTCGGTCGCCGAGGCCCCGAAGGGGATGAGGTCGTCGTCGTGGAAGGTGACGCCGTACGCGCCGAGTTCGGCGAGCCGGGTCACGGACTCCACGGGGTCGAGCGCCGGGCGGGTGGCGTCCCCGAACGGGTCCCGGCCCTGCCAGCCGACCGTCCACAGTCCGAAGGTGAACCTGTCCTCGGGGGTGGGGTTGTAGCTCATCGCGGCTCCCTCGCCTATTTCGTCATGGCGCTTTACAAATTAGTATGCGCGAGCATTCCGGGGAAGCCCCGTTCCACCCGCACACCGCACCACCCATGGACGCAAGGGAGAGCGCGAGATGGCAGCAGCAGCCGTGCCCGTGCCGCAAGGACCGCTCGTCGTCGGCGTGGACAGCTCCACGCAATCGACCAAGGCGCTCGTCGTCGACTCCGCGACCGGCGCGGTCGTCGCCCGGGGACAGGCCCCGCACACCGTCGGCGGCGGCAGCGACGGCACCGGTAAGGAGTCCGCCCCCGAGCAGTGGTGGGAGGCGCTGACCGAGGCGCTGCGCCAGTGCGGGAACCCGGCCCGGGAGGCGGCCGCGGTCTCCGTGGGCGGCCAGCAGCACGGCCTGGTCACGCTGGACGCCTCGGGCCGCTCGGTGCGGCCCGCGCTGCTGTGGAACGATGTGCGCTCCGCGCCGCAGCGCGACCGGCTCATCGAGGAGCTGGGCGGCCCGAAGGCATGGGCGGAACGGGTCGGCAGTGTGCCCGCGCCCGCCTTCACCGTCACCAAGTGGGCCTGGCTCAGGGAGAACGAGCCGGAGGCGGCCCGCGCCACCGCGGCTGTCCGGCTCCCCCACGACTACCTCACCGAGCGGCTCACCGGCTACGGAACCACCGACCGGGGCGACGCCTCGGGCACCGGCTGGTGGTCCTCGGCCACCGAGTCCTACGACGAGGAGATCCTGGACCGGGCCGGGCTCTCCCCCGAGCTGCTGCCGCGCGTGCTGCGCCACGGCGAGGCCGCCGGGACCGTACGGGAGCTGCCCGATCTGCCGCTGCCCACCGGCGCCCTGGTGGCCACCGGCACGGGCGACAACATGGCGGCCGCCCTGGGGCTCGGCCTGCGCCCGGGGCAGCCGGTACTCAGCCTGGGCACCTCCGGCACCGTCTACGCGGTCTCGGCCCACCGGCCCGCCGACCCCACCGGGGTGGTCGCGGGGTTCGCCGACACGCGGGACGCCTGGCTGCCGCTGGCGTGCACGCTCAACTGCACGCTCGCGGTGGACCGGATCGCGGCGCTGCTGGGCCGCGACCGGGAGGCGGTGGAGGCGGGCGGCTCGGCCGTACTGCTGCCGTTCCTCGACGGCGAGCGCACCCCCCATCTGCCGCACGCCTCGGGACTGCTGCACGGTCTGCGCCACGACACCACACCGGGACAGGTGCTCCAGGCCGCCTACGACGGGGCCGTCTTCGCCCTGCTCACCGCGCTGGACCAGGTGCTGGACGCGGACGCGGCGCCCGACGCCCCGCTGTTGCTCATAGGAGGTGGCGCCAAGGGCACCGCGTGGCGGGAGACGGTCCGGCGGCTGAGCGGGCGCCCGGTTCAGGTGCCCCGGGCCGAGGAGCTGGTCGCCCTCGGGGCCGCCGCACAGGCCGCGGGGCTGGTGCTGGGCGAGGACCCGGCGGCGGTGGCGCGGCGCTGGGCGACGGCCGAAGGGCCGTCCTACGGTCCGGTGCCCCGCGACGAGGCGGCACTGGAGCGGCTCTCCCGGGTGCTGGCGGACGCGGACGGCCTGCTGCGCCACGCGTGAGCGCCGTATGGCTCGCGTGAACGCCGCGGCTCGCGTGAACGCCGTACAGCTCGCGTGAGCACCGTACGGCGGCGGCCGGGCGGACCGGTGTCGTAGCGGCCCGGCACAATGAGCGGATCGGGCGATCGGTCGAGAGGAGACGGATTCAGGTGGCAGCGCCACTGCCCAACACCCAGCAGGCGATGCGCCGGCGCAATCTCTCCCTCGTGCTGCACGCCGTGGCCGCCCACGGCCCGCTGTCCCGTGCGTCGGTGGCGGCCCGCGTGGGGCTCACCCGGGCCGCCGTCTCCACGCTCGTCGACGAGCTGATCCGGGACGGGCTGCTGGTCGAGCTGGGCCCCTCCCGGCCCGGTACGGTCGGCCGCCCCGGCAGCGCCCTGCAGCTCAATGAGCGCGGTCCGGCCGGACTCGGCGCGGAGATCGGGGTGGATCATCTCGCGGTGTGCGCGGTGGACCTCGCCGGGCGGGTGCGGGCCCGCACCGAGATAGCTTCGGCGAACCGCGACCGTGCACCGGCCCCGGTGCTCACCCAGCTCTCCTCCCTGGTCCGGCAGGTCGCGGCGGAGGCGGAGCTGGGCGGGCTGCGGCCGGTGGGGCTCGCGGTGGCGGTGCCCGGTCTGGTGGCGCGGGACTCGTCGCTGGTCGTCCGCGCCCCCAACCTGGGCTGGGAGGGGGTGGACATCGGCCCCGAACTGCGCACGGCGCTGCCCGGGCTGCCGGTCACCGTCGACAACGAGGCGAATCTGAGCGCGCTCGCCGAGCTGTGGCGGGGCGGCCACGACCCGGCACCCCAGGACTTCATCCATGTCTCGGCCGAGATCGGCATCGGCGCCGCGGTCGTGCTGGAGGGACAACTGCTGCGCGGCACCCACGGTTTCGCGGGCGAGCTGGGCCATGTGCCGGTGCGTCCCGAGGGGCCCGAGTGCGCCTGCGGCGGCCGCGGCTGTCTGGAGCAGTACGCGGGCGAGGAGGCGGTGCTGCGGGCGAGCGGCCTGTCCCCCGAGCAGGCCGCGGCCCAGCACCCGGGCCCCGGCGGCCGTATCACCGTGCTGGCCGTAAGGGCGGCGAGCGGCGACCAGCGGGTGCGGCGTGCGCTGCGCGGCGCGGGCTCGGCGCTCGGGATCGCCCTCGCGGGCGCGGTGAACCTCCTGGACCCGGAGAAGGTGGTGCTCGGCGGTGCGCTGACGCCGCTGGCGCCCTGGCTGCTGCCCGCCCTGGAGCGGGAGTTGGGACGGCGGCTCACCGACCCGGCCCGTCCGGGCAGCGGCGCGGTGACCGTCTCCCGGCTCGGCCCGGACGGGCCGCTGCTGGGCGCGGCCAACTCGGTGGTGCAGGCGGTCCTCGACGATCCGGCGGGGTTCAGGGACCCCGCCGGAGCCGGAGAGCCGGCCGGGGTCAGAGGAAGCGATGCATGATGTGCAGCCCCACATAGCCCTTCGTGGGGTGGTCGAACGCCTTGGGGATGGTGCCGATGACCTCGAAGCCCAGTGAGCGCCACAGCGCCACCGCCCGGGTGTTGCTCTCCACCACGGCGTTGAACTGCATCGCCTTGTAGCCCTCGGCGCGCGCCCACTCCAGCACATGCTCCCCCAGGGCCCGGCCCACACCGCGCCCACCCTGCTCGGGCGCGACCATGAAGCTGGCCCCCGCGATATGCGCGCCGGGTCCCATGTGGTTGGGGTTCATCTTGGCCGAGCCCAGGACCGTGCCGTCGGGGTCGGTGGCGACGACGGTACGGCTCGGGGGCTCCGGCATCCAGATGTCGCGGGCCCGGTCCTCGTCCAGGTCGCGGGGGTAGGTGTAGGTCTCACCCGCGGCGACGATGCGGCACAGGAAGGCCCAGATGGCGGGCCAGTCCTCGGCGGTGGCAGTCCTGATGAGCATGCGGGCCAGCATGGCGGTGCGGGCGACGGCGCGCGAGGGATTTTGCCGGCCGCCGCCCGCGAGGCGTCAGCGGGCGGCGCGCAGGAACGCCTCCAGCCCGGCCAGGTCGTCGGTGTTGAGGTAGTCCACATCGGCGGCCAGGAGCTCACGCCACAGGGCGTCTCGCTCCGGCCCGGCCACGTCCGGGGTGGCCCAGAAACGCACGGTCTGCCGGGCGGCGTGTGCGGAGGCGACGAGGCGGTGCAGCGTCTCGCGCTCCGCCCGCGGCATCGGACCGGTCCCCGTCCAGGTGAAGGTCTTGGTCCAGTCGGCGCTGATGAGCGGGATGAAGGAGGCGGGCACACCCGAGCCGAGATCCTCCAGACGGCCGTCGTAGAAGGCGTGGCGCACCTTCTCGGCCTCCATGGGGGCCCGCGCGCCGCGGTCGCCGGAGATGACGGCCGTCACCGCGCCGCGGCGCACCCGGCCGTCCACCCCGCCGTAGGCGGCGCTGAACAGGGGGCCGTAGTGGCGCAGCCGCTTGGCCAGCTCCAGGTAGGTGGCCTCCCCGGCGGTCTTGAGGTCGATCAGCAGCTGCAACGACAGGTCGTAGCCGCGGTAGACCCGGCCGCCGTTGGCCTTCACCCGCCGGGCCAGCGGGTCGAGGTAGAGCGACTCCAGGGTGCGGGTGGGGTCGAGGTCGGTGGCGTCGTGCGCGACCAGCAACTGGCCGTCGACCAGCCAGATGTCGGCCTCGACGCTGCCGAAGCCGTGGGAGAGCGCGTCGAGGAGCGGACGCGGGTGCTCGTAGTCGTTGTGGGCGTGGGCTCTGGCCAGCGGCCGCTTGCCCTTCGAGCTGTCCTTCGGGCTGTCCTTCGGGCTGTCCTTCGAGACGGACGTGGTGCCGAGCGAGCTGGCCGTGCTCGCGAACGCGGGCGCGGCCGCGCCGCCCGCCAGAGCGGCTCCGAGGGTGACGACAAAGGCACGGCGTGTACGGCGGACCATGGGGCCTCCCGGCTCTCGTCCCGGCGCGGTGCCGGATACGCAGGATGGACGCCAGTGAGTATCGGGCGGCCGTGTGCCCAAAGGGCAGTGCTGCGCGAAGAGTTCCACGGGTGGTCCCCGGCCATTTCCTCACCGTTCCCGGGGTGGCGAGGCGATGGCCCGCGGTGGCCGCATACGGGGACGCACGACAGGTGCGCGGGCGCCGGGTGGACGGGCGGGGTCGGTCGCGAAGGCCGTCGGCCTGCGGCGCGCATTCGGAGTGTTTACCCGTCCGCGACCGCCGACATAACCATCACCCAGGCACTCTTTTGAGTGAATGCACCACCCAAAGTCCGCTGATAGCTTGGCAGTTGCTCGAGCGGAATTTGTCCTCAAGGTCCGTACAGGGATGGGTGAGCATTCACGATGACGACGTCCGTTGAACCGGGTTCCGGTACCGAAAATTCGCAGCCGCAGTTGAGTCTCGGCACGGCGGCCGCGCGGAATCTGGCGACGACGACCAAATCCGTTCCGCAAATGCAGGGCCTCAGCTCCCGGTGGCTGCTGCGCATGCTGCCGTGGGTGCAGGTTCCGGGCGGTTCCTATCGTGTGAACCGCCGGGCGTCCCATACGCTCGGCGACGGCCGGGTGGAGTTCACCACCACCGGGTCCGAGGTGCGGGTCATCCCGGTCGAGCTGCGCGAGCTGCCGCTGCTGCGCGGTTTCGAGGACGCCTCGGTGCTCGGGGCCCTGGCGGACCGCTTCACCCAGCGGGAATTCGCGCCGGGCGAAGTGCTGGTCGAGGCCGGGCGCCCGGCCGATGAGCTTCTCCTCATCGCCCATGGCAAGGTCGACAAGTTGACCGAGGGCGCGTTCGACGAACCCGCGGTGGTCGGCTCGGCCGCCGACGGGGACCACATCGGGGAGCCGGAGCTGACCGCCGCCGAGGCGGGCACCTGGGGCATCACCGTGAAGGCCGTGACGTCCTGCACGGTGCTGGCCATGCCCCGGCAGGAGTTCGAGGAGCAGCTGGACCGTTCACCGCGACTGCGGGCGCATGTGGAGGGGGTGCGCTCGGCGCCGGAGGCCGAGCAGAACGAGCACGGGGAGGCCGCCATCGCGCTGGCCTCGGGACATTCGGGCGAGCCGGTCCTGCCGGGCACGTTCGCGGACTACGAACTGACGCCGCGCGAGTACGAGCTGAGCGTGGCCCAGACCGTGCTCCGCGTCCACACCCGCGTCGCCGACCTCTACAACGAGCCCATGAACCAGGTCGAGCAGCAGCTCCGCCTCACCATCGAAGCCCTGCGCGAACGCCAGGAACACGAGCTCGTCAACAACCCCGAGATCGGCCTGCTGCACAACGCCGACCTCTCCCAGCGCATCCACACCCGCAGCGGACCACCCACCCCCGACGACCTCGACGCGCTGCTGGCCACCGTCTGGAAGGACCCGGGGCTGATCCTGGCGCATCCGCGCGCCATCGCGGCCATCGGCCGCGAGTTCAACAGCCGTGGCATCTCCCCGCAGCCCACGGAGGTGAACGGCCATGCGATGCCGGCCTGGCGGGGCGTGCCCATCTTCCCGTGCAACAAGATTCCGGTGTCCCGGAGCGGGGTGACCTCGATTCTCGTCCTGCGCACCGGGGAGGAGAACCAGGGGGTCATCGGACTGCACCGCACCGGAATTCCCGACGAATACCAGCCGAGCCTCTCGGTGCGGTTCATGGGAATCAGCGAGCAGGCCATCATCTCGTATCTCGTCAGCGCCTACTATTCCGCGGCCGTGCTCGTCCCGGACGCGCTCGGAATTCTGGAGAACGTGGAAATCGGACTCTGACGCCCGCCCGACCGGGCCCGTGGCCTTCGCATACCTTCCCGAAGATCTACCGAAATGGGTGATGAGCACTTATGACCACTTCCGTGGAGTCCGGTGAGCAGCCGCTGAGTCTGGGCACGGCCGCCGCACGTAATCTGGCGACCACCACCAAGTCCGTTCCGCAGATGCAGGCCATCTCCTCCCGGTGGCTGCTGCGCGTCCTCCCCTGGGTGCAGGTGTCGGCCGGTACGTACCGGGTGAACCGCCGACTGACGTACACGGTCGGAGACGGTCGGGTGGAGTTCATCAGCACCGGATCGCAGGTGCGGGTCATCCCACCGGAGCTGGGCGAGCTGCCGACGCTGCGCGGCTTCGGGGACACCGCCGTACTGGAATCGCTGGCCGACGGGTGCGTTCAGCGTGAGTACGCGCCCGGGGATGTGCTGGTGGAGGCGGGCCGCCCGGCAGACCAGGTGTTCCTGATCGCCCACGGCAAGGTCCGCCAGGTCGCCCCCGGCGCCTATGACGAGGGCACCACGCTGGCGGTGCTGGCCGACGGGGAGTACTTCGGCGACGCGGTGCTGACCGGTCCGGAGCACGCCTGGGAGTTCAGCGTCCGGGCCGTCACCCGGACCACGGTGCTCACTCTCCCCCGCCGCGTCGTCCAGGAGGCCGCCGACCGCTCCGATGCGCTGCGCGACCATCTCCAGGGGCTTTCGGAGCGGTCCACACCCGCTCAGAACCGGCGCGGTGAGGCCGATATCGCCGTCGCGTCCGGCCACGCGGGCGAGCCGGTCCTGCCGGGCACGTTCGTGGACTACGAGCTGGCGCCGCGCGAGTACGAGCTGAGCGTGGCCCAGACCGTGCTCCGCGTCCACACCCGCGTCGCCGACCTCTACAACGAGCCCATGAACCAGGTCGAGCAGCAGCTCCGCCTCACCATCGAAGCCCTGCGCGAACGCCAGGAACACGAGCTCGTCAACAACCGCGAATTCGGCCTGCTGCACAACGCCGACCTCTCCCAGCGCATCCACACCCGCAGCGGACCACCCACCCCCGACGACCTCGATGAGCTGCTGGCGCGGCGCCGCAAGACCCAGTATCTGCTGGCGCATCCGCGCACCATCGCCGCCTTCGGGCGTGAGTGCAGCGACCGTGGTCTGTATCCGCAGGGCATCGAGGTGGCCGGGGTCGCGGTGCGGGCGTGGCGCGGGGTTCCGCTGCTGCCCTGCAACAAGATCCCGATCAGCGAGTCCGGCACCAGCTCCATCCTGGCGATGCGCACCGGGGAGGAGAGCCAGGGGGTCATCGGTCTGCATCAGACCGGTATCCCGGACGAGTACGAGCCCAGTCTGAACGTCCGGTTCATGGGCATCAGCGAGCAGGCCGTGACGTCCTATCTGGTCTCCGCCTACTACTCGGCGGCGATTCTGGTGCCCGATGCGGTCGGTGTGCTGGAGGACGTCGAGATCGGCCGCTGAGCCCGGGCTGGGATTGGCCGGTCGCCGCGGGCGTGGGTCAGGGGTGGACGCTGCTGACCACGTCCGCGGTGGCGGCGAGCCCCTCGGAAATGGTGGGCGCCACGCTGCTGCTCGCCAGGTAGAAGCCCAGCGTCACACAGACCAGCGCATGCGAGATGCGCAATCCGCCGCTGCGGAGGAAGACCACCGTCAGGATCAGAAGCAGCAGGACCACGGAGATGGAAATGGCCATGGGGAGCCTCCTCGGCCACGGAGCATCGGAATCCGGCCGTCAGTGTGGCCCAGAATCGCCCCTGCACCGCCGTCGGCTGGTGCTCCATACGGGTGCCGATCTGCTGTGCGGTTACTCCCCTGCTATCGCCCCTCGGTGGTGAGCGGGCGTGGCGAGCCGTCTCAGGCGTCGTGGCGGATCAGCTCGGCGGCCATCTCGCCGATCATGACGCAGGCCGCGTTGGTGTTGGCCGAGACGATCGACGGCATGATCGATCCGTCGGCGATCCGCAGCCCCTCGACACCCCGGACGCACAGCCGGGGGTCCACCACGGATTCCTCGTCCCCGCCCATCCGGCAGGTGCCGACGTGGTGGAAGTAGGTGCCGGCGTTCTCGCGGACGAAGTCGGCCAGGCCGTCCCGGCCGCTCACACCGGGGCCGGGCAGCAGTTCGCGCGGCTGCCACGCCCCGAGCGCGTCGGTGGCGGCGAGCGACCGGGCCAGTTCGACTCCCTGGACCAGGGTGGCGAGGTCCCTCCCGTCGCTGAGATAGCCGGGGTCGATCAGCGGCCGGTCCTCGGGGTCCGCGCCGGAGAGCCGGACCGTGCCCCGGCTGTGGGGCTGCATCGCGGCGGCCGTCAGGGTGAAGGTGTTCCGCGGGAACGGCAGCAGCCTCGGGTGGAAGGGGATGTGAAAGAGGAACACCTCGAGGTCGGGGCGGGGCAGCCCGGGGCCGGTCCGGGTGAACAGGGCCGCCTCGGCGGTGGTCAAAGGGGGCGGCGGCAGCGGGGTGCCCGCCTCGTGGACCAGCCCGACCAGGGGGTGGTCCTGCAGATTGGCCCCCACCTCCGGGGCGTCCACCAGCACCGGGACGCCCACCTCGCGCAGATGGCCGGCCGGGCCGATCCCGGAGAGCATCAGCAGCTTGGGCGAGTCGACCGAACCGGCGCACACGATGACCTCCCGCGCCGCGCGCACCCGCCGTGCCACACCGCCGGAGCCGGCGTATTCGACGCCGACGCAGCGGGTGCCCTCGAAGAGCAGCCGGTGCGCGTGGGCCTCGGTGCGGACGGTGAAGTGAGGGCGGTCCATCGCCGGATCGAGATAGGCGACCGCCGTGCTCTGGCGGCGCCCCTCGTGGATGGTCCACTCATGGCGTCCGGCGCCGTCGCTCTCCGCCCCGTTGAAGTCGTCGTTGAAGGGGTGGCCGAGTTCCTTGGCGGCGTCGAGGAAGGCGGCGGTCAGCGGGTTGGGCGTGTCGGCCCTGCTGAGCCGCAGCGGGCCGCCGGTGCCGCGGAAGCGGGGGTCACGGCCCTCGGTGTGCTCGATGGCGCGGAAGATCTGCAGCACCGACGCGGCGTCCCAGCCGGTGCAGCCGTCGGCGGCCCACGCGTCGAAGGTGCCGAGGTGGCCGCGGACGTAGGTCATCACATTGATGCTGCTGGAGCCGCCGAGCACCTTGCCGCGCGCGGCGGCCTGCGGATGTCCGGCGAGGCCCGGCTGCGGGACGGTGGTGTAGCCCCAGTCGTGCTCACCGCCGATGAGGGTGAACCACGCGGTGGGGTCGTGGATCTGCTCGGCTGCGTCGTCCTTCCCGGCCTCCAGCAGCAGCACCCGCGTGTCCGGGACTTCCGTCAACCGGGCCGCGACCACCGCGCCCGCCGAGCCCGCGCCCACCACGATGTAGTCGAATTCGCTCATCATGTGCCCCCGTTCCGGCCTCGCACGATGTGTCGTACAGCTGTTCGCCACTAGAGCGCCGTACAGTTGTTCGGCACTCTAGTGGCGTGATCGCGGAACGGGGGCGGGTTCGCCGGATCCGGCCGGTCAGCCGGTGGGGGCCGCCAGATCCACCAGCCCGGCGAGCGCCTGCCGGTGGCGGCCGGGGGTGCCCAGCGCGATCTCATCGCTCTTGGCCCGCTTGAGATACAGATGCGCCGGGTGCTCCCAGGTCATGCCGATGCCGCCGTGCAGCTGGACGCACTCCTCGGCCGCGCGCACCGCCACCTCGGCGCAGTGCGCCTGGGCCACGGCCACCGCGACCGGTGTGTCCGGGCTGTCCGTGGCCAGTGCGTCGGCCGCGTAGCGGGCGGTGGCGCGCGCCGAGACCAGCTCCAGCCACAGCGCGGCCATGCGGTGCTTGAGCGCCTGGAACGAGCCGATGGGGCGCCCGAACTGATGGCGCTCCTTGGTGTGGCGGACGGTCTCGGTCAGACACCATTCGGCCACGCCCAACTGCTCGGAGGCGAGCAGCCCGGCCCCGGTCAGCAGCGCCCGCCCGATGACCGCCGCGGCCCGGTCGGGCCCGGCCAGCCTGCGGGCCGGGGCGCCGGTGAGGGTCACCGCGGCGAGCGGGCGGGTGAGGTCGAGCGAGGTGAGGGGTTCGACGGTGACGCTGGTCTCGGCGGTCTCCACGGCGTACAGCCCGTATCCCTCCGCGCCGGCGGCGGGGACGAGCAGCACATCGGCGCCCGCCGCGCCCGCGACCCCGGAGACCTGGCCGCTGAGCGTTCCGTCGCCGTCGGCCCGTACGGTCGCGGCGGGTGCGCCGGGCACACCGGCCACGGTGGACAGCGGCACCGCGAGGGCGCCGACCGTGCGGCCCTCGGCGAGCGCGCCGAGCAGCCGGGCCACCGGCTCCTGGTCGGTGTCGCAGCCGAGCAGGGCACCGGCGGCGAGGACGGCGCTGGTGAGGTAGGGCACGGGGGCAACGGCGCGGCCCAGCTCCTCCATGACGACGGCCGCCTCGCGCGCGGTGGCGCCCTGGCCGCCGAGCTTGTCGGGCACCAGCAGTCCGGCGGTGCCCATTTCGGCGCCGAGCGCGCCCCACAGCGCGACGTCGTGGGCCCGGCCGCTCTCGGCCTGGGAGAGCACCGTGGCGGGCGGGCAGCGGTCGGTGAGCAGCGACCGTACGGCCGCGCGCAGATCGTCCTCCGCCTCGGAGTAGAGCAGGTCCGGGGTGCTCATCGGGGCAGGTCCTTCCACGGGACGTCCTTGTCGGTCCGCGGCTCGGGCGGCAGGCCCAGGACGCGTTCGGCGATGATGTTGAGCAGCACCTCCGAGGTGCCGCCCTCGATGGAGTTGCCCTTGGCGCGCAGATAGCGGTAGCCGGCCTCGCGTCCGGTGAAGTCCACCAGTTCGGGGCGGCGCAGCGTCCAGTCGTCGTAGCGCAGCCCCTCCTCCCCCAGCAGCTCGACCTCCAGCGCGCTGATGTGCTGGTTGAGGCGGGCGAAGGCGAGTTTCATGGCCGAGCCCTCGGGGCCGGGCTGGCCGACCGCGAGCTGCTGGCGCAGCCGTTCGCCCGCGAGCCGGGCCGCCTCGGACTCCATCCACAGCCGCAGCAGCCGCTGGTGGAGGTCGTGGGTGCGCAGTTCGGGCCGTTCGCGCCAGGTGTCGGCGACCAGGCCGATCATGCCGCCCTCGCGGGGGATGCGGCCGCCGCCGATGGCGACCCGCTCGTTCATCAGGGTGGTCTGGGCGACGCGCCAGCCCTCGCCGATCTCGCCGAGCCGCCGACTGTCGGGGATCCGCACACCGGTGAGGAAGACCTCGTTGAACTCCGCCTCGCCGGTGATCTGGCGCAGTGGCCGCACCTCGACCCCGGGGTCGGTCATATCGCAGATGAAGTAGCTGATGCCGCGGTGTTTGGGCTGGTCGGGGTCGGTGCGGGCGATGAGGATGGCCCAGCGGGCGATATGGGCACTGGAGGTCCAGACCTTCTGTCCGTCGACCACCCAGTCCTCGCCGTCGCGCACGGCCCGGGTGGCCAGGGCCGCGAGGTCGGATCCGGCGCCGGGCTCGCTGAACAGCTGGCACCACACCTCCTCACCGGTCCACAGCGGGCGCAGCAGCCGCTGCCGCTGCTCGTCGGTGCCGAAGCCGAGGATGGTGGGGGCGGCCATGCCCAGGCCGATGCCGATGCGGCGGGGGTCGTTGTCGGGTGCGCCGGCGGCCGCCAGCTCGGCGTCGACGACGGCCTGCAGGGGGCGCGGGGCGTCCAGGCCGCCGAGTCCGGCCGGGTAGTGCACCCAGGCGAGTCCGGCGTCGAAGCGGGCGCGCAGGAAGTCCAGGGGGTCGGTGGTGGCGGGCGGATGGGCGTCCAGGAGGTCGCGGACGCGGCGGCGCAGCTCGTCGGCGTCCACGGCGGGGTGCTGCCCGGCGGCGCTCATCGGGCGCCTCCGGCGGACTGCCCGGGGACGACCACCACACGGCCGGTGGTCACGCCGTCGGCGACGCGCTGCACGGCGTCGGCCGCGCCTTCCAGCGGTACGCGCTCGCTGACCAGCGGCTTGACGGTGCCCTGTGCGGCGAGCTTGGTCAGCTCCTCGTGGCAGGCGAGGACCGCGGCCGGGTCGTGGGTGTTGTACAGGCCCCAGTGAAGGCCGAGGATGGCGTAGTTCTTGACCAGGGCGTGGTTGAGGGCGGCCTGGGGGACGACGCCGCTGGCGAAGCCGACGACCACGATGCGGCCCTCGAAGGCGACGCATTTGACGGACTTGACGAACGCGTCGCCGCCGACCGGGTCGTAGACGACGTCCGCGCCGCGTCCGCCGGTGGCCTCCTTGACGGCCGCCACGATGTCATCGGCGCGCCGGTCGAGGACGAGGTCGCAGCCGAGCTCGCGGGCGACCCGGGCCTTGTCGTCGCCGCCGACGACCCCGATCACCCTCGCCCCGGCCGCCTTGCCGAGCTGGACGGCGGCGCTGCCGACCCCGCCCGCGGCGGCGTGCACCAGGAGCGTTTCGCCGGACTGGAGGCGGGCCCTGCGGTGCAGGCCGAACCAGCCGGTCTGGTAGCCGATGTGCAGCGCCGCGGCCTCGGCGTCGTCCAGGGCGTCGGGCGCGGGCAGCACGTTCGCCGCCTCCACGGGCACCAGCTCGGCGAAGCCGCCCGCGGGGAGCGTGGGCGTGGCCAGGACGCGGGAGCCCACCTCGCCCTCGGTGCCCTCGCCGACGGCGACGACCTCGCCGCACACCTCGACACCGGGGGTGAACGGCAGGGGCGGCCGCACCTGGTACTGGCCGCGGCACAGCAGGGCGTCGGGGAAGTTGACGTCGACGGCCCGGACCCGCAGCAGCAGCTGTCCCGGTCCCGCCTGGGGATCGGGCACGTCGTCGAGGCGCATGACCTCACCCGGCTCGCCATTGTCGTGCACTCGCCATGCCTGCATCCGGTGGCCTCCACAAACGGATCGTCGGGACGCGTTACCCGCGCCGGGCGCACATACTAACCAGTCGGTACGAGCAGGGGAACCGCCACGGCCGTCAGCCATCCTGCCCGGCCCACCCGGCGGCGGATGAACTCTTGTGCAACTCTGGAGGCACCCTTGAGCCCGGTGCGTCGGCAGGTAAAGGTGGACGGCGACATATCGGCTCGTTTCACAGCGAGCCGTTGCCGGAACGGGACGGGAGAGAGACAGTGCCCGACGACAAGGCGATCAGCGAGGCCGAGATGGAGGCCCGGCTGCACGGCATCTGCTTCAAGACAGGGCCGCCGCGCCGCATCGGAGTCGAGCTCGAATGGCTCCTGTACGACCCGCACGTCCCCGCACGACCCATCGAGGCGGCCCGGCTCGAAGCCGCGGTCACCGCCCTGCGCGGACTGCCATTGCGGTCCGCCATCACCTTCGAACCCGGCGGCCAGGTGGAGCTCAGCTCCCTTCCGGCCGACTCCCTCACCGAGTGTGTGGAGTCCGCCGCCGCCGATCTGGTCCTCGTACGATCTCTTCTCGCCGGGCTCGGCCTCGGCCTGGCCGGCCATGGCCACGACCCCTGGCGCGCGCCGAGACGGTTCCTCACCACACCCCGGTACGAATGCATGGAGACCTACTTCGACCGCCGGGGGCCGGCCGGGCGCTCCATGATGTGCAGCACCGCCTCCGTGCAGGTCTGCGTGGACGCCGGACACGAGGAGCCCGGACCGCTCGGCATGGCACGGCGCTGGCGGCTCGCCCATCTGCTGGGCGCGGTGCTGACCGCCGCGTTCGCCAACTCGCCGCTGCGCCAGGGCCGCCCCACGGGCTATCGCTCCACCCGGCAGGCGGTGTGGACGGCGATGGAGCCCGGCCGCACCCACGCCCCGCCCGACGGCGGGGATCCCCGCACCGCCTGGGCGCACTACGTGCTGGACGCGCCCGTGATGGCCATCCGGGACGAGAAGGGGCCCTGGGCGGTGCCGTCCGGGGTGACCTTCCGCCAGTGGGCCCGGACGGGGCTGCCCCGGCCGCCCACCCTCGACGATCTCGACTTCCACGTCTCCACGCTCTTTCCCCCTGTCCGCCCGCGCGGCCATCTGGAACTGCGCATGATCGACGCGCAGAGCGGTGAGGACGGCTGGATCGTCCCGCTCGCCGTCACGGTCGCCCTCTTCGACGATCCGCAGGCTGCTGAAACGGTTTACCGGGTGGTGAAGCCGCTCGCCGAGACGGCGGGCGCACGCCCCGCACCTGGCAATCGGCTCTGGCGGGCCGCCGCGCGCCACGGTCTGGCCGAACCCGAGCTGCGCGCCGCCGCCGTCAGCTGCTTCGCCACGGCGCTGGACGCGCTGCCCCGCATCGGCGCCTCCCCCGCCATCACCGCCGCCGTCGCCGCCTTCACCGACCGCTATGTGGCCCGCGGCCGATGTCCCGCCGACGATCTGCTCGCTCCTCTCACCGGTAAGGAGGGACGGCCATGACCGCCCCCGATTCCGACCTCACGATCGATCCCGAGGCGCTGCGCCGGCGCGCCGAGCTGGCACTGCGCACCGCGCGCGACCGTACCCACGCCCTCACCACGTGCGTGGACGAGCCCGACCTCACCGCCCAGCACTCCCCCTTGATGTCCCCGCTGGTCTGGGATCTGGCGCATATCGGCAACCAGGAGGAGCAGTGGCTGCTGCGCGCGGTCGGCGGCCGTGACGCGCTGCGCCCCGAGATCGACTCGATCTACGACGCCTTCGAGCATCCGCGCGCCGAGCGGCCCGCCCTGCCGCTACTGGCGCCCGCCGAGGCCCGCGGCTATGTCCACGAGGTCCGCGGCCGGGTGCTGGACATTCTCGAGCGGATCGAGTTGCGCGGCGCCCCGCTGGTCGACGCGGGCTTCGCCTTCGGCATGATCGCGCAGCATGAGCAGCAGCACGACGAGACGATGCTCATCACCCACCAGCTTCGCCGCGGACCCGCCGCGCTCACCGCCCCGCCGCCGCCCGACACGGCGGACGGCGCGGCGCTGCCCGAGGAGGTGCTGATACCGGGCGGCCCGTTCACGATGGGCACCTCGACCGAGCCCTGGGCCCTGGACAACGAGCGGCCCGCGCACCACCGGCTAGTCCCGGCCTTCCACATCGACACCACACCGGTGACCAACGGCGCGTACGAGCGGTTCATAGCCGATGGCGGCTACGCCGAGCGGCGCTGGTGGACGGCCGAAGGATGGGCCTACATCCAGGAGCACGGCCTCGCCGCCCCGCTGTTCTGGCGGCGCGAGGGCGGGCAGTGGCTGCGCCGCCGGTTCGGGGTGACCGAGCCGGTGCCGCCCAACGAGCCGGTGGTGCATGTGAGCTGGTACGAGGCGGACGCCTATGCCCGCTGGGCGGGGCGGCGGCTGCCGACCGAGGAGGAGTGGGAGAAGGCCGCCCGCCACGACCCGGACAGCGGCCGGTCCCGGCGCTATCCGTGGGGCGACGCCGACCCGGCCCCCGACCAGGCCAACCTCGGCCAGCGCCATCTGCGGCCGGCACCGGCGGGAAGCTATCCGAAGGGCGCCTCCCCGCTGGGGGTGCGGCAGCTGATCGGCGATGTGTGGGAGTGGACCTCGAGCGACTTCCTGCCCTACCCGGGGTTCCGCGCCTTCCCGTACCGCGAGTACTCGGAAGTCTTCTTCGGCCCGGCGCACAAGGTGCTGCGCGGCGGTTCCTTCGCGGTGGACGAGGTCGTCTGCCGGGGCACGTTCCGCAACTGGGACCTGCCGGTCCGCCGCCAGATCTTCTCGGGTTTCCGCACCGCTCGGGACGCGTCCTGATGTGCAGGCATCTGGCGTATCTCGGGCCACGGACCCCCATCGGCGAGGTGGTCATGGCGCCCGAGCACAGCCTGTTCCGGCAGTCGTGGGCGCCGCGACGGCAGGCACACGGCACGGTCAACGCCGACGGGTTCGGCGTCGGCTGGTACGCGTCGGGCGACCCGGTGCCCGCGCGCTACCGCCGCGCCGGGCCCATCTGGGGCGATCTGTCGTTCGCCGACCTCGCCCGCGTGGTGCGGACCGGGGCGCTGATGGCCGCCGTAAGGGACGCCACCGAGGCGAGTGCGGACGGTGAGGCGGGCGCCTCGCCGTTCGCCGCCGGGACCTGGCTGTTCAGCCACAACGGGGCGATCCGCGACTGGCCGCACGCGGTCGCGGACCTCGCCGCCTCCCTGCCGCCCGCGGATCTGCTCGGCCTGGAGGCGCGGTGCGACTCGGCGTTCGTCTGGGCGCTGGTGCTGCGCCGGCTGCGGCTGGGCCACGAGCCGCCGGAGGCGCTGGCCGAGGCCGTCGAGCAGCTCGCCGGCGCGTCCCCCGACTCACGGCTGAACCTGCTGCTCATGGACGGAGAGACCATCGCCGCCACCGCCTGGGGCGACACCCTGTGGTACCTGGCCGAACCGGACCGGGCCGTGGTGGTGGCCTCCGAGCCGTACGACCAGGACCCCGGCTGGACGGAGGTCCCCGACCGCACCCTGCTCACCGCCACCCGCACCGATGTACTGCTCACCGCCCTTAAGGAGGCTTCCCGTTGAGCCCCTTCACCGTCACCCGCACCCTGCCCGCCGATGCCACCGCGGCCGCCCTGCGCGCCGATGTGGCCGACGGGCTGACCAGCACCCCCAAACAACTTCCGCCCAAGTGGTTCTACGACGCCCGGGGAAGCGCGCTCTTCGAAGAGATCACCCGGCTGCCGGAGTACTACCCGACCCGTGCCGAACGGGAGATCCTCATCGCCCGCGCGGCGGAGATCGCCGACGCCACCGGGGCCCGCACCCTGGTCGAACTGGGCTCCGGCTCCTCCGAGAAGACCCGCCATCTGATCCGGGCGCTGCCGGATCTGCGCGTCTACGTCCCCGTCGACGTGAGCGAGAGCGCACTGGAACTGGCCGGGGAGGCCCTGCTGGCCGAGCATCCACGGCTGACGGTGCACGCGCTGGTCGCCGACTTCATGAACGGGCTCGCGCTGCCCGACGACACCCCGGGTCCAAGGCTGCTGGCCTTCCTCGGTGGCACGATCGGCAATCTGCTGCCGGCCGAGCGGGCCGCCTTCTACGCCTCGGTGAGCGATCTGCTCGAGCCCGGCGACGCGCTGCTGGTCGGCACCGACCTGGTCAAGGACGAGGCCACGTTGGTCTCCGCCTACGACGACGCACAGGGGGTCACCGCGGCGTTCAACAAGAACGTGCTGGCGGTGCTCGACCGCGAACTGGGCGCCGACTTCGACCCCTCCGACTTCGACCACGTGGCGGTGTGGAACGCCGAGGAGGAGTGGATCGAGATGCGGCTGAGGGCCCGTAAGGACCTCACGGCGAAGATCCCCGCCATGGATCTCGCGGTCCATTTCGAGGCCGGGGAGGAGGTCCGTACGGAGGTGTCCAGCAAGTTCCGGGAGGAGAAGGTGCGGGCCGAACTGGCCGCCGCGGGGATGGACTCGCGGCGCTGGTGGACCGACGCGCAGGGCCGCTTCGCGGTGTCGCTGGCCGTCCGCCGCTGACCGCTCGACAGATCACCGCACGCTGCCGCCCGGGGCCTCCGCCCCGGGCGGCGGCACGTTCACGGATGGGGCGAGGCGATGTGGTGGCGGCTCGGCGCGCTCGCGGTGCGCGACGCCGCATCGGCGGCGCCCGCCGCCGTGTCGTTCGCCTGGCAGCCGGGACAGTCCGTCACCCTGCGTCCCGCTCGAACCACCGACAGAAATTGTGTGATGCACATCACATAAGCGGAAGAGGGCCGCAGCACAGCGCGCTGTGGCCCTCTTTCTAGGCGATCCCCCTCTTGTTGTGGCCAAATCGGCCCCCTTATCTTTGGCCCGCCCGGCAGCGCGCCGCACCCGGCAGCACGAGAAGGAGCCGTCCATGCCCTTACGGGGACGCCACCGCCGTTACAAGCCCAACCGCATCTCCCGTGCCTCACTGAGCGTCACGGCGGGCGGCGCCGGAATCGCCCTTCCGCTCATCGGCGCCGCGGGCGCGTCCGCGGCCTCGGGTGAGACCTGGGACAAGGTCGCCCAGTGCGAGTCCACCGACAACTGGGACATCAACACCGGCAACGGCTTCTACGGCGGGCTGCAGTTCACGCAGAGCACATGGGAGGCGTACGGCGGCAGCGCCTACGCGGGGCGGGCCGATCTGGCCACCAAGGACCAGCAGATCGCGATCGCGGAGAAGGTGCTCGACGGCCAGGGTCCCGGCGCCTGGCCGGTGTGCTCGGGGAAGGCCGGGCTGACGCGGGGCGACGCGGCGCCGCAGAGTGCGCCGGAGATCATCAAGACGTCCGCCGCCCCGGTCAAGAAGGCACAGCGGCCCGAGAAGGCCCAGCAGGCGGCGGCGAGCAAGCCCACACCCACCAGCCTCCCGGGGCACAACTCCACGAAGTCCGGCCGCTATGTGGTCGTCAGCGGCGACTCGCTGTCCGGTATCGCCGACTCCCACGATGTCACCGGCGGCTGGGAGGCGCTCTACGAGAGCAACCGCGAGGCGATCGGCGGCGATCCGGATCTGATCTACCCCGGCCAGAAGCTCTCTCTGAAGGGCGGTAAGGCCACCGCCAAGCCCAAGGCGGAACCCGAGCGCCACCACCAGACCAAGGAGAAGCCCAAGCCGAAGCCCAAGGCGAAGCCCGCGCCGCAGCCGAAGGCCGAGAAGCCCCACAACAGCCGGGAGCAGAACACCAAGCGCGTCGCCTCCTCGGGCTTCACCGCCCCCGTCAACGGCGTCAACCCGAGCACCGCCTACCGGGCGGCCGGCTCCAGTTGGTCGAGCGGCTATCACACGGGCGTGGACTTCCCCGTCGGCATCGGCACCTCGGTGAAGGCCGTGGGCACGGGCCACGTGGTCTCGGCGGGCTGGGGCGACGCGTACGGCTATCAGGTGGTCATCCGGCATCCGGACGGCAAGTACAGCCAGTACGCCCATCTCTCGCAGCTGTCGGTGCGGGCCGGGCAGAGCGTCAACGGCGGCCAGCAGATCGGCCGTTCCGGCTCGACGGGAAACGCCACCGGCCCGCATCTCCACTTCGAGATCCGCACCGGCCCCGGCTACGGCTCGGACGTCAATCCGCTCGCCTATCTGCGGTCACACGGCGTCAGCCTCTGATCCGGCGCCCGGGTGAGAGCCGGGGCAGGCGGGCGAATCGGGCCCCTGTGGTGAGCGTGGTGGCCACCGTGTGCCCGGAGATGCCGCCCAGCCCCGGCCCCGGGTGTGTGGACGCGCCGATGTGCCAGAGCCCGCGGATGTCGGTCGCATGCCGTCCGGAGGAGGGCAGCGGGCGCCAGAGAAAGCTCTGGTCGAGTTCGAGCGAGCCACCGTACGGGTCGCCGTCGACCGCGTTGGGGTTCCGGCGGGTGAGGTCCGGGGGCGCGATGACATCGACGGCGAGGACCTTGCCGGGCAGATCCGGGGCGTGCCGGGCAATCCGGCTCAGGACCCGGTCGGCGTAGCCCTGGGCCAGCTCCGGTGTCCAGCCCTGAGCGGTGTCCAGCTCACCGGCCGAGTCTCCGCGCGGGGTGAACGGCACCTCCTGCAACTGCAGCCACAGCGCGGCGGCCCCGGGCGGCACCCGGCTGGAATCCAGGACGTACTGCTGCCCGACGACCACCGTGGGCCGCCGGGGCAGAAGGCCCGCCTCGGCCTCGGCGCAGGCGATACCGGTGCTGCCGGACCCGTCGGAGAGATGCACGACCGGGATCGTGTTCAGACGCGCGTCGCGCCAGCCCAGCGGCCGGGACAGCGCCACATGGATCTGCATCGCGGCGCGGCCGTAGCGGAATCGCCGTGCTTCGTCCCGCAGTTCAGGCCGGACCGAGCCCTCCGGCAGGAGGGTGCCGTACAGGGCGGTGGGCGTCACCGAGGCGAGGACGGCGCGGCGGGCGCGGAAGACCCGGCCGCCGGACGCCACTCCTACGGCGCGCCCCTGCTCGACGAGGATGCGGTCGACCCGGGTGCCGGTCTCCACCCGTACCCCCGTCGTCGCCAGCAGCGACTTGAAGGCGTCCAGGAACCGGCCCGCACCCCCGGCCACCACCGGCACCCCGACGCCATGCAGGCCGGCGGCCAGCAACGTCATCACGAACGCGCCCGACGCGTGGTCCGGCGACAGCCCCGCGTGCAGCAGCCATGGGGCGAAGAGATGGTCCACCTCGTCCCCGCGGAACTCCGCACGGGTGTATCCACGGCCGTTGGCGGCCACCGAGCGCACCCACCGCTCCACCCCCCGCCGCCCGCCGCCACGGAGCAGCGCGGACGCGGGGCGGAAGACGGCCGGCGAGCGGAGCTCACCGTTCATCAGGCCGCTGATCGCCGCCATGTTGTCGCCCAGTCGGCCGAGCGCGGCCAGATACGCGGCCCTGTCCTCATCGTGCGCGAAACCCTCGGCGGTGCGCCGCGGATCGCGGTGGGCCAGGGTGACCCGGCCGTCGTCGGCCACGCTGGCGGTGACCCACTCGTCGGTGTTGCGGTACTCCAGCCCATGGCGGTGCAGCAGCTCCCCGAGACGCGCGTACGCCGGGCCGGAGACGAACAACGGATGCCATGAGGAGTAGGTGTCGTGGAGATAGCCGGGCAGGGTGCGCTCCTCGGTGGCGATGAACCCGCCGATGTTCGGCTCGCGTTCCACCAGGACGACGGACCATCCGGCCAGAGCCAGCTCCGCCGCGGCGACGAGGCCATTGACACCGGACCCGACGATGACGGCGTCCGCCTCGGCCATCTGGTGTCCCTCCTGCCGACCGTCACACAACAGGGCCCGTATGCCCGGATTCAGCATGCTATGCGAAGAACGCGGGGCGGGCCGAAGGCCGCAGGGCGGTGTCGTAGAAGGGGTGTCGTAGGGGGGTGCCAGACTCGCGCCCATGCAGACCCACCCCGTCCGCGCCCAGCTCGACATCCCCCACGACGATCCCCGGCTGCGCTACCCGGGCGCGGTGTCGCTGCAGCGCGGCCCCGGGTGGACCGCCCCCTGGCGGCTGCCGCGCGAGGAGGCGGCGCTGCACCTCCCCGGGGGCGGGCTGGGCCGGGCCGCGATGCCGTCCGGGGTGCGGGTGACGCTGCGCACCGACAGCGCCTCGCTCGTCTGCCGCTACCAGGCCGACCCCGCGCCCAGGCTGAACGGGCCCGAGGAGCGGGCCCGCCTCGATGTGCTGTGCGACGGGCGACCGGCCGCCACGGTGGAGCTGGAAACCCACGGCGGGGACGCGGAGTTCCGGTGCGACGGCCTGCCGGGGCGGATGGCGACGGTCGAGCTGTGGCTGCCCTTCTACCATCAGTTCCGGTTGCGCGGACTGTCCGTGGAGGCGGGCGCGGCCCTGGAAGGCGAGGCCCCCGGGCGGCAGCCGCGCTGGGTCCACTGCGGCAGCTCCATCTCTCAGGGGCGCGGCGCCGCGTCCCCCAGCCGGACCTGGACCGCCCTGGTGGCCCGGCGGGCCGGGTGGGATCTCACCTCGCTGGCCCTGGGCGCGTCGAGCTGTCTGGAGCCCATGACCGCGCGGCTGATGCGGGACCTGCCTGCCGATCTCCTCACCCTCTGCGTCGGGGTCAACGTCCAGGCGCTCGGCAGCCATAACCGCGACGCGCTGGTCTCGGCGCTCGTCGGTTTCGTGCGCACCGTGCGCGAGGGCCACCCCACGACCCCGTTCGCCGTGATGTCCACGATCACCGCACCCGAGCGGGAGGAGGCGCCGGGCCCTTCGGGGATGACGATGCGCGAGTGCCGGGCGCACATACGCCGGGCCGTGACGCTGCTGCGCGACCACGGCGACACGCGGCTGCACTACCTCCACGGCCCCGATGTGTTCGGCCCCGCCTGTACGCGGCTGATGCTGGAGCCCGAGGGCTCGGACCGCCTGCATCCCGCGGCCGCCGGCCATCCGGTCCTCGCCTCGCGCTTCACCACCCTGCTGCACCGGGCCCGCTGTGTGCCGATACTGATGACCGCGGCGGAGTAGCGGCTACGACGGCGATACGAGAGCCGCCGCCCCTTCGCCCGCGGCCCGCATCGCCCGCATCGCCCGCAAGGAGAGGAGAAGTGACGGAGCAGTCCCAGCGCGGCCTCGACCGCCACCGGCTGATGAAGGTACTCGCCGACCGGACGGAGGCCGGCAGCCTGCCCGGGGCACGTACGGACGGATACCGGGTGGTGCTGGCGATCGAGGGTGGCGGGATGCGCGGCACAGTGTCGGCCGGTATGGCGCTGGCCCTGCACGAGCTGGGGCTGCTGAACGCGTTCGACGCGGTGTACGGGGCCTCGGCGGGGGCCATCTCGGCGGCCTGGCTGGTCAGTTCGCGACCGGAGGGCCTGCACGGCTGGGCCGACCCCCGTTTCGCCAGTGCGCTCATCCGCAAGCGCAATCTGCTGCGCGGGCGCCCCATGGTCGATATCGAGACCCTGATCGAAGAGGTCTACATCCGTCAATTCCCGCTCGACTACGCCTCGGTGCTCGCCGCGCCCATCTCACTGCACCCACTGGCCACGGATCTCGAAACCGGCCAACCGGCGGATCTGCACGAGGAGTTGACGGACGAGGTCGCCCTCCGCCTCGCACTGCGGGCGAGCGCCGCGCTGCCGGTGCTGGCGGGAGGCCCCGTCACCCTCGGCGGGCGCCGCTTCTACGACGCCGGACTGGCCGAGTCGATCCCGTTCCGCCAGGCACTGCGGGACGGCGCGACCCACGTCCTCGTCCTCCGCAGCAGACCGCCGGCCGCGGCCCCCGCGCTCCGCGCCACCCCGTCGGTGGGCTCCCGGCTCGTCGCCGCGGTGGCCTTCCGCCAGTACACCCCTCAGTTCCGCGCCGCCTTCCTGAACCGGCCCGCCCGGCTCGCCGACGACGACCGGCTGCTGGCCGCCTACGACACCGACACCGCCGAAGCGCCCACGGACCCCGCGGTGCTGTCCGTCCGCCCCGATGCCGCGGCACCGTCCATCAGCCGCCTGGAAACGGACAGCGCTCTGCTGGAGGAGGCTCTCGAGGCGGGCCGCCGGGCCATCACGGCCCAGTTCGCCCCGGCGGCCCGCTCCTGAGCAGGGTGGCGGGCCTCCCCCGGCTCATCATCGTCGAGGAGGGGGTGCGGGTCGCCTCGTTCGCGCCGGCCCCCAGGCGTGAGCTGATCGACCGGCTGAAGGACGCGGGCGTGGTGGTCATCCCCTCCGTGGGCGCCCGGCGCCATGCGGAGAAGGTCGCGGGCTGGGGCGCGGACGCGGTGCTGGTGCAGGGCGCCGAGGGCGGCGGCCACCACCGTGCTGCTCCCCCAGGTCGTGGACGCGGTGGACATCCCGGTCGTGGCCGCGGGCGGCTTCCACGACGGACGGGGGCCGGCGGCCGCGCTCGCCTACGGGGCGGCGGGGATCGCGATGGGCACCCGGTTTGCGCTCACCTCCGACAGCACGGTCCCGGACGCCGTGAAGGCGCGCTATCTGCCGGCGGCGGTCACCGATGTCACCGTCACCACGGCGGTGGACGGGCTCCCGCACCGGATGCTCCGTAGCGAACTGGTCGACTCCCTGGAGCGCTCCGGCCGCACTGCCGCACCGCCGCGCTGCTGCGCGCCGTGCGCCATGCCGCCGCCTTCCGGCGGCCGGCCGGGCTGAGCCGGCCGCGGATGGTGCGCGACGGGCCGGCCATGCGGCACGGCAAAGACCTCACCTCGAGCCAGGTCCTGCTGGCCGCCACCACCCCGACGCTGCTCAAGGCGTCGATGGTCGACGGCCGCACCGACACGGAGGTGATGGCCTCCGGACAGGTGGCCGGGGTGATCGGGGATCTGCCCTGCTGCGCGGATCTGGTGGACCGGATCATGGCCGAGGCCGCCACGACCCCGGCCCGGCTGACCGGCGGTCGTACAGTGGGGTGAAAGCGGCCAGACCATGACACGGGTAGTGGGAGGTCATCATGGCCGATCCCAAGGGCTTCCTCACCACACCCCGTCGTCTTCCGCCCCGCCGTCCGGTGGACGAGCGGGTGCGGGACTGGAACGAGGTCCAGGCGCCCGGCGCCCTGCTGCCGATCATCAACGCCCAGGCGGACCGCTGCATGGACTGCGGCATCCCGTTCTGCCACGACGGCTGCCCGCTGGGGAACCTCATCCCGGAGTGGAACGACCTGGTCTCCCGTGACGACTGGCTGCGCGCGAGCGAGCGGCTGCACGCGACCAACAACTTTCCCGAGTTCACCGGCCGGCTCTGCCCGGCGCCGTGCGAGAGCGCCTGTGTGCTGGCCATCAACCAGCCGGCGGTCACCATCAAGAACGTCGAGGTGGCCATCGCCGACCGGGCCTGGGAGAGCGGATATGTGACCCCCAAGCCACCGGAGCGGCTGTCCGGCCGGACCGTCGCCGTCATCGGCTCGGGGCCCGCGGGCCTGGCCGCGGCCCAGCAGCTCACCCGCGCGGGACACACCGTGGCGGTGTACGAGCGCGACGACCGGGTGGGCGGGCTGCTCCGCTACGGCATCCCCGAGTTCAAGATGGAGAAGCGCCATCTGGACCGGCGGCTGGGGCAGATGCGGGCGGAGGGCACCAAGTTCCGTTCCGGCGTGGACGTCGGCACCGATCTGGACGCCGCCGAGCTCAGGTCGCGCTACGACGCGCTCGTGATAGCGGTGGGCGCCCGGGCCTGTCGCGAACTCCCCGTACCAGGAAGGGAGTTGGCCGGGATCCATCAGGCGATGGAGTATCTGCCGATGGCCAACCGGGTACGCGAGGGCGACTACGCCCGGGCGCCGATCACCGCCGAGGGCAAGCATGTGGTCATCGTCGGCGGCGGGGACACCGGCGCGGACTGCCTGGGTACCGTGCTGCGGCAGGGCGCCGCCTCCGTGACCCAGCTGGACATCCACCCCCGGCCCGGCGACGAACGGGCCGACGGCGAGCCCTGGCCCACCTACCCCAAGATCTACCGGATGTCCGCCGCCCATGAGGAGGCGCGGGAGCTGGCGGCCTCTCCGGAGGCGGACGTGGACGCGCGGGTCTTCTCCGCGACCACCGTCCGCTTCGAGGGGACGGCACCGGACGCGGAGCGGCCGCACGGCGGCGTCCGGGCGCTGCGCCTGATCGGGGCCCGGGCCGACGGGCAGCCCGGGCCGGACGCGGAGCGGGTGCTCCGGGCGGATCTGGTGCTGCTGGCCCTCGGCTTCCGTGGCCCGGAGCCGGACAGCGGGCTGTTCGACCAGCTCGGTCTTGAGCTCGACGAGTGCGGCACCGTCGCACGCGACGCGTCCTTCGCCACCGGCGCGGACGGGGTGTTCGTGGCGGGCGACGCGGGCCGTGGCCAGTCGCTGATCGTCTGGGCGATCGCCGAGGGCCGCTCCGCCGCGGCCGCCGTGGACCGCTATCTCGCGGGCTCCACGACACTCCCGGCGCCGGTCGGGGCGGCCGACCGCCCCATGACGGCCTGACGGGGCGGCGCTCCGATGGCCGACGCAGGTGGCCGACACCGGTGGCCGGACACCTGCGCACACAGACCCCAGCACCTGGAGCCCGACGCGCCCGGCCACCGGCGCGCGGAGGGCGGGCCGCCTGCCGCGGGTGCGCGGCGCGGGAATAGTGTGCGTCCATGATCTCGCAATCGCCCCTCCTCACCGTGGCCGACGGTGTGCACATCTGGTCCCCCACCCCGAGCGCCGGATGGGGTCTGGCCAACTGCGGTCTGATCGTCTCGCCCGACGGCGCCGCCGCCTGGGTCGACACCCCCTACGACCGGCGGATGGCCGGTGACTTCCTGGAACGCAGCCGGGCCCTGCTGCCCGGCGGGGCCCGGATCGAGCGGGTGATCGTCACCCATGCCAACGGCGACCACCTGTGGGGCGCGGAGGTCGTACCGGACGCGGAGATCGTCGCCACCCGCGAGGCGCTCGGCCATATCGAGTACGAGCCCTCGCCGCAGCAGCTGCACGCCCTGGTGCACGGCAGCGATCCGGCGACCCCGCTCGGCTGGTATCTCCAGCGGCACTTCGGGCGGTTCGACTGGTCGGGCACCGAGGTGGTCGAGCCGACGCTCACCTTCGTGGGCGAACTCGACCTGCGGGTGGGCCAGGTGCCGGTGCGGCTGTTCAGTCTGCCGTCCGCGCACACCGCGGGCGATCTGGTGGCGTATCTGCCGCGGCAGAAGGTGGCGTTCACCGGCGATGTCATCTTCGCCTCCGGTCCCCAGGACCCCGGCGACCACGCGGTGCACTGGGCGGGCCCCCTGGACAATGTGATCTCCGCCTGCGAGCGGGTGCTCGCGACCGGGGCCGAGGTGATCGTCCCCGGCCACGGGCCGGTCCTCGACCGGGAGGGGGTCCGCGGCCACATCGGCTATCTGGAGCATCTGCGGGACCGCACCCGGCAGCTGCACACGGCAGGGGTACCGGCCCTGGAGGCCGCCCGCGCCCTCATCGCCGAGAACACCTATCCGGCGCTGGGCCTGCCCGAGCGGCTGGTGATCACGGTGGGCTCGGAGTACCGGCATCTGAACGGCACGGACGAGGCGGCGGATCTCGTGGCCACCATGGCCGACCTCGCCCAGGTGGCGTGGGAGCGGCGCGAGGGCGCGCCGACGGCCTCGGCCTGACGGCATCCGCGGCGGAACGCGGGTGACGGGGGCCGCGGACGGCGGCCGGGGCCGGTCGACGGCGGTCCGTACGTCGCCGGTGTCACCGCGGGGCGCGTTCCGCGGCCGGGAGATCCTGCTCGGTCCAGATGATCTTGCCGTTCCTGGTGTAGCGGGTGCCCCAGCGCTGGACCATCTGGGCGACGAGGAACAGCCCGCGTCCGCCTTCGTCGGTGATGGCCGCCCGGCGCAGATGCGGTGCGGTGGTGCTGCCGTCGGCGACCTCGCAGATCAGCGCCCGGTTGCGCATCAGACGCAGCCGCACGGGGCCGACGGCGTGCCGGATGGCGTTGCCGAGCAGCTCGCTGACCACCAGCTCGGTGGTGAAGGCGGCCTCCTCCAGGTTCCAGTCGGCCAGGGTGCGGGCGACGGCCGCCCGCATCCGGGCCACGACCTCCGGGTCCGGCGGCAGCTCCCAGGAGGCCACCCGGCGCTCGTCCAGCGCGGTGGTACGGGCGATGAGCAGGCAGACGTCGTCGGTGCGGCGCGGCGACAGCAGGGCGGCCATCACGGCGTCGCAGGCCCGCTCCGGATCGGGGTCGGCATCGGCGAGGGCGTCACGCAGCTGGTCGAGCCCGGTCACGAGGTCCCGGTCGCGGTCCCGGACGAGTCCGTCGGTGTAGAGGACGAGGCGGCTGCCCTCGGGCAGCTCGGTCTCGGTCGCCTCGTAGAGCCGGCCGCCGAGTCCCAGCGGCGGTCCTGCGGGCAGGTCGAGGAAGGTCACGGAGCCGTCGGGGTGGACCAGGGCCGGGGGCGGATGACCGGCCCGCGCCAGGGTGCAGTGCCGGGAGGCCGGGTCGTAGACCGCGTACAGACAGGTGGCCCCCGCCGCCCCGACGCCGCCGTTCACGGCCGTCTCCTCCCGGTCGACCCGGTCGACCACGTCATCGAGCCGGGCCAGCAGCTCGTCGGGCGGAAGGTCCACGACGGAGAAGTTGAGCACGGCGGTGCGCAGCCGGCCCATGGTCGCGGCGGCGTGCAGTCCGTGGCCGACGACATCGCCGACGACGAGGGCGACCCGGGCCCCCGACAGGGGGATGACGTCGAACCAGTCGCCTCGCACCCCGCCGGGGGCGGGCAGATAGCGCTGGGCGGCGACGACGGCCTGCTGTTCGGGGCGGCCGCGTGGCAGCAGGCTCTCCTGGAGGGCCAGGGTGGTGGCGTGCTCGCGCGCGTAGCGGCGGGCGTTGTCGATGGCGACGGCCGCCTGGCCGGCCAGCTCCTCGGCGAAGGACCGGTCCTCCTCGTCGAACGGCGGGGCGTCCCCCGAGCGCCAGAACGCGACCTGGCCCAGCCGGACGCCGCGCCCGCTGAGCGGCACGGTCAGCAGCGAGCGGATGCCGTAGGCCACCAGCCATCCCACCCGCTCCGGGTCCTGCGGCGTCCAGTCGGGGTCGGACGGCAGCCGCTCCACGGCGAACACGCGCGCCTGGCCGGTGCCGCCGGCCCGCTGGGTGACGGGGAAGGCGGAGACGTGCTCGCCGACACGGCGCAGCGGGGCGTCCTGCCGGATGCCGCTGAAGGCGGCCCGGCGCAACGACGAATCCTGGTCGCCCGGCTCCCCGCCGCGCAGTACGGCCTCGTGCAGATCGACGGTGGCGTAGTCGGCGAAGCGCGGCACGGCGACCCGGGCCAGTTCCTGGGCGGTCCCTTCCATGTCGAGGCTGCTGCCCACGCGGACACCGGCCTCGTAGAGCAACTGAAGGCGTGCGTAGGCCAGGTCGGCCTTGTCCGTCAGGGCGCGCAGCTCGGTGGTGTCCCGAAGGGTGGCGACGCTGCCCCAGGGCGCTCCGTCCCGCTCCGCCGGGCGCTGGTTGACCGCCAGCAGCCGGTCCCCGACCTGATACACCGCGTCGGTGGCCGCACGGCCGGAAGCGAGCAGCCCGGCGAGCTCCGAGGGCAGGCCGGCGTCGGTGATCTGCCGTCCGTGCGCGTCGGGCGTGAGGCCCAGCAGATGCAGCGCCTCGTCGTTGGCGAGCAGCAGCCGCCCCTCGTCGTCGACGATCAGCACCCCCTCCTTGACGCTGCGCAGCACGGCGTCGTGGTGTTCGTACATCCTGGTGATCTCGGCGGGGTCGAGCCGGTGGGTCTGGCGCCGCAGCCGCCGGGCCACGAGTGCCGCACCACCCCCGCCCAGGACGAGGGCGAGCGCCGTGGAGCCGTAGATCACCGGCAGTTGGCGGCCGACCGTCCGGGCCACGGAGGGGATGGAGACCCCGGCATTGACGATGCCGATCACCCGGCCCCGGGCGTCGGTGACCGGCACGGCGGCACGGATCGAGGGGGCCGAGCGGGTGATGCCCGGGACCTTGTCGGTGAAGGTCCGGCCCGCCGTGGCTGGATAGAGGCTGCGGTCGATGTGCTTGCCGAGCAGCTTCGGATCGGGATGGGTCCAGCGGATGCCCCGAGGGGAGGTCACCACGATGTAGTCGACGTCGGTCCGGCTCCGTACCTTCTCGACGAAGGGCTGGAGGGTTGTGGAGGGGTGGCGGGACTCCAGCGCCCGCTGGACGCCGGGGGCGAGGGCGACGGTCCGCGCGACGGTCAGGGCACTGACCCGGGCCTGGCTGTCCCCGCTGCTGCGGGCCTGGAGGGACAGCGTGGCACCCGCGGCGAGCACCAGGAGCGTCACGATGATCAGCATCAGGGCGCACACCTGCCCGCCGACACTGCGCGAGCCCAGCGCCGAGCGCACCTTCACATGCTCTGTCTAGCGCATATCCCCGGGTCGCACACCCGGTGGCGGCCGGGGCGGGGCATCGGCGGTCACAGATTGATCATGTGTCCGGCGAGCCCGTGGACGGCCTCCTTCACCGCCTCGCTGAGGGTCGGATGGGCGTGGATGTTGCGGGCCACCTCGTGCACGGTCAGATCCCACTGCTGGGCGAGGGTGAGCTCGGGCAGCAGCTCGGTGACCTCGGGGCCGATGAGATGGCCGCCCAGCAGCTCGCCGTGGCGGCCGTCGCTGATGAGCTTCACGAAGCCGACCGGGTCGCCGAGGCCCTGGGCCTTCCCGTTGGCGGTGAACGGGAACTTCGCCACCCGGACGTCGAAGCCGCGCTCCCGCGCCTGGGCCTCGGTCCAGCCGAAGCTGGCGATCTGCGGCTGGCAGAAGGTGGCGCGCGGGATCATCACGTAGTCGAGCTCCATGGTCTCGGCCCCGGCGATGGTCTCCGCCGCGACGATGCCCATGGCCTCGGCGGCGTGCGCCAGCATCAGCTTGGCGGTGACATCGCCGATGGCGAAGATGTGCGGCACATTGGTGCGGCAGAGGCCGTCCACGTCGATGGCACCCCGCTCGGTCAGCCGGACGCCGGTGTGCTCCAGCCCGTATCCGTCCACCCGCGGCCGGAATCCGATGGCCTGCAGCACCCGGGCGGCCTGCAGGGTCTGCCGCTGGCCGCCCGTGGTCACCATGACCTTGACCGCGGGGCCCGCGTCGTTGATCGCCTCCACCCGGGTGGAGGTCAGGATGTTCATGCCGAGCCGGCGGAAGCGGCGGGTGAGCTCGGCGGAGACCTCCTCGTCCTCCAGGGGCACGATCCGGTCCATGAACTCCACCAGCGTCACCTGCACCCCGTAGCTGTGCATGATGTACGCGAACTCCACGCCGATGGCGCCCGCGCCCGCGATCAGGACGCTGCCGGGCAGGGTGGGGGCGAGGATCTGCTCCTCGTAGGTCACCACCCGCTCGCTGAGGGAGGTGCCGGGCAGCAGATTGGTGAGCGAGCCCGTGGCGATGACGCAGTGGTCGAAGGTGACCGTCTCCGTGTCACCGCCGGTGAGGGTGACCCGCAGTTCGTGGGGTCCGGTGAAGGTGCCCCGTCCCTCGTACTTGGTGATCTTGTTCTTCTTCATCAGATAGTGGACGCCCTTGACCCGTCCGTCGGCCACCTTGCGGCTGCGCTCGAACGCTTCGCGGTAGTCCACGGTCACATCGCCGTTCACCCGGATGCCGAAGTTCTCGGCCTCATGGATGAACAGATGGGCCAGCTCGGCGTTGCGCAGCAGGGCCTTGGACGGGATGCAGCCCACGTTCAGGCAGACGCCGCCCCAGTAGCGTTCCTCGACGACGGCCGTGGTCAGGCCCAGCTGGGCGGCGCGGATCGCGGCGACATAGCCACCCGGGCCGGCTCCCAGAACCACCACGTCGAAATGTGCGCTCATGCGTCGCACCTTAGACATTAGAGTCGGGGTATGGCTTCAGACGAGGGGTCCGTACGGGTGGACAGCTGGATCTGGTCCGTGCGGCTGACCAAGACGCGTTCCATGGCGTCCTCGGCCTGCCGCGCGGGGCATGTCCGGGTCAACGGCGAGCGCGTCAAGCCCGCGCACGCGGTGCGGCCCGGAGACGAGGTGCGGCTGCGCCATGCGGGGCGCGACCGGGTCGTGGTCGTCTCGCGCATCGTGCGCAAGCGGGTCGGCGCGCCGGTGGCCGCGGAGTGCTTCGTCGACAACAGCCCGCCTCCGCCGCCGCGCGAGCACGCCGTGCCGATCGGGCTGCGCGACCGCGGGACGGGCCGCCCCACCAAGCGCGACCGGCGCGAGATGGAGCGGCTGCGCGGTACGCCCGGCGACATCGGCTGAGAGCCGGTCGGTCCACCGAGATCCGGTCAGTCCACCGAGATCCTTACGGGGCCGCCGTGTGCGTCGGCCCCGGCGATCCAGTCGGCGGGCACGTAAAACGGGCGGCCCGGCGCCACCGTGCGGGGAAGGCGCCCGCGGTGCAGCGTCCGGCCGTCCTGGCAGACGGTGAGCACCGGCCGGGTCAGGAACCGCGTGGTGCGCAGGGTGAACCGGCCGCGCGGCGGGCGGGGCCCGTCCGGGGCGATCCGGTTGGGTGAGACCCACAGCAGCGGCGCCTCGACCCGCACGGGCAGCGCACCCGGGGTCCACGGCCGGCCGGCGAGATGGCGCAGTACGGGCCCGGCGGCCAACCGGCCGTCGAGGGCGGCGATATCGGCGGTCTCGACGGGGTGCAGCAGATTGCCCACGGCGAAGACCCCGGGTTCGCCGGTGCGGAACTCGGCGTCGGCCGCGGGGCCCCGGGTGCCGGGGTCGAGGGCGATCCCGGCGCTTCTGGCCAGTTCGTGGTCGGGGATCCAGTCGCCGGTGAACACGACGGTGTCGCAGACGACGGCCGCCGTCCTGCCGTCCCGGTGCCGCAGCCGCACGCTCTCCAGCCGCCCCTGGCCGGTCAGTTCGGCCACGGTGGCGTCGGTGACCAGCGGAAAGCCATAACGCAGCCGGGTGCCGAGATGGCGCGCCGGGTGGGTCTGGTGGCGGGGCTGGTCGGTGACCATGGCGGCGAC
Source organism: Streptomyces sp. NEAU-YJ-81 (assembly GCF_017592595.1). Taxonomy (NCBI): domain Bacteria; kingdom Bacillati; phylum Actinomycetota; class Actinomycetes; order Kitasatosporales; family Streptomycetaceae; genus Streptomyces; species Streptomyces sp. NEAU-YJ-81. The sequence continues at coordinate 139,811 of NZ_JAGFNO010000017.1, read as the reverse complement.
CTCGGCCCCGGCCCGGCGCAGGGTGGCCACCGCGGAGTAGCTGACGCGTTCCGCGCCGACGATGACGGCGCGTCGGCCGACGTTCTGATGGTGCAGATGGACGGCCTGCTGCAGCTGTCCGGTGGTGAGGACACCCGCCGGCCGGGTGCCGGGCACCAGCCGGGCGCTGCGGGGGCGTTCCCGGGCGCCGGTGGCCAGGACGACGGCCGTCGCGGTGATCCGCTCCAGGCCCGTCGGGCCGGTGATGTCCACGGTCCTCGGCGCCGCCCAGCCCGTGGCCGTGACCGAGGTGCGCAGCACCGCTCCGGCGCGGATGGCGGCGGCGATGTGGTGGCGGGCGTAGTCGGGGCCGGTCATCACCCGGCGCAGATCGCGCAGTCCGAACCCGGTGTGGTGGCAGTGGCGGGGAATGCCGCCCGCGTGCTGTTCGCGGTCGAGGACCTCGACCCGGTCCACCCCGGCGGCGGCCAGCCGCGCGGCGAGTGCGAGTCCGGCCGGTCCGGCCCCGATGACCAGCACGTCGACGGTGCGGTGGGTACGGTCGGTGGGGGTCATCGCCGGGCCTCCGTCCGGTCCTGGGCCGCGGTGGCCGCGTCGAACTGGGCGCGCACCGCGGCGCCGCAGAAGAATCCCTGGCAGCGCCCGCCGAGGGCCCGGGTGCGGCGCCGGAGGCCGTCGAGCGAGCCCGGTGGCACGGTGGCGGTCAGCGCGTCGCGGATCTCGCCCCGGGTGACGCGTTCGCAGTGGCAGACCACGGTGCCGTACGCGGGGTCGGCGGCGATGAGATCGGCGCGCTGGTAGGGGCGCGGGAACGCCTCGCCGATGGTGGGCATCCGCACGGGCTCGATCTCCCGCTCGGGCCCGGGGTCGAGACCGCACTCGGTGAGAAGCTCCGCCACATGTGCGGCGATCGCCATCGAGGCGGTGAGTCCGGTGGAACGGATGCCGCCCACGGCGACATACCGCCGGCCGGGGTCGGCGTGGATCTGGAAGTCGCCGTGCTCGGTGGCGGCGCGCAGCCCGGCGTAGACCGCGGTGACCTCCTCCGCCAGCAGCTCCGGCATGATCCGCGCGCCCTTCTCCCGGAGCGAGGCCAGTCCGTCCGCCGACGATCCGGTGGCGGTCTTGTCGCCGAGGTCCTCGGCGGTGGGGCCGAGCATCACATTGCCGTACACGGTCGGCGCCACCAGCACGCCCTTGCCGAGCGCGGTGGGCACCGGCAGCAGGATATGGTCCACCAGGCCGCGGGCGAACTTGTCGAAGACGATCAGCTGGCCGCGGCGCGGGGTCACGGTGAACTCATCGTGGCCGAGCCGCCGGTTGATCTCGTCCGAGTACAGCCCCGCGGCGTTGACCAGGTGACGGGTGCGCAGCACCCCGCGCGGGGTGGCGATCTCGTGGTGGTCCGCGCCGGTGGTGATGGCCCCGGCCGGGCAGTTCAGATGCAGGGCGACGCCCGCGCGCACCGCCTGGGTGGCGTAGGCGAGCGTCGTCGTCCAGGGGCAGATGATGCTCTCCCCGGGGACTTCGAGCGCGCCGAGGGCGCCCGGTCCCAGATGGGGTTCGCGGGCGTAGACCGCCTCCGCGTCGAGGATGCTCGTCTCGTCGTAGCCGTTGCGCACGGCCTTCTCGGCGAGTGAGGGCAGTGCGGCGAGCTGTTCGGCGTCCCAGGCGACGAGGAGCGCGCCGAGCGGTTCGAGCGGGATGCCGGTCTCGGCGGCGTAGGCGGTCAGCCGCTGGTAGCCCTCGCGCACCAGACGGGCCTCCAGGGTGCCCGGGGTGGCGTCGAAACCGGTGTGCAGGATCGCGGTGTTGGCCTTGGAGGTGCCGTTCCCGACATCGTCGGACGCCTCGACGAGGGCGATCCGCAGCCGGTGGCGGGCCAGTTCGCGGGCGATGGCGGTGCCGACCACCCCGGCGCCGATGATGGCCACGTCGTAGACCTCGCCGGGGAGGTCACCCGTGGTCGTGACGGTCATTGTGGTCCCTTGCTCGGTGGTGCGAACGGCTCCTGGCGCGCGGCGGTCCTGGGCGGATGTCCTCAGCGGGGTCCTCAGTCGTGGGCGGCGGCCGTCGGCGCCTGGTCCAGCAGCGCGGCCACGGCCGAGCGGAAGCCGGCCAGGCGCTCGGCGGCCCGCTCCGCGCTGATCCGCGGTTCGTAGACGGCGGCGGGCTCCCACGCCGGGACCGCCTCCTCGACCGTCAGGCCCGGGTCGAGCCCCAGCCGCGCGGCGGCTCCCACGCCCAGCGCCGTGACATCCGGCAGCGCCGACACCTCCACCGGCCGCTGCAGCAGGTCGGCCTGGGTCTGCATCAGCAGCGCCGAGCGGGTCAGCCCCCCGTCGACCCGCAGGACGGTCAGCGGCGCGCCCAGGTCGGAGGCGGCCGCCTCGGCGATCTCCACCACCTGGGCGGCGATGCCCTCGCACAGGGCGCGCACCAGATGCCCGGCGGTGGTGTCGAGGCCGAGCCCGGTCAGCGAGCCCTTGAGGTCGCCGCGCCACCACGGCGCCGCGAGTCCGGCGAGCGCCGGTACGAAGGTGACTCCCCCGGTGTCGGACACGGTCCGGCCGACCGGGTCGAGGTCCTGGGGCCCTTGGATCACCCCCAGGTCGCTGAGCCAGCGCACCGCGGAGGCGGCGGTGTACACCTGGCCGTCCAGGCAGTAGCTGGTACGCCCGCCGAACCGCCAGGCCACGCAGGAGACCAGGCCATGAGGGCCACGCCGGGGCCGGTCGCCGGTCTGGGCGAGGAGGAAGGCCCCGGTGCCGTAGGTGCACTTGGCGGTGCCCGGCTCGGTCACCCGCTGCGCCAGCAGCGCGGCCTGCTGGTCGACGAGGAGCCCGGTGAGCGGGACCTCGCCGCCGAAGGCCGTGGTGGTGCCGACGGGCCCGGCGGCGTCGACGACGCGCGGCAGCCGTTCGGCGGTCAGCCCGTAGAGGTCCAGCGCCTTGGGGGACCAGGCGACACGGTCGAGGTCGAGCAGCCCGGTGCGCCCCGCGGTGGCGGCGTCGGTGACGAACGCGCCGGTGAGCCGGTGGATCAGCCAGGCGTCGCTGGTGGTGACCACGCCCTCGCCGGTCAGATGGCGCCGGATCCATGCCATCTTGGGCGCGGCGAAGTACGGATCGAGCGGCAGTCCGGTGAGTTCGCGCAGTGTCTCGGCGTGCGGCGCGAGCTGCTCGCACACCGTCCGCGCCCGCCGGTCCTGCCAGACCAGCGCGTCGGTCAGTGGGTCGCCCGTGACGGGGTCCCAGGCCAGCACGGTCTCGCCCTGGTTGGCCAGCCCGACCGCCACGACCGGCTCCCCCGCGGCCGCGAGCGCCTGGCGTCCGGCCTCGAGGACCGAGGTGAGCAACGCGGCCGGATCGACCTCGACCAGCCCACCGGGCAGATAGCGGGGGCGCACGGAGACCTCGGCGGAGCCGATCACCCCGCGCTCGGGACACAGCACCAACGCCTTGGTGCCCGAGGTGCCTTGGTCGACGGCGAGGACCGGGCCGGTCGCGGGGTCGGCCGGGGTGCGGTGGCGACGCTCTGCAGGCAGCATGTCCGGTTCTTCGCTCGGGACTGGTGGATCGCTTCGGCTCGGGGACGGTGCGCGGAGATCTTGCCGGAAAGCCTGGTGCAGTCACCGGGCGGGCGTCAAGACGGCCGGTCCGGGCACGCCCGTGGTCCCCCGTGCCCGAGTCGCCGCGGCGGGACTATAGGATCCCTGCAACCACCCCCCAGGCCCCTCGTTCTCCGCGTCCGGTACGTCAGCTCCGTACGAAAGTCATCCGATGCCCGAGGAAGAGTTCCGCCCCGTGTACCACCCCGCGGGGTATGACGGCGGACTGCGCATCGCGCTGCAGGATCTGCGCACCGGACGCTGGATATCGATGCGCAATCTGCTCGCGGAGACTCCCACGTGGGCGCTGTGGACCCAGCGCACCCAGGTGCTGGCCACGGCCGCCGCCGGATCCAACGTGGTGGACGCGTGGCGGGCCGAGGAGCCGCAGAGCGTGGCGGCGCTGGTGATGGGCGCCCGGGTGGGGGTGGAACGCGCGGTGCGCGCACACCGCGAGGGACATCCCCGCACCCGGGAGCTGTGGCGGGAGGCGTGGCAGTCCTGCCAGCTGGCCGCGCACCACTCCCCGGCGGATCCGGTGCCGTGGGTGTGTCTGCTGGCCCTGGCCCAGCTGGACAAGGAGCAGCGGCAGGAGGAGCACCGGGTGCCCCCGCCCGGTCCGCTGCTGTTCCCCGGGCCCTGGGGGCTGCTGGCGGAGGCCGACCGGCGCGATCCGCACAACCGCGAGGCGTACCACCGGATGCTGCAGTTCGTGTACGCCCGGCGGGCCGGAGGTTCGCTGGCCGAGGCGGTCAACTTCGTGCAGTGGGTGTCCTCGGGCGCGCCCGGGGAGTCCGCGCTGCAGGTGCTGCCGCTGTATGTGCACGTCGAGCGGTACCGCGAGGAGCGGGGCTACGAGAAGGCGCTCGACCTGCACTGGGCCACCGAGGACGCCACCCGGGACGCCCAGAAGGCGCTGCACGGCTGGTTCGACCACGCGGATCTCACGACGAGTTCACTGCTGGATCTCAACCATCTGGCGCACGCCCTGTGGGGCGCGCTGCGATTCTCCGACGCGGCCCGCGTCTTCGAGGCGCTGGGGCCGTACTTCACCCCGCTCCCCTGGGCCTACCGCACCCCCGACCCCGGCGACCGCGCCGTAGCTGAAGAAATGTTTCTTCGCGCCCGGGTCCGCTCGCTGGCCGGCGCCCGTGGGCCAAGACCCGGGGTCAACGGCTGAGCCGGGGTCCTCCCCGGCGTTTCCGACCACCGCTCCCCCATCCGCCCTTCTGCCAGACCGATTTCCCCACCTGTACCACCACCCTCGCCCGCCCCAGCATTCGGGAGGTACATTCATGTCCACGGCATGGTCGAGTTCGGGTCCCGCTCCCCAACGGGACGACGAACAGCGGCTGCGTGAGCTTGGCTATCAACCCGTACTGGCCCGCCGCATGGGCGGGTTCGGCAATTTCGCCATCAGTTTCTCGGTCATCTCCATTCTCTCCGGCTGCATGACGCTGTACGGCTTCGGGCTGGACACCGGAGGCCCCGCGGTCATGATGTGGGGCTGGGCCGGAGTGGGGCTCTTCGTCCTGTGCGTCGGGCTCGCCCTGGCGGAGGTGACCAGCGCCTATCCCACCTCGGGGGCGCTGTACTACATGGCCGACCGGCTGGGCGGACGGAGGTGGGGCTGGTACACCGGCTGGCTCAATCTGCTGGGGCTGCTCGGGGCCATCGCCGGAATCGACTACGGCGCCGCCCTGTTCACCGGGGCGCTCTTCAACCTCCAGTGGGGATTCGATCCCACACCGGAATCGACCATGGTCATCTTCGTCTGCATTCTGCTGCTGCACGCGGCGCTGAATCTGTTCGGGGTGCGGCTGGTCAGCGTCCTCAACTCGGTCAGTGTGTGGTGGCATCTGGCCGGTGTCGCCATCATCGTCGGCGCGCTGGCGATCGTGCCCTCCCACCACCAGTCGCCCGAGTTCGTCTTCACCGAATTCGTCAATGACACCGGCTGGTCGAATTCGCTGTACGTGGCCGCGATCGGACTGCTGCTCGCCCAGTACACCTTCTCCGGCTACGACGCCTCCGCGCATCTGTCCGAGGAGACCTCCAACGCCTCCGTCTTCGCCGCCCGGGGGATCGTCCGCGCCATCTGGGTGTCCTGGGTGGCCGGGTTCGTGCTGCTGGCCGGGCTCACCTTCGCCATCCAGGACTACGCCGGTACGCAGAAGAGCGCCACCGGAGTGCCCCCGGCGCAGATCCTGATCGACGCCCTGGGGACGAGCGGTGCCACCGCGATGCTGCTCATCGTCATCGTGGCGCAGCTGTTCTGCGGGAACGCCGAGGTGGCGGCGGCCAGCCGGATGGTGTTCGCCTTCAGCCGGGACGGCGCGCTGCCCGGCTCACGGCTGTGGCAGCGGGTCAACTCCCGCACCCAGACGCCGGTGCACGCGGTCTGGCTGTCGGTGGCGGTCGCGTGTGTGCTGGCCCTGCCGTCCCTGTACTCCGAGACGGCCTACGGCGCGGTGACCGCCATCAACGTCATCGGGATCACCCCCGCCTACGCCATCCCCATCTTCCTGCGGCTGCGCGCCGGGGACCGGTTCCAGCCGGGTCCGTGGCACCTGGGCCGCTGGAGCAAACCGGTGGGCTGGATCGCGGTGGTGTGGGTGGCCGTAGTGACGGTGCTGTTCTGTCTGCCGCAGTCCAGTCCGGTGACGGCCGACTCGATGAACTACGCCTCGATCGCCCTGGCCGTGGTGCTGCTGCTGGCCACGATCTGGTGGTTCGTGGCCCGCCGCTCGTACAACACGCCCTCCGCGTACGGCACGGCGCGCGAACAGGCGGAGATCGCCGAGGGCATCGTCTGAAGGTGTCTGTCCGGAACCGGGGTGCGGAGGGATTCCGTACCCCGGTGCCGCGCGATCGGACTCATCCGGAATGCCGCAGCGACGCGGCCGGGGGCCGCTCGCGGCCGGCGCCGTAGGCGAGGAAGTACGCGGGCCCCCGCTTCAGCCAGGGCGCCTTGGTGAGCACCTGGGTCAGCCGCAGCGGCTGCCCCGCGACGGCCGGTGAACGCCCCTGCAGCAGCGGCTCGATGACCTGTGCGTGGGCGATCCGCTGCAGTATCTGCGTCCCGGCGGCGGTCGGCCACCGGCGGTTCTGGATGGCGCGTACGTCGGCGAGGCCCACGGTGCCCTTCCGCAGCGGCCCGGCCAGATGGCGGGCGGCGGCGACCGCGTCCTCGACGGCAAGGTTGATGCCGATCCCGAACACGGGCGACATCGCGTGGGCCGCGTCCCCGATACACAGCAGTCCGGGGCGGTGCCAGCGGCGGAGCCGGTCCATCCGGACGTCCAGCAGCTTGACCTCGTCCCAGGACCGCGGGCGGGGTTCGCGGTCGGCCACGCCCTGCCGTATCCATGGCGTGGCCTCGGCGAACGAGGCGAGGAACTGGTCGAGGGGCTGGGCGCGCCAGGCGTCGTCGGCCCCCTTGGGGATCAGGGCGGCGCACTGCCAGTAGTCCCCGCGGTCGATCATGGCCGTGAGATAGCGTTCGCCGGCGTTGCCCACCAGCCCCTGCGGGTCGCGCTCCTCGCGTGGCAGCCGGAACCACCAGACGTCCATCGGGCAGGGGAACTCCCGCAGTCCCAGCTCGGGCAGGACGCGGGCGAGCGACCCCCGGCCGTCGCAGGCCACGGTGAGGGTGGCGCGCAGCTCTCCGGTGGAGCCGGCGACGCGGTCGCGGTAGCGCACTCCGGTGACCCGTCCGCGCTCCATGAGGAAGGAGGTCACCTCGGTGTTCATCCGCAACTGGAAGGTGGGCTCCCGCTTGGCCTCGTCCGCCAGCAGATCGAGCAGATCCCACTGCGGCACCATCGCGACGTAGTTGTACTTCCCCGGCAGCGAGCTGATGTCGCCGACCGTGAACAGATCGCCGTCCCGTCCGATGGGCAGCTGGACGGAGTGCACATGCCGCTGCGGCAGGGCCGCGAACCGCTCGGCGAGGCCCAGATCGTCCAGGAGCCGCAGCGTGCTCGGATGGACCGTGTCGCCGCGGAAGTCGCGCAGGAAGTCCCCGTGCTTCTCCAGGACGGTGACCTCCACCCCGGCCCGGGCCAGCAGCAGTCCGAGGACCATCCCGGCGGGCCCGCCGCCCACCACACAGCATGTGGTCCGCTCCATCTCACGGCTCCCTTCGACGTCCCCGAGGCCATGGGCACCCTCTCAGGAGGGCTTACCCCGTGGCGGCACGCCACACCGGCGCCGCGCGTGCGCCCGATCACGATCGGCTTGAATCCTCCCGGGCCCGCGTCCGTATCCCCGCGTGATGGTGTGGGGCGCATAAGGAGGTCTGTATGGCAGCCGAACCCGATCCGGACCGACCAGCCGGGCGCGAGGTGCTCGAGCCGACCGCGATCTTCCGTGCGACGCCGGAGTACGACGACGACTCGGAGCGGCCGGTCGAGGGGTGGATGGAGGAGCTCGACCTCTTCCGGCCGCCGGGCACCGAACTTCCGCCCGAGGCACCGCCCATGGCGGACGCGGACACCCAGGAGATGACCGGCGGCCCGGCCGCGGCCGACGCCTGGCCGGTTCAGGACGCACCGGCCGAGCCGCGCCGTCCGGCCGAGCCGCCCGCCCCGGCCGGGCGGCGCTACCCCAAGGCCGCCCTGCTGGTGCTGGCCGGACTCGGCGCGGGGGTCGCCCTCTCGCTGGTGGTGATGGTGCCGCGGGACTCGGCGTCCGGTGCGGCCGAGGGCGGCGCGTCGGCCACGCCGACGGCGCCCGCGACCTCCGCCGCGCCCGGGACGCCGAGCGCGCCCGCCTCGCAGCCGCCGGACGACGCGTTACCGCCGCCGGGCGATCCGGGCGATGTGCTGACCCTCGGGTCCACCGGCCCGGAGGTGACCGAGCTCCAGAAGCGTCTGCTGCGGATTCCGAACGTGTATCAGGACGGGCCGGTCAACGGGCAGTACGACCAGAGCCTCGCCCAGGCGGTCTCCCGGTTCCAGGTGTGGTACGGGATCCGGGGCGATGCGAACGGGGTGTACGGGTCCGCCACGCGGCAGCAGTTGGAGTCGCGCACCTGACCATTCCGCCGTCGGCCGGGGGACCGTCGGCCTGGCTCGTCAGACGGCGCCGAAGACCTGGGTCCAGTACGTGCCCGCGCGACTGCCGGTGGCGTGGCCGACGCCGATATGGGTGAAGTCGGGCTTCAGGATGTTGGCGCGATGGCCCGGGCTGTTCATCCAGCCGCGTACCACCTCCGCCGGGGAGCGCTGGCCGCATGCGATGTTCTCGCCGATGCCACGGTGCGTGGCCCCGGCGGTCCGCGCCCGGTCCCAGGGCTGATGTCCCTCGGGGCCGGTGTGGGAGTAGAAGTCGCGGGCCACCATGTCGTCGCTGTGCGCCTGTGCGGCGGCCGTGAGCCGCGGGTCCGGGGCGAGCGGTGCCAGCCGGGCGGCGGCACGCTCCGCGTTGGTGAGGGCGATGACCTCGGAGGCCAGGCGCAGCAGTCCGTCCGGGGTGAACGGCCGGGCCCATACCGCCGTCCAGTAGACGTCCCCGGTGGTGGGGCCGTCGGCCCGGCCGATCCCCAGGTGGACGACGTCCGGATCGTGGAACGGGCCCCGGCGCTCATCGCCTTCGAGGCAGTAGTCCACGAACTCCCGCGGGGTGCGCGGCCCGGAGACGATGTGCTCGGCGATGGTCAGCGGGGTGTATCCATGCGCGGCGATCCGGTGGAAGAGCGATATGCCGTCCGGGGTCTCCAGCGCCAGCGCGCCGTGGGCGGCCATGGCCCGGGCGTGCGCCTCGGCGGCAGCGGTCAGCCGTCCGTCGAGGGCCACGGGGGCGGCTCCGGCCCGTGCCCGCGCCGCGTTCACCACCTCCAGGGCCTGCCGTGAGGCCCCGTCGGCGGGCGGCTCAGCGGTAGGCACGGGAGGCGCGGCCCGGGCGGAAGGCGCGGTCCCGGCCCGAGTGGTCGGCGGGGGCATGGGCCGGGTGGTCGGGGCGGGCGGGGGCGGGGCTCCGCCGTCGTCGGCGACGTCGACGCCGAAGTCCCGCGCCACACCGGCCAGTCCGTCGGCGTAGCCCTGGCCGATCGCCCGCACCTTCCATCCGCCGCCGCGGCGGTAGATCTCGGCGAGCAGCAGCACCGTCTCCGCCGAGGGACGCGGCGGGGCGAACCGGGCCAGTGGCGCTCCCCGTTCGTCCAGGACGCTCAGCACGGGCGCCGGCAGCCGCCCGAGCGGGGTGCCCGGGTCGGCGGGACTGATGACGAGGGTGACCCGAGCGGCGCCGGGCCGCAGCCCCCGGGGCCGCAGGGTGACGGTGTCGCCGTCCAGCCAAGCGCCGGGCGCGGTGGGCTGGTTGAAGAAGACGAAGTCGCCGTCACCCGCGACCTTGCCGTCCTCGCCGGTGATCAGCGCGGACAGGTCGAACGGGCCCGGCACCCGGATGGTGAGCGCGCCGTCGGGCAGCGCCTGGTTGCCGCCGGGCACCAACTCGCCCATGTCCGCTCCTCACCGCCGCGTTCATGGAGGCAACGCGTCATGAAGGCAACGGCCGGGCGCGCCCGGCGGTTCCGACGGTGTGCTCCCGGCCGTTGCGGCGGTGGGGCCGGTCGTCAGACCGGCACCGCGACGTACTTGTACTCCAGGAACTCGTCGATGCCGACGCGGCCGCCCTCACGTCCGAGCCCGGACTGTTTGACGCCGCCGAAGGGGGCCGCGGGGTTGGAGACCAGACCGGTGTTGAGGCCGACCATGCCGACCTCGAGCCGCTCGCTCACCCGCAGCGAACGGCTCAGGTCCTGGGTGAACACATAGCCCACCAGGCCCCATTCGGTGCTGTTGGCGGTGGCGACGACCTCGTCCTCGTCGTCGAAGGTGAGGACGGCCGCGACCGGTCCGAAGATCTCGGTCCCCATCAGCCGGCTGGCCGGGGAGACGCCGGTGAGCACCGTGGGCGGATAGAAGCAGCCGGGGCCCTCGGGGGTGCTGCCGCCGACCAGGACCTCGGCGCCGCGTGCCACGGCGTCCGCGACCAGTTCCTCGACCTTGGTACGGCCGGCCCGGTCGATGAGCGGCCCGACGTCGACACCGGGCCGGCTGCCGGGGCCGACCTCCAGCGCGCCCATGCGGCGGGCGAGCCGGTCGGCGAACTCGGCCGCGACGGAGGAGTGGACGAAGAACCGGTTGGCCGCCGTGCACGCCTCGCCCATGTTGCGCATCTTGGCGGTCATGGCGCCCTCGACCGCGACGTCCAGGTCGGCGTCCTCGAAGACGATGAAGGGGGCGTTGCCGCCGAGCTCCATGGAGGTGCGGACCACCGCGGGCGCGCACTGGGCGAGCAGGGTGCGGCCGACCTGGGTGGAGCCGGTGAAGGAGAGCTTGCGGATGTGCCCGCCGGTCAGCAGCGGCTCCACGACCTCGCCCGCGCGGGAGGTGGTGACCACGTTGAGCACCCCGGCCGGAAGCCCCGCCTCCGCCAGGATGCCGGCGAGCGCCAGGCTGGACAGCGGGGTCTGCGGGGCGGGCTTGAGCACCATGGTGCAGCCCGCGGCGATGGCCGGGCCGATCTTGCGGGTGCCCATGGCCAGCGGGAAGTTCCACGGCGTGACGAGCAGACAGGGGCCGACCGGGCGGCGCATCAGCAGCATGCGGTTCCTGCCGTCCGGCAGCGTGGAGAACCCGCCCTCGATGCGCACGGCCTCTTCCGAGAACCAGCGGAAGAACTCCGCGGCGTAAGCCGCCTCACCCCGCGCCTCGGCCAGCGGCTTGCCCATCTCGGCGGTCATCAGCGCGGCGAGCGCGTCGGCCCGCTCCATGATCAGCTCATAGGCGCGGCGCAGGATCTCGCTGCGCGCGCGGGGCGCGGTGGCCGCCCACTTCTCCTGGGCGTCCTCGGCGGCGGCCAGGGCGCGCTGCCCGTCGGCGGGGGCGGCGTCGGCGACCTCGCACAGCACCTCACCGGTGGCCGGGTCGTCGACCGGCATGGTCCGACCGCCGGCCGCGTCGGACCACGATCCGGCGATGTAGAGCTGCTTGGGCACCGCCGCGAGGACCTCGGCGGCCGAGGGGTACGAGGGGGTGGACATAGGGGCAATCTCCTTCGTGACCGCCGCCGGTCCGAGGGGTTCGGACCGGCGGGCGGATCGGGCTCCCGTTGGGCGATATGCGGTGCGCGTCAGGAGTCCGCTGTTCCGGCGCTGACGGCGGCGGACCAGGCGCGCAGACCCTCGTCGATCGCCGCTTCGTCGACGACGAGGGCGGGGATCATCCGGACCACATGGTTCCAGGCCCCGCACAGGAGCAGCAACAGTCCCTCGTCCACGGCGGCGCGCTGCACCCGGGCCGCGGTCGCCGGGTCAGGTTCCCCGTCCTCGGTGACGAATTCGCTGGCCAGCATGAGGCCGAGGCCGCGCACATCGCCGATGGCCGGGGTCTTGGCGGCCACGTCCTCCAGACCGCTGCGCAGCCGCGCCCCCATGGCCTCGGCGTTGGCCACCAGGTTCTCCTCGCGGACCACGTCGAGGGTGGCGGCGGCGGCCGCGCAGGCCACGGCGTTGGCGCCGTAGGTGCCGCCCTGGGAGCCGGGCCATGCCTTGCTCATCAGCTCCTCGGAGGCGGCGATGCCGGACAGCGGGAAGCCGCTGGCCAGTCCCTTGGCGGTGACCAGGATGTCGGGGCGGATGCCGAAGTGGTCATGGCCCCAGAACCGTCCGGTGCGGCCCACCCCGGTCTGCACCTCGTCCAGGATCAGCAGGAAGCCATGGCGGTCGGCCCGCTCCCGCAGGCCCTGCAGGAAGCCCTCGGTGGCGGGTACGTAGCCGCCCTCGCCGAGCACCGGTTCGACGATGACCGCGGCGGTGTCGTCGGGCGGGGAGATGGTCTGCAGGACGTAGTCCAGCTCCCGCAGGGCGAACCGGGTCGCGGTCTCCTCGTCCCAGCCGTACCGGTAGGCCGTGGGGAACGGCGTCACCACGACGCCGCTCATCAGGGGCGAGAAGCCGGAGCGGAAACGGGTTCCGGAGGTGGTCATGGAGGCGGCGGCCACGGTGCGGCCGTGGAATCCGCCGTGGCAGACCAGAACGTTGGGCCGGCCGGTGGCCTGGCGGGCGAGGCGCAGGGCCGACTCCACGGCCTCGCTGCCGGAGTTGGAGAAGAACAGACTGTCGAGGCCCGTGGGGAGCACCTCGCCCAGCTTCTCGACCAGCCGCCGCAGCGGTGGGTGCATGACGGTCGTGTACTGGCCGTGGATGAGCGTGCCCACCTGCTCCTGCGCGGCGGCGACGACCCGCGGATGGCAGTGTCCGGTGCTGGTGACGCCGATGCCCGCGGTGAAGTCGAGGTATCGCCGCCCGTCCTCGCCGTCGATGTAGGCGCCCTCTCCTCGGACGGCGACCACCGGAGTGGCTTGACGGAGCTGCGGCGACAGATTGGTCATGTTCTCTCCCACACGCACAGGTCGGCGATGCGCTCGGACACTTCGAGGGTGAGGGGGCGAACCCGGTCAGGACAATGATCACTGTGTCGCGGGGTGGTGATCGGTATGGACGATCTGTCAACGACCTCCCACACAGCTCTTGTCAAGATGCCGGGCGGGGTGATGGTTGCGCTCGGCGCGCGGGCTTGCCAGAGTGAGCGGCATGAACGGCTCCGGCGGCACCGCGTACGACGCCGCCGGACGGCCGCCGTCCCGCCCCGCCGGGCCCCCGCGGGTCCCGGGGCGCTCCCCCCTCAGCCTTGCCGACGTGCTGCGGCTTCCGGTGCTGGCCGCCGGGGTGCCGGAGGTGGTGTCCGGCCATGGGCAGCTGTCCCGGCCGGTCCGCTGGGTGCATGTCACCGAACTGCTCGACCCGGCGTCCTTCCTCAAGGGCGGGGAGCTGGTGCTGACCACCGGGATGCCGCTGCCCGAGGACCCGGCGCTGGTCCGCCGGTATGTCGACGAGCTCGCGGACATCGGCGCCGCCGGGCTGGTCATCGAGCTGGTGCGGCGCTACCACCGGCCGCCGTCGGAGCTGGTGCGGGCCTGTCTGGCGCGGGACTTCCCGCTCGTCCTGCTCTCCCGGACCGTGAACTTCGTGGAGGTCACCCAGGTTCTCCACTCCCTGATCGTCGGCAGTCAGGTGGAGAGCCTGCGCCGGGCCCAGGACGTCCATGACACCTTCACCGCGCTGACCCTGCGGGGCGCCGGGCCCGAGGAGGTGGTGGACATGGCGGCCGAGATGAGCGGGCATCCCGTGGTGCTGGAGAACCTGGTGCACCAGGCCGTGATCTGCGGTTCGCCGGGGCGCGGCGTGGAGGGGGCGCTGACCGGCTGGGAGCGGCGCTCGCGCGCCACGCCCTCGCCCGACCGGACCGGGCTGAGCGGTCCGGAGGACTGGCTGGTGACCGCGGTGGAGTACCGGGGCGAGCGGTGGGGGCGGCTGCTGATGCTCCCGGACGGGGCCGGGCACTCGGCGGTCGGTCCCGAGGACGCGATGGTCCTGGAGCGCACCGCCACGGCCCTGACCATCGCCCGGCTCACCCATCACACCCGCTGGGAGCGGCGGGCCCAGCGCACGCTGCTGCTGGACCTGGTCGAGCAGCGCTGCCGTTCGATGGGGGAGGCCCGGGCCAGGGCCGAGGCGCTGGGCGTGCCGGTCGCGGGCCGCCGGCTGATGGTGGCGCTGGTCAGCCCCGGCCCCGGCGCCGGGGAGACGACCGAGCTGGAGGACCGGCTGACGGACGAGCTGGGGGCGGCCGGGGCCGCCGTGCTGGTCGGCGCGGTGCCCGGTGACCACATAGGGGTTCTGCTGGCCCTGCCCGCCGCCACGCCCTGGCGGCCGCTGGTGGAGCGGCTGAGCCGGTCGGTGCGGGAGTCCCGTCCGGAGGCCGTGATCAGCGTCGGCTCGGAGGTGTCGGAGCTGTCACAGACCGCCCGGTCGTTCCAGCAGGCGGCGCGGGTCGCGGACGCCGCCGTTCCGGGGACGTCGGACAAGGCGTTCCACGAGCTGTCCGACATCGGGCTGCGGCAGTTGCTGTACGCGCTGCGCGGCGATGTGCGGCTCCAGGAGTTCGTGGAGCGGCAGTTGGGACGGCTGGTGGACTACGACGAGCGGCACGGCACCGATCTGCTGCCGGTGCTGCACACCTTTCTGGACGCGGCGGGCAACAAGACGGTGGCCGCCAAGCGCGCGAACCTGTCCCGCCAGGCGTTCTACCAGCGGCTGCACTCGATAGAGCGGGTGCTCGGCTGCGATCTGGAGTCGGGTGAGCAGCGCACCCAACTCCATGTGGCGCTCACCGCCTTCCGTCTGTTGCGGCTGTCCCGGGGCCCGGCCCAGTCCTGACATGGCGACGCGCCACGGCCGGCCCGGATCCGGGCCGGCCGTGGCGCGTCTGTCGGCACCCGCGGGGCGCGCGTCATTTGACGAAGTCGTCGACGACCTTTGGCGGCCAGCAGCCGACGTTGAGGACGCCGATGGAGTAGGCGCGGGAGACGAGGGCGGCCCGGTTGGGCACCCGCAGCTTTCGCAGCAGCCGTGTCACGTGGTACTCGACACCCTGCCGGCTGAGGTAGAGCCGGGAGGCCAGGGGGATCGTGGAGAGCCCGGCAGCGATGCCCTCCAGAATGCGCGCCTCGGTCTCGGTGAGGAGCTTCTTACGGTCGGTGACCATGTCCACCTCCTCGCCACCCGCCGTGGGCCGCAGGACCACCAGGATCGAGGCCACATGGGCGGAGCCCTCGCGCACGGCGACCGCCGTGAGCCCGCTGGTGAAGGCGGCCCCCTCGGCCCCGATGGCCACCACATGGGTGGTGAACCGGTGACGGGAGCCGTCGAGGAGCCGGGTGAACTGCCGCTTCACCGCCTGCCGCACACTGGGGTGCAGAAGGTCACAGAAGTCACGGCCGCACACGTCCGTGGAGGCGTCGTCGAACTGCCGGAAGAACTCCCGGTTCGCCTGCTGGACGGTGAGCGACGGGTCAAGACAGACGACACAGGCCCCTGGCTGGTCGAACTGGCGCAATAGATCCGTGTACTCGGTCTGCTCGTGTCCAAGCTCGTGGGGGGTTGGCCGAGCCGAATCGGTCAGTAAAGGCAATGCCAAGGGACTGCCATCCCTTCCTAATTCTCAGAATTCGGAATCGAATACCGAATATTCAATTCCAAATGTTCATTTCAGAATTGAGACTAGGGATCTACGAGCACGGAAGTCAACGTCAACAGGGGTGTCGCCCCCCAATCCCGTGGTGGGGTGGTCCGAAGGTTCGGTCCGCACCCCACCCCTTCGGTGGGCCGGTACGGTCGGTTCACGAATCCTCGTCAAACACCCGCCAATTATCGCCGTTAACGCTACGTTCACGAATCCATGCGAGGCAGCAGCTCGATGAGCTCGCGGCGTCCGGAGACGCCCAGTTTGCGATAGGAACTCGTCAGATGCTTCTCGACGGCGCGGGAGCTCACCCCCAGCTCGGCGGCGGCCTCCTGGTTGGTGAGGCCGCGTCCCACGAGGGAGGCCACGGTGCGCTCGGTACGGGTGAGGGCCGCCTCCGGCGGGGCGGCCGACCCACCGCTGCCGTCCGCGGCGCGGATCCGCTCGACCAGCCATGGGACCCCGCACGCCGCGGCCAGCGCCCCGGCCTCCTGGAGTACCGCCGCCGCCTCGCCGCCCGGTCTCAGCTGCCGGCCCAGCAGCAGGAGCGTGCGGGCGAGTTCCAGTTCATCGGCCGAGGCGCGCAGCACATCGACCGATTCACGCAGCAGCCGCACCCCCTGGTCACCGCCGAGCAGCCGGGCCTTCACCCGCAGCGCGCGGCCCAGCGCCACCGGGGCGCCCCACTCCTTCGCCCGCAGCAGCTCCTCCTCGGCCAGCGCCCCGGCCGCGCCGGGGTCGCCGACACGCCGGTGAAGTTCGGCCGCCCAGGGCCGCCAGGCGAAGAGCACAGGGTTGCGCCAGCCCGACGCCTCCAACTGCCGGCCGCAGGCCAGGAGGGTTTCCAGGGCGCTGGTCCAGCGTCCGTTCCCGGCGTCCTGCGCCGCCTTGGCGAACTGCAGCGTCGCGGTCAGCGCCAGGCTCGGGGAGCGGCGCCGCCCGGGCCCGTCCAGAATCCGCTCGATCAGTACGGGGTCCTGAAGGTCCAGGGCGACGCGGGTGAGGGCGAGGGTGGAGACGACCCCGGCCTCCTGCCAGTGCACCTCGGCCAGCCGCACGGCCCGCTCGGCGTACTCACGCGCCTGGGAGACGCGCCCCCGGGCGCTGAGCACCATGGCCTGCTGGACGTTGACGAGCGCGTCGGCGACCGTGCCGCCCTGCCGCCGCGTCTGCTGTTCCATCGCGAGCCAGGAGCTGATCCCCCGTACCGAATCGGCGGCGACCAGCCCGATCACCACCAGCGGCAGCGGGGTGTGGACCTGTTCGGAGGTGGCCGGTTCGCGCTCCAGGATGCGGTTCGCCAGCCGGGAGACCTCGGCCGCGGGCCATCGGGCGGTGAGCACCGCCGAGTTGAGCAGCACCGCCGTCAGCTCACGCTCGGCCGCGGTGATCAGCGCCGGCTCCTCCCCCAGCGCGGACAGCCGCTCCACCGCGGCGGCCAGCTCCGCCGGATCCTCGTGCCCGGCGTGCCGCAGCCGCGCCTCGAGCCGCAGCGCCACATCGCGCGCCGTGCCCTCCAGCGCGGTCGCGGGCCCCAGGTCCTCGGCGACCTGGTGCAGCAGATCGATGGCCGACGGGGGGCCCAGGCCCACGATGGTCGGCGAGATCCGCAGGGCAGCGGCGGCCCGGAGCCTGGGCGTGGTCAGCAGGGGTATCGCCTGGGAGATATGGCGTTCGCAGGCGGCCGGGTCGAAGCCGCGCTCCGCGGTGGCCAGATCGATCAGCAGCCGGGCCCGGCCCTCCCCCACCAGCGAGCCGTCCAGGAGGGCGCGGCGCAGATAGCGGGCGGCGGTACGCGGCGCTCCGCGGCGCAGCGCGGTGTCCGCCGCGGCCCGCAGCACCTCCACCGCCCAGGGATGGCCCGAGTTGGTGACGGCCATGAGCTGGGCGGCGACCAGTTCGGCGGGGCGTCCATTGTGGTACAGCAGGGCCGCCGCGGCGTCGTGCAGCCGCTCCCGTTCCGCCACGGTCATCGAGGACTCGACCGCGTCCTGCACCACCCGGTGGAGGAAGCGCGGCTCCTGCTCGGCGGCGAGCAGCCCCACCTCGTGGAGGTCGCGCAGCGTGGCCAGGAAGCCGATCGGGTCCAGCCCGGCCAGCCGGGCCAGCAGGTCCGGTTCCGCCTGGCCGCCGAGGACCGCGATGGCCGCGGCCAGGTCCCGCGCCGGCCGCGGCTGGGCGCGCAGGGAGCCGGCCAGCCGCTCGCGCAGCAGGGCGGGGCGCAGCGAGCGGACCGCCGCGACCTGCTCGGCGGTGGGCCGCAGGCCGCTCATGGCCAGGTCCGCCAGCACCGACTTCAGGTACAGCGGGTTGCCCGCGGAGGTCTCATGGCAGGCGCGGGCGAACTCCTCGTCCCCCGGCACGCCGAACTGCTCGTGGATCACTTCCTTGGTGGCGCCCAGCGACAGCGGCGCGGGGCGCAGCTCCCGCCGCGCCGCGTCGACGACCTCCCGCAGCAGAGGGTCCCCGGGGCGCCGGTAGCCGTCCCGCAGCGCGCAGACGACCACGGCGCGCAGCCCGTGCAACCGCTTGACGAGGAAGGCGAGCCAGCGCAGCGACGGGGCGTCGACCCACTGCAGGTCGTCCACCAGGATGAGCAGCGGGCTGTCGGCGCTGACCGCTGCCAGCGCCGAGCGCAGGCCGTACAGCGCCTCCTCGGGCATCGTGAGAGTTCCGCCGTCGTCGAGCAGCGGGGCGTCGTCGGAGAAGACCGTCCGGTAGAGGTCGCCCTCTCCCCCCAGCCGGCACTCGTGGAGTTCCTCCGGGACACCGGTCAGCAGGCTGTCGAAGAGCTGGCGGACCACGCCGAGGGCGAAGTCCTGCTCCACCGGCGCGGCGTTGGCGCGCAGGACGTGGATCTCCTCGCCCTCGGCGAGCATCGGCAGCTGCTGCAGCAGCGCGGTCCGGCCGATGCCCATGGGGCCGGTGAGCAACACCAGCGACGAGTCGCCCGCCGCCCCGGCCCACAGGGCCTCCGCGACCTGGGCCAGTTCGGCCTCCCGTTCAAGCAACATCCGTTCCGCCTCCCTCTGCCGCCCGCAGCAACGCGATCAGCTCTGCTCGGCCGCTGATCCCCAGCTTCCGGTACGCGCCGCTGAGCCTCAGCTCCACGGTGCGTCTGGTGACAGAGAGGGTTTCCGCTATCTCCCGGTTGCCATGACCGAGTCCGACAAGGGCCGCGGTGCGCTGTTCGGGTTCGGTCAGGCTCGCCCACGCCGGGTGCGGGACGCGTCCGCGAACGGCGGACGGCCCAGCCCGCTCGGACAGCGCGCGCACCCGTGCGACCAGCCGGCTGGAGGACCGGTGGGCGATGACGAAGGTGAACAGCTCGGCCACCAGGGGGGCGGCGGCCTGCGGGTCCCCCGCTTCGATCTCGGCCGTGGCCAGCTCCATCAGGGACCCCGCGTAGGCGAGCCGGGCCGGGGTGTCGCGCAGGGTGGCCACCGCCTCGCGGAGACGGTCGACCTGCCCTTCGCGGGCCACCCGTCCGGCGCCGAGCTGAGCCCAGCCGATCGTGTTGGGGGCGCCCCACAGCCGGGCCAGCGCGAGCTCCTCCTCGGTGAGCCGCCGTGCCTCCTCGTGGTCGCCGAGGGCGTCGTGGACCCGGGCGGCCATCGAACGCCATGGCATCAGGGCGGGGTTGATCCGTCCGCGGCCCAGCTCCCACCTGCCGGTGGAGCGGAACAGCTCCAGCGCCTCGGGCAGCCGGTCGTCCTTGACGGCCACCAGCGCCCTGGCGAAGAGCAGATAGCCCCAGGAGCCGCCCTCCCGCGACTCGGCGGGCGCGGACGCGCCCGCGAGCGCACTGGCCTGGCCGACGTCGCCGTTCTCCAGGGCGACGAGGATCCGGATAGCCATCAGATACGGGACGGTGTAGCGATGCCAGAGGGAGCGCGGCAGTGACCGCTCCGCGGCGGCCACGTCCCGTTCGGCCATGTCGAGCCGGCCGCGCCGCAGGTTCAGCTCGCCGCGCACGGCCATGGCCTGGGCGGCGGCCGCGCGGGCGTGCCGCCTGCGCAGATCGGTGTTGAGCACGTCCAGCCGGACCTCGGCCTCGTCCAGGTCGTCGGTCAGCAGCAGGGTGCGGGCGGCGGTGAGCCGGGGCAGGATCAGGGCCCCCGCGGCGCCGTCCACGGTGAAGACCCGCTGGGCCAGCGTCCGGGCGGTGGGCAGGTCCTCGCCGCGCAGCGCCAGCCGCCAGGCGAGCGCCGCGGCCTGCACCGGGCAGGTGGGCTCGGCGGGCAGCGGGGGGATGCCGTCCGGAACCAGATCGGTGTCCTCCTGCCCGACGGACTCGGTGAGCCAGAACAGCCCGGCCAGGGCCCCTCGCTCCTCGCCGTCGGTGAAGGGCAGCACGTCGGCGATCGCGCGGCGCAGCGCCTTGTCGTCGCCGCGGGAGAGCCCCAGGTCGGCGGCGCGTACCCGGATCCGGCCGGGCCCGCCGTCGCCGGTGCGGATGATCTCCGCCAGCCGGCGGCCCGCGGCCTCGGGGACGGCCAGCACTTCGATGGCGGCCAGTTCCAGGCCCAACTGGGCGCGCGGCGCCGGGTCCAGCGGTTCCTCCAGCGCCCGCGACAGGCAGGCGATCGCCTGGGCGGTCCGGCCCCCACGCAGTGCGGCGGCGCAGGTGCGGCGCAGTACGGGGATCACCCAGGGCTCGTCGACCGGGCGGGCGGCGAGCAGCAGCCGGGCGATGTCCTCGTCGGGTACGGCCGCCCGGTAGGCCAACTCGGCGGCGCGGGCGTGCAGTTCGGCCCGCTCGTCGCCGGGCATCTCGGCGAGGATCCAGCTCCGCGCCTCGGGCCGGCTCAGCCGGAGCCCGGTCTCGGTGGCGGTGGCGAGCCCGCTTTCCTGGAGTGCCTCGGGCAGTCCGGGCTCGCTCGCGGCGCGGGGGTCCGCGAGCGCGTACAGCAGGGACAGATCCAGCAGATCGCCGCAGACGGCGAGGGCGCGGACGACGGCGACGGCCGTGTCGGACAGCGCTCCGAGTGCGCGGACGGCGTGTTCACCGCTGACGGCCTCGGCGATCGTGGACAGTTCCGGCACCCGCCCTGCCACCGGTGCGTATCCGCGTCTGATGAAGCGCCTCAGCACCTCGGACAGCACCTCGGGGTTGCCCGCGCTCGCCTCCAGGGCGGCCGCGGTGAAGGCGGGCTCGCCGGGGCGGTCGCAGATCAGCGCGACCGTGGCGGCCACATCGCGCGGAGCGAGCGGGGCCAGCTCGACTTCGAGGGTGATCACCTGCTGCGGCGCGGTGGAAAGGGGGCAGGCGCCCGGGCGGAGCCGGCAGGTGCCGCTCACCAGCAGGGCGATCCGGGCGTCGGGCAGGCGCCGGATGAGCGCCCCGAACCAGCGCTGCGAGGCCGGGTCCAGCCATTCCACATCGTCGACCACCAGCAGCGTGGGCTGTCCACGCGCGGTCCGTAGCAACTCGGTCAAGCCCGGTAAGCGGCTCTCGGGTCCCCGTCCGGTCAGGGCCTTCAGCGAGCCGTCGGTGAGTCCGTCCATCGGGGCCAGTAACTGTGCCACCACGCCGTAGCGCACCTCGCGTTCGCCCGGCGTCGCCTGGGCGCGCAGAACGCGGTAGCCCTGGTCCTCGGCCAGCCGGGCGGCGAGGTTCAGCAGGCGGCTCTGTCCGTAGCCGGGCCTGCCGATCAGCGTCACCACCGAGGAACGGCCTCTGCCGAGATCGGCGACGGTCTGGGCAAGCATGGCCTGCTCTCGTTCACGGCCGGGGAACGGGAGCCCGTTGAGCTGCATGGTGTGACTATATGCCTGGGGCGGGGAGCGGACGTGGTACCCGGCCCCGCGTGCGCGTCAGCGTCGGCCGCGTGAGGCGAAGACCCACGCCGGTGCCTGTGGGTCGGGAAGGCTCGGGGTGTTCAGCACCGAGGCCAGCTCACCGCGCTGACTCACACTCAGCTTCCGGTAGACGCTGGTGAGATGGGTCTCGACGGTGCGTACGGTGACGAACAGCGACTCGGCGATCTCACGGTTGCCCGCCCCGCGCGAGGCCATTTGGGCCACTTTGCGTTCGGTGCCGGTGAGCAGGTCGACCGGTGAGGCGGTGATCTCACGCATCCGGCCGCCCGCGGCGACCAGCCGGCTACGGGCGTCCTTGGCGAGCGCGAGCGCGCCGCAGCCCTGGGCGAGGTCGACGGCCGAGCGCAGCCGCTCCCGGGCGTCGCGCGGCCGCCCGATGTCCAGCAGCGCCCCGCCGAGCAGGAACTCGGCCCGAGCGTACTCGGCGCGGGCCGGCGACCCGGAGAGGTGCTCGACCGCCTCGGTGAGATGCGCGATGCCCTCCTCGCCGGGGGTGGTCACCCCGCGGGCGAGGGCGGCGAGCCCGAAAGCGCGCGGAGTGCTCCAGCGGCGGGCCAGCTCGGCACCGTGCTCGACCAGGTCCCGCGCCTCGTCCGCCCGCTTCTCCGCCGCGAGCACACACGCCGCCTCGGTCCACCAGGGCAGGAACGCCGGGTTGGCGAAACCGGAATCCTCCAGGGAGGCGCCGCAGTCGAGCAGCAGCCGCAGCGCGGTGGCGCCGTCGCCGAGCGCCCAGCGGGCCCGGGCGCGGGCCATGAGATACCAGTGGTACTCCATGACGAACCCGTCCAGGTTCGGCCGGGTGACGGCGGCCAGCAGCTCCTCGGCCCGCTCCGGTTCGCCCCGGTCGATCAGGATCGTCGCCAGCGCGGTCTGGGGCATGGTCACATTGCCGCTCCAGCGCTCCCCGCCGATGATCTCGACGGCGGTCTGGGCGTCGGCGAGCGCGTCGGGGATCGCGCCGAAGCCGTGCAGCAGCATGGCGCGGTAGGACAGGGTGATCACATACGACCACACCGCGGCGTTGTCCTGGCCCTGGCGCAGCGCGTGGTCCAGCGCCTCCATCGCCCCCTCGACCTCGTCGGCCAGGCCCAGGGTGAACGCGGAGAAGAGCAGCGACCAGTTGTCGAGCCGGTCCGAGGAGCTCAGCGCGCGGTGGGCCTGTTCCACGGTCCGCCGCACCGAGCGGCCCTCCATCGCGGACAGGACCGTCATCATGGCGAGCATCTGCCGCTGGGCGGGGGTGTCCCCGGAGGGTTCGGGGATCCGCGCGAAGCGCTCCCGGACCGTATGGATCGTGGCCTTCTCGTCCGATCCGCTGATCAGCAGCGCCGATTGGACGAGGGTGAGCAGCTCACGGTCGCGCGGATCGGGGTCGGGCCCCAGCTCGGCCTCGAGCTCGTCGAGCACCTCGCTGAGTACCCGGACGGCGGTCGGTGACTGCTGGACGGTGAGGCAGGTGAGGCCGAACTGCACGGCGATGGGCGCCTTGGTACGGACGTCGGTGGCCAGGGTGAGCGCACGCCTGAGCAGGCGGATGGCCTCGGCGGGATTGATCTCCGCGAGCGCCTTGGCGAGGGGGACATGGGCCGACAGGCTGTCCGGCTCCGCTTCCAGGACGCGGTAGAGATAGCGGGCGGCGGCCTCCGGGGCGCCTCGGTGCTCGGCCTGGACGGCGGCCTCCCGGAGCACCCAGCCCATCCACGGCTGGGGAGTGCCGGGCACCAGCAGCACCTGGTTGGCGACCTCCTCGGCGGGCCGTCCGGCATCGCTCAGCAGCAGGGCCGCCCGGGCGCGCAGCTCGGCCAGCGGCTCCTCCCCGGCGGCCTCCAGCACCGCGGAGCGCACCACGTCATGGGCCAGGTCCGCCCGGTCCGGCGCCATCACCTCGGCCCCGCGCAGCAGCTCCACGGCCTCCGCGACACGGGCCGCGGGCACCCCGGCCAGCGCGCCGATGTGCTCCACGTCCTCCTCCCCGAGCACCGCGATGGCGGTGGCCACCTCCCGGACCCAGTCGGGCCGGGCGTCGAAGAGGGCGCGCACGGAGAGGGCGACCACGTACTGCCCGACCTCGGCGATCTCGCGCAGGCCGGTCTCGTCGGGTGAGACGCCCTTGGCCCGCAGCTCGCGCAGCAGCCGGGTGACGGTCAGCGGATTGCCGCCGCAGACGGCGGCGGCGCGCCCGGCGAAGGAGTGCGCGACGGGGGCAGCGAAGACCTGGCGGGCCATTTCGGCCACTTCGGTGTCGGTCAGCGGGTCGAGGCGGATCACCGAGGAGCGGGGATGGGCGAAGATGTCCGCCAGGGTCGCGGGGGCGACCGGCTCCTCCTCGGTGCGCTGGGCGAGCACCACCAGCAGCGGCAGCTCGTCGGCCCGGCGCAGCAGGAAGTCGATCCAGCGCAGGGACCGCTCGTCGCACCAGTGCACATCGTCCAGGACCAGCACGAGCGGGCCCTGGGTCATCAGGTTGGCCGCAAGCCAGTACAGGCCGTGCAGCACCGGGTAGACGGAGGCGGCCGTGGGCGGCCCCTCCTCGCCCGGGTGGGGGCTGAGCGCGGGAAGAGCGCGGCGGGCGCTCCCGCGCAGCAGCGGGGAGTCCTGGGCGTCCTCGGCCGAGAGCCCGAGTCCCCCGAAGAGAGCACGCACTCCGCTGTAGCCGGCGCCGGCCACCACCTGACCGCAGGTGCCGTGCAGAACGGTCATCTTCCGGCAGACGTCGCTGTCGAGGAAGGCGCGCAGCAGACTGGTCTTGCCGATTCCGGCCGGGCCCGACAGGACCACCAGACCGGAACGGTTGTTGTGGGCGGCCTCCGCGTGGGCGGTCAGCGCCGCGAGTTCGGCAGCGCGCCCGACAAGCGCGCCGGGTAAACCGGAATCGATTTTCCGGTCCACCACGCAGCCTCCTAGAGCCACAAAACGCGAACAATCTTCCGGAAAAGTTTGCAACTGACGCGATCAGGAGGCTACACGACCGCTGTGACGACGATCAATATCGATCAGTGAGGCCCGGAGACGGAAGGCGTGGTGAGGGCGATCACCATTCCGTCCCCGGGCCCTTCGGTATCACTGTGTGGGTACGAGGCATGAAGTCGTCTATGGCATCTCCTTTCGTCGGCTCACGTTCACGGGGTCATGCGCGCTTCTTCCAAAGCGGCTTCCAGCGCGACGGCAGGTGGATGGAGCTCGAACCAGACGACCTTGCCCGCCGCCGTGCAGGTGGAGCCCCAGCAGCGGGAGAGCAGGTCCAGCAGATGGAGCCCGCGGCCGCCTTCGTCATCGCCGCATGTGCGGCGCACCCGGGGCTGCCCGGGGTGCTCGTCCGCCACCTCGCACCGGAAGGCGCGGTCGACGGAGCACAGGGAGAGCGTCAGGCGGATCGGTCCGCCCGCGTGCCGCAGGGCATTGGTCACCAGCTCGCTGACGAGCAGCTCGGCATCGTCGGAGAAGTCCGGCAGCGCCCATACCTCGAGCTGGGCAATGGCCAGCCGCCGGGCCCTGGGCACCGACGAGGGCTCGGAGGGCAGCAGCCACGACGTCCCGCCACTGGTGGCGGGAGGCCGGGCGGCCTCGGGCCGGCGCTCGGTACTCACCGGGGCGCCGTGCGAGATGGTGAGAGTGGTCGCGTTCATGTCGACTGGTCGGGGCTGGTCCGGGGGGCGGGGATGGCACGCCCGTCGGGAAGGAGTTCACCCGTGTCCGCGAAGATCACCACTCCGTTGCAGAGCAGGCTCCACCCCTGCTCGGGGTGGGTGGCCACCAGACGCGCCGAATCATGATCCGATGCGTCGGCCGACGGACAGGGAGGTTGATGGAGGCACATGGTCCGAACCTTCGATCTTCCGCCATGGACCGGCGGAACTCGTTTCCGAGGTCACCATGGTGGGTCGGCGCGGCAATGCGCGACGAGGGGAGATCTCCCCGCATCGGTACCCGAACCCGCCCCCGGCCCCCGGGGAGGTCACGGGTGGCCGACCCCCGCTCACCCTCGGTGAAACACCGCCCCGGCAGGCAGACCGCCCGCCCGAAGTGCGTGCGGTGGCTCGCGGCCCGGGCATAGCCTGGAAGCAGGGCCTCGGGTCCGTGCGGGCATCAGCCCGTCCACCCGAGCCCGGTGCGAGGCATCGATGGGTGCGGTGGCGATGAGCACCCCGACCGGACGGCAGACAGTCAGGCTGCCGGCCGAGGTGACGAGTTTTGTGGGACGTCGGCATGAGGCGGCCGAGGTCAAGGAGATGCTGTCCGCGTCCCGCCTGGTCACCCTCACCGGCGTCGGCGGAGTGGGCAAGACCCGGCTGGCGCTGCGGGTGGCGGACGAGGCGCGCCGGGCCTTCCCCGACGGCGTCTGGCTGGCCGAACTCGCCGCCTTGGACAACCCCGCGATGCTCGCCCAGGGCGTCACCGAAGCACTGGAGATACGGGACCACTCCCCCCGCCCGGCGCTTGACGTCCTCGTCGACCATCTGCGGGACCGGCAGGCGCTGATCGTCCTCGACAACTGCGAACACCTCCTGGAGGAGTGCGCCCGGCTCGCCGACCGGCTGCTGCGCGCGGCGCCCCGGCTGAGGCTGCTGGCCACCAGCCGTCAGGCGCTGGGCACGGCCGGTGAGCAGAGCCTGGCCGTCCCCACCCTCGGGCTGCCGGACCTCGAAGGGCCACGGCCCACCCTCGCCACCCTCGCGCGGTGCGACGCGATACAGCTGTTCACCGAGCGGGCGGCGGCCATCGTGCCCGGATTCCAGCTCACCGAGGACAACCGCGACGCCATCGAGCTGATCTGCCGCCGGCTCGACGGCATCCCGCTGGGCATCGAGATCGCGGTCGTACGCCTGCGCGCCCTGTCCGTCCAGCAGCTGCTGGACCGGCTCGACGACCGGTTCCGGCTGCTGACCACCGGCTCCCGGACGGTCCTCCCCCGCCATCAGACGCTGCGGGCGCTGATCGACTGGAGCTATGAGCTGTGCACCGAGCGGGAGCGGCTGCTGTGGGCCCGGGTCTCGGTGTTCGCCGGAAGCCTGGACCTGGACGCGGCCGAGGCGGTCTGCTCGGACGAGGGCATCGACCGCGAGGAGATCCTGGACCTGGTGACCGAGCTGGTGGACAAGTCGGTGCTGCTCAGAGAGGAGTACCGGACGGCGGTGCGCTACCGGATGCTGGACACACTGCGCGGTTACGGCCGTGAGCGGCTGGCCGCCGCCGGGGAGGAGGCCGTACGGCTGGAGCGGCATCGCGACTACTACCGCGGGCTCGCCGCGGACGCGCGGGCGGCGCTCTTCGGACCGGCCCAGGTGCAGTGGTTCGCCCGGCTCCAGCTGGAGCACGCCAATCTGCGCACCGCCCTGGAGGGCTGTCTGACCGAGCCCGGGCAGACCGGCCGCGGTCTGGAGATGGCGGCCGATCTGCTCTACCACTGGATCACCAGCTACTACCTCGGCGAGGGCCGCCGCTGGCTGGACCAGGCCCTGGCGCTGTGCACCGAACCGACCGGGGCACGGGCGCGGGCCCTGTGGACCGACAGCTGGCTGGCCGTCATCCAGTCGGACACCGACGCCGCCGCGGCCATGCTCGAGGAGAGCCGGTCCATCGGAACCCGGCTGGGCCTGGACCCGGTACTCGCCTACACCGCGCTCTACTCCGGCATGGTCGCCATGTACCGGGGCGAGACCCGATCCGCGATCGCGCTCTACGAGGAGGCCGTGACCCGCCATCGCGCGACCGGCGATCCGGTGGGACTGGCCCTGGCGCTCATCCGGCTCTCGCTCGCCCACTCCTTCATCGGCGACTCACCACGCGCGATCGCCCTGGGCGAGGAGTCGCTGGCGGTGTGCGACGCGTACGGGGAGGGCTGGCACCGGGCCTACACGATGATGGCGCTCGGCATGGACGTATGGCGCCAGGGCGACACCGCCAGGGCGGCCGCCCTGGAGAAGGACAGCCTCACGTTCAACCGCTCGCTGGACGATCCGCTGGGCGTCGCGGTCAATCTGGAGGTGCTGGCCTGGATCGCGGCCACCGACCGGGACCACACGCGAGCGGCCGGGCTGCTGGGCGCCCTGCGGACCATCTGGCACGCCATCGGCGCCCCGCACTCCGGCTACGGGCATCTCGTCCACTACCACGAGGAGTGTGAAGCCACGGTGCGGCGGGCCCTGGGCAAAGCGGCCTTCAACGCGGCGTTCAAACGGGGCGCCCGGCTGTCCTACGCCGAGGCGCTGGTGTACGCGCTCGAGGACGAACTGCCCAGCGAGGAGACGGCGGTGGGCGGGCGGCCGTCGCCGCTGACACCCCGGGAGTCCGAAATCGCGCAACTGGTCGCGCAGGGGCTCAGCAACAAGGAGATCGCCTCGTCCCTGGTCATCGCCCAGCGCACGGCCGAGGGCCATATTGAGCACATTTTGAGCAAGCTGGGTTTCACCTCGCGTGCGCAGGTGGCGGTCTGGGTAGCGGAACAGCACCGCACCGCGGAGGCCGATGGCGAACACCCGCCGGAGGATACGGTCTGAGCCCACACCGGCATTCTCAAGGGGCAAGAGGCGGAATTCTATTCGATACGGGCGCACATGTCCCTGAAGTTTTCACAAGCCCCACGAAAATCCTCGCCCGGCCCGGCTTCGAGGGATCATGCGTCAGGCTCGAGGGACGAGCCGCAACGGCCGTGTCAGCGCGTCGACGCGACCCATGCGACCGAGGAGGTCCCGCCGTGACTGTTGCCGCAGTCGGCAATACCGGTGATGCCATGGAACTTTTCCGTGGCACCGCCCACAGCCCGTCGTTCTTCGCGCTCAACCGCGCCGGGGTCACGGGTGGCGGACAGGAGCTCGTGGACTTCTGCATCCCCTGCAATCCCTACTTCCCCACCCCCGCGATGTTCGCCGTGATGGCGGTCAGGCTGCAGGACATCCTCACCTACTACCCGAGCTCCGCCGAGACCATCACCGCCGAACTGGCCGATGTGCTCGGGCTGCAGCCGCAGACCATGGCGATGGGCAATGGCTCGACCGAGCTCATCACCTGGATCGACCACCTGCTGGTGAAGGAAAGCCTGGCGGTGCCGATTCCCACCTTCGGCCGCTGGACCGACCAGCCGATGGAGACCGGCAAACGGGTCGACCTGTTCCAGCTTCCGGAAATGAGCGGATTCGCACTCGACCCGAACGCCTTCGTCAACTTCGTACGCTCCCGGGGCTCTCGGGTCGCCGTGATCTGCAACCCCAACAACCCCGACGGCGGGCTGGTGTCCCGCCAGGCCCTCATCGGCATCATGGACGCCCTGGCCGACCTCGACCTGATCGTGATCGACGAGTCCTTCCTGGAGTTCGCGGACGCCGAGGCGTATCCGAGCGTCGTCGACGAGGCCATCCTGCGCCCGAATGTGATCGTGTTGCGCAGCCTCGGCAAGAACTTCGGACTGCACGGTGTGCGCTTCGGCTATCTGGTCGCCAATCCCTCGCTCGCCGTGCAGATCCGCTCCCGGCTGCCGAAGTGGAACCTCAACTCCTTCGCCGAGGTCATCGTCTTCATGCTGAAGCGGTACCGGCAGGAGTACGTGGACAGCCTGCGCATGCTCAGCCGCGACCGGCAGCAGATGACCAGCCAGTTGGCCGGGCTGCCCGGGATGACGGTCTACCCCTCCCAGGGCAACTTCGTCTTCGTCAAGCTGCCGGCCGGAACGGACGGCGGCTGGGTCCGGGACCAACTGCTGTCCCAGCACGGTGTGCTGGTGCGCGAATGCGGCAACAAGCTGGGCAGCAGCAGCCAGTTCATGCGGCTGGTGGTGCGCTCCCAGCCCGATGTGCAGCGACTGCTGACCGGGCTGAGCACGGTGCTGTACGGGACGTCCTTCTACGCCCCGCAGGTGAGCTGGGAGCAGCAGCCTTCGGTGTCTTCGGGGTACTCGGGATCGTCGGGGTCCTGGGGATCCGCCGCGCAAGCGCCGTCGCTGGACTACTCCTACCAGCAGCCGCCCCAGCTACCCGCGGCGCCCATGGCACAGGAGCCTCAGCCGATGTACTCCGCGGCCGCCCTTCCGGCCCCGCAGGGCGTCTCCGGCGATCCGTACGGGCAGGCGTCCTTCGCGGGCGCCTCGACGGGGTACGCCCAGCAGCAGCCGCTCGCGGAGCTGTCGCCCGCGTATGTCGCCACTCCCCCGGCCCAGACGCCCCTGTACCAGGCCCCGGCGGCGCTGCCGCAGCCCCAGATGGCCCAGCCCCAGATGGCCCAGGCCGCGCAGCCGCTGATCCCGCAGCAGGCACCGGCGCAGCAGTTCCAGGCCCCGCAGTTACAACCGGCCCAGAGCCAGGCGCCGCAGGGCCAGGCGCCGTTCATGCAGATGGCGCCACAGCCGCAGAGCGCGCAGTACCAGGGCGCCCAGGCGCAGACCGGCCAGATCCCGATGGTCCAGGTCCAGGGCGCCCAGGGGCAGGGGGCGGCGCCCGCGTACAACTTGTTCCGGCCCGAGGAGACGACGGTCGACCAGATCCCGGTCTACGGTCAGCGCGACGCCGGTGTGCCCGAGCCGTTGCCGGTGGAGCGGACGCAGGCCATGACCTACGACCCCGCCGTTCTGAAGGCCGCGGCCGCGGCCCCGGTGGTGCCCCTCAGCGAGCAGGAGGACGACCCGACCGGGCAGACTCCGACGCTGCAGCGCTATCCGCGCCCCGCGGCGTATCTCCAGGACGACTCGATGTCATGACCGGGCCGAGGTCATGACCGTGGCAGCCCTTCGTCGCACGGCCAGACCGGGGAGACCCCGGCCGCCGCACAGACCGCGATATGCAGCAACAGGGGATGGGTGTACGGCTCTCCGTCGCCCGGCCAGTGCACCACACCGGGCTCCTTGGTCCCGGTGGGACCGGTCCGCCACCCGGGCGGGCCGGTCACCGTGGCACCGACCGCGTAGACGGCCGGTGCGGGCCAGTTGACCCCGATGTCCGACTGGGGCGGCACGATCCACCACCAGCGCCCGGCGCGGGCGAGGACACATCCCGCCCGGGGCAGCAGGGCCATGACCCCGGGGCCGTGCCGCTCGGCGATCCCCACCGCGTCGTAGGCCCGGTCCGTCCGCAGCGCCGGCGGCAGTTGAAGGCGGTGGCGTCCGGACGCCGGACGGAATCCGCGCCGGCCGAACCGGCCGCGGACGAGGCCGGTCAGCGCACCGGCGAAGGCGTACGTCATCTAGGGGCACTTCACAAAGGTCGGGCCGCTCGCGCCTGCGGTCGCCGCGGCAGAACGCGGTAACGGGATCATGACGCAACTATGCGCACCGCCGCGCGCACTTGGCAAGGGGCACTCTGAACAATGCAGAGTCGTAAGTGCAATGTGCCCGTTCCGCACTGGCCATGGCACACTGCGAACATCAGCGTTGGGGAGGTCAGGGAGGGATTCAGGTGAGCGAACCGCGGTCGGCCCCGACCGTGGGTCAGGTCGTCCTCGGCAAGAGGCTGCAGGATCTGCGGGAGAAGGCCGGGTTCAAGCGGGACGAGGCGGCCAGAGTGCTGCGGGTCGCGCCCGCCACCGTCCGCCGCATGGAGACCGCCGAGGTCGCGTTGAAGGTTCCGTATGTGCAGATGCTGTTGGACAGCTACGGGATCACCGGCGAGGAGCTCGATTCCTTCATCACCCTGACCGAGGAGGCCAACAAGCCCGGCTGGTGGCAGCGGTTCCACGACATCCTCCCGGACTGGTTCAGCGTCCACGTCAGCCTGGAGGGCGCGGCCGAGATGATCCGGGCGTACGAGCCGCATTTCGTCCCCGGACTGCTCCAGACCGAGGACTACGCCCACGCGGTCATGCAGACCGGCGCGGTCGGCCAGTCCGCCCCCCGGCAGGCGGAGCGCCATGTGGCGCTGCGCATGGAGCGGCAGACGCTGCTCACCCGGCGGGACGCGCCCCGTCTGTGGGTGGTGATGGACGAGACGGTACTGCGCCGCCAAGTGGGTTCGGCGGCGGTGATGCGCGACCAGATCGACCGGCTGCTGGAGTCCGTCGAGATGCCGCACATCACGCTGCAGATCTCGGAGTTCACCTCCGGACACCATCCGGGCACCTATGGGCCCTTCGTCCTCTTCCGCTTCGCTGTTCCCGAACTGCCGGACATGGTCTACGTCGAGTACCTGACCGGCGCCGTCTACCTCGATGAGCGCATCGAGGTGGCCTCCCATCTGGAGGCCCTGGACCGCATGGCGGCCCAGGCGGCAACCGCACGACGCACAAAGGAAATCCTCCGCGATTTCCGCAAGGAGCTCTGATCGGAATGGATCGCATTCACAACGGCATGCGCGCGAGCGACCTCGGCAGCGAGGGCTGGCACAAGCCGTGGAGCGGTGGCAACGGCGGCAACTGCGTCGAGGCCATGAGGCTGGACGACGGCCGGGTAGCGATCCGTCAGTCGACCGATCCGGACGGTCCGGCGCTGATCTACACCCGCGGCGAGATCATGGCGTTCATCGAGGGCGCCAAGGCGGGCGAGGCCGATTTCCTCATCTCCTGACATGCCTCCCGTGCACCGGCCCGCACACCGCGGCCGCGCCGGTGCCACCGTGGGCCGCCGCCGTGTCCGGACACGGCGGCGGCCCACGGGTTTCCGGCCGTCCGGCCGTCGGCGTCGGCCGTTACGAGACGTCCGCCGCCAGCGCCCGCAGCAGACCGATGGCGAGCGCGGTACGGGCCGGGATCGGGGCGAGCACCGTGTGCTCATGGCGGGCGTGGGCGCCGGAGCCGAGGGCACCGAGCCCGTCGAGGACCGGACGGCCGAGTGCGGAGACGAAGTTGCCGTCGCTGGCCCCGCCGACCGCGGTCTCCTCCAGCTCCCAGCCGTGTTCCGCGGCGACCGCGTGGGCCTGCTCGAACAGTCGGCGGGACGGATCATTGGGGACCATCGGCGGGCGGTTCCACTCACCGGTGACGGTCAGCCGCACCCGCTGGTCGGAGGGGGCGAGGGCGTGCAGCGCGGTGTCGATCCGCTTCATCTCCTCCGGTTCGGCGATCCGGATGTCGATACCGCAGCTCGCCTGTGCGGCGATCACATTGCGCCCGGTGCCGCCGCTGATCAGCCCCACGTTCACCGTGGTTCCGCGCTCCGGGGCGCTGAGTGCGGCGATCCGCGGGACGACCTCGGCCAGCGCGTGGATGGCGCTCGCGCCCGCGAACGGGTCGAGTCCCGCATGCGATTCGATGCCGTGGGCGGTCACATCGAACAGCCCGACGCCCTTGCGGGAGGTCTTGAGCGCCCCGTCCAGCGACGCCTCGAAGACCAGCGTGGCCAGGACGTCCTCGCTCAGCCGCTCGATATGGCGCCGGGAGGCGGGGCTGCCGATCTCCTCGTCGCCGTTGAGCAGCAGCCGCACCGAGGGGTGCGGAAGCTCCAGCTCGCGCAGCAGCCGCAGGGTCCAGACGGCCTGCACCAGACCCGTCTTCATATCGAAGACACCGGGTCCGCTCGCCCGGCCGTCCTCCACCTGGAAGGGCCATTCGGCGAGCGTTCCGGCCGGCCAGACCGTGTCGTAGTGGCACAGCAGCAGCACGGTGCCGGGTGCGGTGCCGCGATACGTCACGGCCAGCACATCGCCATACGTCCCGCAGTCGTGGCGCTCCGTTCCGTCCGGCTCGCCGAGCCGGTCGACGAGCCAGCCGCTGATCGTGGCGAGCCCGGCGTCCAGCAGCCGCTTGTCATGGCTCGGCGTCTCCAGCTCCACCAGCGTCCGTAGGTCTTCGATCATCTCGGGCAGCACCCGGGCGGTGGCGGCGGCGAGATCGGAGGGGGTCATTCGAGGGGATCCTTCCCGAGGTGGCGTGGGTGAGGGAGCGGCCGGGGATCAGCGGACGGGCGCGCCGGGGCCGAGTGGAATGCCCAGCGCCCACCAGGCGTAGAAGAGCAGGGTCCAGGCCACCAGCATGGCCACGGAGAGCGGCAGGGTCAGCGAGGCGAGGGTGCCGATTCCGGCGGAGCGCCGGTAGCGCTGGAGGAAGCCGAGCGCCATGACGAAGTAGGCGCTCATCGGGGTGATGGCGTTGGTGCAGGAGTCGGCGATGCGGTAGACGGCCTGGGTGGCCTCCGGGGGGATGTGCAACAGCATGAGCATCGGCACGAAGACCGGGGCCACCAGCGCCCACATGGCCGAACCGCTGGTCATCGCCAGATTGATCACCGTGCACACCAGCACGATGCCGACGAAGGCGACCGGGCCGGTGACCCCGAGGTCCTTGAGCAGATCGGCGCCGCGGATGGCGAGCACCTGGCCGACGCCGGTCCACTTGAAGTAGGCGAGGAACTGGGAGATGGCGAAGAACAGCACCAGGATGGGGGCCATCTCCCGCATGCCCTGCGCCATGAAGTCCGGGATGTCACGGCTGCCGCGCACGGTGCCGGCCGCACGTCCGTAGACCGCGCCGAGGAGGGCGAAGAGCAGTCCGAGCACCACGGCGATGCCGGAGAGCACGGGCGATTCGACGATGCTGCCGCCCTCGCCGCGCAGCGGTGACCCGGTGGGGATCATCGCCACCACGACCACCGCGAGGAAGACGAAGAGGGCGATGGTGGCGTGGCGCAGCCCGCGGCGCTCCTCGGGTGCCAGGGCGAGCTCGACCTCCGTGGTCTGCCCGGTCTCCGCGGCCGTGTCCCCGGCCGCCTCCTCGGGCTCGGGCGGAAGCGCCGCCACCCGCTTCACCAGCACCTTCTCGGTGACGAAGGTGATCACGGCGGCCAGCACCACCGAGGAGGCCAGGGAGAAGAAGTAGTTGGACAGCGGGGTGACGACATAGCCGGGGTCCACGGTGTGCGCGGCGGCCGTGGTCAGCCCGGACAGGACCGCGTCCATGGGGGTGATCAGCGGGCTGGCGTCATAGCCCGCCGATACGCCCACGAAGGCCACCACGATCCCCAGGAGCGGACTGCGCCCGACGGCCCGGAAGGCCAGCCCGCCCAGGGGGACCAGCGCCACATAGGCGGCGTCGGAGGCGATGTGGGCGACCATCGCGGTGAAGGCCAGGGCGAAGGTCATCCAGCGCGCCGGGACCTTGGCGACACCGGCCCGCAGCATCGCCGCGAGCAGCCCCGACCGGTCGGCGACGGCGACACCGAGCATGACGACCAAGATCGTGCCGAGCGGTGGGAAGGTGGCGTAGTTGGTGATCGCGTCGCTGATCATCGACCGCACCCCGTCGACCGAGATCAGGCTGCGCACCGCCACGGTCTTGCCGCCCGCCGGATCGACCGCGGAGACGTCCGCGGTGGCGAGCCCCCAGCTGATCAGCGCGAGGAGGACGCTGAGGATCGCGAACAGCCAGAAGGGGTGGGGAAGTTTATTGCCCGCGCGCTCGACGGCGCCGAGCACCCGGAGCAGTGCGGACAGCGCCGCCGAGGACTCCCCGGGCGCCTCGGGAGGCGTTTGCCCGGGTGTGGTGCCGGGTGTCTTCCCGGGCGTGTTGTCGGGTGTGGTCGTGGTGTCTTTGGAACTCACCGTCCGCACTCCTTCGTCGGTGACGCAGTAGTGGTCGTCCATTAGAGAAGGCATGACGGAATGAGGCAAGTAAAAGACTTGTAACGCAGGAATGATTCACGCATGGAGCACCAATCGCACGATAGATTCGTATCCATGGCAGCCGTTCCCACCACACCACCGGTACTCGACGACGCCGACCTCGATCTGGTGGCCGCCCTGCAGGTGGCGCCGAGGGCGCCGCTGAGCGCGCTGGCCGAGGTCCTCGGCAGCTCGGCCAGCACCGTCGGCCGCCGGCTGACCCGGCTCGGGGAAGAGCGGCTGCTGCGGGTGATCGGGCAGGTGGAGTGGCCCATGCTGGCCGAGGGCAACCCCATGCACGTCTGGGTGGCCACGGCCCCGGGGCAGGCGTGGCAGGTGGCCCGGCGGCTGTCCGAGCTGCCCGAGATACCGTTCGTCGCCACGACCACGGGCCGCACCGATGTCTACTGCTCCCTGCACGCGACCCGGCGCGGCCGGGCCCGGGAGCTGCTGATGAACCGGATCCCGTCCGTCCCCGGTGTGCGGTCGGCCCGTACCGAACTGGTGCTCAGGGCGACGGCGAAGTCCGACTCCTGGCGGCTGCGGCGGCTGGACGACGCCCAGGTGCGGACGCTGCGCCAGGACGCCGATCCGGTGGCGGAGCCCACCGCCGTCACCGAGTTCAGCGACGACGAGCTGCGGGCCGTGGAGCTGCTGCGCCAGGACGCACGGGCGAGCGCCGCCGATGTGGCGCGCGGGCTCGGCATCAGCCGGTCCACCGCCTACCGGCTGACCCAGTCGCTCCTCCAGCGCGGTCTGGTACGGCCTCGTGTGGAGATCGAACCGGCGCTGCTCGGCCATGCGCTGGAGGTCGTGATCGAGCTGCATGCCGCCCCCGGGGCCATCCAGGAAGTGGCCGACGCGCTGGCCCGGCATCCCTCGGCGCGCTATGTCTCGATCGTCGCGGGCACCTCCTCGGTGATCCATCATGGCGTGTTCCGGGACGAGGACGGCCTCGCCGACCTGCTCACCCACGATCTGGCGAAGCTCCCCGGCATCACCGCCTGCGAGGTGTCGGTCGTCCTCGATGTGCTGCGCCGGTACTGGATCGGCCGGGAGGACGGAAGGCTGCTGAGCCAGGACCGATGAGTTCCGCGCGGCGGGCCGGTCTGATGGGTGACGACACCTTCCCGCTCACCGAGGAGAGACCATGAGCGACACCGAGATCACCGTCACCCGGGACCTGGACGCACCGCGTGAGACGGTGTGGCGGGTGTGGACCGAGCCGGAGTACTTCGCCCGCTGGTTCGGCGCCGCCCCCGAGTCCGTCGCCCTCGACGTCCGGCCGGGTGGCGCCTGGAAGGCGAACATCGCCACTCCCGGGGGCGAGATGCCGATGCGCGGCGTCTACCGCGAGGTGGTCGGCCAGGAGCGGCTGGTGTGGACCCTGGACCTTCCGCAGGGGGTCATGGAGATGACCGCCACCTTCGCCGAGCTGGGCGACGGCCGGACCCGGGTGGTGCTCCGGCAGCCGGCCCCGCCGCAGGAGCAGTGCGCCCAGGCCGAGGAGGGCGCCGCCCAGCTCCTGGACAGCTTCGCCAAGGTGCTCGCGTCGGTCTGAGCGCTCCCGGTCACTCCCCCGGCGGCGGCCCGTCCCACTCGATGACGTCCACCTCATCGCCGACCGCCAGCTTTCCGGCGCGGGTCACGGAGAACTGGCAGCCGAACAGGGTGGCGCCACCCGGGCCGCGCCGGTAGCCGGCCAGGGTGCGCAGTGGCTCCGGGCCCGCCTTGACGCCCTTGATCTGATCGACGGTCGTCACGACGCACCGGGCGGTGGGCTTGGCGAAGCCCAGCTCGGCGCCGCCGATGGCGACCCTGCGGATCCGGTCCTCCCGATGGGGTTCGTCCCATCCGCCGAGCACGATGCCGGGGCGGAAGCGGTTCATGGGCAGCGCGGCGCCGCCCGCCTCGGCGATCCGCTGGTTCAGCCCGTCCAGGCTGGCCCGGGAGACGAGGTGCACGGCGCCGCTGTCGGCGTAGCCGCAGGTGCCGGGGATCCATCCCTCGGTCACCCGGTCGTGCTCCGGGGGCACCCGCACCAGCCTGCTCGGCGCGCCCAGCGCCCGCGAAAGCCACGTGGCGGCGTCCTCACCCTGGTCGATACCGAGGAAGGGGTTGTGGAACAGCTTGACCTCGCGCCGGGCGGAGGTGGTGTCGACGTCGATGGCCACTTCACCCTCGCCGGGTGCCGACAGGGTGAGCCGGGTGCCGTCCGGGTCGATGGCGGGGCGGATGACGGCGAGCCGGGGATCGCGCCGCTGCGTGCGGCACTCTCCGTCCTCGCCGATGACCATGAAGCTGCGGTCGTGCCGCAGACCCGCCTCCGTCAGCAGCGCCTCGGATACGGGAACACCCGCGCAGCCCTTGACGGGGTAGGAGGTCAGCTCGACAACGATCGCCACGCGGCAACCCTACCCGGGGCCCGACCCAGGGGGCCGTGTCCCCGATCGGCCAGTCGGCGCGCTCCTGCGCCCTCGCCCGGTGCCCGACCGGCGTTTCATGGCACACCCCGGCTCCACCATGCGCCCCCGGCCCGGCGTCCGGCGGCAGGGCGTAGCGCGGAGTACGCCGAATGACCCACCGCGCACGGCCGGTGACCAGCGGCACCTGACGTAGGCGCGCTGCGCCTCCCGTCGGCAGGAACCCAAATCCGACCGTTTCCCTGGAGCGGCGGACGAGATCGCGAGAAAAGCGCGGTCTCCGGCGTCGCCCGGGGTCCCGGACAGGCGGGGTGAAGGGTGATGATTTCGGGGCCGCCCCTGAGAGCGGCTCGAAGGGGGGAAGTCGATGTGAGGCAATGATATGCGCGGCGGCGCGCTTCCCGCTATACACGGACCGCGTGATTCTCCGCCAGTTCCCGGCCGCCATGACGACCGGCTCTTTTCGGAGAACTGCCGCGGTGCACGGGCGGTCGGCGAGGCGATGCGGACAAGAGATACGGTAAACGCCAAGTCAAGTCCGTTCGTACGACCGCGAGTTGACCCAGACGCCAAGCAGCGCCCCTGTTCCGCGGGCCATACCGGATGCCGGAGAAGATACGAGCCGGGGCCGGGGTTCCGCGCCCGGCACCCTCGGTCCCCCACCATCCCCCCCCCGCACGTCTTCGCCCGGGCCGCCCCCGCTCCCGGCCGGCCCCGCGCCTGAACGCCGCGGTCGGCGGCACGCCCCCGTAGATACGTTTCAAGGTCCCACCTCACACAGGGAAACGCCGCCGGGCCCGCCTGGCGCGTTCGCTCAGGCGTCCCCCTCTTCCCCCACTCCCCCGCAAGGCCGTCCTATTTCCCGCCCCTCGCCCTGCCTCCCGCTCTCCCCTCTCTCCTCCACTCCCCGGCATTCTCCGGTTGCCGGCAGGAAGAGCGGAACGGCCCGTTCCAGCGCGGTGCCGCGCGGTTACGGCCGCCCACTGCGGCCCGGCCGCCAAGCGGCCGATCTTGACCGGGCGGCGACGCAATAGCGCCGAGGAAGATCCCGTGCCGCACGCCCGACCCGTCCCGGGTGTCGCATTGAGCCGCCCGCCGCTCGTCCGCGCTTCAACTGTTCATGCTCCGGCCGCAATTCGCCCGCCCGGCCGCCCGGGATCGGTGACCGATCATCCGGAAACCAATCCGGCGGAATAGCGTCCGCCCCTCCTCCGGCGCCCCGGAGAATCATTTCCCGCCGTACGAGGACGTCCAGCGGGGCATGATCGCCCGCATCCGTCCCGGCCCGCCCGGCCCGCCCCACCGACGCCCGTGCGCCCCCGGCCCTCCATGCGCCTCCCGCCGCCCAACTGACGGAGCGTCAGCCGATTCCGGGGTGGCACCGGGCGGCGCGCGGCCGTCCATGAGGCCCCCTGCGCCTTGTGACCAGCGGGGCCGGGCTGCGGTACTCGTACAGCCCGCCGGGTCCTCCGGAGGGCACGTCGAGAGCCGTTGTGTCGAGAGGAACCAGCCTCATGGCCGTACGAGGAAGTCACCGACGCCCCGCATCGCCCAGCCGGGTCTCCCCGCTGTGCGCGGCCCTCACCGCCGGCGGTGTCGGCATCGTCCTGCCGTTCCTCGGCACCGGCCCCGCCCACGCGGCCTCGGCCGGTACCTGGGACCGGGTCGCCAAGTGCGAGAGCGGGGGCAACTGGCACATCAACACCGGCAACGGCTACTACGGCGGGCTGCAGTTCTCCCAGCACACCTGGGCGGCGTTCGGCGGCACCGCCTACGCCGCGCGGGCCGATCTGGCGTCCAGGGCCCAGCAGATCACCGTGGCGGAGGTGGTCCTGCGCAAACAGGGCCCGGGCGCGTGGCCGGTCTGCTCCGTCCGCGGCCGGCTGTCCCGGTCCGGCCCGCCCGCCGAGGTGGCGAGCCGCAGTACTGAACCCCGCGCCAAGCACCCGGCCAAGCCCGCCAAGAAGTCGGCCAAGTCCGCTGCCAAGTCCCGGGCCCGGCAGCACACCGCCCGGCGCGCGGCGTCCGGCTCCTACGCGGTCGTCCACGGCGACACGCTGTCCCGTATCGCCACGCGTGCGTCGGTCAGCGGTGGCTGGAAGGCGCTGTACCACGCCAACCGCGGGACCATCGGCCCCAATCCCCATCTGATCCACCCGGGGCAGCGGCTCGCCCTGCCCTCGGGCGCCCGGCATGTGCGCAAGGCGGCGCCCCGCCACCGCGCCTCGGCGATCTCGAGCCACACGGTGGTCCGCAAGGCGGCCGCCCGCCCGCATATGGCCCCGGTCGGCGGGACGGTCAGCGCGGCGTACGGCATCCGCGGCGCGCGGTGGGCCAGCGGCCATCACACCGGCGTGGACTTCGCGGTCCCCATCGGCACCTCGGTGCGCGCGGCCGCCCCGGGCACCGTGGTGGCGGCGGGGTGGGGCGGCGCCTTCGGCTACCAGGTGATCATCCGTCACGCCGACGGCCTCTACACCCACTACGCGCATCTGTCGGCGCTGACGGTCCGCACCGGGCAGTCCGTCGAGGCGGGCCGCCGGATCGCCCGGTCCGGCAACACCGGGAACGCCACCGGACCGCATCTCCACTTCGAGGTCCGCACCGGCCCGCACTACGGGTCCGACATCGACCCGCTCGCCTATCTGCGCACGCGGCGTCAGCGTCTGACGGCTCACACCGGACACACGGCGCCCCTCAAGGAGGTGTCCGGCGGAGCTTGCCGCCTGCGGCAGGCTGCTCCCTCCCCGCCCCTGGCAACGGAAAGGGGCGGGGAGGGGAAAGACCCGCCGGACACCCCATAGGTCCATCTCCAGGGGGTGGGGGAAGGGGAGGCCGCCCGAGGCACGGCTCGGGCGGCCTCCCGCCATCCGCGCGGGGATCGGTCAGTACCAGATCGCGGCGGGCAGCCCGGTATCCGCCTCCTGTGGCGGATCGGGAAGGCTCCGGGCGGCCCCGAGCGCGATGCGCCGCGCGCTCCAGGCCGCCACCGCGGCGTCCAGGACGTCGTCGGGCGGCACCCGGCCGGCCGGTCCGAGGTCGTCGGGCAGGACGATGCCCTGGTCCTCCAGCAACCGGCGGCGCATGGCCTGGCCGTTCCAGCTCTTCTTGCTCCAGGCCACGGGCCGACCCTCGTTGACGGCGGCGAAGGAGACCTCGGGATGGACCTCGTAGAGCCGGTGGTCGCCCCCGTCGCGACACGCGTTGGCCTCGCGCAGCTTCGCGGCCAGCCCCCAGGTCTGACGGCTCAGCCCCCGACCGGTCAGGGACCGGCAGCGCAGATTGGCATCGTCGTAGTCAGCCGCCTCCCAGACCCCGCGCGGCGGCACGGAGAAGACCCGGGAGCGGTGCGGGGCCACCCTCGCCACGGCCAGGGCCTCCGCCTCGCGCCATCCGGCCGTCAGCAGCCCCAGCGGCATGTCGACCGCGACCACGGCGGCGTCCGGAAGCCGCCCGAGCAGCTCGGGCAGCCCTCCGGCGGTATCCGCCCCGGCGAAGCGGCCCTCCTCGCACAGGGTCACGGACACCCAGCCGGTACGGCAGGCGTCCACCCCCACGACGGGTGATCCGGCGCATCCGGGTGCGGGCGGGGGGTGAAAAGCATCGCGACGGGAACCCATGCGCCGTATCCGACCATGCCGATGAGCCCTCGGCCGCCACCCATGAGCAGCGCCCCCGCACCGTCACGGCCGACAAGGTGGTCAAGTCGGTGCGCTACTGCGCGGTGGGGTGCGCCCAGAACGTCTACGGCACCGAATGGGAGCGGCTGGACCTGGACACCCCAATGGACATGGTCGCCGAACGGGTGGTCCGCACCCGCCGCGAGGGCTGGCAGTGGGAAGGAGGGGCCGACGAGCGAGTCGGACGTC
The DNA here is from genome assembly GCF_017592595.1 of Streptomyces sp. NEAU-YJ-81. NCBI lineage: Bacteria > Bacillati > Actinomycetota > Actinomycetes > Kitasatosporales > Streptomycetaceae > Streptomyces > Streptomyces sp. NEAU-YJ-81. The sequence goes on along the minus strand of NZ_JAGFNO010000017.1, from coordinate 98,480 downwards.
ACCCGTGACGGCATCCGCGGCGCCCGGCCACCCGAGAAGAGCTGGCGAAGTTGTCCAAGTGGTACCAGTCGTCGATCGACTGGGAGTATCCGCCGAACCCGTCGCCGTGGTCGGACGAGGAGCGGCAGGCCTTCAAGCAGCGGGCGCACGCGGCCTTGCTCGCGTCGGCGTTTGTAGTGGGAGCTCTACCGGCACGGCGGCGAGTGGAAGTTTCGCGCTGTTGGCCCGGAATATGTGTCAGGGCTGCGAGGCATCGCTCTAGACTTCGGGGTCAATGTTTCGCAAAGTCAGGTACGGTGCGGGGGAGCCCCGTACAAAACGATTGGGTAGCCAGTGCTTCTGAAAACGTTCGGCTGGTCGTTCGCGGTCACCGCGCTCGGCCTGGTCGCGGCCGTGTTCTACGGGGGGTGGACCGGCTTCGGGATCGTGGCGATCCTGTCCATCCTCGAGATCTCGGTGTCCTTCGACAACGCCGTGGTCAACGCCGGGATCCTGAAGAAGATGAATGCCTTCTGGCAGAAGATCTTCCTCACCATCGGTGTCCTGATCGCGGTCTTCGGCATGCGCCTGGTCTTCCCGGTCGTGATCGTCGCCATCAGCGCCAAGATCGGTCCGATCGAAGCGGTACGGCTCGCGGTCGACGACAAGGACAAGTACCAGCAGTTGGTGACCGACGCCCATCCGTCGATCGCCGCCTTCGGTGGCATGTTCCTGTTGATGATCTTCCTGGACTTCATCTTCGAGGAGCGGGAGATCAAGTGGCTCGGCTGGCTGGAGCGTCCGCTCGCCAAGCTCGGCAAGGTCGACATGCTCTCCGTCTGCATCGCGCTCATCGTGCTGCTCGTCTCCGCGATGACCTTCGCCACCAAGGCCCACCAGCACGGCGGCATCCATGCGGACAAGGCGGAGACCGTCCTGATCGCCGGCGTCGCGGGCTTGATCACCTACCTGATCGTCAGCGGCCTCTCCGGCTACTTCGAGAACAAGCTCGAGGAAGAGGAGGAGCGCGAGCACGAGGCCGAGGAAGAGGCCAAGAGGAGCGGCAAGACGGTCCCGGCGGTCGTGATGGCCGGCAAGGCCGCGTTCTTCATGTTCCTCTACCTGGAGGTCCTGGACGCGTCGTTCTCCTTCGACGGCGTCATCGGCGCCTTCGCGATCACCAACGACATCGTCCTGATGGCGCTCGGCCTCGGCATCGGCGCGATGTACGTCCGCTCGCTCACGGTCTACCTGGTCCGCCAGGGCACCCTCGATGACTACGTCTACCTGGAGCACGGCGCGCACTACGCGATCGGCGCCCTCGCCGTGATCCTGCTCGTCACCATCCGGTACGAGATCCACGAGGTCATCACGGGCCTCGTCGGCGTCGTCCTGATCGCCTGGTCCTTCTTCTCCTCGGTCCAGCGCAACCGCAGGCTAGCGGCGGCCGAGGGAAAGGACACGGGGTCCAGCGAGAAGGCTGAGGTCTCCTCCGGCGTCTGAGCCGGGCCGCCGGCGGGGGTCGCAGGGCCTCCGCCAGGCGGACGGTGTCCTCCGCGAAACCCCACCGGTGGCCGGCCACCGCCCTGACCATTCCAGGGTGGTGGCCGGCCACCGCCCTGGAATGGTCGTCCAGACGCCGAGGACTATCGCTTTGCCGAAGCCTTCGGTGCGGCTTCGGGCGAGGCTTTCGGTGAGGAAGGGGCCGTGGCGCCGCCGGGGTTCGGACCGTAGGCGTCCAGGAAGCGGTCGCGGAAGGAGTTCATCTTCCACACCGGGGCCTTCGCGCCAGGCATCAGGCCGTCCTCCCAGCCCCAGTGGGAGATCCGGTCCAGCACCGCCTTGTCGTGCGCGACGATCGCGACCGGTACGTCCCGGCTGGCGTTGTTGCCGCTGACCCGGGCGAGGGGCTGGTGGTCGCCGAGGAAGACGAGCACGGTGTTCTTGTTGCCGTACTTCAGCACATAGTCGATGAGGCTGTTCACCGAGTACTGGATGGACTTCCCGTACTCGGCCTTCACCTTGTCGGAGTCGGTGAACACATCCGCGGGATTCTTGCCGGCCTTCTCGATGGCCTTGTAGACCGAGCCGTCGCCGACCTGGCTCCAGGGGATCGTCTTGGGGATGGGTGCCCAGGGCTGGTGGCTGGAGGTCAGGATGATCTCCGACATCAGCGGCTTGTCGCGCTTCTTGCCGTGCTCCAGGTGCTCGAACGCCTTGAGGGCGTACTGGTCGGGCATGGTCGACCAGCTGAATTTCGGGCCCTTGTAGCCGAGGTCGCGGGAGTCGTAGACGTGGTCGAGGCCGTAGAACTTGCCCTCCGGCCAGCCCTTGGTGACTCCCGGCATGATGCCGACCGTGCGCCAGGCGCCGGTGCGCTGGAAGGCGCGGGTGAGGGACATGTGGTCGCCCGCGGTGACGGTGCGGTAGCGGTTCTGGTTGTCGATCCACAGGCCGGTGAGGAAGGTCGAGTGCCCCAGCCAGCTGCTGCCGCCGTACGTGGCCGAGGTGAGCCAGCCGCTCTTGGAGGCGAATCCGGCCTTGTTCAACCGCTTGGTGGCGTTCTTGAGGGTCTTGTCGACACCGGGCGCGATCGCCGGGTCCTCGATGGCCGAGCGGCCGTAGCTCTCGATGAAGGTGAACATCATGTCCTTGCCGCGCAGCCCGGTCAGCAGCTGGTCGCCGGGGGTGTCGCCGTAGGTGTCGACGGCGGCCACCTTGGCGAACTCCCGCTCGTCCTTGAGGGTCTTGCGCACCCGCTCCGCCCGGTCCTGGACGAGCGCGGTGGTGCTCCGGGACGCGAACGGCGCCCCGGCCACCTGCACGCCGAGCGCCGCGCACATGACCCAGACGGTGCCGAGCACCAGGGTGGTACGGGTCGCCACGGCGCTGTTCCTCGCCATGACGTTGCTGATCCGCAGGACGGCGAGCCCCATCAGGACGAGCACCGCGACGGCGAGGACCACGACACCGATCACGGCGGCGGTGGCGGCCGTGTCGCCGAGCGCGTCCTTGACGTACGACTGGGCGTCGTCCAGCAGTATCCAGTCGAGCACCACGTTGAACCCACGGCCGAGGAACTCGTTGAAGCCGATGTCGAGCAGGTTCAATATGGTCAGCGCGCCGAGGACCACCCCGGCGAGCACCGCCACCACCCGCCGCGCCATGGACGGCAGCATCAGCAGCAGCGTGGCGCCGAACACCCCCTCCACCGGGATGCGCATGAAGGCTCTGGGTTCGATGAGGCTGAGGTGGGTCGGCAGGAGGAGGGCGAGGAACACGAGGGCGAGGGAGAGCCCCGTGGCCGTCCACGCCACCGTCCGCGCCACGGCGGGGTACTTGGCCCGCCAGCCCTTGGGGGCGGCGGCCGTGTCGTGGACGGAGCTCACCTCCTGGTCGGCGACCTCGTCCCGCTCCCCGGTGTCATCCTGCCGCTGGGCGGGGAGATCGGGCGTGGCCTCAGGCTCAGCCTGAGGTGGACTCTCCGGAGTCGGGCCCTCCGTCGGGGCCTGCTCCGTGGTTCCCTTGTCCGTTTCCGACCGCTGATGAGAGCTCGATTGGCGCGACAACCCGAAGGTCCTTCCCTGCGAAGCCCGGTGGTGGCACGGCGGGCCCGGCTCGGGTAGTCGGGCCCGCCGTTATCCGTACGGCGCGCCGGGGGCCTCCGTTCAATCACCTGGCACTTTTCCCGGCGCCTCCCGCCCGCTCGCGAGCGCACCGGCCCCACGATACGCTGCAACCCTCACATGAATGTGAAAGTCAGCCGGATCGGCGGCACGCGGGCGGAGAGACAAGGACGGACACATGCGTATCGGAGAGCTCTCGGAGCGCACCGGCACACCGCGCCGGCTGCTGCGCTACTACGAGGAGCAGAAGCTGATCCTGCCCGACCGCTGTGCGAACGGCTACCGCTCCTACGACGAGCGTCTCGTCGACCGGGTGCTGCAGATCAGGGGGCTGCTCGACGCGGGGCTCCCGACCCGGATCATCAAGCAGATCCTGCCGTGCCTCGACAAGCCCCGGCGCATTCACTTCTCCGACGCCACACCGGAGATGATCGCCACGCTGGAGAACGAGCGGGACCGCATGAGTCAGCGCATCGAGTGCCTGACCCGCAACCGGGACGCGATCTCCGAGTACCTTGACGCCGTGCTCAGTAATAACACCGCCAGCTGACCCGCTCCGGGGAGCCCACGATGACCGTCCGCCGTGTCGTACCCACCGCGGTGCCGAGATCGTGCACTCGCTGCGGGACGAGGAGTGGGGCTTCCGCCGCTTCTTCGTCCGCGACCCCAACGGCCGTGTGATCAACGTGCTGAGCCACCGCCGATAATCCGGTGCGCCCCGCCCACGCACTGGGCTAGCGTCGCCGCTCATGACGACGCCACCGCGCATCCGCCCTCCCCGCACCGCCGATGAGCGCACCCAACTGCTGGGCTGGCTCGATATGCAGCGCGCCGTCATCTCGTGGAAATGCGAGGGCCTGTCCGAGGCGGACGCCCACCGGTCCTTCCTTCCGACCTCGCCCCAGATGACCCTGGCCGGGCTCGTCTCCCATATGCGCTGGGTGGAACACCTGTGGTTCGAGATCGTCCTCCTCGGCCGCCCGGCCGAGGGCCCCCGGTTCGACGAGAACGTCGAGGATGCCGATATGAGGGTCGAGGGCGTCCCGCTCGCCCAGCTCCTCAAGGACTACGCGCAGCAGTGCGAGGTGTCCAACGAGATCATCGCGGCCCACGCCCTGGACGACACCGGCCGCCACCCGGACTTCAACGCGACCTCCACCAGCCTGCGGTGGATCCTCTTCCACATGATCGAGGAAACCGCCCGCCACGCCGGCCATATGGACACCGTCCGGGAACTCGTCGACGGCGAGAAGGGCTACTACTGACGCCCCGCTGCGGTGACCGGGTGACCTACATCGAGATCAACGGATCGCCCGCCACCCTGCGGTGAATCCGGGCCGGGGCGCGGTGGTGCGGGCGACGGCCCGGCGGCAAGCCGACTGATCGGCTATCCGTCGACGGTGCCGGACAGCCGGGCCGGGTCGGCCACGGCCACGGCCGTCTTCCCGTCCAGCTCCCAGCCTTTCGCGTACGCCGCGGCGAACTCCTCGCCGCCCAGCGCGGCCTCACCCCGGCGGGTGAGCTCGCGGACCTGCGGATCGGTGTGGTCATGCGTGCCGCGGAGCCGGGCGGCGGCCCCGAGTAGTACGGCCGACTCGTGCTGCCGCCCGCGCGTCTCGGCGAGCGCGGCCGTGTTCACCGTCACCAGCGACAGGATCGGCAGATCCCGGGTCGCCAGCGCGGCCGCGTACGCCTCGCGCAGCGCCTTGTCCACGCCGGGCAGGTCGCCCAGCGCCAGGCAGAGCGCGGCCCGTGCGCCGCCGACCAGCGTCCGGACGTGGTCCGTGGCGAACGCGGTCTCGTCGAGCAGACCCCGTTCGGCGGCGTCGATCAGGTCGCCCGCTCTGTCCAGGTCGCCGAGCCGCACCCGGAAGTCGGCCTCGCACACGTCGACCAGGACCAGCATGTCCGCCGAGGACGCGTGCAGCGCCCGCTCCCGGGCGGAGTCGATCACCGCCATCGCCCGGTCGGTGTCGCCGCGCCGCAGGTGCACGTCGATCCAGCGCAGGTCGCTGTAGAGCTGGTCGCCGAGGCTGAGCGAGCCGAACTCGCCCGCCAGCGTCCGGGCCTCGCGCAGGTCGGCCAGCGCGCCGTCGAGGTCGTCGTATCGCCGCAAGTGGGCGCTCATCGGCAGCGTGGCGGCCCGGCCCCAGCGGTCGCCGGCCTGCCGGAAGCGGGCCAGGGCCGCCTTCACATGGACACGCATCCGCATCAGCGCGCCCGCGTTCTCGGCGATCTCGGCCTGGAACATATGGGCCAGCCCGGACAGCCACACGTCGTCGCCGTCGGCCAGGCGCTGGAAGATCGCCAGCGCGGCCTCCTCCTTCTGCAGGAAGAGCAGGACCGGGCCGAACACGCGGTAGTGGCTCGGCAGCTCCGGATGCGCGAGCAGCCGGTCGGCCAGCTCGCGCATCTCCGTCCGGTCGTCCGCGGCTTCCCCGGCGGTGATCCCCGACAGGATGTCCGCCCGGTTGAGCAGGTAGGCGGCTCGGACGCAGTCGCGCTCGGGCGTCGGCCCGCCGCCGGTCGCCGCCAGCACCTCGCCCAGCCAGTAGGCGGCGTCGGAGTGGCGGCCGAACATCTGCCAGTACCAGATCAGGGTCAGGGCGAGAGTGGTCGCGCCGTGGGAGTCGCGGGCGGCGCACAGGTGGCGCAGGGCGGCGAGCGTGTTGTCGTACTCGGCGCCGATGACCTTCATGGCCATCAGCTGGCCGGGCCCGCGCAGCAGCGGGTCCTGACGGGACATCATCTGCGTGAAGTGGGCGGCGGCCAGATCGCGGGCCGTGCCGAGGTCGCCGGTGTCGGTCAGGCGGTCGGCGCCGTACTCGCGGATGGTTTCGAGCATGCGGTAGCGGCCGGTGGCGGGCGCGAGCTGCAGCAGTGAGCGGTCGACGAGCGTGGCGAGCAGATCGGGGATGTCGGCTGTGGGCACGGTGGTGCCGGCGCAGACGGCGGTGGCCGAGGCGGGGGTGACGCCACCGGGCAGGATGGAGATCCGTTCCGCGACGGTGCGTTCGTGCTCGCCCAGCAGCTCCCAGCTCCAGGCGATGACCGCGCGCAGGGTGCGGTGCCGGGGTGGTGCGGTGCGGCTGCCGGTGGTGAGCAGCCGGAACCGGTCGGAGAGTCCATCGGCCAGGTCGGGCAGTGACAGCGTCCGCAACCGGGCGGCGGCCAGCTCGAGGGCCAGCGGCAGACCGTCCAGCCCGCGCACCACGCGCACTATGTCGGGCAGCGAGGTCTCGTCGACGTCGAAACCGGGTCGCACGGCGGCGGCCCGCTCGGTGAACAGGCGCACCGAGGCCGCCCTTCGGGCCTGTTCGACGCCGTCGTCCGGGTCGGGCAGCGCGAGCGGGGCCAGCGGCACGAGCGCCTCGCCGTCGACCGCGAGGGGTTCGCGGCTGGTGGCGAGCACGCGCAGCCCGGGGCAGCGGGGCAACAGCGCCGAGACGAGGCGGGCCACGGCGTCGATCAGGTGCTCACAGTTGTCGACCAGCAGCAGGCTCTCCCGGCCGCCGAGCTCGCCGACGAGGACATGCAGCTCATCACCCTCGATCCGCTTGCGGGCGTCGAGCATCGCGCCGCCCCGCAGCCCGGTCCCGGTGAGCACTGCCGTGGCGATCTTCGCCGGTTCGGTGACGGACACGAGGTCGATGAGCCAGGCGCCGTCGCGCCATGCGTGGTGGTGCCGGCGGGCGGCCTCCAGCGCGAGCCGGGTCTTCCCGGCGCCGCCGGGACCGAGGACGGTGACCAGGCGTCCGGTGGTGAGCAGGGTGCCGATGCGGGTGAGGTCGTCGTCGCGGCCGATGAAGCTGGTCAGCGGCGCGGGCAGGTTGGTCGGCCGGATCCGATCGGGTTCGGTGGCCGCCCGTCCCCCCGCCTGTCCCCCGGCATTCCGTCCGGTTGCGGCCGCAGGGCTCCCGACCTCGGCGTTCGCGCCCGCCGGGCTCATGCCTGCCGCGCTCATGCCCGCCGCGCTCGCTTCCGTCGCGCTGGTGGCCCGGGCGGTCGCCTCTGCCGTCGGAACCGAGGCCCTCGAACTCACCGCACTCCCGGCCGGGGCACTGGAAGCCGCCGGGCTCCCGGCCGGAGCGCCTCCAGCGCAGGCGTCCGGCACCAGGAGGGGCCGGCCGGGGCGCAGCAGGCGCAGATGGCGTTCCCGCAGGGCGGTGCCCGGGTCGGCGCCGAGGGCGTCGGCCAGCGTCTCGCGGACCCGCTCGTAGACCGCGAGCGCCTCGGCCTGACGCCCTTGCGCGGCGAGCGCGTCCATCAGCAATGCGGCCGCCCGCTCGTTGACCGTCTGTTCGGCCAGCAACCCGGTCAGCCGGGCGGCGGCCAACTCGGCCCGCCCCAGCGACAACTCGGCGTCGGCGAGATCGGCGACCGCCTCGATCGACACCTGCGCCAGCCGGGTCGCGACCGTGGGCGCGACAGCGGCGATGACCGCGGGTTCGGCACCAGGATGGTCGCCCCACAACGCCACGGCCTTGGACAGCGCGGCGACCGCGGCCTCCGGGTCACCTGCCCGCAGCCCCTCCCGACCGGCAGCGGTGAGCCGCTCGAAGCGCAGCGCGTCCACGTCGGCCGCGTCCACCGCCAGCCGGTAGCCGCCCATGACCTGCGCGACCACGCCACGGGCCGGGTCGGTCGGGGTGAGGGCGCGGCGCAGCCGGGAGACGAGGGCCTGCAGGGCGTGGGCGGGGCCGGACGGCGGCTCCTCGGCCCAGATCGCGTCGACCAGCACGCCGGGCTCGACCGCGTGGCCACCGGCGAGCGCCAGCCGGACCAGCAAGCCCTGCAACCGCGCGCCCGAAACGGTCAGCACGGTGTCACCGCGCGACACCTGAAACGGGCCGAGCAGCGTGACGCGAAGCCGTGCGCCCCTCTCCATTCCCCGATCTTCGCGCGCCCACCCGCAAGGCCCCAAATCAGGGCGCCCGTGTCAGCGCCGTGTGAGCCCCCTGTGAGCGACCCGCCTCAGTCTCCTCATGCCGCACCACCATCACGAGCAATGGAGACAACAGATGACCGCCACAAACAACGCCGGCAACTGGGTCCGGAGCTGGGGCGCCTCGCCCCAGGCGGCCCACGACGGGCTCGGCTCGCTCAACGACTGCCCGCCCCTCGCCGACGTGACCCTGCGCCAGGTGGTGCGCGTCAGCGGGGGCGGGCGCCGGGTGCGCATCCGTTTCACCAACGAGTTCGGGACCGCGCCCTTCACCATCGGCGCGGCGCGGGTGGGCCTCGCGGCGCCCGGTGGCGGGGTGCGGCCGGGCAGCGAGCACGTGCTGACCTTCTCCGGCGCGCCGGCCGTCACCGTCCCGGCGGGCGCGCCGCTCCTCAGCGATCCGGTCGACCTGCGGCTGCCCGCCCTCGCCAAGCTGTCCATCAGCCTCTATCTGCCAGGGCGCGTGGAGACCTGCACCTGCCACGACCCCGCCCTGGAGACCGGCTGGACGATTCCGGGCGACGCCGTTGCCTCCCCCGCCCTGCCGGAGAACGCCGAGGTTCTGCCGGTGCGGGCCCTGATCTCCGCCGTCGAGCTGCTTCCCGACGCCCCTGCCAAGGCCATCGTCGTGGTGGGTGACTCCCGCACCGACGGCGTCGGGTCGACCCCGGACACCAACCGCAGCTGGCCGGAGCTGCTGGCCGAGCGTCTCGCCGAGCGGGGCGTGGCCACCGGCTACGTTTCCAACCAGGGAATCAGCGGCAACCGGATGCTCAACAACGGCATCGGGGTCGCCGCCGCGGCCCGCTTCGACCGGGATGTGCTGGCGACGCCCGGCCTCGGTTGCGTGGTGCTCTCCGTGGGCGGCAACGACCTCGCCATCTCCTTCGCCCCACGGGACGGCGACGGCCCCCTGGCCGATTTCCTGAAGGTGTTCCCCGGGGCGCCGGTGACGACGGACGACGTCATCGCGGGCTACCGCCAGCTGATCGCCCGGGCGCATGACCACGGCGTGAGGGTCTATGCCACGACGATCGCGCCCTACGAGGGCGCGGAGGTCTACACACCGGAGGGCGAGAGCGCACGCCAGGCGGTCAACGAATGGATCCGCACCAGTGGCGCCTTCGACACCGTGCTGGACTTCGACGCCGTCTGGCGCGACCCGGCCCGCCCCAGCCGGATCAGGGAGGACTTCCATGTCGGCGACCATCTGCACGGCAGCGATGCGGGTTACCGGGCCCTGGCCGACTGCATAGACCTGTCGCTGTTCAGCTGAGTCGGCCGGTCTGTGAGTCGGCCGGTCTGCCGCCGGAACGCTTCGGTGTTCCGGCGGTTCCGGCGCGACCCCAATGATCATGTGGGGACGAGCGGGTCACCCCCGGCCAGGTCAGCCGTCTCCCCGGGAGGCGGTGCGCCGGGCGCTGTCGCGGCGCGGCCTGAGGGGGGCGTCCTCGTCGCTGAAGAGCTCCGGGTGCTTGGCGCGGATCTTCTCCACATCGCTGAAGACCAGCCGCAGATGGGAGCGCAGCGCCCCGTCGGCCCGGTCCAGATCGCCCTCCTCCAGCAGGTCGACCACCTCGCGGTGCTGGCCGATGAGCAGGGACATCTGCTGGGTCATGGGCAGTGACAGCCTGCGGGCCCGGTCCAGCTGTGCCTTGGCCTGGCTGACGACCGGCCAGGCCGAGGCGTGTCCGCTGACGGCCATCAGCCGGGCGTGGAACTCCTCGTCCAGCTGGAAGAAGCCCTGCATATCGGACTGGCGGTCGGCCTCCTCCTGCGCGGTGAGCAGCACCCGCAGCTCCGCCACATCCCGCGCGGTGGCCTTCTCCACGGCCTCCCGCAGCGCGGCGCACTCCAGCGCCTCCCGGATGAACTGGGCGGAGGCGACATCGCGCTCCCGGATGCGCGAGATGAACGTCCCCATCTGGGGATAGATGTCGACCAGTCCCTCGTCGGCGAGCAGGATCAGGGACTCGCGGACGGGGGTGCGGCTCACCCCGAGTTCGGCCGCCAGATCGTTCTCCGAGACGGCGGAGCCGGGCTCCAGCTCCAGGCCGACGATGCGCGAACGCAGCAGCTCATGGACCAGTTGCCGGGTGTTGCGCCCCCGGGAGCGTGCCGTGTGCAGTCCTTCCGCCGGTGCCATCCGACCCCTTCCGAACCCTTGACTCGCCTCACTGACGTACTTGTATGGTAGCCGACCGACAGCCCGGACTCCACCCCCGGAGCTCCACGGGAGCCCCCCGGAGCCCCCGGGAGCCCGCTCAGTGAGGAGCACATGCGTATGGCCACGATCACGGAGGCCAAGGTCATCGTCACCTCGCCGGGTCGCAATTTCGTGACCCTGAAGGTGACCACCTCCGACGGCGTGACCGGTCTCGGTGACGCGACCCTCAACGGCCGCGAACTCGCGGTCGCCTCCTACCTGGAGGACCACCTCGTACCGCTGCTGATCGGCCGCGACCCCGCCCGGATCGAGGACACCTGGCACTACCTCTACAAGGGGGCCTACTGGCGCCGCGGCCCGGTGACCATGACCGCCATCTCGGCCGTGGACACCGCGCTGTGGGACATCAAGGGCAAGGTCGCGGGTCTTCCGGTGTACGACCTGCTGGGCGGCAAGGCCCGCGAGGGCGCCATGGTCTACGGCCACGCCAGCGGCGGCGACGTCCCCGAGCTGCTGGAGGACGTCGCCCGCTTCCAGGAGATGGGCTACCGCGCGATCCGCGCCCAGGCCGCCGTCCCCGGCTCCCCGGGGACCTACGGCATCCGCCACGGCACGGTCGCCACCGTCTACGAGCCCGCCACCGGCGCGCTGCCCGAGGAACAGCCCTGGTCCACCGAGGCATATCTGGACTTCGCGCCGCGCTATCTGGAGGCCGTCCGCGAGCGGTTCGGCTTCGGCTTCCATCTGCTGCACGACGTCCACCACCGGCTCACCCCCACCGAAGCGGGGCGGCTCGGCCGCAGCCTGGAGGAGCTGCGGCTGTTCTGGATGGAGGACCCCACCCCCGCCGAGCTCCAGGAGTCCTTCCGCCAGATCCGCCATTCCACCACCACCCCGATCGCGGTCGGCGAGGTCTTCAACTCCATCTGGGACTGCCAGCAGCTCATCACCGAGCGGCTCATCGACTACATCCGCGCCTCGGTCGTACACGCCGGCGGCATCACCCATCTGCGGCGGATCTTCCACCTCGCCGAGCTGTACCAGGTGCGCACCGGCTCGCACGGCGCCACCGACCTGTCGCCGGTGAGCATGTCCGCCGCCGTCCACCTCGATGTCACCGTGCCCAACTTCGGCATCCAGGAGTACATGGCGCACGACCCGCTCACCCATGAGGTGTTCCGGCCGACCTACGAGCTGCGCGACGGCGCGCTGCACCCCTCGGCCGCGCCCGGCCTGGGCATCGAGTTCGACGAGGAGGCGGCCGCCCGCTTCCCGTACGACCCGAAGTACCTTCCGGTGAGCCGCCGTACCGACGGGTCGGTGCACGACTGGTGAGCGCCAACCCCACGCGGCGCCTGTCCCTGGCCACCCTGCCCGCCGTCCCCGCGGAGAGCCGCCCGCCGATCGACCCGCGGGCGCTGCGCCCCCGGATCGTGCATCTGGGCATCGGCGCCTTCCACCGCGCCCACCAGGCCCTCTACACACAAGCCGCCGAGGCGGCGCACGGCGGCGGCTGGGGCATCGCCGGTGTCACCCAGCGCAGCCGGGCCGTCGTGGACGCGCTGCGCCCGCAGGACGGGCTGTACTCCTTCACCGAGCGGCGCCCCGACGGCCCGGCCACCCACGTGGTCGGCACCGTGACCGAGGTGCTGCAGGCCGCCGACGACGGCGCCCGGCTCGGCGCGCTCCTCGCCTCCCCCGAGGTCACCGTCGTCACCCTCACCGTCACCGAGAAGGGCTACCGGCGCGACGCCGCCACCGGCGGACTCGCCCTGGAGGACCCGCTCGTCCGGGGCGATCTGGAGGGACGGCCCGCACCCGCGAGCGTGGCCGGGCAGCTCGCGGCGGGGCTGCGCGCCCGGCTGCGGGCCGGCGGCGCCCCGGTGTCGCTGGTGTCCTGCGACAACATGGCCGACAACGGCGCCGTACTGCGCCGCCTGGTGCGGGAGTTCATCGCCGCGACCGCGTGGGAGGACCGTGACCGCCTGCTGGACTGGATCACCGGCTCGGTCGCCTTCCCCGCCACCGTCGTCGACCGCATCGTCCCCGCCACCACCGACGCCGACCGGCAGGCCGCCGCCCGCGCGCTGACCGTGGCCGACCAGGGCGCGGTGACCGGCGAACCGTTCACCCAGTGGGTCCTCCAGGACATCTTCGCCGCCGACCGCCCGCGCTGGGAGGAGGCGGGGGTGCGCTTCGTCGCGGACGTCGCCCCCTACCAGCTCGCCAAGCTCCGGCTGCTCAACGGCTCCCACTCGCTCATCGCCTATCTCGGCCTGGCCGCCGGATGCGAGACCGTCGCCGATGTCCTGGCCACCCCCTGGGGCGAGGAGACCGTACGCGCCTACTGCGCCGAGGCCGCGCAGAGCCTGCCGCCCACCGAGGGGCTGGACCTCCCCGCCTACATCGACAGCCTGGTGGACCGCTTCGCCAACCCCGCGATGCACCATCGCATCCAGCAGATCGCCATGGACGGATCCCAGAAGATCCCCGAACGGTGGCTCGCCCCGCTGCGCGAACTGCGCGCCGCCGGACGGGACACCCCCTTCCTAGCCGCGGCCCTCGCCGCCTGGGCCCGCCGCACCCGGGACCACCCCCTGGACGATCCGCGCGCCGAGGAGCTGCGCCGGGCCTGGGACGGCCCGCACTCCGAGGCCCCGCGCCGGCTGCTGCGGCTGCTGGGCGCCGAGGACCTCGCGGACGACACCGCCCTCGTCGCGTCCGTACGGGCGGAGCTGGACTCCAGCGCCCGGCCGCCGCGCTGACCGCACGCACCGCCCCTTCAAAGGAGAGCCGCCTTGAAGACGCCCAGAGTCGCCCCCGCCACCGACACGCCATCCCAGGACGGGGCCAGCCCCGCGCCACCGCGCCCACGCGGTCTGCGGCACAACACCCGCTGGCTGATGGTCTTCCTCTGTTTCCTGGGCATGACCGTCAACTACGTCGACCGCGCCACCATCTCCCTCTCCCTGCCCTATATGACCGATGACCTGCACATCGGCCCCGAATGGCAGGGCGTCATCCTCAGCATGTTCTTCGTGACCTACGCGCTGGGCCAACTGCCCGCCGGGGCACTGATCGACCGCTACGGCGAGAAGCGCATGTTCGCCATCGGCGGGCTGCTCTGGTCCCTGGTCACCGTGGGCACCGGCTTCGTCCGGGGCATCGGCAGCCTGCTGTTCGCCCGCCTCGCCCTCGGCGCGGGCGAGGCCCCGGCCTACCCCTCGTGCGCCAAGTCCGTCTCCCGCTGGTTCCCGGTCCGCGAACGGGCGCTGGCCAACAGCGTCTGGGACAACGGCGCCCGCGCCGGCACCGCCGTCGCCGCCCCGGTGGTGACCGCGCTGATCGCCTGGCAGGGCTGGCGGATGGCGTTCTGGGTCACCGGCGCGGCCGGTCTGCTGTGGGTCGCGCTGTGGCTGAAGGCATACCGCGAGCCCACGGCGCGCGACGGGCTCAGCGCCGAGGAGCGCGCGTACGTCACCGCGGGCGGCGCCCGGCTCGAGGAGAACCCCGCCGAGGAGACGGCGCCGGAGGAGCCCGCCGTCCGCTGGCGCGACCTGTTCCGGTACCGCACGGTCTGGGGCATGATGATCGGCTTCTTCTGCCTCAACTACGTCATCTACTTCTTCATCACCTGGTTCCCCAGCTACCTCGTCGACGCCCGCGGCTTCGACCTGCTCAAGCTGGGCTTCTACGGCGCCCTGCCCGGCGTCGTCGCCATCGGCGGCAGTCTGCTCGGCGGCTGGACCAGCGACACGCTGCTGCGCCGCGGCTGGTCGGTGACCCGGGCCCGTAAGACCTGTCTGGTGTGCGGGATGCTCTTCTCCTCGGTCATCGCCTTCGCGGTGCTCGTCCCCAGCGCCACGGGGGCCCTGGCACTGCTGTCCGTCAGCTACGCGAGCCTGGCCTTCTCCGCCGCCTCGGTGGCCAGCCTGCCCGCCGACGTCGCACCCACCCCGCGCCATGTCGCCTCGCTCGGCGGCATTCAGAACTTCGCGTCCAACCTGGCCGGGGTGCTCGGCTCGACCACCACCGGGCTGCTGCTGGGCGCTTTCAACCACTCCTTCGTCGCACCGCTGATGCTGTCCGGCGCGCTGTGCGTGATCGGCGCCCTCACCTACGGCCTGGTCATCCAGCGCGTCGAACCGCTGCGGCTGTCCGCCGCCTGAGCCCCACTCATGTACGAGGAGAACCACCCCGATATGAACGACGCCACCGCCGCGATCCTGCACGGCCCCAAGGACGTGCGCATCGAGCGGCGCCCGATTCCCCAACCGGCCTCCGGCGAGGTTCTCGTGGAGATCGGCGCGGTGGGGCTGTGCGGCTCCGACCTGCACTACTACGCCCACGGCGAGAACGGCCCCAATGTGCTGCGCTCCCCCACCGCGCTCGGCCACGAGGCGGCCGGAACGGTCGTGGCGGGCGACGGCCCCCTGCCCGCGGGCACCCGGGTCGCGATCGAGCCCGCCATCCCGTGCGGACGCTGCCGCGCCTGCCGCGCGGGCCGCTACAACCAGTGCCCCCACGGCCGCTGCTTCGGCTCCCCGCCCACCGACGGCGCCCTGACCGGGCATCTGGCCGTGCCCGCGGAGTTCGCCCATCCGCTCCCCGACGGCTTCCCCCTCACCTCCGGGGCGCTCATCGAACCCCTCGCGGTCGCCCTGCACGCGGTGCGCCGCGGCCATGTCGCGGCCGGGGACCGGGTGCTGATCACCGGTGCCGGACCGATCGGCCTGCTGGTCCTCCAGGCCGCCCGCGCCGTGGGGGCGGGGGAGACCGTGGTGACCGACGTCAACCCCGGCCGGCTGGCCCACGCCCGCCGCCTGGGCGCCGACCGCGCCCTGGACACCTCCCGTGAGCCCCTCCCCCAGGATCCGGTGTTCGATATCGCGCTCGACTGCTCCGGTATCGAGTCCGCCCTGGCGGCTGCCGCGCACGCGGTACGCCCCGGCGGCACCGTGGTCGCCGTCGGCAACCCGCCCCAGCCCCGCACCACGCTGCCGCTGGCCTGGATGCAGCGTCAGGAGCTCACCCTGGTCACCGCCTTCCGCTACGCCGGGGAGTTCCCCGCGGCGGTGTCCCTGGCCGCCACCGGACGGATCGACCTCGAGTCGCTGGTCACCGCCCGCTTCCCCCTGGAACGTACGGCGGACGCGCTCCAGACGGCGCTCTCCGACCCCGCACAGCTCAAGGTCGTCATCGAGCCCTGAGCCATGGCCGTCCAAGCGGTCGGACTTTGAGCCATGGCCGCCCGAACAGACGAGCCCTGAGCAGCCGTCCGGGCCGGGGCCGCACCCCGTCCGTCCCACCCGTCACAATGGGGATCATGTCCCGACGTACCCGACGCCCGCGGCCGGCCCGCCTCACCCCGGCCTCCTGCCCCTGCGGGCTGCCCGCGGCCTACGACGACTGCTGCGGCCGGCTGCACCGCGGCCAGGCCCGTGCGACCACCGCCGAGCAGCTGATGCGCTCGCGCTACAGCGCCTTCGCCGTCGGGGACGAGGCGTATCTGCTGCGCAGTTGGCACCCCACCACCCGGCCGCCCGGCGCCGGGCTCGACCCGGGGCTGCGCTGGGTGCGCCTGGAGATCCTGGGCACCACCGAGGGCAGCGCGTTCCACACCACGGGCACCGTCGAGTTCCGCGCCCACTACACCCAGGGCGGCCGCACGGGCTCGCTCCACGAGAACAGCCGCTTCGTACGCCACGAGGGCGACTGGGTCTATCTCGACGGTGTGACCGGCGACTGACCCCGCACCACAGCGGCCGGCGCGACCACCCTCCGCGCCGACTTGGTCATTTGTTTCCCGTGTCGTCGCCGACGCCTTCTGGTGCCCGGTCAACTCCGGGGCGATGCTGGGGCGCTGTGCGTGTGAACCACGCGAGTCCCCTGGCCCCATGGAGTTGCCGTGCCTCCTGTCGCGTTCGCCAGACCTCTGGCGGCCCTGGCCGCGGTGTCCGCCCTTGTGCTGGGCGCCGCCGGCCAGGCCACCGCCGACACCACCCCCGCCCCGGCGCCCGAACCCCTGCCGCGGGTCTCCGCGGAGATGCTGCGGCCGGTCGCGCCGCCCGCCGCCAGCGGTGCGCCGGGCACCCGGTCCGTGGCCGACGGCGACGGGCTGCAGACCGCCCGCTCCTCGCGGCCGGTCGCCCCGGGGGTGAAGCTGACCTCGTACGACCGGCTGGAGTCGGACAAATGGCTGCGGGTCGACGCGCTGTCGGTGGACCTGGCCGGCGGCACCAAGGTCGACTATCTCCACCCCGACCAGGTCGCCAAGCGGCGGACGGTGTCCCAACTGGCCGCCGAGCACGACGCCGGGCCGGGGCGCCGCACGGTCGCGGCGATCAACGGTGACTTCTTCGACATCAACCAGACCGGCGCCCCCGAGGGCAACGGCATCGGCGACGGCCGCCTCGTCAACTCCGCCTCCGCGGCCGGGCCCGCCCAGGCCGTCGGCATCGGCCCGGCCGACGCGGGCCGTGTCCTCCAGCTCTACTTCGACGGCACCCTGACCCTTCCCGACGGCCCCCACCCGCTCGCGGCGCTCAACGCCGCCAACGTCCCGGCCGCCGGGATCGGGGCGTACACCGCCCGGTGGGGCGAGGCGGACCGCGCCCAGACCGTGGACGGCGCACGGCGCACCGCCGAGGTCACGGTCGTGGACGGCAAGGTCACCAAGGCGGCCACCGCGCCCGGCAAGGGCCCGATCCCGGCCGGTGCGACCGTGCTGCTCGGCCGGGACGCCGGGGCCGACGAGCTGTCCGGACTGGCCGTCGGCGACGCGGTGTCGATGGAGTACCGGCCGCGCACCGACGACGGCGACCTGCCGCGCACGGCCCTCAGCGGCCGGGAACTGCTGGTCGTGGACGGCAAGCCGGTCGGCCACGACGGCGAGGGCAACAACACCACGGCGCCGCGCACCGCGGTCGGCTTCTCCCGCGACGGCCGCACCATGCAGATCCTCACCGTGGACGGGCGGCAGGCCGACAGCGGCGGGGTCACCCTCACCGAGCTGGGCCTGATGATGAAGGACGCGGGCGCCTACAGCGCGCTCAACCTCGACGGCGGCGGCTCCTCCACGCTCGTCGCCCGCGAGCCCGGCAGCGACACCGCCCGGGTGGAGAACAGCCCGTCCGACGGCGCCGAGCGCACCGTCCCCAACGGCCTGGCCCTCACCGCGCCCGACGGCAGCGGCCGGCTCAAGGGCTTCTGGGTGGACACCGCGATGGACCGCGCGTCCGCGCCCACCGCGGACCCGGTCCGGGGCGGCCACCCCGAGCGGGTCTTCCCCGGGCTCACCCGCCGCCTCACCGCCGCCGGTTACGACGAGACGTACGGCCCGGCCGACGGCGCGCCGCAGTGGCGGGCGGCCGATTCGCACATCGGCCGGGTCGGCTCCGACGGCACCTTCACCGCCCGCCACGGCGGTGACACCACCGTCACCGCCCGGCGCGGCGCCGCCCACGGCGACATCGGCCTCACCGTCCTGGACCGGCTGGACCGGATCCAGCCCACCAACCGGCTGGTCGGCCTGGCCGACGCCGAGGCCACGGGCCGGTTCGGCATCGTCGGCCTGGACGCGCACGGCACCAGCGCCCCCGTCGAACCCTCCGATATACAGCTCTCGTACGACCACGCACTGTTCGACATCGCCCCGGACCCCCGGACGGGCACCTTCACCGTCAAGGCGCGCCACGACCAGGCCGCGGGGCAGGTCAAGGTCCGCGTCGGCGGCGCCACCACCGTGCTCGCCGTCACCGTCGGCCTGACCGAGCGGCAGGAGGCGTCCTTCGACGACGCCGATCGCTGGACCTTCAGCCAGGCCCGCGCCTCCGGTTCGGCGGAGGCCACGCCCGACGGCCACACCGGCACCGGGCTAAAGCTGGACTACGACTTCAGCCAGTCCACGGCCACCCGCGCCGCCTATGTCACCCCGCCCCAGCAGATCGAGGTGGACGGGCAGCCGCAGTCCTTCGGCCTGTGGATCAAGGGCGACGGCAAGGGGGCGTGGCCCACCCTGCACCTCAAGGACGCGGCGGGCTCCGACCAGTTGCTCCGCGGACCGTATGTGACCTGGACCGGATGGCGACATGTCGACTTCGCCGTGCCGGCCGGGGTCGCGTATCCGCTGAAGGTCAACCGCTTCTACCTCGCCGAGACCTCCGCCACCCGCCAGTACACCGGCAGTGTGGTCATCGACGACCTCTCGGCGCGGGTGCCGCCCTCCGTCGAACTGCCCACGCAGAGCGTGCGCCCCGATCCGCTGATCTCCACCGCCGCGCAGGTGCGGGGGCGCGACTGGCGGTTCGCGGTGATGTCCGACGCGCAGTTCGTGGCCCGCGATCCGGGCAGCCCGATCGTCGCCCAGGCCCGCCGCACCCTGCGGGAGATCAAGGCGGCCAAGCCCGACTTCCTGGTGATCAACGGGGACCTGGTCGACGAGGGCTCCCCCGCCGATCTGTCCTTCGCCCGCACCGTGCTGAAGGAAGAGCTGGGCGATGAGCTGCCCTGGTACTACGTGCCCGGCAACCATGAGGTGATGGGCGGCTCCATCGACAACTTCACAGGCGAATTCGGGCCCGCCCACCGCTCGTTCGACCACCGGGGCACCCGCTTCCTCACCCTGGACACCTCACGGCTGGGGCTGCGCGCCGGTGGCTTCGACCAGATCAAGGAGTTGCGCGCCCAGCTGGACGCGGCCGCGAAGGACCCCGACGTCGGCTCGGTGATGGTGATCGAGCATGTGCCGCCGCGTGACCCCACCCCGCAGCAGGGCAGCCAGCTCGGCGACCGCAAGGAGGCGGCGCTGCTGGAGGGCTGGCTGACCGACTTCCGCCGCACGACGGGCAAGGGCGCGGGGTTCATCGGCAGCCACGTCGGCACCTTCCACGCCTCACGGGTGGACGGCGTCCCGTATCTGATCAACGGCAACTCGGGCAAGAACCCCGCCACCCCGCCCAACCAGGGCGGGTTCACCGGCTGGTCGATGGTCGGCGTGGACCACGTCTCGGCCCGGGACCAGGCGGCCGCGCGCCACGCACCGTGGCAGGGCGGCCCGGACTGGGTGTCCGTGCAGACCCGCGCCCATGTGGACGGGCTCACCGTCACCGCCCCGGACGACCTGCACACCGGGCAGGCCGCCGACATCACGGCGACCGTCTTCCAGGGCGAGGGGATCGACGCCCGGCGGGTGCCGGTCGGCTTCCCGCTGAGCGCGGACTGGACCGGCTCGCCAAACGTCCACATCGGCGACCCGGACGACGCCGGACGCCGCGATGTGGCGGCGTACGACCCGGCCGACGGCAAGCTCACCGCGCTGCGCCCGGGAACGGCCACCCTCGCGGTGCGCGTGAACGGCGCCACCACGCAGGCGCGGTTCACCGTCACCGCGGCGGCCGCGGCGCCCGCGGCCTGAGGGCTGTCCGGCGGAACACGATTCCGGCGGTTGGCCCACTGGGACATCGGCCCGCGCATCCGCACCTGCTCGGTGCGGATGCGCGGTACCGAAAGTCAGGTCACCGCCGCAGCGGTCCCTCGCAACTGAAGTCCGCGGTGCCGGAGTTGCCCGTGACGGTGGGCCGGCCGAAGCTGCAGTTCATATCGCCGAAGTCGACGGCTGCCGGCTTGGAACGGTCGAGCAGGCTGGCGTCGACCGCCTCGGACATCTCCGTGAAGACCTTGTTGAGGCTGCCGGGGTCGCTGAGGTTCGCGGTGATCTCGCCGGTGCAGACGAACCGTCCGTGCTCGCCGTCGCCGTTGTCCTTGCAGACGGGCTGGTTGCCGGTGGCCTGGGAGAAGGCGCTCTGCGCCCCGGCGGCGTCGGTGAGCGTCAGGTCCTGGTTGGGGACGAACGTGGTGTCCGGTACGAACAGGTCGTCGACGATGGCTATCTGTTGGTCGAGGAAGGCGTTGTACTGCTGCTGGAGGTTGGTGTCCGCGCCCTGCTGGTTGCGCCAGTTGTCGAAGGCGACGGGGTCGTCGGCGCGGATGAACCGGTACATCTCCTGGAGCTTCGCCGGGTGGTCGCGCCACAGGAACTCGAAGAAGGTTCCCGCGTAGGAGTAGAAGCGGAAGCCGCCGCCGTCGTAGGTCGCGTGCAGCATCTCGTTGATCGTCATCCGCGGCCTGCCGCCCTGGGTGTCGCTGATGATGTCACGGACCAGGGACTGGCGTACGCGGATGCCGTCGTCACGGGTCGAGCCGTCGAAGAACTCGGCGCTGCCCTCGTCCATGGCGGTCGTGCGGTCACCCTCGTACCAGGGGCCCTCGCCGAAGAAGCCGGGGACGGCGAACCGGCCGTTGAGGTAGTGGGTGTACTCGTGCCGGAAGAGCTCTTCCAGGGTGAGGGAGGAGTCCTGGGGCACGCGGCGCTGGTACGTGTAGAAGGTCGCACCCTTCTCGATGTAGACACCGCCGTTGTCGGTGGACATGCCAGTGAGCATCGGGTGGTAGACCTCGTAGTCGGAGCGTGAGGCGTACAGCACGATGCCGAGGGTGGCGTTCGGGTCGCCGGCGAGCGGCTCCTCGGTGCCGAGCACCCGGTGGAACTGGGCCCTGACCTGCTTGGACGCATAGTAGAGCTGGTCGACGGTGGCGCGGTCGAGGGCGGTGCGGACCTTGATGCCGCCGTTGTCGTAGGAGTACGTGTTCGGGAAGATCCGCTTCTCGATGTCCTCCTTGCAGACGCCGTAGGGCCGGCACGCCTCGAAGGTGATGAGCCAGGAGACGACCTTGCCCCAGGGTGCGCTGCCCTCGCCGAAGTTCTTGACCGTGACGGGCAGCAGCGCTCCGAGATCGGCGATGGTCTGCTGCTTGAGGGAGTCGATCTCGCCGAAGCGGCCGTACTCGAGGAGGGCGTCGCGTACGACCCAGGCGTTGGGGGTGTCCTTCAGGTGGGTGTAATCGGCGAACGCCTTGAAGGCGGCACGGTAGCCGGGGTCGGCGGCGACCGCGGCCTGGAACTCCTTGTCCTGGTTGCCGGAGTAGACACCCAGGTAGTTCAGCGAGAGCGCGGAGAGGGCGGCGTTGCCCCAGGACTGGTCCTTGTTGGTGGCGGTGTGCTCCGGGTCCATGGTGGCCAGGACCTTCTTGACCAGGCCGAGTTGGTACTGGCGTCCGCCGGGCCCGCTGCAGCCGATCAGGGCCTCGCGCAGGGTGTCGGCGTTGGCCCGGGTGGCGTCGAAGGTGCGGGCCGCGGCGCCGAAGGCGTCGACCGCGCCGCGTACCGCGTTGACGGTGGGGGCGTCGGTGGTGTCGATCTCGTCGTGTGAGAAGTCGTGGTACGCCACCGCGTGCAGGTACGTGAACATCTCGTACAGGTGGCTGGTGTTCTCGCCGTCGTGGCCGGGGGCGAGGGAGGCGATGCGCCGGGCCACGGTCTGGACGTGTGCGTCGGACATGACGGGGATCAGCCGCGGGTCCCAGTTCCAGATGAGGCCACGCAGACAGCCGTCGGCGGTGACCGCGGGGTCGGCGAGGAAGTCGGCCAGCTGATCAGGGCTCAGCCCGGTGATGCCGTCCAGGGTGCAGGGGGCGACGGCCGGCTTCTTGTCGTGGTGCGGGGTGGCCGGCCCGGACAGCGGGCCGGGTATCCGTCCGTCGGTGGTGACGGAGCCGGGCGCGGGGGCCGGAGGTGCGCTGAACTCCGGTTTCGCGTCAAGGCGCTGGGCGTGGTCGAAGGGGTTGCCGGCAGGCCGGGGCGGGGGCTTCGGTGCCGCCTTCGGCTGCCACGGACGGGCGGATGGTGCGGGGTCCCTGGGCGCGGCCGCGGCGGCCTGCCCGAGCGGCATCACGAGCGCGGCGACGAGGGTCGCGGCCAGCAGGAGTCTGCGTGAGGAGCGCGAATGTAACACCTGAACCTCCAAGAGGCGGTGGGGGGTGAGTGGGGGCCCGAGGCAATGGCCTTCACTTCACGAGGTGTGACCTGTAACATAGTAATGTGAAATTGCACTGACAAGGCGTCAGGAAAAGGTCATCCAGATTTCCTTCACCGGAGGTATCCGTGACCGCACGTGCCGCCCAACTCCACACCGGCAGCCATGACTTGCCCGTATCGGACGCCCTCGCCCGCTCCATGGCCGACGGCTGGGCCCCAGCCCCACCCCCAGATGACTCCCGGGTCCCCGGCTTCGAGCAGCTCACCGGCCGCCGGGCCCGGCTCGCCGCCCGCTTCCCCGGCGAGCGGCTGCTCATCCCGGCCGGCGAGCTGAAGGTCCGCTCCCACGACTGCGACCACCGCTTCCGCCCGCACAGTGCGTACGCCTGGCTGACCGGGCTGACCGGCGAGGACCAGCCCGGTCACGTGCTCGTCCTGGAGCCGGACGGCGAGCCCGTGCTGTACCTGCGGCCGCGGTCACCACGCGAGAAGGGCGGGGAGTTCTACCGGGACCGCAAGTACGGCGAGTTCTGGGTCGGCCGCCGCCCCGACCTGGCCGAGGCCGAGCGGCTGACCGGCATCCGCTGCGCCCACCTGGCCGGCCTCGCCCGCCTCGGCCCCGGCAGGGACGCCTCCCGCGATCCCGAACTGGCCTCCGCGCTCAGCGAGTTGCGCTTGGTGAAGGACCCATGGGAGGTGGCCCAGCTCCAGCAGGCCGTGGATCACACCGCCACCGGCTTCGAGGATGTCGTCCGCGCCCTGCCATCGGCACTGCGGCACCCCCGCGGCGAACGCTGGATCGAGGGCGTCTTCCAGCTGCGCGCCCGCGCCGAGGGCAACGGCACCGGCTACGAGACCATCGCCGCCGCCGGCGCCCACGCCTGTGTGCTGCACTGGACCCGCAACGACGGCCCGCTCGACCCGCGGCAACTGCTCCTGCTCGACGCGGGCGTGGAGACCGACGCGCTGTACACCGCCGACCTCACCCGCACCCTCCCGCTGTCCGGGCGCTTCTCCCCCGTCCAGCGCCGGGTCTACGAGCTGGTGCTCGCCGCGCAGGACGCAGGGATCGCCGCCCTCAAACCGGGCGCGAGCTTCCGCGACTTCCACCGGGCCTGTTCCACCGTGCTCGCCGAGGGCCTCGCCGACTGGGGCGTACTGCGCATCCCCGCCGCACAGGCACTCACGGCCGAGAGCGGCCTCCACCGGCGCTACACCCTGTGCAGCTCCGGCCATATGCTCGGGCTCGACGTCCACGACTGCGCCCGGGCCCGCGCGGAGCAGTACCTGGACGGCGTCCTGGAGGAGGGCCAGGTCCTCACCGTCGAACCGGGCCTCTACCTCCAGCCCGACGACACGACCCTGCCGCCCGAACTGCGCGGGATCGGTGTGCGCATCGAGGACGATCTGGTGATCACCGCCGACGGCGCCCGCCTGATGTCAACGGCCCTGCCCCGCACGGCCGATGCGGTGGAGGAGTGGATGGACCGGCTGCTGTCCCCGTCCGGCTGATCCGCGGTCGCGCCGCACTGCCGGCCAAGCGGCCCGCTCCCGTCCAAGCGGCCCGGCGGGGCGGCACCCCGTCAGGGCACTCGTGCGGCCTCCTCGCGGCCCTGGGCCCACAGAGAACGGACATGGCCGAGGTGGCGGGTCATGCATGCCTCCGCCGCTTCGGCGTCCCCGGCCAGCATCACATCGAGCAGTTCCACATGCTCCTCGGCGGACGGCAGCAGCTGGTCGTGTTCGTCGAGCCAGGTCAGGCCGTAGAGACGGGAGCGCTTGCGCAGGTCACCGACGGTCTCGACGAGGCGGTCATTGCCGCTGAGGCCCAGCAGTTCGAGGTGGAAGCGACGGTCGGCCTCCAGATAGCCGACGAGGTCATGGGCGGCCGCCGCCTCGACGATCTCCAGGGCGATCGGGCGGAGCGCTTCGAGCTGGGCGCGGGTCGCGGTGCGGGTGACCCGGCCGACGACCGGGACCTCGATCAGCGCCCGGATCTCGGTGTACTGGTCGAGGTCGCGGTCGCTCACCTCGGTGATCCGGAAGCCCTTGTTGCGCACCGGCTCGACCAGACCCTCGCGGGCCAAGTCGAGCATGGCCTCCCGCACCGGTGTGGCCGAGACCCCGAAGTCCGCGGCCAGACCGGGCGCCGAGTAGACCGTGCCCGGCCGGAGTTCACCCGCTATCAAGGCCGCACGCAGCTGATGGGCGACCTGGTCGCGCAGCCGATGCTGAACGGTGGCCAGGCTCCGATGCTTGAGTTCACCCATCTCGGCCCTCCGAATGGCACGTCGAGTCGGCGCGGAGTGCCAGCGTACAATGTCACGTTGCGCCAGCGGCCCGTCAATGGCCCGGCCGGGGTCCGAGCTCAGGTGTCCCAGACCCGGCGGACCTGTTCGAAGCGGGTGGGCAGCGGAGGGCGGCGACCGGCGTACCGGGCGTTCGTACGGTGGACGAACCGGCGCCAGGAGAGCACCAGCCCCTGCCGGGTGATGGGCAGCCCGGCGACCACGGTCACACCGTTGTCATGGGTGTGGTGCACCGTCAGCAGCAGCGCGTCCGGCACCGACCCCTCCAGCTCGGCGCAGAGCTCCTGCCGCACCCGCAGCCAGCGGCGCAGCACCAGCACGGTGCCGCGGTCCAGGCCGTGCCGGCGCGGGACGCGATGCTTGCCGTGCTCGATGGTCACCCATCCGGAGTCGAGGTCCAGCGCCGACAGTCCGCAGCGCAGCAGTCCGCCGTACCGGGCGCCACTGGCCCGCGCCAGGCCCACCACCACGGCCAGCCGTACGGTCTCCGGCTTCGCGCCGTCCTCCATCGCCTGCACCGAGAGCTGCCGCCAGATCCACTCCGCCTCCGCCGTCGAGACCACCGGCCGCGGATAGCGGTCCTGCGCCGCCTCCTTCGCCGTCCGCGCCTGGGACCGCGCTGCCATGTCCACCCCCTGGGAGCCTCGCGACACCGAGGCGACATCGAGTCGCTTGGCACACTATTTCTTCCGTCGATGCCCGCGTCAAGGGCATCACGGCGGTACGGTCGTCCGTGTGCGTCTTCTGCTGATGTCCGACACCCATCTCCCCCGGCGCGCCAAGGCGCTCCCCGGGGAGCTGCTGGAGCGGCTGCCGCACGCCGATGTCGTGGTCCACGCGGGCGACTGGGTCGACCTCGCCACCCTCGATCTGCTCCAGGAGCGATCGCGGCGGCTGATCGGGGTGTACGGCAACAACGACGGGCCCGAGCTGCGGGCGCGGCTGCCGGAGGTGGCCCGGGCCGAGCTGGCGGGGGTGCGGCTGGGCGTGGTGCACGAGACCGGAGCGGCGCGGGGGCGGGAGCGGCGCTGCGCCGAGCGGTTCCCCGGCCTCGATGTGCTGGTGTTCGGCCACAGCCATATCCCGTGGGACTCCACGGCCGAGGGGCCGCTGCGGCTGCTCAACCCCGGCTCCCCCACCGACCGGCGCCGGCAGCCGTACTGTACGTTTATGACGGCCGCGATCGAGGACGGGCGGCTTACCGCCGTGGAGCTGCACCGGCTGCCGCCCCGCCGCTGACCGATCGCCGTTCCCCGGGTGGGGTGGCCGCGCCCGTTTCCTTCCGTTCGCTCGTCTCTCCTTTCAGCCCCGGTATCCGACATGTCCTTTTCGGGTGCCGAGGAGTGTGTGATGACGGCGGTAAGTGGCGGGTCCGCGGGGCGATGGGCGCTGGCGGCGGTGTCCGCGACCGTGTTCTGCGTCCAGTTGGACGCGTTCGCGCTGAACCTGGCCCTGCCCGCGATCGGGCGGGATCTGGGGGCGGCGGGAGGCGGCCTGCAGTGGGTGGTGAGCGGGTATCTGCTCGCGGCCGGCGCGCTGATGGCGGGCGCCGGGCGGCTGGGCGATCTGTACGGCCGCCGCCGGTTGCTGACGGCGGGTCTTGCGGTGTTCGGCGGGGCGTCGCTGGTCTGTGCGCTGGCCCCGTCGCTTCCGGTGCTGGTGGGCGCGCGGGTGGTGCAGGGCGCGGGCGGGGCGATGGCCATGCCGGCCGGTCTCGCCCTGCTGACGAACGCCTGCCCGCCCGGTTCGCGGGCGCGGGTCATGGGCCGGGCGCTGGGCATCGGGGGCGTGGCCACGGTGTGCGGGCCGTACGTCGGCGGGGTGCTCACCGAGGCGGTGTCCTGGCGGGCGGTGTGCTGGCTGAACGTGCCCCTCGCGCTGGTCGCGGTGGTGTGCGCGGCACGGGCCGGGGAGTCGCGGGACACCACCGCACCGACGTCCGTGGACGCGGCGGGGCTGGTCACGGCGACCGGCGCGCTCGCGGCGCTCGCGATCCTGGTCGACCGGGGGCCGCTCTGGGGCTGGGCCTCGGGCCGCTCGGCGACGGCCCTGGTGCTGGCGGTCGGGCTCGGGGCCGTCTTCGTACGGCATGAGCGGGCGGCGGCGCATCCGCTGGTGGATCTCGCCCTGTTCGGCAACCGGCCCTTTGTGGCTCTGACGGCGGCCGGAGCGGCGGCCAATGCCGCGACCGTGGTCGTCCTGTTCGTCGTGCCCCTGGCGTTGCAGGGGCCGTGGCGGCTGTCGGCGACGGGCGCGGGGGCGGCCTTCCTGGCCCCGGCGGCGGCGATGGCGCTGGCCGGGCCGGTGGCGGGGCGGATCCGCACGGCGGACGCGGTGCGGGCGATGGCCGGGGCTCTGGTGCTGGGGGCGCTGGCGCTGGGCGCCGCCGCGGCGGCGCCGACCCTGCCGGTCTTCCTCGTCGCGGTCACCGGGTGCGGGGCCGCGCTCGGGGTCGCGGGCGCCCTGACGCTCATCGCCACCCAGGCGGTGGTGCGGCCCGAGCGCGCCGGGGAGGCGTCGGGGGTGACCAAGACGGTCATCACCACCGCGGCGGGGCTGGGAGTGGCCCTGTCCGGGCCCGCCGCCGACGCGCACGGTGCCGCCATGGCCGCGGCCGTCGACGCGGCCCTGATGGCGGCCGGGGGCTGCTGTCTGGCCGGGGCCGCGCTTCTGGTGCTGACGCGGCTACGGCCCGGCGGCTCACGCGAGGGCCGCGCCGCGGCTGACCGGTGCCCGGATTGAACCCCGCAGCTCGGTGGAATAAAAAGTATTTAGGGTGCATATCGGATCTCGGCTCGGCGATCCGCGCCGAGCCCGACCAGACGAGGGCGCCATGACTTCATCCCACCCCGAGAACGCCACCGCACCCGCCCCGGCCTCGCCCAGATCGGCGGCGCATGTGCTCCGAGCCCATGATGTCGGTCTGCTGGTCCTCCGGCTCGGCGTCGGGCTGATCGTCGCCGCGCGCGGCGCACAGCACCTCTTCGGCTGGTGGGGCGGCCTGGGCATCGACAAGACGGCCGTGGCGTTCGCGCAGTTCGGCTATCCGGCGCCCAAGGCCATGGCCGTGATCGCCGGGCTCACCGAGACCTTCGGCGGCCTCGCCCTCGCCGTGGGGCTGCTCACCCCGCTCGCCGGTGCGGCCGTCGCGGGCACGATGGCCAACGCCGTCGCCGCCGCCACGCCACTCGGCTATTTCGGCGGTTTCGAGTTCCCGCTGCTCGTCGGCGTCGGCGCCGCCGGGCTCGCGCTCACCGGAGCCGGCCGGATCTCCCTCGACGCGTTCCTCCCCGTCCTGCGGTCGCAGCGGCTGATCTACGGCATCGCCATGCTGGTGCTGGCGGCGATCCTGGCGACGGTGACGATCCTGCTCAGCAAGAACTGACGGCCACCGGGGCCACCAGGAGCCGGGGCACCGGGCGGCGAGGCGCCCGGGCACGGGGCGGGGAGAGGGATCGCCGTCGCACGGGTGAACACCAGGGGCCGGTTCTCCGTATCGCTCTGTGTGCGTCCTGCCATGGGACGCGCGCCGCCCGCACAGGCCGATACCGAGACCGGAGGCCCCGTCCATGAATGACCGGTTCATCCCTCCCATCCAGGCGCTGCCGGATGGCGACGCCGAAGTACGCCTGGTGCTCCATCTGCCCTGGGAAGTGGTCGCCGCGCTGGGCCAGGAGGCCGGCCGGCTGGCGGCCCAGACGCAGCGGCCGGTGAGCCTCGACGAGGCGGTCAGCCATCGGCTGCGCCAGGGGACCCACACCATCGGCGTCCACGCCAAACCCGAGCGGGAGCGGCCCCAGCCCGCGGCCACGGCGCCCCACCCCGCACCGCCGCTGGCGGCCCGCTCCCCCGGTGAGCAGGCCCGGCAGGCGATCGAGAAGATCAACGGGTCGGCGCAGCCGCACAACGGCACCGCGAACGGCAGCGCCGGCGCGGCCGAGTCCACCGGCCCGCAGCACACCACCGGCGCCCCGGAACCTGCCCCGCCCGACGCCCGGGGCATCCTGGAGCGCCCCACGAGGGCCACCGGAACGGTGAACGGCACATCGACGGAGATGCCGAGATAACACCGGACGCAGGCGCCGGGAAACGGCTGGAAACGCCGCGGATACGAGGGTGCCGTCCCCCACCGGACGGCACCCTCGTATGCGCGGCACCTCGTATGCGCGGCGCCTCGAAGGTGCGCGGCACGCGAGCCTCCGGCCCCCTCGCCTTACTCGAGGTGGTCCAGCGCTGCGGCGACGATGCCATCGCTGTCGATGCCGTGGTAGCGGTAGACGTCCTCGATCGCACCGGACTGGCCGAACCGGGTCACGCCGAGGGTGGTGACGGGCGTGTTCTGGATCGTGCCCAGGAAGGACAGGGTGTGCGGGTGGCCGTCCAGCACGGTGACGAGCGGAGTGGTCCGTTCGGCGGGGAAGACCTGGTCGAGGATCCAGGTCGGGTCCTCCGACAGGCCGCGGCGGGCCTGCAGCGCGCGGAAGAGCAGGTCCGGGCTGGTCACGCACACGACATCGGCGCCGTGGCCGAGGGCGGCGAGCCGGTCGGCGGCGGCCAGGGCCTCGGGGACCAGTGCGCCCATCGCGGCGAGGGTCACCACCGGGTTCTCGTGCTGCCTCAGCCGGTAGGCTCCGGCCACCGCGTGCCGGCGGCGGCGCTCACGCGCGGCCGGGTCGGTCGGCACCGAGGCCGCGGACTGGTCGACGGGCCGGGTGGACAGCCGCAGGTAGGCCGAACTCCCGTCCGGCCGACCGAGGTTGCCGAGCGCGGCCAGCAGACACCATTCGGTGTCGATCGCGAACGCGGGTTCGTAGGTGACACAGCCGGGCTGCTCGATGCCGAGTGACGGAGTGGTGATCGACTGGTGCGCACCGCCCTCGGGGGCGAGCGTGACGCCGGACGGCGTGCCGACCAGGATCGACTGGCCACCGGCGTAGATACCGAAGGACCACGGCTCCAGCGCCCTGTTGACGAAGGGGTCGTAGACCACACCGATCGGCAGCAGCGGCTGGCCCCAGCGGCTCCAGGTGGTGCCCAGTTCGCCGAGCAGGCCGACCAGGTTGGTCTCCGCTATGCCCAGCTCCACATGCTGGCCCGTGGGCCGCTCCCGCCAGTGCAGGATCGTCTCGGCGTCGTCGGCGAACCAGTTGGGGCGCTCGGTCGGCGACCACACCCCGACCTTGTTGAGCCAGCCACCGAGATTGGTGCTGGAACTGACGTCGGGGCTGACGGTGACGATCCGTTCCGCCGCCTCCGGCGCCCGCCGGGTGAGGTCCAGCAGGACGCGCCCGAGCGCCTGCTGGGTGTTGCCGGTACCGGTCGGTGCCGGGCGGGCCAGGTCGGCGGGGACCTCGGGGGGCCGCCGCGAGGTGTGTCCGGGGCGGCGCAGCCGATCGGCGGCCGCCGCGCACAGGGCCGCTTCCGGCGAGCCGTCGCCGAAGGCCGCCCAGGGGCGGTCGAGGTCCGTCCCCAGACGGTTGGCCAGTGCCTCCATCTGGTCGCCGGTCAGCAGCGAGGAATGGTTCTGCGGATGGCCCTCGGTGGGCAGCCCGCAGCCCTTGACCGTGTACGCGAAGATCACGGTCGGGCGGGTGTCGTCGACGGCGTCGTACGCGTCCATGAGGGCGCGGATGTCATGGCCGCCCAGGTTGCGCACCGCCGCCAGCAGCGAGGCGTCGTCCAGTGGCGCGATGAGGTCGGCGATCGGCCCGGCCGTGGAGCCGGTGCCGGGCAGGCGCTCACGCAATTCGTCGGCGGAACACCGCAGCAGGCGCTGGTATTCGGGGTTGCCCATGGCGTCGATACGGGCGCGCAGCGCCTCGCCGCCCGGCCGCGCGAACAACTCCTGCAGGAGCTGCCCGTACTTGAGGTTGATCACCTGCCAGCCGGCCGCGGTGAACATGCCCCGCAGCCGCTCCGCGGCGATACCGGGCACCACGCGGTCCAGGGACTGCCGGTTCAGGTCTACGACCCACACCACCTCGCCCAGGCCCGGCACCATCGGGTCCTGGATCGCTTCCCAGATCGCGCCCTCGTCCAGTTCCGCGTCGCCCAGCAGGGAGTACTGCCGTCCCGTACCGGCCCCACCGAAATGCCCTTCCGTGTAGCGCCGCGCGATGGCGCCCCACAAGGGCGCGGTGGCGCCGATGCCGACCGATCCGGTGGAGTAGTCGACCGGGTCGGGGTCCTTGGACCGGCTGGGGTAGCTCTGCAGGCCCCCGAAGGCGCGCAGGGTGGTCAGGTAGGACGCGTCCAACTCACCCAGCAGGTAATTGATCGCATGCAGCACGGGCGAGGCATGCGGCTTGACCGACACCCGGTCCTCGGAGGTCAGCGCGTGGAACCACAGCGCCGTCATGATCGAGGTCATCGAGGCGCTGGACGCCTGGTGGCCGCCGACCTTCAGACCCGTGGGGTTCGGCCGCACCCGGTTGGCATGATCGATGATCGCCGTGGACAGCCACAGCACGCGCCGTTCGACCGCTTCGAGCACGGCGAGCTCCGCCTCCCGGGCAACGCCCGGGCCCTTGCCGCCGACTGACCTCAGCTCCGAGTTCACGACCGTCACAGAGCGCACCCCACTGTCCGCACCTTGCTTCTGCAAAAATTTGACGTTGTGCTCTGCCAGTAGACAGATAATCCCTGGGGTGCACAACATGTCCCCGTAGGACTGAGCATTCTGCTCAGACTCCGAGTCGGATGAGAGACATCGATTGGACACTATGAGCGATGAGCGAGGCGTGGACGCCACCGACGCGCGGATCCTGCTCGCCCTTGCCGCCGATCCACGAGCCACCATCGTCGCCCTGGCCGAGCAGCTGGGGTTGTCCCGCAACACCGTCCAAGCGCGGGTGGCCAGATTGGAGCAGGGCGGCGCGCTGGACTCCTTCGAACGCCGGATCACCCCGAAGGCACTGGGTCATCCCCTCACCGCGTTCGTCACCGCGCGGGTCCATCAGCACCGGTTGGCCGAGGTGTCCGAAGCGCTGGCGGGCATCGACCAGGTCGTGGAGGTCTTCGGCCTCAGCGGCGAGACGGATCTGCTCATACGGGTGGTCGCCACGGACGTGGAGGCCCTGTACGGAATCGCGGGACAGATCCTCGCCATCCCCGGCATCGAGCGCACCACGACGGCCCTGGCCATGCGCGAACTGGTGCCGCACCGCCTCACCCCACTGCTGCGCCGTGCCGCGGCGGGTGGATAGCAGGCTGTCGGGGGACACGGCGGGCCCGTGGAACTCCTATGGGCGGCGCCGACCTGGGTGTCATCCGCTGCCGGTTCGGGGGCCGCGGCGGACGGATGGAGCACGGCGCGGGCCACGATCCGGAACGCCACGTCCGACAGGGGACGTCGTCGGCGTTCAGCGTGGAGGGGGAACGACCAGCAGTTCACACCGGTCAAGGGCCCGAATCTCCAAGACCGGGTGGCGGGGAACGCCCTGCGGTCGCCGATTACACGTGTGTCGCGTGTGTCATACCCGGCAACTAAGGTCCGGGCATGAGTGAGGAACAAGTACGGGTCGAACGGACCCTCGGCTCCTGGCGGCGGATCGAGACGTGGCTGAAGCAGCATGTCCCCCGCGCCTGGCAGCGTCTTCCGGAACCAGCCACCGAGGAGGAGATCCTGGCCCTTGAGCGGGACCTGGACCTCAAGATTCCCGCCGACGTGCGCGCCTTCTATCTGGTGCGCAACGGCACCGGACCGGCCGGCGACTTCAACGGGAGTGGCGGGGATGCGGACCCGAGTGGCTACATCTTCACCGACTACGGTATCGGGCCGATCTCACAGCTGAGCATATGGGCGAGAAACCACTTTCCACCGGACATTTTTGAGGGAACGGAATTCAGTCCCTCTACGCGGTTGCTGCCGCTTATCGTCTTCGATCCCGATGCATGGTCCATGCTGTTCGTCGATTGCACGCCTGGGGACGGCTACGGGCAGCTCGGCTGGTTCGGCGAGGCATCGTTTCCCGACATGGGACTTTATCCATCGTTTGCCGACTATCTGCTGTACGCCTCCGATGCCCTGTCCGCGGGAAGGGACATGTCGCACCACCGTCCGGAAGTTCGATGAACGCTCGAGCCGCGCGGGTCACCTCTTCAGGACCCTCGAGCTCCACCACAGCGAAGGCTCTCTGTGGCGCCGAGCCGTCAGCAGGGGTGCCCCGGCCGCCTCACCATCCACAGGAAACACTCGGCTCAGCAGCCTGATCGGAATATTGACACCCTTCACGGGCTGCCGAAGAACTCCCTTACGACGTTTCCTTCCGCTGGGCAGAAACCCGACTTCCGGGTGTCTCTTGCGCAATTTACGTTGCGGACGCGCTGCACTTCCGGCAGCGCGCACCCGCGCAGCGTCCTGGAGGTCTCTTGATGCGTCCAACTCGTCGTTCGTCCAGAAGGGCTTGGCCGTTACGGTCCCGGTCCCGCGCCGTGGCCGTGCTGATCGTGCTGGCGACCACCCTCGCCTCCGCGCTGTTGACGGCCTCCGTCACACCGACCGCGGCCGCCGAGCCGCAGTCCCGGAGCAGGCCCGCGACCGGCTCGGCCACCGACAGCGCTTCCGTCCTCGCCACGATCCCGAATCCGACTGCCGCTTCACTCGAGGCCACGAACGGGCCGCTGGCCACCGCCACCTACACCGTTCCCAATCCGAGCGGGTACGGGTCCGGCACGATCACCTATCCGACGGCCGACGGCTCGTACCCGGGCGTCGTGCTGATGCCGGGCTATCAAGGGACCCAGCAGAACCTGCAGTGGCTCGCGCCCCGCCTCGCTTCCTGGGGCTTCGTCGTCATCAACGTCGGCACCTTTACGTTGGGCGACGATCCCGCGTCGCGCGGCCGCCAGATCAGCGCCGCCGGCACGCAGCTGATCTCGTTCGGTTCCGCCTTCGGCAACCCGATCTACGGGAAGGTGAACGGCACACTCGGTGCGGCCGGTCACTCGATGGGCGGCGGCGGTGTCATGGTGGCTCTCCGGGACGACTCCCGCTTCAAGGCGGGCGTGCCGCTGGCACCGTACAACCCGAACCAGAACTTCTCCGGAGTGACCGACCCCACCTTCTTCATGACCTGTCAGAGCGACCCCGTCGCGCACGGCAACACCTACGCTCTGCCCTGGTACAACTCGATGTCCCAGGCCGAGAAGCTCTACATCGAGGTTCCCGGCGACCACCTCTGCCCGATGACCGGCTACGGCAACAAGGCCAAGCAGGGCAAGTGGATCGTGTCGTTCTTCAGCCGCTGGTTGTACGGCGACACCCGCTTCAGCCCGTTCCTGTGCGGCGCGGCACGGGAAGCGGACAGGAACAGCCCCGCCCTGGTCACGCGCTGGCAGGACACCTGCCCGTTCTGAGCGAGTCCTCGCACGCACGGCTCCTGCGGTCCGCCGCGGGAGCCGTCCTCACGAGCCCGTTCTGTCCGCTCCATCCACGTTCACGCCCGCTGGAAGCGTCGGCTCACGCGCCGTTCCGCCGATGGCACAACGCTCGGGAGATGGCCCGGCCGGTAGCCATGACTTCGGGCGCGAGCACGCGCTGTCCGGCGCCAGAGGTCCCCGGGAGGACGGACACAGCGGCCACGACCTCGCCCGTCGCGTCCCGCACGGGAGCCGCGGCCGACGCCGTGCCCCCCGGACCGGGCCACCGGCCGTTCACCGCGAAGCCTGTCCTCTCCACCTCGGCGAGCACGCGCCGCAGGCCGGTCGTCAGGGCATGGTGGGCCAGATAGCGTGCCTGGGCGGTCGCCCCGGCGTATGCGAGGAGCACCAGGCCGTCACCGGTGGCGTGCGCCGGGCGCCGGCCGCCGACCGGTTCGCCCGCTCCGTCGGTGGCCGGGGCACCGATCCGCTCGACGAGTACCGTCTCCATGCCGTCCAGCACCGTCAGCCGAACCTGCTGCCCCCCTGTCTTCCGGTTCAGGCCCCGGAGGAAGGGCATCGCCAAGTCTCTCAGTTCCAGCCATCGTGGAGCCGTGGCCGCGACCGCCCACAAGTGCAGGCCGATCTCGTACCGGCCGTTCCGGTTCCGTTCGAGTGCACCCCAGGACAGCAGCTCGCCGACCAGCCGATGCGTGGTGGCCAGCGGTATCCCGGTTCGCCGGCTGATGTCCGAGAGAGTCAGCCGACGGCGTTCTCCGGCAAACGCATCCAGCACGCTGAGAACCCGGCCGGTCACCGAGCGGGGGGCTGATTCCTTCTCAGCGGGCACGCCGCTGGGTGGAGGTGGAGGCGGCGCTGAACGCATGTGGCGATCCCTTCGGCGGATAGGGCCGTGCGCCAGAGTGTTGGCATGCATGCAACAAGAGCTTCAGGTGCGCGCGGAGACACGGCCACCCCTCGCCCCCGGATATGAAGCTGTCGTTTACGCATAAGACCGTCATGCACGGTCTACTGCGACTGGAGCCCACGCGACATCTCCGCAAGCGAGATGGGGTTCGTGTACAGCCCGTCCAAGAGCAAGGACGCTCGACCAGATGTCGGCGCACGCGTCGCGCGGCACCACGCCGCGCGCCGGTGACATCCTCGCCAGCGGCCCCGTGGGCACCGGCTGCATCCAGGAGTTGTCCGGCCACCGCCCCTGCCTGGCACCGGGAGAAAACTGTGCGTTCGGGCGGTGCTAGGCGGGGGCGGGCGCGGCATCCGTCGCCGACGTCTCGACGCGCACCCGGGCCACGGTCGCGTCCTGGAGAGTGAGTGGTGTCTCTTCGGCGCCAGGAAGGATGGTGTCGAAACGCTCCAGCCGTCGGCCACCGAGCGTGACGATGCCGTCGAGGACCACCAGAGCGGTGGCGAACGCGGCCGAGACCGACAACCGCGCGTCGCCCCCGAGGAGGTCGAGGCTGCCGCGGATGCCGCTGCGCACCATGAGATTGAGCGCCCGCGCCCTGCCGTGAACGGCGGTCGTGGCCACTTCGGCGGTCCCGCCGAACGTGACGATCTGGGTGTAACGCAGATCGTGGACGGCACCGTCGATGGACAGCTGAAGGGGCACGGGGGCGGCCGACAGCAGATGGCGCTCCATCCCCGGGAAGGGTGAGAAGGGGCCGGTGTCCTCGATGTCCGCGAGGCTCAGCCGCCACGCGACCGTCTCCGGGGAATCCGCGGCGGGCTCACGATGGATCTCGCGGGTCCAGCCTCGTCCGTTGGCCCACCGTTGTGGTTCGAGCGTGGCCATCGGGATGATGTGTGCGGTGTCCGCCGAGCCGTTTCCCGGTTCTCCGGTGGGCTTCTTCGGTGATTGCATGTCGAGTTCGTCTCCATCCCTGTCGGCCTGGCCGATCGGGTTCAGTGGCAGGAGTGTCGGGGGTACGGCTTCGGTCCGGGGAAGTAGGGGGCGGTGCGGGTGCTCATCCTGCTCCGGGTCAGTTTCCCGCGGTGCCCATGGAGCGATAGGTCCAGTCCAGGCCGGGGTTCGCCCCGGTGGGTCTGTCGTTGACGTAGGTCCTGCCAGCGGTGTCAGCCCGGACGAAGCCGTGTCCCTCTGCCGCGTCGCCATCGATCTGGGCGACCCCAACGCGGCAGAAGACCTCGCCGGCCCGCTCATTTTCCTCGGCCGCCCGTACGAAGCCGAAGAATGCCGCGTACGTCAGCCCGGCCTGGGCGGAGACGCTCGCGAGTGAGGACCGGCGCGGCCTGACCGCCCGCTTCCGCAGGGCACTTCGATATTCGATCGCGTGAGACGGGGGTGGGCTGCCAGGCTGCGTGCATGGATCACGCGGAAGTGCTCCTCATCGGAGGGCGGGCCGGGGTCGGCAAGACGACGGTGGGGTGGGAGGTTTCGGCGCTGCTACGAGGCGCGGCGGTCCCTCACGCGGTCATCGACGGTGACTTCATGGGGCAGGTGCATCCAGCTCCGGAAGGAGATCCGCGCCGTGCGGAGATCACTGAAAGCAATCTGATCGCGGTGTGGACGAACTACGCACGCCGCGGCTACCGGCGTCTGATCTATACGAACACGCTGAGCGTGGTGCCCGAGACGACCGGCATGTTCGAACGGGCCATGGGCAGCGGGCTGCGGATCGTGCGGGTTCTTCTCACGGCCAGCGACACGACCACGCGGGAACGGCTGGAGCGCCGGGAAATCGGCTCGGAGCTGGAGACGGAATGGGAGAGCAGTACCCGTAAGGCGCGGTTGCTGGACCAGCAGACGTCTGCGGACGCAGTGCGGGTGGCGACGGACGGGCGGGCTCTCGCGGACATCGCGCGCGAGGTGGTGGCCGCCACCGGCTGGACCGAGCAGCACTCCGCGAGCCCCCCGGTGGACACGCCTCCGGCGTGGGGGCCTTCCTGAGCCGCTTCGACCTGACAGCCACGGGACGGCCGGGGGTTCCGGCTGGCCCAGTGGGCTGCGTCCCTGCGTGGCGAGCCGGCCGTTGAGGTAGGCCACGGGGATGCCGAAATCGCCGGTGTCGGTGCCGGCCAGGGCCGGTATCACTCGCAGTAGACCTGCATCTTGGAGCCGGGGTCGTCGAGGTCGACGATGACGTCGTCGAGGTGGTCGATGAGGTCATCGAGGTGCTGCGGCTTGAGCTCGGCGAGGTCGATCGGCACCCCGGCCCTGTCCAGCTCCGCGTTGACCTTGGTGATGGCCGCCGGTGGGAGCAAGGTGGTGAGCCGGACCCCGGCGCGCAGCAGTTGCAGCGGGATACGGACGTTGAGCCGGGTGGGGCCGCCGCCGGTGTCGTCCTCGGCGTCCATGACCACGCGCAGGTACTTCGCGCGGGCCTTCGGGCGGGACGTCGTTCCCGGCGGCGTCTCGGGCTGCTCGCGCTCGAGCGCTTCGATCAGCCGCTCGGCCTCGTCCGCGGTGATCTTTCCTTCGGCCAGCATCTCCAGGATCTGGCGGCGCTGCTCGTTCATGCGTGTGCTCCTGATTCTCTGAGTTATCTCACGCTGGCCAGCACGGCTGTCCGGCCCTGCGCCATCTCGAACCGGGTGCCGGGCAGCGCCCACAGCACCTGTCCGGCACCGCGCAGCGCGCCTCCCGGACTCATCCGGAAAATGAGGCACGCGACCACTCCGCCCAGCACGGCGAGCAGCAGCAGCGGCGACAGCACCAGCACCACCGGCACCACGGGGATGTACAGCCGCACCCGGCGGCCGTTGGAACGGCGCACGCGCACCGTCACCAACTGCGGGATCATCGGTCCCGCTCCAGTTCGGCCAGGGCGTCCTCGGCGGTGATCTCTCCCCGGCGCAGGCGGTCGACGACGTCGGCGGCGCTGGTGGGTGCTGGGTCGACGTCGACGAAGTCGAGGTGCTCGGCGATCCGCTTCAGCCGGGACTTGATCGTCGGGTAGCTCACCCCGAAGATCCGCTCCATCTCCTTGATGGATCCGTGCGCCCGGACGAACGCGGCGACGAAGATCTGGTCGTCGATGCTGAGTTGGGCCAGCTGCGGCGGCTCGAACTGCCCCTCGATCGCGACGCCGCTGTCGGCGAGGCGGACCCGCTCGACCGCGAATGGCCGACCGCGCGTCAGGTCCGTCAGGTCCTGCCAGTCCATCCTCGGCTCCTTACTCTCGGCGACCTCTTCATACTTCATGTCTACCTTGAGATTTTCAAGGAGTCAATCCATAGACTTTAAGATTCACGATGTTGATCTTGATAATTCGACTTCGGCACGGCCGACTACGGCCCGCCCTCGGCGCAGCTACCGTTGCGCCCGGTTCGCGTCCTGGCCGGCGGAGCGGTACTCGCTCGGAGTCATGCCGCTAGCGGCGCGGAAGGCGCGGGTGAAGTCGGATGGCCTGGGGTATCCCCAGCGCATGGCGATGGCGGCGATGGGGACAGTGCGCTGGGAAGGGTCGGCCAGGTCCCGTCGGCAGCGGGCGAGGCGCTGCTGCCGGATGACGTCGCCGACCGTGGCACCGTGCTGTTGGAAGATGCGGTGCAGGTAGCGCGTGGAAATGAAGTGCGCCGCGGCTATGGCGCCTGGTGTGAGGCCGGGATCGGGCAGGTGGGTGGTGATGTAGGCACTGACCTGCTCGAACAGTGCACGCTGCCGTGACCCGGCTGGAATCAGGGTCTGCCGGTCGGCGTGGTGAGCGAGCAGGGCCGTCGCGAGATCGACCGCGGTGGTGCCCAGCCGGGTGCTGTCAGCGGAGGTGAGATCGGCGTGCGTATCGGCGAGGCTGGTCAGCATCTGGCACAGAAGCCGCCTGACACCCGCTCGTCCGGGAAGCACCGTTCCACACAGCGGAGCCACGGCCTTCTCCGGCAGCGGCAGGAGGCGCCGGGGGAACTGCAACAGCATCGCCCGGGCTCCTGGGGGATCCGGGCCCGCGATGGCGGTGAACGGCCGCGAGCTGTCGTACAGAAGCAGGTCGCCGGGACCAATCGACGCGTACATCCGGGCCTGTTCAATGCTCTGCTGTCCCGCGATGGTCAGCGCGAGCTGGTACATCTCCGGATCGGACTGCCGGATGAGCCGGGGCGTGCGCCGGGATGACAGCGGCGTGTAGGACATCACCGTCAGCTGAACCGGCCCAAGGGGCATGGTCTGGATCTGGGCTTCGATCCGGTCGGGCTCCAGGAAGCTGATACGGGTGGCCATCAGGGCCTGCCCCGTCGTCTCCGCCCAGGCCATCTCTCGGTCGGTGGGTGGCAGGTGGGCGGTGTTCAGCACAGTGGTCAGCATGACGTTCCCCGGCATGTCCCGCTTGCTGCGGATGCGTTGGACAGAGCGCGCCTCGAGCCGCGGGATTTCCGCAGCGCATACCAGCTTCGCCGCGGCGCAGAAGTAAAGGAAGTGCGCTGTACGCCAAGTCGAATGCGCCGACTGCTCACGACAGGGGCCGCACGGTGACGGCACGCTGAAGCCGCACGCCCGACCGGCCGCCTACCGCGCGCCGTCACCAGACATGGCTGGTGCACAGACTGACAGGGGGACCCGTGAACACCCGGAAGCACCTCATCACTACCGCTCTCTCCGTGACCCTGCTCGGCAGCGCCCTCGCGCTCGCTCCGACCGTCGGCGCCGCCGGCTACCCCAACCAGAACTGGGCCCGGACGTCGGGCAACTCGGCGGGGGTGGTATTCCACCCCTACGGAGACCAGTTCGAGATCTGGGACAACGTCCACGACGCGAGCGCGACGTGGGTCGCCTACAACTACAAGGGCGTGAACGACTCATGGAAGAGGGTCGGACACGTCGTGGACGGGCACCAGAGCGTCTCCCACAACCTCTACGAGTCGATCAACGGCAAGCCCGCGTACATCTACTTCGAAGTCTGCGACACCATCAAGGGCTGCTCGAAGGCATCCTGGTACCGCACCTGGGGAAGCTGACGCCACGGTATGCCCGGAGACCACACCGCAGTCGGAGGACACCCGGGCGTTCCTGCGGGTGATCGCCGGCGACAGAGGTCGGCTTCCGCGCGCGAAGCCCGTCTTGGCCTTCGGAGACAGGTGGGCGGCGCAGCACTATGTGCCCGACGCCGTGTCGGTGCCGGTCGTGTCACCGCTGACGTGTTCCTGGGGGCGGCAAGCGGTTGAACAGTGGCCGCTGGACAGGTCCTCGACTGCTTCGAGGAAGTCGCGGAAGGCCCGATCGGTGCGGGTGGTGTCGCCGGTGGCGTCGAGGTCCATGAGGAGGCCACGGATGACGGCGAGAACGAGCGTCGCGAGATCCGGCCGGCCGATGCTGCGCAGGCCGTCCTCGAGCGGCCCGAGCCAGTCGGTCGTCGCGGTGCGCCGGAAGTTGGGCCACAACTGCTGCTCCGCGCTCTCGCGCAGCTGACCGAACATCCGCAGGTACGGCTGCCCGTCCGGGCCGGTGATGGAGATCCAGGCACGGTTCAGGGTGGTCGTGTACGGCTCGTCGGGTCGCGCCCGCAGGAGGTCGCCGAATGTGTCGAGCTGACGTTGCCGCGCACGCCCGAGGACGGCCCGCAGCAGGTCGTCGCGGGTGCCGAAGTGATAGATCAGCATGCGGGCCGAGGTGCCGGTGGCGGTGGCCAGCGGCTCGAGCCGGTCGGGGAGGCCGTGCGCGAGGGCGTGATCAGCGCAGGCGTCGAGCAGCCTCTCCTTGATGTGCGGTTGCGGTCGTCTACCCACGGTTCTACTTTTTCACGTAACGGCCACTACGTCTATATTCGGCAGGGGGGCAGTCGAGGCCGACGTGGAGGTGGCGATGAGAGTGGTGTTCGTGCACGGGGCGTGCGTGCGGGACGGGTCGTGGTGGTGGCACCGCACCGCCGAGCTGCTGCAGGAGCGGGGGGTGCCGAGCGTGGCACCGGCGCTGCCGAGCTGCGGCGAGGCGGGCCTGCCCGGCGGCGTCGGCGGTCCGGGGCTCCCCGAGGACGTCGCCGCGGTGCGGCAGGTGCTGCAGGCCGACGACGAGCCGACCGTCGTGGTCGCCCACAGCTACGGCGGCATCGTCACCGCGGAAGCCGCCGCGGGCGTCGGGTCGGTGCACCACCTGCTGCTGGTCTCCAGCTACCTGCCCGAGGTCGGGCAGAGCCTGTCGGACTTCGGGGACGGCGGCCCCGCCCCGTTCCTCGACGTCGACCCCGACGCCGGCACGTTCGGGGTCCGCCCCGAACTGCTCGTGGACACGTTCCTGCGGGACTGCGCCCCCGAGGTTCAGGCGCAGGCGGCGGACCACCTCGCCCGGCAGAGCGTGCGGGTGACCGGGCAGCCGGTCGGGGCGGCCGCATGGCAGCAGTTGCCCTCGACGTACCTCGTCTGCGCCCAGGACCGGGGCACCCCGCCGCGGCTGCAGCGGGAGTTCGCCCGCCGGGCCGGCAGCGTCGTCGAACTCGACGCCGGCCACCACCCGTTCCTGTCCCAGCCTGAAGCGGTCCGGGACCTGTTGCTGAGCCTGTGACGGCAGCCGCGGACGAGCCGGACCGGCAGCCACCCCGCGAATGACGTCCCCGCACGCGGGGGACGTCATCGACGGGTGTTCAGCGAGGGTGGCCGGCGCATGGCGCAGTTCCCCGGCACAGCGCAGGGCCCGCCGCGAAGAGGAGAACCGCGTCACGAGCAGCCCCGTCCCCCAACTCAGGGGAGGCGGGGCTGTCTCGTGTTCGTACCGGCCGTGAGGCGGTGGGCTAGTCCCCGCCGACGGGGCAACGCCGGCCGTTGTACCAGGCGTTGCGGATCGACAGCGTGGATCCGATCTTGGTCGTGCCGGGGCCCACGCACCGGTAGTCGTCAGGCCAGTTGGGAATGTCGATCCGGATCTCGACCCAGGTGCCGGTGTCCCCGGCGCAGTGGTTGTAGTAGGCGGTTCCGGTCCGTGCGAAGAAGCCGCACGGGTCGGCCGCCGCAGCGGCGGGCTGGGCTGCCACCAGTCCGGCTGATCCGATCAGTGCCGCGGCAAGGGCGGCGCGCAGGACACGCATCGGGTCCCCCATGGTCGTCTCGGAATGGACACGGGCAGGCTAGCCGTCGCCTGGTGCCGCGTATGCCCCAATTGCCCGGCGGGTCGGGAAAAGGGTCCGTCCGCCACGCGGGGGGTGTCATGGCGGCCGGTACGACCAACGCCAGGGGATGGCCGGGGTCCTGGGGAACACAGGCGTCAGCGGGACGGCGACGAGCGCGGCACCGATCGGCGGCACCGATCGGCGGCACCGATCACGACGCCTGGACCGGCTCGGGAACCGTTCCCCCGGATCCTGCGTGACCTCTTGATGTGTTGTGGGCTGGTGGTGAGGGGACCGGATGAGAGCGCGGACGATAGTGAGCGTGGCGGTATCGGCCTGTGTGGCCCTGTTGGCGTGCGCGTGCGGTCCGGAGAAATCGAAGGAGGACACGGACGCGAAGCCTTCGCGGCCGTCCGCCTCCACGCGGGCAAAAGAGCCGTCGGCCAGCCGTCCGCGTCGCTCGGACCGAGAAGCCGTCGGCCGCCCCGACCGGCGACCAGCCCGCGCCCAGGACGAAGGAGGGCGCGATCCGGCAGTACGAGCAGTACCTCCACGCCCTCGGCCGTGAGGACATCGACGCGGTCTGCGAAGTGGCCGGGCCCGCCGCGAAGAAGGCACAGGCCCAAGGGCTCGGCCCGTGCACGTCGACGTACACCGCCGTGTTCCAGATGATCTCGCCCGCGCAGAAGAAGGCCCTGCAGACCGCGACGGTCGACCCGCAGCGCATCGCCGTGCGCACGCCCGACAAGATCGAGATGCCGGCGGAAGCGGTCAGGGCCTCCGCCACGTTCTCCGACGACGACCTCGGCAGCTACACCCTGGAGTACCTCAAGAACGATTGGTTCATCACCGACTGAGCCCAACGCGCCATCCGCGGAGCCGCCCGACGGTGGGAGCGGACTCATTCCCACGGCTTCTTACTCACGCCGTCGGCCGAGGACACAGAACTCGTTGCCTTCGGGGTCTGCCATGACAACCCACGACTGGTCACCCTGACCAATATCAACACGCTGTGCGCCATGAGCCTCAAGGCGAGCCACCTCGGCGTCCTGATCATCAGGCACGAAGTCGAGATGCAGTCGGCTCTTGGCCTTCTTGGGCTCATCAAGCCGGACGAACTCCAACCCCGGCACGCGATCCGGCTCCGGGCGGATCGCGAACTCCACATCAGAGGAGTGGACCACAACCCAACCAAGAGCCTCGGCCCACCACTGCCCCAGGGCCACCGGATCTGCGGAGTGAACGATTACATTGCGCCATTCCAAGGTCATCAGCCGAGCCTAGACCTGCCAGGGCTTCGAAAACAGGCATGCATGAAGAGGGCCCACTGACGTCTTCTCAGCGACGACCATTTCCAGATTCGGCGGACGAGCCGGTTAGCGCGCCACGCGGTAGCGGAGGTAGACGACTCTCGAGCTGAAGGTGCGGGTCTCCACGAG
The DNA here is from genome assembly GCF_017592595.1 of Streptomyces sp. NEAU-YJ-81. Classification (NCBI taxonomy): domain Bacteria; kingdom Bacillati; phylum Actinomycetota; class Actinomycetes; order Kitasatosporales; family Streptomycetaceae; genus Streptomyces; species Streptomyces sp. NEAU-YJ-81. The sequence continues at coordinate 54,768 of NZ_JAGFNO010000017.1, read as the reverse complement.
TTCGAGATCCACCCGGCGCTCGCGCTGGGGAAAGAACGGGATACCACCGCCAACCAGCACCGGGTAGACCCTGGCCCGGTACTCGTCGATCAGCCCCAACGCGGCCGCCTCGGCGGCGAGAGCCGCGCCGCCGATCGCGATATCGCCCTCCCCCGGCTCGGCTCGCAACCGCTCGATCTCCTCCGCCAGGCCGCCGGAGACCAGGCGGGCAGTGCCCTGCACCGCCGACAGCGTGGTGGAGAACACCACCTTGGGGAGCGGCTTCCAGAGCGCGGCCCACTCGAGCATGGAGTCATCGAGCGATGGATCCTGGTCGGCGGTCTCCCAGTACAGCATCGTCTCGTACAGTCGGCGTCCCATCAGGTGGACGCCGATCTCACGGATCTCGTCAATGGAGAAACGAAAAACGTCCTCGCTGGGCGCCGTCCAGTCGAAGCCGCCGTCCGGCCCGACGATGTAGCCGTCAAGTGAGACGGCCATCGAATAGGTCACGCTGCGCATCAGAAGTCCTCCTCGATACGGGTTCGACAGTACGACCGCCAGACGCCGCAGGACTCATCGCGACTCGCGGGATCCGCAGTGGACCAGTGCCTCCAGGTCTTCGGGGAGGTGAACTGTCCCGGTGGATGCTGGAGGTTGGGCCTGGAGGGGGTCCGGCCGGGGTGCGGTCCCAGACCCCCGGGTGGCGGCCTCAGCGACTGTGCTCTCCGCATGAGCGGCGGCAGCAGGTTCTGCCTGCGCCCACGCACACTCCACGAGGTGCGCGAACGGATGGCGTACGCCCGAACCACCGGGGAGCCGTTCGTCCAGGCGCTCGTCCGCCACGAGCTCCCCTAGCACCGCGACAGCCGGGGAGACGCTGCCCCGAAAAACCATGCGCCGGAATGGCGGATGGGGGGAGGTGGGCGTTACGGGAGGGCGCCAGGTCGCTGTGCCCGAAGCGCGCATCGGGCGGGTGCGGCAGCGTTCGATGAGGCGACGCCGGCCCTCGGCTGTAAGAGGTGCGTTGCCGTCGAGCGCCGCAGCGGCGCGTGCCGGGCAGGGTCATCGGGTGATCGGGGTGGCACCGGTCGCGGTGATGGACAGGTCCCACAGCCGTGCGGCGGCGCCGGGGTCGATGGCGTACGCGCGGACGCCGCCGTCATCCATGGGAGCGTCAGGGGCGCAGACACGTGAGACGTCGCAGTCTTCCAGGTAGAGGCCGCCGCGGTCGTGGAGGAGTCGGGACGTGGCGGCCCACAGGCCGGTGGCGGCGCCCTGGGAGGGGGTCTTGAAGTCGGCGCCGATCACCTTGCCGTGCTCGTCCACCCAACCGCGGTCGATCTGCTCCCGGAGTGTCATCTCCCGCTGAAGGCCGGTGACGATCTTGCCCGGGTGGAGCGCGAGGGCCCGGACACCGTCGTTGCGTCCGAGGGCGTCGAGTCGCACGGCGAACAGGGCGTTGGCGGTCTTGGCCTGGCCGTAGGCCAGCCACTTGTCGTAGCCGGTGCGAAAGTGCGGGTCGTGCCAGCGGATATCGGTCAGGGCATGTCCGGCGGAGCTGTTGACGACGACGCGCGTACCGCCCGCGGCGGCCAGGAGCGGATAGAGCTCGCAGGCGAGAGTGAAGTGTCCGAAGTGGTTGGCGGTGAACTGGCTCTCCCAGCCGGGGCCGACGCGCCGCTCCGGGGTGGCCATGACGCCGGCGACGGCCATGAACAGGTCGAGCCGGGCGAGGGAGTCGCTGATCCGTGCGGCGGCGGCGCGCACACTGTCGAGGTCTGCCAAATCCATGGAGATGACCTCGCAGCCCGCCACCTCCGCGAGCGCGGCGCGGGCGATTTCGGGCCTGCGTGCCGGAACGATGACCCGGGCCCCGGCCGCCGACAGGGCCCGGGTGGTTTCCAGGCCGAGCCCGGAGTAGCCCCCGGTCACCACGGCGCTCGTGCCGGAGAGATCGAGGCCGGCCATGACGTCCTCGGCGGTGCTGACGGCGGAGAAGGGCGAGCCGAGCGGCTGCTGATCAGTGCTGGTCATGCTGACGACGCTACGATCTAGAGCGAGGTCTAGATCAAATCCTGGAGTGGGGCGCATGGCGACTGGCGAGACCTCCGCGGAGCCACTGAGCATCGGTGAGGTGGCCGAGCGGACCGGACTCAGCGTGCATGCCTTGCGCCTTTACGAGCGCGAGGGCTTGCTGGTCGGACCGGTCCGGCGCACCTCCGGCGGTCGGCGGCGGTACACCGCGTTCGACGTCGACTGGTTGCTGATCTGCGTCAAGCTGCGTGCATCCGGCATGCCGCTCGCCGACCTCAGGCGGTTCGCCGAACTGGTGCGGCACGGTCCGGGCAACGAGGCGGAACGTCTGCGGCTCCTCGACGCCCACCGGCAGCGCGTCGACGCACAGATCCAGGCACTGGAGGAGTGCCGTTCCGTCATCGCCTGGAAGGTCGGCGTCTACGCCGAACACCTCGCCCGCGGCGAGGCGGGCGGACTCTGGGACCCGACGGCCTGAGGGGCAAGCACAGAACCGCGAGGGCCGACCCTGGTGCGTAGGGTGGCGGGTCACGACCGGCGAGAGTGACCTGCGGAAACCGCTGATCGGGCGGTGGCCGTCCTGGAGAGTCTGGCGCGACGCTCCGCCTGAGCTGCCGCGCGGCCACAGCAGGCCCCGCTGCGAGCGTTCGGTGTCCGATTCGCAGGGTGGCGTGGGGGCGCGCAGCATGGAAGTGGCCGGCTGCCATCGTTTCGCGAGGTGACAGGCCATGACTGGTTGAGCCCGCTGGAAGCAACGGACACGGCCGAGGCCGTGCGGCCGAGGGGCGTGGACGCCGGGGGACGTTCCGGCGCGATGTGCCGGTCGGAGGAGCCATAGGAGGTCGGCGATGGCGCACGCACACGGAGATGAACCGATCGTGGTCGGCCTCGACCCCGATCCGGGCAGACGCGCGGCGCTCGGCTGGGCCGCCGACGAGGCGGACCGGCGCCGCCTGCCGCTGCTGCTGGTTCTCGCGCAGAACGTGCCGACCCCCGGGTACCGGCCGACGGGCGGGCGGCCGTCCTGGGAGGAGTGGAACGAGTCGCTGCACACGTCGGGGGATCGCATGCTGAAGGAGGCGGTGGCCTTCGTCGAGTCCCGGCATCCACAGGTGCGGGTATCGGGTCTGCTGGCCGAGGGGCATCCGGCGTGGGTGCTGCGTGAGCGGGCGCGGAACGCCACGGTAGTGGTGGTCGGGTCCTGGCGCCTGAGCGCTCTTCAGGAGGTCTTCACCTCCGCCGCCGTCGCCCTGCCGCTCATCGCCCATGCGCCCTGCCCCGTGGTGGTCGTGCCGGAGCCGGAGCAGGTCCGCGAGGCGGAACACGCCCCCGAGCCGGAGCACGTCCCCGAGCGGCAGCCGCATTTCGTGGTCGGGGTGGACGGCAGTCGTCATTCCGCGGCCGCCGTCGACTTCGCCTTCGACGAGGCCGCCTTGCACAGCTCGGCCCTGCGCGCCCTCTACGTATGGCAACCTCCGCGGTTCGGAACCCCCGACGAGGAGGCCGCCGTCCAGGAGTGCCGTCGGCTGCTGTCGGAGACCGTCGCCGGGCGTACCGCCGGCCATCCGGAGGTGGAACTGCGCCAGGAGGTCGTACCGGGCCACCCGGTACAGGTCCTGACCGAGGCGTCCGGACACGCCCTCGGCCTGGTCGTGGGCACACGCGGGCACGGCGGGTTCACCGGCCTGCTGCTGGGCTCCGTCAGCCAGGGCGTGACGCAGCACGCACGCTGTCCGGTCATCACCGTCCCGAGCGCCTGACCACCGCCGCGGCCCCAAGGCCCGGTCCGGTTCCGTGTTCTTCAGGCCCTGGCGGGGCGGGGCGCGATCTCCCGCAGCAGCTCCATCACCGCCCGGGCGCGGGCGGTCTGGGTCATGCCCTTCACCGAGGCGATCTGGACTTCGAGCGGGGGGCTTCCGTCCCGCAGCTCCAGTTCCGCGATCTCGCCGCCGCCGTACGTCTGGCCGGTCGCCGGCCGCTGGTTCAGCACGGAGTATCCGAGCCCCCGGGCCACCAGGGAACGTACGGTTTCATAGCTCCGGGTGCGGTAGCGGACATCGGGCGCGGTGCCGGTGGCGGCGATCAGCGAGCGGAAGTAGTCGCGGCTGTGGGGCAGATCTAGCAGGACGAGGGGTTCCGCGGACAGTTCGGCCGGCTCCACGGAGCCCTGCCGGGCCAGCGGGTGGTCGGCCGCGACGATGACATAGGCCGGGGCCCGCGCGATCGTCTCGCTGCGCAGGTCCATCTCGGCCGTCAGACCGAGGTCGTAGGTGAGGGCGAAGTCGATGCGTCCCGCGCGCAGGGCCTGGACGAGCTGATCCGTCTCTCCCTCCACCACGTCGATCTCGATGCCCGGGTAGCGGTCGGTGCATTCGCTGAACAGGGGCGGCAGATAGTACGGGGCCAGTGTCACGAAGCAGCCGACGGCCACCGGCCCGGAGATCGTCTCGCCGTCTCCCCGGGCCTCCCGCTCGATCTCGCGCGCACGGGCCAGCAGCTCCCGCGCCTGCTGCTGAAGCCTCTCCCCCGCGGGCGTCAGGGTCAGTCCCCGGCCCCTGCGGCGGATGAACAGCTGCACTCGCAGGTCGCGCTCCAGGTTGTGGATGGCCGCGGACACGGCGGACTGCGCGATGTGGAGCGCCCCCGACGCCTCCGTCATCGAACCGCGCTCGGCGGCCACGAGGAAGTAGCGGAGCTGGAGGAGGGTGAAACCCACCGGTGACGTCATGCGTGACCCTCGCGCCTGGTGATCGGTGTCCGTGCCGATGCCGACCCTATGCGGCGGCCGGACCTTATGCGGGCGGTGCCTGGTGGCTCTCCGCGGGCGCGTCGGAGACGTCCTCGGGGCGCAGCAGGGCGGAACCGGCGGTCTCCTTGAGGGACAGGGCGGCGATGAGGCCACCGACGGCGAACACCATCAGGTAGGGGCCGGGCAGCAGGGTGCTGCCGGTCGCGGAGATGAGCACGGTCATCAGGTACGGCACCGTGCCGGCGAACAGGGCGGCGGTGAGGTTGTAGGCGATGGACAGGCCGCTCTGGCGGGTGCGGGTGGGGAAGATCTCCGCAGACCACACCGCGTAGGTGCCGAGGATCGCGGCGAGGATCACGCCGAGCAGCAGCCCGGCGATCCAGGTTCCGGCGAGCCCGGTCCGCATGAGGAGGAACGCGGGGGTCGAGAGGACCAGGAGGCCCGCGGTGGCCCCGACGAAGACCGGTTTGCGTCCCACCCGGTCGGACAGCAGCCCGAACACCGGGACCAGCACCAGCCCCAGCAGTGAGATCACCGTGGACAGCAGGGCGGCGCTGCCGGCCGAGTGCCCCAGGTGGTCGGTCTCGTAGGTGACCAGGTACGTCAGCACCATGTAGAACGGCACGTGCATGGCGGCCATCAGGCCCGCGGCCTGGAGCAGATGCCGCTTGTGGCGGCGGAGCAATTCCCGTATGGGGGTGCGCGGCACGGTGTCGTTGGCTTCGAGCGTCCGGTACTCGGGGGTGTCCTCGATCTTGTTGCGGATGATGAAGCCGATGACGCCGAGCGGCGCGGAGACGAGGAAGGGGACGCGCCAGCCCCAGGCGGTCAGCTGGTCCTCGTCGAGCCCCGTCGACAGCAGCAGATAGACGAACGAACCGGCGAGGAAGCCCAGCAGGGAGCCGACCTCCAGCCAGCTCACCCCGAATCCGCGGCGGCGCCGGGGAGCGCTCTCGGCGAGGAAGCTCGCCGCGCTGCCGAACTCGCCGCCCGCCGCGAATCCCTGGATCAGGCGCAGGATCACCAGGAGCACCGGGGCGGCGACCCCGATCGCCGCGTAGCCGGGCAGCAGACCGATCGCCAGGGTCGCGCCGGACATCATGAAGATGACCAGCGACAGTGTGCGCTTGCGGCCGATCCGGTCACCGAGCGGTCCGAACACCAGGGCGCCGATGGGCCGGATACCGAAGGACACGGCGAATACGCCGAACACGGCGAGCAGTCCGGTGGTGCTGTTCTCGTCCGGGAAGAACACGGTCGCGACGGTGCCCGCGAGATAGGCGTAGGCGGCCCAGTCGAACCAGTGCACGAACACGCCGACGGCTCCCGCGGCAACGCTTCTGCGCAGTGCGACGACGTCGGTGGCCACCTCGACCTCGGCCGTGGTGACGTCGGTGTGAGTGGTGGGCATGCGCGCCTCCTTGGGGATGGGGTGGGAGAAGCCGGAGCTGTGCGGGTGCCGTGTGCGGGGGTCGCCCCGGTCAGGAGCTCGCGCTCGCGTAGCGGCTCGAACTCCGGTCCACACCGGTCCAGGCCAGCGCCACCGCCCCGTCGAGCAGGGCCCGCTGGGCGTTTGCGCCCACGCAGAACGCGGCGAACTCGTGCTGGTGGTTGGTGGCGGGCAGCGAGCCGATACCGATGTACGGGTGGATGGCGGGCACCGTCTGCGAGACGTTGCCCATGTCGGTGGAGGCGCGGTTCATCCGGGCGGCCTGTCCCGGCGGCGCGAACTCCCGTCCCAGGGCGAGGGCGTTCGCGCGGTAGTGGGCGAGAGCGGTCTCGTCCGTGCGGAACTCCGCGTACGGCTTGCTCTCCGGTTCGATCTCCAGCTCGCACCCGGTCGCGAGGGCACCCGCCTCGAAGGCCCGCATGACCCGTGGTTCCAGCTCGGCCAGTTCGGCGAGGGTCTCCGCCCTGACGTACCAGCGGCCGGTGGCCCGCTCCGGGATGGCGTTCGGGGCGTCCCCGGCGTGGGTCACCACGCCGTGCACCCGGGCGGAGGTGGGCAGTTGCTGGCGGAGCAGCCCGATCGCGACCTGGGCCACGGTGAAGGCGTCGGCCGCGTTGATCCCGGCTTCGGGGTAGGCCGCGGCGTGTGCGGACTTACCGGTGTAGGCGATCTTGGAGTGGCTGACCGCGAACGGACGGGCCTCGGCGACGTCGACCGGCGCCGGGTGCACCATCATCGCGAGGTCCATCCCGGCGAAGGCGCCCCGGTCGAGCATCTCGATCTTGCCGCCGCCGCCCTCCTCCGCCGGGGTGCCGTAAACGTCGACGGTGAGGCCGGCGTCGTCGGCAACGGCGGCGAGGCCGAGCGCGGCGCCGACCGAGCTCGCCGCGATGAGGTTGTGCCCGCACGCGTGGCCGAGGCCGGGCAGCGCGTCGTACTCGGCACACAGCGCGATCCGGACGGGCCCGCTGCCGAACCGGGCGTGGAAGGCGGTCTCCAGGCCCAGGTATGACGTGGTGATGTCGAATCCGGCGCGGTCCAGCGGCTCGGGTACGGCGGCCGCCGCCCGGTGTTCCTCCCAGGCCGTCTCCGGGTCGGCGTGCAGCCGCTCGGACAGCCGGATCAGCTCCTCGGCATGCCGGTCGACCTCGTGCCGGGCGGCCTCTTTGAGCGTGCCCGTGGTCCCCGTCGGTCCCGTGGCCCCCATCGTCCCCATCACCGATCGCCCGGAACGCCGTACGAGGGAGCGGAGGCGGGATCGAGTCCACGGCGCACGTAGTCGTCCCGCTGCGGCAGCCAGACGGCGAGGAGTTCGGCGAGCCGGTCGACGGGGTCGTCGGCCCAGTCCACGCGCAGGTCGGTCACCCGCCAGTCCACGTCCGCGACGACCGCGAGGCCCGCGGAGTGCACCGGCCCCTCCTCGCCACCTGCCTCGACCGCGGCCTTCAGGGCGGTGACCAGCCGCTCCTCCAGCTCCCCGGGGGCGGCGGAGTACGCGTCGAGGAGGACGCCGGGGATGTGCTCGCCGCACAGCATGTTGCCGGCCGCCACCGCGCCCTCGGCGGTGGCCGAGGCGTGCTTGCCCAGGGTGTGCGCGCCGCTGTAGACGAACCCGGGCCCGGAGCGGCCCAGCACGGTCAGCTGACGGTGGGCGATGGACTTCGCGTTCCGCACCGCGCCGGTGACACCGGTAAGGGCGCGTTCCGCGTCGCCGTGGTCCGCCAGTTCCGCCAGCAGGCTGGTGCCGAGCGTGGGGTCGGTGACGTTCTGCGAAGCCGCCGCGCCGACCCCGGGCCGCAGATGGGCGACCCGGGCGGCGACCGCCGGACTGGACGAGCTGACCGCGATGCCGAACCGCTCGCCGTCGCGGGCCACCAGGGAAAAGGTCATGCCCGCGCCTCCTCGGGGATCACGGCGACGGCGTCGATCTCGCACAGCCACTCCGGACGGGCCAGGGCCGACACCACCAGGCCGGTGGAGATGGGGTGGACGCCCTTGGTCCAGCGGCCCACGGTGCGGTACACCGCCTCGCGGTAACGCGGGTCGATCAGATAGATGGTCAGCTTGACCAGGTGCTCCATCCGGCTGCCCGCCTCTTCGAGCAGCAACTTGATGTTCGCCATGGCCTGTTCGGCCTGCGCCTCGGGATCGCCGATGCCCACGGACTCGCTGGTGTCGAGGTCCTGGCCGATCTGGCCCCGGACGTACACGGTGTCGCCGGCGACGACGGCCTGGCAGAGGTCGTTGTCGAGGTTCTGCTCAGGATAGGTGTCGCGGGTGTTGAACGGACGGATCCGGGTGTGCCCGCCGGTGACGACCGGGGCCTTGACGGCGTTCGCCCGGCGGCCCTCGCTCGTGGAGGTCATCATCTGCTCCTCAGTTCTTCCAGGCCGCCGGCGCGGCGCCGGGCCGGTCGGTGGTGCCGTACGCGAGATAGCCCCGCTGGGTCGTGATGTGATCGGCGACGTATCCGGCGTCGTGCCAGACGCCCCAGATGAAGCTCGATCCGCGGCGGGACAGCCAGGGCAGGCCCAGGAAGTACACGCCGGGCTCGCAGGACACACCGCGCCGCTGGTCCGGCCGGCCGTTCTCGTCGAACGCGTCGACCTCGAGCCAGCCGTAGTCGGTGGCGAAGCCCGTCGCCCAGACGATCGAGGTGACACCGGCCGCGGCCAGGTCGAGCTCCAGCCGGGGGTCGGCCACGCCTTCCGGGTCCGGCCCGAGGTCGTGGGCCTGCGGCTCCTCGGGGAGGTCGAGCCCATTGCGCTCGACGTACGCATCGGCCGCCCGGAGGAGCTCGAGGTACTTCGCGTCGCCGAGCGCGACGTTCGTGGCGAGATCCGGCGCGAAGCGCAGCACACCGTCGTCGTAGGACGCGGTCAGACCGACGAGCTCGACACCGTCGGCGGCCAGGGCCCGGAAGTCCACGGTGTGGCCGCCGCGGGCGCCGCTCACCGCGATGGTGACGTGTTCGGCACCCTGGGGAGGCGTCTCCGCGTCCCAGCGCCCGAGCACACCGAGCCACCAGCAGAAGTCACGTCCGCGGTACTGGCGGGCGGGACGGTCGTGCGGACCGACGGAGAGAAGGACCCGGCGGCCGGAGCGGCGCAGCTCATCGGCGATCTGGACCCCCGAGGAGCCGGCCCCGACCACCAGGACCGAGCCCTCGGGGAGCTGCTCCGGGTTGCGGTACCCGCTGGAGTGGAGCTGCACGGGGACGGCGCCGTCCGGGACGATGGGCGGGATCACGGGCCGCTGGAACGGCCCGGTCGCGGCCACGACGAAGCGCGCGTCGATGGGGCCCTGCGAGGTCTCGACCCGGAAGCCGGGCCGACCGGTCCGCTTCCGTACCGAGGTCACCTCGACACCGCACCGGATCGGGGCACCTATCTTCTCGGCGTAGGTGACGAAGTAGTCGGCGATCTGCTCCTTCGAGGCGAAGGCGTCGGGGTGGACGTCGGGGTCGACGTCGGAGAACTCCAGCCCCGGGAACCGGTCGTGCCACGCGGGCCCGTTCGCCACCAGGGAATCCCACCGCTCCGAGCGCCACCGCTCGGCGATACGGTGCCGCTCCAGGACGATATGCGGCACACCGTGGGCTCCCAGGTGCTCGCTCATCGCCACGCCCGCCTGGCCCGCGCCGACGACGACTACCTCAGTCTCTTCACTCAACTTTCAGCCTCCACTCAGGCGGTAGTGCATCCCGGTGTCGCGTTGACCGAGCTGTGGGTGCTACCGCACGAGGGATCCTTGAGCATGGCCGTAATCCTGTCCAACAGATGTTTCCGCTGTAGGCGATCTGATTTACAGATTTGGACGCCTGTGAGCGCTGGAGCGCTTCGGGCTACTGGACGTCGTCGTGAACAACACCGGTCAAGCCCACCCCGGCTCAGCCGACATCCTCTTCGACCAGGTTCAAGCCCTCGCCGTGGGCAACCTCATCGGTCACGGCATCGACTGGGACGCCACCCGCCACACCCATCACGACCGTCGTAGGGCTCATGGTCTTGCTTCTTTCGCCGGTTCTCGCGGGTGAACGGGCGAACGGGCGAACGGGCGAACGGGCGAACGGGCGAACGATTCAGGAGGCGCTGTGCTCCGGGCCCGCGGTCGAGGGTGTGAGGATCGCGCACGTGGTGGTGGCAGACGGCCCTGGCGGAATCGCTGTCGGCAGGCGGCGCGGCCGACGGCGGGAACACCTCGACGCTGATCCAGACCTTTGGGCTACGAGCCGGGTGGCAGGAGTCCGCGGGCCAGGGTGAAGGCAGCCGTCGCGGTGGACAGGAGGGCGTTGATCCTCCCGAGGATGCGAGCCGTCCTGTCGGCATCCTGCGCGTCGACGGCCGCGGCCAGGTCGTCGGCGTACTCCCGCGCCCTTACCGCCTCATCGGACGTCGCGGTGTCCGCGTCCGTACGCAGGGCGTCGATCAGTTGCTGATGGGGGATGTCAGGCGCGTTCGCCCGGTTGCCGTAGCCACCGTGGACCACCGAATGATGGCTGTTGACGTTCGCCACGACGAAGCCGCCCGGTCCAGTGGAGATGTGCACCCCTTCGCCTCCCGTCCAGATGAACTTGCCCTCGTACTCGGTCCAGCCCTTGTACGTCACGCTGTACCTGCCGAACCGCCAACCCTCCACATCGATCAGCTTGTGCTTGAGCGGCTCGGCCAGGATGCGCATGGCATCCGCCCGATTCCATCCTCGCTGGGCGAAGTAGTCGGTCATCATCACGCGCCGACCCGGGTTCGCCGCGCGTCGGCAGATCTCGCGGAATGCCTGCCCCTGATACATCTCCAACTGGCCCGGGGCGACCGACAGCTCCGGCAGCCGCCGCCGATGCACGATGCCGCGGATCCATACGAAGAGGGCGTAGATCAACCAGCAGAGCAAGGCGATCACAACCAGCTCCGGTGCCAACTCCACGCTCGTCACCCTCCCCCCGTCGGCCCCAAGCCAACCCATTTTAGGACCAGTTGGTGCGCTGTGACCCCGCACTATCCAGTCCTGTCCTGACCTGTCCTGACCAGTCCTGGCAACGGGCTTCGGGGACAAGCGGCTACTGGGGCAGGGGGCGGTCGTGGACGACGTTCTTCATGACGAGGGTGGAGTTCAGGCGCTGAACGCCCGGGAGTTTGGCCAGCCGCTGGTCGTAGAGCTGCTGGTAGGCGGCCAGGTCAGTGGTGGCGACGCGCAGCAGGTAGTCGGGTTCGCCGAAGAGCCGCTGGGCCTGGATGACGTGCGGGATGGCGGCCACGGCCTCTTCGAAGGTGATGACGGTGTCGGCGTCCTCCCAGCGCAGAGTGGCGAAGACCACGGCCTCGAAGTCCAGGCCGACGGCGGCCGGGTCGACTACGGCGCGGTAGCCGCGGATGGCGCCCTCGCGTTCGAGGTCCCGCAAGCGGCGGTGGCAGGGCGAAACGCTCAGCCCCACGCGAGCGGCCAGCTCGGTGATCGTCAGGCGGCCGTCCAGCTGCAGCTCGGTAAGAATTTTCCGGTCCAGGGCGTCCATGGAGAAGATTCTCCCTCATTCGGCGCGATCACGAGGCTGGAGCGCAAACACTTTCGGGCAGATCGCACGTAATCTTCCCTCTCAGAGCAAGGAATGTGAGAGGGATCGATCGATGGACACGACGACGGTGGCGGCTTTCCTGGCAGTGGACCTGCTGCTGGTGTTCACCCCCGGCGCGGACTGGGCCTATGCGATCGCGGCCGGGCTGCGGGACCGTTCGGTCGTCCCGGCGGTCGCCGGGCTGATAGCCGGATACGCGGGGTACACGCTGCTCGCCGTGGCGGGCCTGGTCGTGATCGTGGCGAGTTCGGCCACGGTCCTCACCGTGCTGACCGTCGCCGGGGCCGCCTACCTGATGTGGCTGGGCTGGGGCGTGCTGAGGCAGCCCGCCGCTTTGACCGCGTCCACGGAGGCCATGGCCTCCTCACGCTGGCAGATCGCGCTCAAGGGAGCCGGTATCAGCGGCCTGAACCCGAAGGCGCTGCTGCTGTACTTCTCGCTCTTCCCGCAGTTCATCCACCCCTCGGACGGCTGGCCCGTCGCCGCGCAGACCGGGCTGCTCGGCACGGTCCACATGACGGCCTGCGCGGCCGTCTATCTCGCCGTCGGCGTCCTGGCCCGCACCGTGCTCAAGACCCGGCCCTCGGCGGCCCGGACGGTGACCCGGGTCTCCGGTGTCATGATGATCGCCATCGGCGGTCTTCTGCTGGTGGAACGCCTGGCAGGCTCGTGAATCCGCCCTGTCCGTACGAGCCATGCGATGTCCGCTGAAGGAGCAGTACGTGAAAGACCAGGCGCAGCAGGAACAGGCGAGCCCCGAGGTGCGCGAGCGTATCCGGGACAGCTTCGACCGGCAGGGGCTGATGAGCCACCTCGGGGCCCGGATAGCGCACATCGCGCCGGGCCGCGTGCACATCGTGCTCCCGGCCCGCCCCGAGGTGACCCAGCAGCACGGCTACGTCCACGCGGGCGCCACCAGCGCGATCGCGGACAGCGCCGGCGGCTACGCGGCCCTCACCCTGTTCCCCGAGGACGCCGAGGTGCTCACGGTCGAGTACAAGATCAACCTCCTCGCGCCCGCCGCAGGCGACCACATCGAGGCGGTCGGGACCGTTCTGAAGTCCGGACGTACCCTGACCGTCTGCCAGTTGGAGGTGTTCGGTGTCCAGGACAGCGGGCGGAAACTCGTCGCCAACGGGCAGCAGACGCTGATCCGGGTGCAGCGATCCGAGCAGTGAAGTCGCCGAAGCCCAAGGGGAGTCATCGTCCTGGCAGTTCCGTCCGCCATCGAGCCGGAGGTCGCGGCATGAGCACCATACAGATCTCGCAGCGCGCCCAGGCCGTAGCCCCGTTCTACGCCATGGAGTTCGGCAAGCAGGCCGCCGCGCTGGAGACCCAAGGGCATCACATCGTCAAACTCAGCATCGGCGAACCGGACTTCGGCGCGCCCCCGGCCGTCCTGGACGCGATGCGCGGGGCAATGGACGGACGGCCCATGCCCTACACCGAGTCCCTCGGACTGCCTGCTCTGAGGCGGGCCATCGCGCGGTTCTACCAGGATGAGCACGGTGTCGAGGTCGCTGCTTCCCGGGTCGTCGTGACGGCGGGGGCCTCGGCAGCCCTGGTGCTGGCCACGGCCGCGCTCGTCGATCCCGGCGACGAGGTGCTCATCGGCGACCCGTCGTACCCCTGCAACCGGCAGATCGCCGAGAGCTTCGGTGCCCGCGTCACGCTCGTACCCACCACGGCCGGAACCCGCTTCCAGCTGGACGCGGAATCGGTGCGCTCGCACTGGACGGACCGCACCCGCGGGATCATGATCGCCTCCCCCTCGAACCCGACGGGCACTTCGGTGCCGGCCGACGAACTCGCGGCGATCTGTGACGTGGCACGCGAGCGCGGCGCATGGCGCATCGTCGACGAGATCTACCTCAACCTCAGTGACCATGACGCACAGGGCCGGTCTCCGCGCAGCGCGCTGTCGTACGACCCCGACGCCGTCGTCATCAACAGCTTCTCGAAGTACTTCGGCATGACCGGCTGGCGGCTGGGCTGGTGTGTCGTACCCGAGACGCTCGTACCGGCGATGGAACGCCTGGCACAGAACTACTTCCTCTGCGCCTCCGCCCCCGCCCAGCATGCCGCTCTGTCCTGCTTCACCACCGAGTCCCTCGCGGTCTGCGAGGCCCGCCGCGTCGAGTTCGCCGAGCGGCGCGCGCTCGTCCTCGACGGCCTGGCACGGATCGGACTGCCGGTTCCCGTCCCGCCCGACGGCGCCTTCTACGTCTACTTCGACGTCAGCGGCACGGGGCTCACCTCATGGCAGTTCTGCGAACGGGCGCTCCAATCGGCACATGTCGCCCTCACTCCGGGCAGGGACTTCGGCGTCCACACGGCGGACAGCCACGTCCGCCTCTCGTACGCGGCGTCGGCCGACGAGCTCCGCGAGGGGATCGCCCGGCTCGGGACGTTCGTGGCCACGCTTCCGTAACGCGGGCGGTCAGTCGTGCTTGCTCACCGCCGCGTCGAGGAGGGGGCCGAGTTCCCGGGCCACAGTGGTCAGGGCCCGGACGTCCCGCTCGGCCCGGGCGATGAGAATCGCCCGTTCCAAAGCGCTGATCATGAGCGTGGCGAGCGCACCGGACCGCTCCTCGGGCACGTCCCGAGCGCTGAACCGAGCAACTGATTCCCGACGCGAACACGCTCCTGCTCCACGCGCGGCAACCCGCCCTGATCGACAGCGGTTTCGTCGGCCACGCCGAGGAGACCGCCGCCTGGGCCCGCGCCCGCACGGGAGACATCGCCCTGGTCGTGAACACACTCCTCCAGACTTCGTCCGGGGTGCCCCCTCCGCACCCCCGGCCACCTGGCGCTGTGGCAGCCGGAGGAGCGGCTCCTCGCCCTGATGATCCGTGGCGGCATCCCGGCCGGTGAGGTCGAGTCCTACCTGTCCGCGCGCGCGTGGCTGACCGACGCCGCACGGCTCCTGGACCGCGCACCCGAGGCGCTCGCCGCCGAGCTGATCGACACCATGCTCGGCAGCGGCGCCGTCGTTCTGCGCGACGGCCGCCTCCGGGCCGCCGCAGAGCACACCCCCGTCCCGGCGGAAGCACTCCGGGTGCCGTACCCCCGGGCGTGGCCGACAACGCGACCGCGCTGATCGACCGCCCCGGCGCACGGGAGATAGAGGCCGCACCTGCCGAAGCCCGGTACGCCGACTCCAGCCCGGCCCGTCAGAGGGCGTGTCGGCGGACCGCGTCGAGGAGCTGGTCGATGTCGTCGGCGCTGTGGGTGAAGCTGGTGACGAAACGGACCGTCCCCGGCTCCCAGCGGTCGTGGTGGAAGACGTAGCCGTCCGCGAGGAGTCCTTCGGTGACGTGCTGGGGCAGGCGGCAGAAGAGGATGTTGGCCTGGGGGGTGGCCAGAAGGCCGATGTCGGGGATGGCCTTGAGACCGTCGCCGAGCCGGGCGCACATCGCGTTGGCTTGGCGGGCGTTGTGCAACCAGAGGTCGTCGGTGAGGTAGGCGTCGAGCTGGGCGGCGTGGAAGCGCATCTTGGAGGCGAGCTGACCGGCGCGCTTGGCGCGGAAGCCGAGCTCGGTGGCGAGTTCGGGGTCGAAGGAGACGATGGCGTCGGCGGTCATCGCACCGTTCTTGGTGGCACCGAAGGACAGCACGTCGATGCCGGCCTTCCAGGTCATCTCGGCCGGGGTGGCGCCGAGGTGGTCCAGGGCGTTGGCGAAGCGCGCGCCGTCCATGTGGACGCGCAGCCCGGCGTCCTTGGCGATGGCGCACAGGCGGCGGATCTCCGCCACGGTGTAGACGCTGCCGAGCTCGGTGGCCTGGCTGATGCTCACCGCGGAGGGCTGCACACTGTGCACGTCACCGGCCTTGCGGCGCACCGCCGCATGCAGCGCATCGGGGTCGATCGTGCTGTTGTCGCCGGGAACGCCGACGAGCTTGGCACCGGCGGTGAAGAACTCGGGTGCGCCGCATTCGTCGTGGTTGATGTGGCTGTCGGGGTGGGACAGCACGCTGCCCCACGGCGGGGTGAGGGCGGCCAGGCTCAGACCGTTGGCGGCGGACCCGGTGGAGACCATGAAGACATCGACGTCCCGCTCGAAGATCTCGCTCAGCTTGCGGCGGGCGCTGTCGGTGAAGGGGTCGTTGCCGTACGGCAGGACCTGCCCGGCAGCCGCGTCGGCGACGGCCTGGACTATCTCCGGGGATGCTCCGGCCATGTTGTCGCTGATGAAGGCGCGGCCGGCGGGGGTGGTGGCGATGGTGGAGCTCATGAGTGGGTATTCCTTGGTGTCAGGTTCCGGTGGGGCCGGCGAAGACGACGGTGAAGTCCGCTTCCTGCGGTCCTCCTGAGCGAGGACACCCGCCTGCATACCGCAGGTGACCGGGGCTCGGCACCGGACCGAACAGAGCGAAGGCGCAGGCGCGGTCGGCGCGGAGAACCGACCAGGTCAGAGGGTGATGGTGCCGCGGATGTGGCTGGTGGCGGCGCCGCCGACCCAGACGGTGCCGTCCTCGTCGGCGATGACCTCGATGGTCCCGGCCCGACTCAGGCGCGCGCCCTGGGAGACTCGGTAGGCGGACGGCGCCGCACCGGTGGCGGTGAGCCACTGCCCGACCGAGGCGTTCATGCTGCCGCATACGGGATCCTCGGCCACGCCGACGCCGGGAGCGAAGGTGCGCATCTCGAAGTCGTGCTCGGATCCCTCGGGGTGGGCACCGATCGCACCGACCATCGCGTCCGGGATGAGGGACAGGTCGGGTTCGAGGGCGAGCACCTCCTCGGCCGTGGGCAACTGGACCACGGCCCAGCCGGGTCCGTTGTCGACCCGCTGGTGGGCGACGACACGATCCCGCTCGATACCGAACGCGGCGACGATCCGGTTCAGGTACGCGTCGTCGAGCGCGCCGTCGCGGACCAGCGGCGGGGCGGCGAACGACAAGGTGCCATCACCACGGCGCACGGTGACCAGGCCGGCGCCGCACTCCTGCACGATGCGGTCCGCGTGCCGAGGCGCACCCCCGTTGTCCAGCCACGCACGCGCCGAGCCGAGCGTGGGGTGCCCGGCGAACGGGAGTTCACCTCCAGGGGTGAAGATCCGCAGCCGGTAGTCCGCCTCCGGCGTGGTCGGGGGCAGGACGAACGTGGTCTCGGACAGATTCGTCCAGCGCGCCAGGCGCCGCATCTCCTCGTCGGTGATATCCGCCCCATCGAGGACGACGGCGACCGGGTTGCCCAGATAGGGGCTCGTGGAGAACACGTCGACCTGCATGAACGAGCGTGCGCGTGGCGTAGTCATCAAGGGCCTTTCGAAGCGGCGGAAGCGGCGAAGCGGTCTTCGGGCGTCCCGCGTGTCCATGGAAGCTTCATCCCAGCGGCTGCCCGCCCGGTGGAAAACAGCCAGTCACGACTGGGTGGACTGATTACTGGGGCGGGGAGAAAGCGGGCAGGATCCCGCACGATGGCGGCGCATCCCATGCTGACGCTCACGCCCGTCTCGACACCCACGTGCCGTGACCGCGTCCGAATACCGTCGGCCACCGGGGCAAACCATGGGCGGGGCACGATCATCTTATCGAGTTAATGCCAGCGGCTCTCCGAGGTCGAATGGGTGCACCGGCCGCTACTGTTCCCCGGGTCTGGACGGATTCCCGGAGGTTTGCCCCCTCCTTTCCTCTTTGCCGGTGACGCGCACGCACGCCAGCCATCGCCCTCACAAAGGAGAGCTCGCCCGATGACTGTTGGTACCAGCTCGGAAGCGCCTCTGGAGCCGCCTCGGCAGTCCAGCCTGAGCACGGCGGCCGCCCGCAACCTCGCCACCACGGCCAAGTCCGCCCCGCAGATGCAGGGGATCACCTCCCGCTGGCTGCTGCGGACGCTCCCCTGGGTGGAGGTCGAGGGCGGCGCCTACCGGGTGAACCGCCGGCTGAGCTACACCGTCGGCGACGGGCGCGTCGAGTTCGTTCAGGACGGTGCCGACGTCCGGGTGATCCCCCGCGAACTCGGCGAACTGGCCCTGCTGCGTGGTTTCGAGGACGTGGAGGTGCTGACCGCCATCGCCGACCGCTGCGTCCAGCGCGACTTCCGCGCGGGCGAAACGCTGGTGGAGCGCGGTAGGCCCGCCGAGGAGTTCCACCTGATCGCCCACGGCCGCGTCAGCCAGACCTCCGTCGGCCCGTACGGCGACGAGACCGCCGTCGCCGTACTGGCCGATGGCGACCGCTTTGGTGAGGGCGCTCTGCTGAACGCCGATGCCCGGTGGGACTACACCGCCACCGCCGAGACCGCCGGCACCCTGCTCACCCTGTCCCGCGCCGACTTCGCCGCCGTGCTGTCCGCGGCGCCGAGCCTCCAGGCGCACATCCGGGAGTTCAGTTCCCTGCGCGGTCACGCGCAGAACCATCGCGGCGAGGCGGAGATCGCCATGGCGGCCGGTCACACCGGCGAACCCGCGCTGCCCGGCACGTTCGTCGACTACGAACTGAAGCCGCGCGAGTACGAACTCTCCGTCGCACAGACCATTCTGCGGATCCACACGAGGGTCGCCGACCTCTACAACGAGCCGATGGACCAGACCGAGGAGCAGCTCAGGCTCACCATCGAGGCGCTGCGTGAGCGCCAGGAGCACGAGCTGATCAACAACCGGCAGTTCGGCCTGCTCCACAACGCCGACTTCAAGCAGCGCATCCAGCCCCACTCAGGCCCGCCCACCCCGGATGACCTCGACGAGCTGCTGTGCCGCCGCCGCGGCTCCAAGTTCTTCCTCGCGCACCCCAGGACGATCGCGGCGATCGGGCGGGAGTTCAACTCCCGCGGGCTCTACCCGACCCACGTCGACCTGGGCGGGCAGCAGGTCCCGGCCTGGCGCGGCGTCCCGATCCTGCCCTGCAACAAGATCCCCGTCACGAAGGAGAACACCAGCTCGGTCCTCGTCATGCGCACCGGCGAGGACAACCAGGGCGTCATCGGCCTGCGCCATACCGGTCTGCCGGAGGAATACGAACCGGGTCTGTCGGTGCGCTTCATGGGCATCGACGAAAAAGCGATCATCTCCTACCTCGTCACTACGTACTACTCCGCCGCCATCCTGGTGCCGGACGCGCTCGGTGTGTTGGAGAACGTGCAGATCGCCCGCAGCCGCGACTAGAGGTCCTGCCCCGCCCGGCGGCTACGAGCGCCCGGCGCTCCCAGCCGGCCGAGCATGCCCGTGATCCGGGACAGCCACCCACCCCATCGAGGAGCTATGGATGCCCGCGCCTGAGCCTTCCCCTCCGCAGCCGAGCCCGCCCGCGGCTGGTTCGCACTCCGGGGCGTTTGTCCTCGCTGAGGCCGCCGCCCGCGCCCGCGACATCAGGGCCGCCTTCGGCGGCGGCAGATCCCCCGCGCCGTCCATGCCCGCATCCCCTCCCGCCGACGCCCCTGCCACCGGTGCACCTGCCGCCGACGTTCCTGCCACCAGTGCACCTCACACCGACATTCCTGCCACCGAGGTGCGAACAGCGGGCGCCGACCTGGGTCGGATCCTGCGTGGCCCCAATGGCCTGGGCACGGTGGGCCTGCACCTGGCCCGGTGCGAGGGCGCGTCGGCGCCGGTGGAGCCGGTGGAGCCGGTGGAGCCGGTGGAGCCGCCGACGGCTCCGACGGAAGGCACCCCGGTCCCGGGCCTCTACCACCATCCGGTGCCGGAGCCCGACCCGGTGCGGGTGGAGGAGGTCAGCCGCAGGATCAAGACCTGGGCGCTGGACGAGGTCGATCTGTACCCGGAGGACTGGGAAGACCAGTTCGACGGCTTCTCCGTGGGGCGCTATATGGTCGCCTGCCATCCGGACGCTCCCACCGTCGACCATCTGATGCTCGCCACGCGCCTGATGGTCGCCGAGAACGCGGTGGACGACTGCTACTGCGAGGACCACGGAGGGTCGCCCATCGGCCTCGGCGGACGGCTGCTGCTGGCGCACACCGCCCTCGACCCCTTGCACACGACGAAGGAGTACCAGCCGCGGTGGGCGGAGTCGCTCCATTCGGACGCGCCCCGGCGCGCGTACCGCTCCGCCATGGAGTACTTCGTCCAAGCGGCCAGCGCCTCCCAGGCGGACCGGTACCGGCACGACATGGCCCGTCTGCACATGGGGTACCTCGCCGAGGCCGCCTGGGCCCAGACGGACCACGTGCCCGAGGTGTGGGAATACCTGGCGATGCGCCAGTTCAACAACTTCCGCCCCTGCCCCACCATTACGGACACCGTAGGCGGCTACGAGCTGCCGGCGGACCTGCACGCCACGCCCGCCATGCAGCGCGTCATCGCGCTCGCCGGGAACGCCACCACCATCGTGAACGACCTGTACTCGTACACCAAGGAACTCGCCTCCCCCGGGCATCACCTGAACCTGCCCGTGGTGATCGCCGAACGTGAGGGCATCTCCGACCGCGAGGCCTATCTGAAGTCGGTCGACGTCCACAACGACCTCATGCACGACTTCGAGGCCGAAGCCGCGGCCCTGGCCGCCGCCTGCCCCGTCCCGAGCGTGCAGCGCTTTCTGCGGGGCGTGGCCGCGTGGGTCGACGGCAACCACTACTGGCACCAGACCAACACCTATCGCTACAGCCTGCCCGACTTCTGGTAAGAAGAATGGACTTATCTGTGACCAGCACCGACCTCACCACCGACGCCGCCATCCCCACCAGCGCCACCTCCGTGTTCATCCCCGCCCCGGTGACGCCCTACCAGGGGGACATCGCCCGCTACTGGGACGGCGAGGCCAGGCCGGTGAACCTGCGTCTCGGCGATGTCGACGGCCTTTACCACCATCACTACGGCATCGGCGCTGTCGACCGCACCGCCCTCGGCGACGCGGAAGACAGCGCATCCGAGAAGAAGCTGATCGCCGAACTCCACCGCCTGGAATCGGCACAGGCCGAACTCCTCCTGGACCACCTCGGCCCCATGGAGCGCGACGACACGCTCGTGGACGCCGGCTGCGGCCGCGGCGGCTCGATGGTCATGGCCCACCAGCGCTTCGGGTGCAAGGTCGAGGGCGTCACCCTGTCGGCCAAGCAGGCGGACTTCGCCAACCAGCGCGCCCGCGAGCTCGGCATCGAGGACCACGTCCACGCCCGCGTCTGCAATATGCTCGGTACGCCCTTCGAGACCGGGCAGATCGCGGCCTCGTGGAACAACGAGTCGAGCATGTACGTCGACCTGCACGACCTCTTCGCCGAGCACTCCCGCATCCTCGCGGTCGGCGGTCGCTATGTGACCATCACCGGCTGCTGGAACCCCCGTTACGGCCAGCCCTCGAAGTGGGTCTCCCAGATCAACGCGCACTTCGAGTGCAACATCCACTCCCGCCGGGAGTATCTGCGCGCCATGGCCGACAACCGGCTCGTACCGCAGGCCGTCATCGACCTCACCGCCGCGACCCTGCCGTACTGGGAGCTGCGAGCCACGTCCTCACTGGTCACCGGCATTGAGGAAGCGTTCATCAACTCCTACAAGGACGGCTCCTTCCAGTACCTCCTGATCGCGGCCGACCGCATCTGACCGCCTCCTGGCACATCGCCCCGCCGCCCCGTCGCCATGTGGCGGGGCGACGTGCTGCCGGCCGGCTCTCGGGTTGTCTACGTACACTGACGGGCATGGCATGCCGCATCAGTGAACTGGTCCTGGAATGTGCCGACGCCGAGCGGCTCGCCGCGTTCTGGAGCGAGGTCCTCGGCTACGTCGAACTCGGCCGGGAAGACGACGGAAGCATCGAGATCGGGCCGCCCGACACCGGTTTCGGCGGCCTGCGGCCCACCCTCGTCCTCAGCCCCAACAGCGACCCGCGGACCGGGAAGCTCCCCCTGCATATCGACGTCAACGCCACCGACCGCGACCAGGACGCCGAACTGGAGCGGCTGCTCGCTCTCGGCGCCAGGCCCGCCGACGTCGGCCAGACCGGCACCGAGAACTGGCACGTCCTGGCCGACCCGGAAGGCAACGTGTTCTGCCTCCTGCACGCCCGGCTCCAATACCCCTGACCAGGGCGGATGCGGCCACCCTGGGTGCCCTCGGCCGGTGTCTCACGGGGTCTGTTCGTGGCCGGTGAGCATGTTGATCAGGCTGTGGGGTGCGCCCGCTCCGTAGAACATCTCGTGGACCTGGACTCCTTCGGTGGCGGCCGCGGCGCTGCGGGGGAACATGGCCTGCTCGTACTCGGTGAGCGCGGCTTCGACGTCCTCGGGGTGCGCGGCGAGGGCCTTGCCCAGTTCGGCGCCGTCGTACATGGCCAGGTTGGCGCCCTCGCCGTTCGGGAGCGAGAGGTGGGCGGCGTCGCCGAGCAGGGTCACCCCAGGCCGCCGCTCCCACCGGTGCTCGATGGGCAGGGCGTAGAGGGGCCGCAGGACCGGTGCGGTGTCACCGTCGGCGATCAGCGCGGTGAGTTCCGGTGCCCAGCCGTCGAACTCCTGCGCGATCCGTACGGTGGCCGCGGCGGAATCGGTGAAGTCGATGTCCGCGAACCAGTCCCGCGGCTGGGCGAGCATCATGTAGGCGTGCAGGGTGCCGGCCCGCTCCCGGTGAGCCAGGAATCCCTTGCCCGGCGCGAGCGCGAACAGCGACCCGCTGCCGACCGCTTTCGCACTGGCCGGATGCCGGGTGTCGGCGTCGAACAGGTAGGTCTCGACGAACGACATGCCGATGTACTCGGGTGCCGCACCGGAAAGCAGTGGCCGGACTCGGGACCACGCGCCATCGGCGCCGACCAGCAGGCCGGTGGTGACGGTGGTGCCGTCGGCGAAGGTCACCTCATGGCGGCCCTCACCGAGGGCACGGGTACCGCTGACCTTGTGGCCCCATCGGACGGTGCCGGCCGGGAGTGAGTCGAGGAGCATCTGCCGCAGCTCGCCGCGCAGCACTTCGGGGTTGCCACGAGTGCCGTCGTCGGCATGGTCGAACACGACGCTCCCGTCCAGGTCGAGAACCCGTATCGCCTGGCGGCCCTCCAGGATGAGGCTACGGAACTCGTTCATCAGGCCGGCCGCCCGCAAGGCGGGCTGTCCGCTGTCCTCGTGGATGTCGAGCATCCCGCCCTGCGCACGCGCCGTCGGAGAGATCTCCGCCTCGTAGACCGTGGCCGGGATGCCGTGGAGGTGCAGGACGCGGGCGAGCGTCAGGCCGCCGAGTCCGGCACCGATGATCGTGACGTCAGTGGTCATGCTGGTTCCTTGTTGTCGCACGCCTGCCGAATGGGCATCCGGCAGGATCTCTTGAAAAGTTCCAGACTCCGCCGACACGCCACCGACAACGCGACCGACAGCCACCGACAAAGAGCATGTGCGTACCGACGCCGCCGTCACCCCTGACGGGCGTAATCTGTGCATATGGGTGATGTTCGGTGCGGCTGGTGCGATGCGCCGCTACCGAATCAGGCCGGCCACAACCGGCGGTATTGCAGTCCGGCACACCGGCAGGCGGCCTGGCGGGCGCGGTGTCGATGGCCGGCGGCGGCCGAGTCGCGGCAGGCGATGGTGCTCGCGGGCGCGGATCTGCTGGACCGGGTTCAGGCGGCAGCGCAGCGGGCGGGTGAGCTGTGCCCGGCGCGGGAAGCCGCGGTGGGACGCCACTGTGCCGCGGTGGCGGAGGTTCCCGGACTGGCCGAGCGGTTGGTGCGGTACGCGGTGCTGGCCGATCGGCAGGCCGGGGTCGGCTGGGCGCGGATCGGCGCCGCCTTTGGGATCAGCGCCGAGGCGGCCAGGCGCCGCTTCGGGCGTGTGCGGCACGTCGCGGAGGAGGGGCAGGGGATGCGGGAGGATGCCTCGCCTGCCGCCGGCTCCGGTATGGAGCCGCTGGATGCGTTCCTGTGCACGGCGGTACGGGAAGCAGGCGCATCCGCGGGCCTGGTGTATCTGCTGCCGCCCGGCGGACAGGTGCTGCGGCTGGCCGTGATGACCGGGATGCCGCCGAAGATCGCCGAGCTCTGGGAGCGGTTGCGGCTTCCGGCTTCGGGTCCGGTGGCGGACGCGGTGCGTGAGCGGCGCCTGGTGTGGCTCGCCAGCCAGGCGGAGCTGGCGCGCCGCTACCCGAGGGCAGCGCTGGTATGGCCCTACCCGGTGGCGCTTGCCGCCGCACCGGTCACATCCGGCACCACTGCCTGGGGCGGACTGGTGCTGCTGTGGCCCGGTCCGCGCCGGCCGCACCTGAGCGCCCATGAGCGCGCCGTGATCGGCTCCACCTGCGACCGGGTGGGGGCGTTCCTGCGGCATGCCGCCGCGGACGGGCATCCGATAGCACCCGAAGAGCCGCATGCGGCGGCCCCGCCACGGACCTGGACCGCCGGGCCGGTCCAGGCACAGGCCGCGGTGGACTTCGCCGACCGCCTCCCGGAGGGCTGTTGCGCGCTGGACGTGGCGGGCCGGATCACTTTCATCAACGCCACCGCCGCCGACCTGGTCGGCGGGAGCGTCCCGGATCTGCTCGGCGCGCCGCTGTGGGAGGCGCTGCCATGGCTGGACGACCCGGTCTTCGACGACCGCTACCGGACCGCGGTGCTCGGCCGCCGGCCCACGTCCTTCACCGCCCTGCGCCCGCCGGACCGGTGGCTGTCCTTCCAGCTCTGCCCGGATGCCTCCGGTGTCAGTGTGCGCGTCTCCCCCACCGACAACACCGCCCCAATCGACCGCCCGGCACGCGGGGCGGACATCGCCACACCGACACGGTCCGGCAGGCTGTACGACCTGATGCACCTGGCCGGCGCGCTCACCGAGGCCGTCAGCGTTCAGGACGTGGCCGAGCTGACCGCCGACCTGATCCTGCCCGCCTTCGGCGCCCACGGCTTCGTCCTGTCCGTGGCGGAGGGCGACCGGCTGCGTGTCGTCGGCCACCGTGGATACCCATCCGAGGTCATCAATCGCCTCGACATCCCTCCCTTCCGGGACGACTCGGCCCCTACCGTGCGCGCCGTGACCACGGGAGCACCCCTGTTCTTCGCGTCCCCGCACGAGATGAATCAGCTCGCTCCCGACATCCCACGGCTGACCAAAAGGGCGGCCTGGGCGTTCCTGCCGCTGCTGGCCTCCGGTCGCCCGGTCGGCTGCTGCGTGGTCTCCTACGACCGGCCCCACGACTTCACCCCTGACGAACGCGCCGTCCTGACCTCTCTCGCCGGACTGATCGCCCAGGCCCTCGACCGCGCCCGGCTCTACGACGCCGAACACCAGCTTGCCCACGGTCTGCAGAGTGGCCTGCTCCCCGCCGCCCTCCCGACCGTGCCCGGGCTGGAGGTGGCGGCCCGCTATCTGCCCACGGCTCGCGGCATGGACATCGGCGGCGACTTCTACGACCTCATCCGCTGCGACGCCGCCACCGTCGCCGCGGCCATCGGCGACGTCCAAGGCCACAGCGTGAACGCCGCGGCCCTCATGGGACAGGTCCGCACCGCCGTCCACGCCACCGCCGGGGCACATCCCGGGGAAGTCCTCGCCCGCACCAACCGCCTGCTCACCGACCTCGACCCCGGCCTGTTCACCAGTTGCCTCTACGCCCACATCGACCTGGCACACCACGTCGCCCACCTGGCCACCGCCGGCCACCCGCCCCCGCTCCTGCGCCACCCCGACGGACACACCGAGGTCCTCCACCTGCCACCCGGCCTCCTGCTGGGCATCGACCCCGGCGCCGACTACCCGGCCACCGAGATCCCCCTGCCGCCCGGCGCCGTGCTGGCCCTCTACACCGACGGCCTCGTCGAGAGTCCCGACGTCGATCTCGACGACGCGACCACGCACCTCGCCGACCAGCTCACACAGGCCCGCGGCCAGCCCATGGACACCCTCGCCGACACCCTCATCCACCACGACCCGCACACCGATCCCCACAGCGATGACATCGCTCTGCTCCTGCTCCACCCGCAATCGGTCGTCGGCTGACAGAGCCATCGCCCGGCTCGCCGGGCCCGCGCCTTCAGCGTCGCGCTCGAGCGCTGTGCGGTGGGACGAGACGGTCGCCGGACACGAGCGTGCCGGCCTGCTTGATCTGCTGAAGCAGAGGAGAGACCTCCATGCTCTGGAGACCGGACAGCGACCCGATGCGGTCCGAGGTGTATTCGAACAGTTCGTCGAGGTCGCGGCAGTGCGCGACGGCATGGAGGTTGTAGGGCCCGGAGACGGCCGCGGCGAAGGCTATTTCGGGTTCCCGCGCGAGTGTGCGTCCGATGTCCTTGACCGCCGTCGGGTGCGCTCGGAGCCAAAGGTTCGCCCGCGCGTGATAGCCCAGTGCCGCCGCGGCGATCTCGACATCGATGTGGACGACCCGGCGCCCGAGCAAGGCTTGAAGACGGCGTGATGCACGCCCAGGCGTGAGGTTCGCCGCTGCGCCGAGGTCGACAAGACCGACGCGACCGTCTGCGGCGAGAAGGTCGAGCATCTTCTCGTCCTCGGGGCCGAGGTGCACGGGAACGCGAGGGACAACCGGGGATTCCGTGAAAGGGGCGCCATCGCTGCCGAGCATCGACTCCTGCTGTGGAGTCAGCGTGCCGCGTAGAGCCGCCCAATAGTGGCCGCGGCCTCCGACAAACTGACGGAGTATCGCGGACGCGTTGATGTCGATGACAGCCGCGGTGCGCGGAAGGCGCCGGCCGAGGAGGTCCTCGCGCTGTTCCCGAGTCCGCGACCGGACCGCGCAGGTGATTTCGGAGCCCGCGGCGCCGAGGGCCACCCAGCTGACATCGTCGCGCTTCGCGAGTGCGTCGGCGATCGCCGTAACGCTGCCGGGGCGGCACCGCAGTCGCACCAGCCACCTGCTCTGTCCCAGCGCCCCCGGATCGACGACACCGGCTACGCGGATGACGCCATCGGCGAGCAACCGACGATATCGGCGGCCGACGGCCCCCTCGGAGAGGCCGAGCACCGCCGCGATCGAGGCGAACGAGGCCCGTGGAGCCACCTGGAGTGCGCGAATGACTCGCACATCGTCGGGCTGCAGAGCGGCGGATTCAGCCATCAGCGCTCCTGTCATGAGGGCAATCGTACAAATCCGCGCCCCGGACGTGCCCCGAGTGCGATGGAGCGGCAAGGCTTGAGGCGCATCAGAAGCGCATGAGGGGTGCCGCTCGTCACAGTCGGCACTCCGAAACTCGAAATAAGGGGATGACACGGAATGTCGTCAACTGACGCGGACCGGCACACGCCAACCGCTCTCATCGTCGGGGCGTCGCGCGGTCTCGGACACGCGATGGCGGCCGAACTGTTCGACAGGGGATGGAACGTCATCGGCACGGTCCGGGACGCGACCGGTCGCACCCTCTTGCACGACCTCGCGGACCGCTCCGACGGGCGCGTCCGGGTCGAGCATCTCGACATCAACGAGCCCGCACAGCTGGCGCCCCTCCACGAGCGTCTCGCCCAACGCACATTCGACGTGCTCTTCGTCAACGCGGGGACCACGAACAACGAGCCGACGCCGATCGGTGCCGTTCCGACGGCCGACTTCGTGGAAGTGATGATCACCAACGCGCTCAGCCCGATGCGCGTCATCGAATCACTCGAAGACCTCGTTTCTCCGACCGGACTCATCGGGGCGATGTCCTCCGGGCAAGGCAGCATCACGAACAACACGACCGCATCGCGCGAGGTCTACCGGGGCAGCAAGGCGGCCCTGAACATGTTCATGCGCGGCTTCTCCGTCCGACAGGTCCAACAGCACGAGACCCGGCGCGCATTCGTCCTCATGGCGCCTGGCTGGGTCAGCACCACCCTGGGGGGACCGGACGCGCCACTCACCATCGGCGACAGCGTCCCGCGGGTGGTGGACGTTCTCCTGTCCAGGCTGGGGAAGCCTGGTCTCGAGTATCTGGATCGCTTCGGTCAGACCGTCCCATGGTGAGCCCGGCCCCGGGAGCGGGCACCGCTCAGTCCGCCCCGCCCGCGACAGCACCCCGTTCGATCGCCAGCCGGGTCAGTTCGACCCGCGTGTTGATATCGAGCTTGGTGAAGATGTGCTTCATGTGGGTGTTGACGGTGTGCACAGACACATAGAGCCGGTCGGCGATGGCGCGGTTGGTGAGACCGTCCACGACGAGCGGGATCAGTTTCCGCTCGGACTCGGTCAGGGTCCCCCACCCCGGGGGGCCGGTCGTGGGGTGCCGCGGGGCGCCGGTGCGTACACCGAGCCGGCGAAGGCGCCGCCTGATCCGTTCGTGATCGCGCAGGGCTCCTGAGGCCGACGCCAGCTCGCCCGCCTCTTCGAAGTGCGGGATCGCCGCCGTCGTATCGGCCGAGGTGTCCAGGAGCTCGCCGAGGTCCTCGCAGGCCGCGGCCAGGGCCAGCGGCCTGTCACCGCTCCGGTAGGCGGTGATCGCGGACGCCAGTGCGCGGGGGTCGCGGTGGAGCAGGCCGTCCACATGGGCGCGGACCGCCGCGATGATCTGCTGGCTGTCGTCCCGTGCGATCAGGGTGCGCAGTGCGTCGGACACGGCCTGCGCGGCCGACGAGTCGTTGCCACGCAGCGCGATGCGCACGATCCCGGGCCAGTGGGACGGGCCCACCGCGAGCAGCCGCGTCGGTTCACCGTCCCCGAAGCCGCCCGTGAGGGCCGCCGCCGCGCCGTCCTGGCCCTCCGCGTCCGCCAGGCAGGCGCGCGCGAGCACTACCCACAGGCCGTACCGCTGCGTGTGCGTGCCGGAATCGGCTTCGGCGGCGCGGAGATGGTCCCTGGCCCTGACGAGGTCACCGCGTCTGATCTCCACCAGTGCCAGTACGGAGTGGGCTCGCGGATTCGGGCGGGTGATCTCGAGTTCGTCCGCCACCATCAGACTGGCCTCGGCCTCCACGGCCGCGTCGTCCAGCGCTCCCTGTTCGAGGAGTGCGCAGGCGCGGGCGGCATGCCAGTGGGGAAGCGACCAGCCCAGGCCCCGCGCCTCGGCTTCGCGCTGTCCCTCCCGCAGAATCCGCCCGGTGTCCGCGACCCGGTCGGTGGCGGTCAGCACCATGGCCAGCCACAGCGCCGGAATCCGCGGGGGCCGCAGGTAGAACCCGGCGGATTCGGTGCCGGCGCGTCCGGCGGCCGCCTCCGCGAGCTCGATGGCGCGGGCAAGGCGCCCGCGGTAGAAGAAGGTCTGCGACTGGAACACCATGGCGCTGACGACGACGGCCGGATCGTCGCTGCGGTAGGCCGCCTCGACCAGGCCGGTGTCGGTCTGCTCGGCGGCGCTGATGTCCCCGAGGTACACATGGCCCGTGGCCTTGGTCTTCAACAGCCGGACGCGCACGTCGGGCGGCAGCTCGGGCAGGTCCAAAGCCTGCTGGAGGTGTGTCATCGCGGCGGCGTCGTCGCCCGCGGCCTGGTGGATCTCGGCGGCCACCAGGCGCAGGCATGCCTCCTGCAGCGGCTCGGGACCGTCCGACAGGGTGGCGTCGACCAGGCCGAGCGCCTCGTGAATCCGGCGGGTCCGGCCGAGGTACTCGGCGGCGTCGGTCAGCAGGGCGGTACGACGCCGGTCGTGCGGGTGCAGCAGTGAGGCGATCCGCTGGGCCAGGTCCGCGGCCGCGTCGGGGGCGGACGGCGACAGTTCCCGTACGGCGGTGGTCAGCGTGGTCACGGCGTCGTCGTCGACCGGGCCGCCCGACATGACGACGTGCCAGGCCACCTCGGCCGATCGGGCCCCGATGCCCCGCAGACTGTCGGCCGCCTCCCCGTGCAGAGCGGTCCGCACCGCCCGGGGCAGGTTCTCCTGGAGAGCCTGCCGTATGAGGTCGTGGCGAAAGGCGAGTCGCGGGCCGTCGGCCGAGAGCAGCCCGGCGCTCAGGGCGGCCTCGACGCCCGACAGCAGGCTGCCGACCCGCCTGCCGAGCATGCGGGCGGCCGTGCCGAGGTCGAATTCGCGGCCGAGGACGGAGCCGATCTGGAGGAGGCGCACGGCGTCCTCCGGGAGCCGGTCCAGACGCGCGGCGACACTCCGCCGGAAACCGGCGGGGATACCGGGGTGCGGGAGGCTCGCCACGCCCGCCTCCCCTGTGCCGGCGTCCGTGTCGGCGAAGGCGCGCACCAGTTCGAGCGCCAGGAACGGGTTGCCCGCGACGCCTCGCAGGAGCCGGGCCAGACCGGGTGACGGCCTCGTCCCGAGGACATCTGCCGCGATGTGCAGCAGCTCCTGCTGTGGCAGGGGGCCAAGGGTCAGCCAGCGGGCTCCGAGGCGTTCGAGGTCCTCCCGCACCCGGGCCACGGTCGGCCGCTCGGCTTCCGACCGTACCGCCAGCACCCACAGGATCCGCGAGGCGGCCAGTCGTCCGGGCAGCGTACGGAGCACGAAGAGGGTGGCCGGATCCGCCCACTGCGCGTCGTCCACGACCACGGCCACCGGGGCGCGCTGGGCCCGGGCCTCCAGAGCGTCCGCGATGCCGTCCAGCAGCCAGAGCCGCTGGTCGTCGGTGGCCGCGGCGGCGCGGTGGGCATCGTCGGCGGGCTGCAGGGCGGACTGCAGGGCGGCTCCCGCCGCGTACTGGTCGAGTTCGTCGGCCCGTACCGACACCACGTCGAACCCGAACCGCCGCGCCATCTCGTCCAGCTCCGCGAGCAGCCGGCTCTTGCCGACACCGGGCGCGCCCTCCACGACGACGTAGGCACCCCGTCCGCCACGCACCGCTTCCAGGTCCTCACGGACAGCGGCCATCTCGCGGTCACGTCCTCTGAGGGGCAGCCCGGCCGAGGCCCCCTTGCCGCGCCCACGCGCCCGGTCGCCCGCGGGGTCTGTGCTGCGCATGGGGCAAGCATGCCGCACGGCCATATCGCCCTCAACGCCGGTGCGCCCGTGATCGACTCTTTCACCCGGGTGATTCCCGCTGCCGCGCCGCCCTGTCACCCCACCGCGACGCATGCTCCGAACCGTCCAGATCTCTTGCCCCTGGAGAGGAGCACGACGTGCGTACAGGCAAGGAATACCTGGCGGCGCTGAACGACGGCCGCACGGTATGGGTGGGTGACGAACTCGTCGAGAACGTGGCCACGCACCCCAAGACCCGGGCGTATGCCCGCAGGCTCGCGGACTTCTACGACCTGCACCACCGCCCGGAGCTCCAGGACGCCATGACGTTCGTGGACGAAGAGGGCGTCAGGCGGTCCATGACCTGGTTCCAGCACCGCTCCAAGGAGGACCTGCGGCGCAAGCGGCGCTACATGGAGACGGTGCTGCGGGAGCTCGGCGGCGGGGCGACCCCGCGCACCCCGGACGTCAACAACTACGTCCTGCTGACCTACGTGGACGACCCGGAGCCCTGGAGCAGCCAGTCCGTCGGCACCGACGGGAGGGACCTGACCGAGGGGATCCTCGACTTCTGGCACGAGGTGCGGGAGAGCGACCTCAATACGACACCGGCGTTCGTCGACCCGCAGACGGACCGCTCGCGCGATGCCGCGCAGGCCGATTCCCCGGCCCTGCAGGTGGTCGGCACCTCGGACGAGGGCATCACCGTGCGGGGTGTGAAGGCGATCAGCACCGGCGCGGCCTTCGGCGACTGGATCCACATCGGCGTCTTCTACCGGCCGGGCATCCTGCCGGAACAGATCATCTTCGGGGCGGTGAAGCCCAACACCCCCGGGGTCACCATCGTCTGCCGGGAGAGCAACGTCCGGGACGGCGAGGACGTCGAGCACCCGCTCGCCTCCCAGGGGGACGAGCTGGACAGCGTCATCGTGTTCGAGGACGTGCTCATCCCCTGGAACCGGGTGTTCCACATCGGTAACCCCAAGCACGCCTCGCTGTACCCGCAGCGCGTCTTCGACTGGCTGCACTACCAGGCCCTGGTGCGGCAGATGGTGCGCGCCGAGCTGATGCTCGGTCTGGTCCTGCTGATGACCGAGCACATTGGCACCTACCAACTGCCGCCGGTGCAGACCCGTATCGCCCGGTTCGCCGGCTTCCACCAGACGATCAAGGCGCATGTGATCGCCTCGGAGGACGAGGGCTTCACCACACCGGGCGGCCTCTACAAGCCGAACGTCCTGATGTTCGACTTCGGGCGGGCGTTCTACCTCGAGAACATCGCCGGTATGGTCCACGAGGTCGTCGACCTGGCCGGTCGTGCCTCGCTCATCTTCCCGACCGAGGGACAGTGGCAGCGGCCCGAACTGCGGCCGTGGCTGGAGGCGCTGCAGACGGGACCGGTCGGCAGGCCGCACGACCGGCTGAAGATCAGCCGCGTGATCCGCGACCTGTTCCTGTCCGACTGGGGCGACCGCATCAGCACCTTCGAGAACTTCAACGGCACGCCCCTGCTGGCGATTCGCACCCTCACCATGAAGCGCGCCGAGATGTCCCCGGGCGGCAGCATGGCGGACCTCGCGCGCAAGGTCTGCGGCATCGAGCCGGCGCGCGACACCGAGGAGAAGGAGACCGCGTACACGGCCCAGGCGGACTACGCCCGGCGCCAGGACGCCTCCCGCAAGGACGCCTCGTAGCGGAATGCCGGGGCCCGGATCAGAGCACACCGCACTCCCGGGCCCTGGCGATCGCTCCGCTCCTGTCGTGCGCGTCGAGCTTGCGGAAGATCGCCCGTACCTGTGTCTTGACGGTGTTGTGGGACACATAGAGCTCGGAGGCGATCTCCCGCAGGGTCAGCGGACCGCACAGGGCGCGGAGCACTCGGCGCTCCCCCAGCGACAGCTCCTGGGAGCCGGGCACGGCGGGCGGCACGACCGCCTCCCCGCCGACCCGCCTCAGCAGATCCGTCAGTACGCCGGGAGACTCACACCGGTCCGCCGCCCGCTCGGCCGCCTCTCGGGCGTCCAGCGAGGCAGCCACGTTGTGCCGCGCGTTCTCCAGTCGCGCCCGCGTGACGTGGTACAAGGCGCGTACGTGGGGTTCGCTCCCGGTCCGGGGCGAGCCCACCAGCGCCGCCTCCGCGTCGGCCAGAACCCGTTCGGCCTCCTCGATCCGTCCCTCTTCGAGGAGGAGGTCGGCCCGGCCGATATGAGCGGGCACGGAAACGAAGTGCCGGCCCAGGCCCGCCATCGTGGCCGCCTCCAGGGCCTCATCGCCAAGAATGCGTGCCGCCTCCTGCCGACCGGCCATCAGCGCGCACAGCGCCCGCAATCCCAGCGCGCGAACGAGCGCCAGGCCGTGCCCGGCGGCGTGCGCGTCACGGGTCGCCTCGCCCAGCAGCGCCTCCGCTTCCTCGTACCGGGCGGTCCACAGCAGAGCGGCGCCGCGGGCCGTACAGCCCAGGGCGCGCCAGGACGTCAGCGGCATGGCGCCGGCGACGGCGGATTCGCCGAGGCGGTCGGCGGTCAGGACCTCCCCCTTCAGACAGCAGGCCACGGCCTGAGCGACGGCGGCGGCGTCGGACACCGTGCTGCCCTCGCCCACCGTCTCGGGTCCCGTCGCTCTGAGCTGGGCCACGTCCAGCCAGCGCCGGGCCGTCTCCGGGGCGCCCCCTGACAGAGCCGCCATCGCCGCCACGACGCACAAGCGTGCGTCGGCGGCGACCGTGCGGGGCGGCAGGAGGCCCAGCCACTGCGAGACCCGCGCACCACGGCCCGCCGAGATCGTCTTCTCCCACGCGCCGAGGATCGAGGTGACGGCCGCCGGCTCGTCGCCGCCCAGCACCCAGTGCCGTACGGCCGCGGTCGTCTCCCCCTGCCGCGCGTACCACTGGGCCGCGGACCGGTGCAGGGACCCGACGGTGTCCGGCCCCTCGGAGGTGAGGACGTCGGACAGCAGCGGAGCCAGTGCCCGGTGATGCCGGTACGCCGACGGGTCGGCGGCCACGGGCACGAGCAGTTGCACGGTCCGGGCGAGCTCGCGCAGCAGTACGCCCGCCCGGTCCCCGGCGAGGGCCTGGCACGGCCCGGTGCTCAGCTCGTCGAGCACACTGGTACGCAGCAGGAACTGGCGCTGTTCCGTGGTGAGCCGGAAGAGCACCTCGGTGGCCAGATACTCGGCCACCGCCTGCCTGCCGTGCGCCACGTTCCCCGCCGTGTCGGCCGGGTTGGCCGAGCGGGCGAGGGCGCGCCCCATGATGCACAGTCCCGCCGCCCATCCCTCGGTGGCCTCGTACAGCGCGCTGGAAATGTCCACGGCCGGAGCGGACCCGAGCAGGCCGGTGAGCACCGCCTGTGCTTCGCCGGGGGTGAAGGCCAGGTCGTGCTGGCCGAGTTCGGCGGTCAGACCCCGGGCGCGCAGGGTGGGAACGGGCCGTCCGGGAACGTGCCGCGTCGACAGCACGGTGCGGAAGCCCTGGGGCAGCCTGGTCAGGAAGTCCGCCAGGCTGCGGACCGCGTCCGCGTCCGTGATCGCTTCCAGTCCGTCGAGGATCAGCGTGAGCGGCCCCTCGCCGCCCAGTCCCGCCACCAGGCTCGGCAGGATCTCCTCCAGCCATGCGTCGAGCGTCCACTCGTCGCTGTCGAGGCGCACGGGCAGCTCCGGTCGTACGTCCCGCAGCGCGCGCAGGATGCCGGCCCAGAGCCGGCCCGGGGCGTTGTCGTACCCGTCCAGGCTGAGCCAGGCGCACTCTCCCCGGGCCGCGGGGCCGCGCGACCACTCGGCCAAGAGCACCGTCTTGCCCGCACCGGCCGGGGCGGACACCACCACCACGGGCTCGGTCGCCGCGTCGAGCCGGCGCAGCAGACGCGGGCGGGTCAGCAGATGCGGGGGCTGAACCGGGGGATGCAGCTTGAAGATCGGCACGGAGTTGGTCATGGCACCTTTACGTGGAGTCGTCGGGACGGGCTGAGCCCCCGACGTCCTTGGCTCGCCTCGCGAGAGCCGGACGTCGGGGGCGGCGGGGCCGGTCACGGGCCCCGCGGCGGCCTCCTTCGGGCCGCTGCCACACGCGCTAGTGGGGAGCCCTGAGCGTGCCGAAGCCGCCCGCGAAGTGGAGCAGCGGCCGGCACTCCGTCCGGTGGTCGCAGTAGCGGACGTCACCCACGAAGATGGTGTGATCGCCGCCGGGGAGCGCCTCGGCGACATCGCACACGATCACCGCGATGGCGTCTTTCAGCACGGGCACACCGTGGTCGTCGAAGGTCTCGACGCCCGCGAACTTGTCCGGCTTGGACGCGGCGAAGTTACGCGCCAGGGCCTCGCTGTCCTCGCCGAGGACATTGACGGCGAAGCGGCCGTGCTCCGCGATCGCGGTCCGTGTGTACAGGTGGTTGGCGATGCACACGAGCAACTGGAGCGGATCCAGGGACAGGGCGGACACGGCGCTGGCCGTCATGCCGATGGGCGTGTCTCCTGAGCGTGTGGTGATCACGCTGACGCCCGTGGCGAGCCGGCTCATCGTGGCTCGGAAACCGACCGTGATGTCGAGGGTTTCAGTCATCGGGGGACCTCCGTGAGAGTGGGGCTGGACCCTGGTGCCTGCGATGCAGTGTGTGTCGCGGGCTGTTAACGCCGGCGAAATCGGTTCGTGGGCCGCGGGCCACCGGGCGTCCACGCGGGCTGCCCGCTCATCGGCGCAGCCGGTCGACCAGGCGTCTGAGATCCGCGGACGGCGCCACGCCCAGCTCCTCCATGACGCGCAGATAGCCTCGGTACAGGTCGAGCAGTTCATCGTCCGAGCCGGCCGCCTCAGCGGCGCACAGGGCGACCCGCCACGCCTGTTCCCGGTAGGGATCGCTGTCCAGCACATGGCGTGCGAGCCGACGAGCCTCCCGGACCCGGCCGAGGTGCAGCGCCACGGTCGCCGCGTCCACCCGGGCCTGCAGGAGGGCGGCATCGAGTTCGGCGCGCCGGGTGTCGAGCCATTGCGTCGAGAGGGAGTCGAAGTAGGAGCCGCGTTCGGCGATGGCCAGGGCGCGCCGCAGGGTGTCCCACCGGTGCTCGCCGTCCTGCCGCGCGGCCTCCGCCAGCAGCCGCTGGAGGGTCCCCGAGGCGCTGACGACGGCGGACGCCGGTGCCAGCCGGTACACATCACCGTCCTGGAGGAGCGACAGCCCGTCGGGCAGCACCTCGCGCAGCCGGTAGACGGCCTGCCGAAGGTAGCTGCGCCCCGTGCTGTCGCTCCGGCCGGGGAACAGCGCCTCCACCAGAGCCCGGCGCCTGGCGCTCGCCGCGGGCTGGTGCAGCAGATGGGCGAGCAATTCGACGCTCTTGGCCAGCCGCGGGTGGACTTCCCGCCCGTCGACGGCCAGCCGCACCGGGCCGAAGTCCTCGAACGTCAGCCGGGGTACGGCGCACCCGGCCACCGGTCTCGCGGTGGCGAGCGCGGACACGAGCTCGTGCCAGCGTGAGGAGTGCGTGGGTTCCGCGTCGGCCCGGCGCACGGCGACGGAGGGCATGTCCTCCAGCGCCTGCACCAGCAGGTTGCGGGGTCCCTGGGTGGTGGCGACCTCCAGCGCCAGATCGGCGGCGGCATCCGCACCGTCCTCGTCGCCGGTGCGCCATAGCGCCTCGCTCAAGTAGACGGCCGCCGTGGGGAGTTCCACCCGTCTGCCGCCCGTGCGCATGGTGGAGACCGCGGTGGTGAGGTGGGGTACGGCGTCGTGGTCGCGGCCGGCCAGCAGCAGCTCCAGACCTCGCCAGGTGCCCGCCAGTTCCGCGGTGAACGCGTAGCGCGCGCACCCTCTGCGCTCCGCCTCGGCGAGGGCCCGGGCCGCTCGTGGCAGATCGCGGTCCAGGCGCAGGGCCAGCTTCGCCTCCAGGAGCAGGCCGAGGATCTCGTACACCAGGGATCCGGTCGAGGCGATCCGCTGTCGCCCGGCCAGCAGCGCGGGCCACGCCTCGTCCCGGCGTCCGAGGTCCGCCATCAGCTCCGCGGCCTCGAAGGCCGCCAGCCAGACGGGCCCCGGTGCGTCTCCTACCGCCGCGTACGCCTCCTCGGCCTGGGAGATGCGTCCTTCGGCACGCAGCGCCGCGACCGTCCATGGCGTCCCCGCCACTTTCCGCCAGGCGCCGGACATGCTGTCCCGCAGCTCGCGCAGATGCCCGGACCGGTAGGCGATGCGCATCACCATGGCTTCGAGGGGGCCCGCGACACGGTCGAGAAGATCCGGGGCGAGCTGGGGTGTGCTGTTGTCCGCCAGAGCCAGCACGGCCGCCGCGATATCGCGCGGGTGCCCGGGCGGCATGACGCCCAGGATCTCGCGCGCCCCGTCGATTCTCCCCACGTGCCACAGGCACCACACCAGCAGGGCCAAGTCCTCCTCGCCGCCCGGCTGTTCGGCGAGAGCGCCCCACCACGCACGGCCGTGGTGGTCGGCCAGTTGCACACCTCGCCAGCACTGTTCGAGCCCGAAGGCGACGCGGAGCGCCGCCGAGGCCAGGCTCGGTGTGGGCGCCGGGCGCATGCGGTCGAGCCAGCTCTCGGCGGTCGTCAGGTCGAATCGCCCCAGGACATCGGGCAGGGCCTGTTCCGCCACGTGCCGGGCGGCGGCGGTGTCACCGCTCATGAGCAGCTCGGACACGGCATCCTCGTGCCGCCCCCTGCCCTGGAGCAACGTGGCGTACCCCCGGCGCAACACCCGCAAAGTGTCCGCGTCCAGGCCCTCGATCTCACGCTGGAGATGGTGGCGGAACCGCGGCAGGGCGACCATCCGGCTCCCGTCGGAGGACCAGCTCAGCGGCAGTCTGCGGTCGCGGAGGGCGGCCAACGTCCGGTCCGGCGAGGCCAGTCCGAGGGCGTTCGCCTGCTCGGCCGTCACGCCGTCGTCGAGCAGGCTGGTGCGCACGAGCAGTGCTGTCTCCGCGGGCGTGAGCTGGGTCAGCAGGTCGGCCGCGAGGCACCCGTGCTGTACGGCGGAGGCCGAGGCGTCGGCGCCCCACCAGTCGTACAGGACGCCGCTGACCCAGCCGCCCGTCGCCTCGACCAGCCGGGACGGGTCGTCGCCCCGGTCGACGGCCCGCAGGGCTTCGGCGGCCTCGGACACCTCGAAGGCCAGGTCCCGGTCCTCGAGGAAGGCGACGCGATGGACATCGCCGAGACCTCCTCCGAGGTCCGCGGGCAGATCCACGCGCGAGATCAGGACCAGCCGCGGCCCGTCGGGCAGACTCCCGACCAGGGCGTCGAGCAGCCCCTGCGCACCAGGGCACCCGCCGATCGTCTCCACGCGGTCGAGCACCAGCACCAGTTCGGTGCCGGCGAGCGCCCGGGCGAGCAGGACGCCGATCTCCGACGCCGAGAGTCCTCGCGCCGGTCCATCGGTGAGCGCGGCAGCCGCGGCCGGCACATGGGGCTCGACGGCCGCCCGGAGACGGCGCGTCAGCGCCTCGGCACTGGGATCGACTCTGCCGGGCATCCCGGTGAGCGATACCCAGGCGACCGGTCCGGACAGCGCCTGAGCTGCCTGGACCGCGGCGGTCGTCTTGCCCGACCCCGCCGAAGCGGCGATGACGAGTACCGGGTACTGGTCCAGCAACCGGTGGATTCTCCGGACCAGTCTCGGCCGGGGTATGACATGACCGGGCAGCCGAGGCAGGCCACCACC
This sequence comes from Streptomyces sp. NEAU-YJ-81, assembly GCF_017592595.1. Classification (NCBI taxonomy): domain Bacteria; kingdom Bacillati; phylum Actinomycetota; class Actinomycetes; order Kitasatosporales; family Streptomycetaceae; genus Streptomyces; species Streptomyces sp. NEAU-YJ-81. The sequence continues at coordinate 16,627 of NZ_JAGFNO010000017.1, read as the reverse complement.
CGCCTCGCCCGGATCGCTGCTCCTCATGGATGACCGCCTCTCGACGGTGTGCCCGCCCGTCGAAATCAGTCCACGGGGCGGGGTTCGAGGACGAAGGTGTGCCGCAGCAGGGTGTACGGCTCGTCGGTCAGCTCGCCGCAGGGCCCGGCGTCGGCCGCATAGGTGTCATACGACTCGATCAGCGACTCCTTGACCCCGAAGACCGGATCCGTGTCCAGGTACGGGTCGTCCGAAGGGAACAGCATGGTGGTCACCCGCTGGAATCCCGGAGCCTCGATCAGCAGGTGCACATGGGCGGGACGCATGAGCGACCTGCTGGTCGCGCTCATGAGTTCGCCGACCGGGCCGTCACCGGGGATCGGGTAGCTGGACGGGCGAATGGAACGGAAGCCGAAGTGTCCCGTCTCGTCGCTCCGGAACAGCGCGCGCATGGCCGGGTCGACCTGGCCGGGCACATCCACGTCGTAGTGGCCGTCCGCGTCACTGTGCCAGACGTCCACCGCGGCGCCCTCCACCGGCGCTCCCGTACGGTCCACGACCCGTCCCTCGAAGAACAGCGGGGTGCCGGGCAGACCGCCGGAGATGTCGGCGGCGTCGGCGTGCTGCGGCCGGTCCTCCCTGAAGAAGGGGCCCAGGACGCTGTTCTGGGTGGCTTCCGTGGGTCGTTGATTGCTCAGGGCGTCGACCAGCATGGTGACGCCCAGCACGTCGGACAGCAGGATGAACTCCTGGCGCGTGGACGTGCACTTCTGCCCGGTGCGCGTCAGGAAGTCCACTCCCCGGGCCCACTCCTCCTCCGTCAGGTCGACATCACGGACGAAGGCATGGAGGTGGCGCACCAGTGATTCCAGGATCTCGGCGACGCGGGGGTCCTTGGTGTCCCGCATGGTCGAGATCATGGCCTCGGTGATGGTGTCGCTCGTCAGATCACGCATGCGCGCTCCCGTGGTGGTTGAGTGTTCGCTGACGGAGTGGGCCGGAGGGATGTTCGTCGCCGGGTGACGTTCACGGCGCCTCCCCGGCCCAGGCGCGGGTCAGGAGGGCGCGCACCGCGTCCCGTTCCACTGGACGCGGATTCCAGTAGCCGTCCCGCACGATGAGGTCGGCCGCCTGCTCGATCCCCGATTCCGGCATGCCGAGGTCCCGCAGTGCCCTGGGGGCGCCGAGCCTCCCGGCGAAGTCGAAGAGGCCGCTCGCGGCGTCGTCCCATGCCAGCGCCCATGCGATGCGTGCCACGGCCTCGGGGGCCGCCGACCGGTTGTAGGCGACCACATGCGGCAGGACGACCGTGTGGGTTTCGGCGTGCGGAAGCCCGAAGGTGCCGCCCAGCACGTGGCACACCTTGTGGTGCAGGGCCATGCCCACCGTGCCGAGGCAGGTGCCGGCCAGCCACGCCCCGTACAAGGCGTCCGCCCGCGCTTCGGCATCGTCCGGACGCCACGCGATGGCCGGAAGGGATCGGGTGAGGGAATCGAGCGCCTCGCCGGCCATCAGGAAGGCGACCGGATCGCGGTCCTGTGCGTAGAGGGCCTCCACGGCGTGCGCCATCGCGTTGATGCCGCTGACCACCGATATTGCCGCGGGAAAGGTGAGCGTCAGGTCGACGTCGTACACCACCGTCTTGAGCAGCACTTCCGGCAGTCGGCGGGTGGTCTTCTTGCGGCCTTCGGTCTCTCCGAGGATCGGCGTCATCTCGGAGCCGGCATAGGTGGTGGGCAGCGCGAGCTGCGGAAGTCCGGTCCGTACGGCGATCGCCTTGCCGAGACCGATGGTCGAGCCGCCGCCGATGGCGAGCACGGAGTCCGCCCCCACGGTTTCGGCGTACGCGACCGCCTTCTCCGTGACGTCGACGGGGGTGTGCGGTGCCGCTTCGGTGAACGTGCCCACCGCCACGGCACCCAGCAGATCGCGGATCTCCGATGCCTGGTCCACTTGGCCAGGGGTGCACAGAATGAGCACCCGACCGCATCCGAGGGCATCGACCTCCTCAGGGATACGGCTGCGCGTACCGCTGCCGAAAACCACCTTGGTGATCTGTCCCCGATGCACGAATGTCTTCATCAGAATTTCCTCGGTCCCGCCGCTCCTCGGTTTATGGAGAAAGCCTCGGCACTGGGATCTCGCACGTCAATGGATTCGGTGAGCGATGGCGGGAAGCGGCGTGGAAATACCGTGTTCGCGCGACCGGTACCGACACCGTGGCCACGGGTTCCTGACCGATATCACTCATCTGCGGGATGTCGGGGACCCGCCGACCCGGCCGAATACTTGAGATTGCCTTTCGGAAGCAGCGTCCGATCAATCCATATTGGTCAAGGGTGGAGTAGAAAAGATGGATAAAGTGGTCGCCACGGCCCTGGAGGCGGTGGCGGATGTGCCGGATGGTGCGTCGTTGGCGGTGGGCGGATTCGGTTTGAGCGGTGTGCCGAACGTGCTGATCCAGGCGCTGTTCGAGCGGCGCGTCGGCGGCCTGTCGGTCGTCTCGAACAACTGCGGGGCGATGGAGTCGGGTCTGGCGGTGCTGCTGGCGGCGGGCCATATCGGGCGGGTGACGGGCTCGTACATCGGGGCGAACAAGGAGTTCGCGCGGCAGTATCTGGCCGGGGAGCTGGAGGTGGAGATGATTCCGCAGGGCACGCTGGCCGAGCGGCTGCGGGCCGGCGGTGCGGGGATCCCCGCCTTCTACACCCCGGCCGGGGTCGGCACCCAGATCGCGGAGGGCGGGCTGCCCTGGCGGTATGACGGCTCGGGCGGGGTGGCGCTGGCCTCACCGGCCAAGGAGGTGCGGACCTTCGACGGGGTCGCGTATGTGCTCGAGCACGGAATCCGTACCGACTTCGCGCTGGTACGGGCGGCGAAGGGAGACCGGCACGGCAACCTGGTCTTCAGCAAGTCCGCCCGCAACTTCAACCCGCTGGCCGCGATGGCGAGCAAGGTGACCATCGCGGAGGTGGAGGAGCTGGTGGAGCCGGGCGCGATCGATCCCGACGCGGTGCATCTGCCGGGGATATTCGTGCAGCGGGTGGTGGCCCTCACCGCGGAGCAGGCGGCGGACAAGAAGATCGAGCGGCGCACGGTGTCCGTGCCCGCGATACGAGGGTCGGTGAGCGGCTGATGGCCTGGAACCGTGAGGAGATGGCCGCCCGGGCCGCGGGTGAGCTGGCGGACGGCCAGTACGTCAATCTCGGCATCGGACTGCCGACACTGATCCCCAACCATCTGCCCGAGGGCGTGGAAGTGATCCTGGAGTCGGAGAACGGGATCCTGGGCACCGGCCCCTACCCCGGCGAGGAGCAGGTCGATCCCGACCTGATCAACGCGGGCAAGGAGACCGTGACGGTGCTGCCGGGCGCCTCCTTCTTCGACTCGGCGCTGTCGTTCTCGATGATCCGCGGCGGCCATATCGATGTGGCGGTGCTGGGTGCGATGCAGGTCTCCGCGCGGGGGGACCTGGCGAACTGGGCGATCCCCGGGAAGATGATCACGGGGATCGGCGGGGCGATGGACCTGGTGCACGGCGCCCGCACGGTCATCGTCGTGATGACGCACACGGCCAAGGACGGCTCCCCGAAGATCCTCACCGAGTGCGCGCTGCCGCTGACCGGGAAGCGCTGCGTGAACCGGATCATCACCGACCTCGGCGTCCTCGACATCACCGACGAGGGCCTGGTGCTGGTCGAGTGCGCACCGGGCGTCGCCGTCGAGGACATCATCGCCAAGACCGGCGCCGAACTGACCGTCGCGGAGGGCCCGAAGTGAAGAACGTGTACATCGTCGACGCCGTGCGCACGCCGACCGGGCGTTACAACGGCGGCCTGGCCTCGGTACGCCCCGACGACCTGGCGGCCCACACCATCCGCGAACTCCTCATCCGTGTCCCCCAGTTGGACCCCGCGCGCATCGCGGATGTGTACCTCGGCAACGCCAACGGCGCCGGCGAGGAGAACCGCAACGTCGGCCGCATGGCCGCACTGCTGGCCGGTCTGCCCACCTCCGTACCGGGCGTGACGGTCAACCGGCTGTGCGCCTCCGGTCTGGAGGCGGTCATTCAGGCCGCCCGTGCCATCGCAGTCGGCGACGCCTCCATCGCGGTCGCCGGTGGTGTGGAGTCGATGACCCGGGCTCCGTACGTACTGCCCAAGAACGACAGGCCGTTCCCGGCCGGCCACGCCGAGCTGTACTCGACCACCCTGGGCTGGCGCATGGTCAATCCGGAGATGCCCCCGCAGTGGACCATCCCGCTCGGGGAGTCGGCCGAGCTCATCGCCGACAAGCACTCGATCAGCCGCGCGCGGCAGGACGAGTTCGCCCTGCACAGCCACCGCAAGGCCGCCCGCGCCCAGGCCCAGGGGCTGTTCGACGCCGAACTCACCCCCGTGCCGGTCCGGCAGCGCAAGGGCGACCCGCGCCTGTTCGCGGCCGACGAGTGCGTCCGCCCGGACGCCTCCCTGGAGGCCATGGCCAAGCTCAGGCCATCCTTCCGGAGCGGGAGCGAAGCGAGAGGCGGGTCCCCCCGGCCGGAGGCTGGGGGAGGCACCGTGACGGCGGGCAACGCCTCCCCGCTCAACGATGGCGCGGCCGCCCTGCTCCTGGCCGACGAGGAGGGCCTGAAGGCCACCGGCCGCGAGCCGCTGGCCCGTGTCTCGGCCACCGGAGTGTCCGCGATCGACCCGGACTACTTCGGCCTCGCCCCCGTCGAAGCCGTCCACCGGGCCCTGGCCAAGGCCGGCCGGACCTTCGCCGATCTCGACGTGCTGGAGCTGAACGAGGCTTTCGCCGCACAGGTTCTCGGGTGTGTGGCGGAATGGCCCGAGTTCGACCCGGCGATCCTCAACCCACAGGGCGGCGCCATCGCCCTCGGGCACCCACTCGGCGCCTCCGGTGCCCGCCTCGCCGGAACCGTCGCCCACCAACTGGCCCGCCGCGGCTCCGGCACCGGCATAGCGACCCTGTGCGTCGGCGTGGGCCAGGGCCTCGCTCTGGTCCTCGAACGCTGACCCGGATCCGCCCGCCTCTCCGTCGCCCCCGCTGCGCGTCCATGCCGCGCACGTCGCGGTCTTGACAGCGCAGGGGTGTGCGATCACGCTAGAAACTATGGAAACGAATCGAGTTTCTGCAGTTTCCGAGCCCGACGAGCAGCGTGCCGACGTGATCGTGGAGGCGGCCGGCCGGCTGTTCTTCGCGCCGGGCTTCGCGCGGGTGAGCATGGACGATCTCGCTCGTGAGCTCGGGATGAGCAAGAAGACGATCTACCGTCATTTCCCGGACAAGCGCAGCCTGGTGGCCGCGGTGCTGGATCGGCAGTTCGCGGCGGTGGAGCGCACGCTGGTGGCGGCGGCCGAGGATGAGCAGGGGCAGCCGTTCGGTGTGCGGGTACAGCGGTTCCTGATCGCGGCGGGCACGGAGCTCGGGCGGATCGGAGCGGCTCAGCTCGCGACGGGGCGTGGCGAAGTGATGCTGCGCCAGTACGTGGAGCAGCGGGTGGACGCGGTGGTCTACGGGCGGCTCGACGAGCTGTTCCGCGACGGGCACCGGCGGGGACTGCTGGCGACGCCGCCCGAGCTGCTGAGCGAGATCACCCGCGGCGCGTTGGAGCGGCTGCTCACCTCGCGGTTGCCGCACGAACTCGACTGGACCGCGGCCGATCTGCTGCGGGCGACCGTCGACACCGTGCTCTACGGGGCGATCCGCCCGGCACACCCCGGCACCGGCGATGAACAACCCCGGGTGGTGATCCCGACGGACCGCGATGAGGAGGAGGGCCCATGACCGAGACAACCGGCAGGGTGGCATTGGTGACCGGAGCCAGCAGCGGAATCGGAGCGGCCACCGCGCGCCTTCTGGCCGCGCGAGGGATGCGCGTGGTGGTCAACTACCTCCGCAACGAAACGGCGGCCGAGGAGGTCGTGGCCGACATCGAGGCATCGGGCGGCCAGGCCATGGCCGTGCGGGCCGACGTGCGCGAGGCAGCCGCCATCGCGAGCATGGTCGAGCGGGTCCGGGCGGCATGGGGCGGCATCGACGTGCTCGTGCACAACGCGCTGATCCCCTATGCGGTCAAGTCGTTCCACGACATGACGTGGGAAGAGCTGGGCGGCAAGCTCGACGCCGAGATGCGTGCGGCGTTCGCGGTCACCAAAGCCGTCCTGCCCGCCATGACCGAACAGGGCTGGGGACGCATCGTCTATCTCAGCACCGGCCTCAGCCGCAGGCCCCGGGAGGGCATGATCGCGCTGGGCACGTCCAAGGCCGCCCTGGAGCAGTTCGCCCGGTACCTCGCCCAGGAGTTGGGCCCGCAGGGCATCACGGTCAACATCGTCGCGCCCGGTCCGGTGGAGGACACCCGCATGGCGGATGTGTTCGACGATGCGCACAAGCGGCGGCAGGTGGCCGCCACCCCGCTGGGCCGCCTGGCACACCCGGCCGACGTCGCCCAGGCGGTCGCCTTCTACACCGGCGAGGACAACGCCTTCATGACCGGCACCACGGCCGCGGTCAATGGCGGGATGTCCATGTACTGACCGCACCCGCGGCACGGCGCGGCCGCATGGCGGTGACACGATCAAGGAAAGGCGTTCATGCACACCATCGATCTCGCCTACGTCGGGCGGGGCCTGCACGAGGAACTGGCCGGCTACATCGCCGACCAGCAGGACTACTACGCCGATGAGGGTGTCCACGTCGCGCTGCGCGACGGCTGCGCCTGGGACGAAGAGCGGCTGCGCCGCGGCGCCACCATCGGGCTCGGCCGGGCACTGCTGTCCCGCCTGGCCGACGGCACCCCCTGGGTCGCGCTCAACGTCAACACCCACCGCCCGCTGTTCTGGTTCCTCGCCCGCCCCGGCCTGACCTCCCTGGCCGACCTGGCCGGCCGACGGCTGGCGGTACACGCCCCCCACACCGCACCCGGGTGCTTCGCCCGGATCGTGCTGCGCCAGGCCGGTCTCGACCCCGACCGCGACCTCCACACCATCGTCCGCCCGCCCGGCGACTACAGTCTGGACCTGCGGGCGCTGCGCGACGGCAGCATCGACGCCGCCTACGTCGGCAGCACCATGGCACCGGAGGCGGTCGCCGCCGAGCACGGCTGGCAGGTGCTGGCCTGGGTCGGCGACCACTTCCAGATCCCCACCGTCGGGGTGGCCGTCGACCCCACCTACATCGCACCGGACGACCCCGCGGTCCAGGCCGTCGTACGAGCCCACCGGCGCGCTCTGCAGGTGATCCGCAACGACCCCGACACCACGGTGCGGCACATCCGGACGTTCCTCGGCGGACAGACCGCGGAGGAAGCCCGAGCCCACTACGAGACGTTCATCGCGCCGTATTTCACCACCGACGGCCAAGCCGACCCGGCCATCGGCGCCACCGCGATCACCGCGGTCGCCGCCGAACTCGGCGTCCCGGCCACCGTCACCGCGGCCGAGTTCTACCGCGCGGCGGCCACCACACCCTAGGAGCCGTGGGACGTCAGCGCGCCACGGGTGGCCGCGGCAGGTCAGTCAGCGGGCCGCGGGGCGCGCAGATGAGCCCGCTTCTCCAGCTCCTCCTCCTCGACCAGCGTGAGCATCGGCTGGCCCGGCGCACACAACATGAACACGACGAACTTGGCCGGCGCATCCGCGTGGGCGTTGCCGTTCTGGTAATGGATCAGGTCTCCGCCCGGCTCGAACAGCGTCTCACCGGCCTTGATCACGCGCTCCGGCTCGCCTTCGAGCTCGAAGCGAATGGCGCCCTCGATCACATAGCCGTAACACGGTCCCGAGTGGCGGTGCGGAGGGGTCCCGGGGTCGCCGGGAGGCCACTCGACGAGGACGGTCATCCCCGAAGCGCCCTCGGGGATGAAAGGCGGCTTGACGTCCGCCAGCATCTTGGGTCCGGTTCCGCCCACTGCATCCATCTCGTGCACTGCGCTACACCTCCGTAGACCTGCCGGCGGAGAGTCCCGAGATCAACCGGGAAGCCCCCAGCGTGGTGGGGGCAATCACCACGGATAGCGTGATGCGCATATCTGGCATATGCGCACTCATCATGCAATGCGGGTAAATGCCCCTACCGCTCAGCGTAGCCCGCACCCGCCTGTGACGGCGGCCGCCGGAGGAAACGCGGCCCCCTGGCTCAGCCGAACTGGCCGACCTTGTAGTCGCCGGCCGGCTGCTGGTTGATGATGTTGATGCGGTTGTAGCAGTTGATAATGGCGATGAGAGTGATCAGCGCGACGAGCTGGTCCTCGTCGAAGTGCTTGGCGGCGTCCGCCCAGGCCTCGTCCGTGACCCCACCGGCCGCGTCCGCGACCCGGGTGCCCTGCTCGACCAGCTCCAGCGCGGCCCGCTCGGCCTCGGTGAAGAGGGTCGCCTCCCGCCAGGCGGCGACCAGGTTGAGCCGAATCGAGGTCTCCCCGGCGTGGGCCGCTTCCTTGGTGTGCATGTCGGTGCAGAAGCCACAGCCGTTGATCTGGCTGGCGCGGATCTCCACCAGACTCTGAATGCCGGCCGGCAGCGTCGAGTCCGCCAGCACCTTGCTGACCGAGCCGAAGTGCTTCATCGCCTTGGCCGCGAGGCCATTGCCGTAGTAGTTGACACGGGGATCCATGGGTCCTCCTAGCAGAATTGCCGTTACGCACTCATGACCGGACAGCCCGGCGAGGTGTGACACACGAGGTCGTGTGAGGTGAGTCTCCGCGGCTGTGTCATCGCCGTACCGTCCGGGCGACCGGAAGCGGTCGCGCAACGGGAGCGCGAAGCGCGGAAAGCGGCGATCTTGCTCGGGGCGAACACCCACATCACCTTGTGGATGCCTTCCTTCGAGGCGGCCACCGTCAGGAACGTGGCGGGCTCGCCATCCCGGTAGCACATCACGCCCGTACGGCCGTTGGCGTCGACCAGCCTGGGCTCCGCGTCCCGCCAGAGCCGCGGATAGGTCGCCAGTTTGGCGATGCGCGCAGGGCCCAGCACGGGGATACGCGCGCAGGCCCGCAGACCGTTGCCGTCGGACAGGCTGGTGGCATCGGGGGTGAGGAGAGCCTCCAGCGACGCCACGTCTCCGGTTCGAGCCGCGGAGACGAAGGCGTTCAGCAGGCGCCGGTGCTCCCCCGCGTCCACGCTCTCCCGCTGCTCGTCCGACAGATGCTTGCGGGCACGGCTGACGATCTTCCGCACGTAGACAGGGCTGATGTGAAGCATGTCGGCGATCTCGGGGTAGCCGTAGTCGAACGCCTCACGCAGCACATACGCGGCGCGCTCGACGGGGCTCAGCTTCTCCAGCACCAGCAGCAGGGCCAGCTCCAGTGCCTCCGCGCGCTGCGCTCCCACCTCCGGATCCGAGCTGGTGTCGATGGGCTCGGGCAGCCACGGCCCGATGTAGGTCTCCCGGCGCACACGCGCCGATTGCGCCACGTTGATGGCCAACCGGGTCGTGGTACTCGACAGGAAGGCCACCGGGCTCACCACCGCGGAGCGGTCCGTCTTCTGCCAGCGCAGCCACACCTCCTGGACCACGTCCTCGGCCTCGACCACACTGCCGAGCACACGGTAGGCGATGCCGAACAGACGCCCCCGGAGCCGCACGAAGACAGAGACGGCCTCTTCAAGGTCCCCTGCCGGGGGACGCGGTTCGAGATCCATGATCCTGCGGTCATACCTCTGAGTAGTAAGCCGTATGCGTTCCTACCTGGCCACACTGGATCGGGGCGGCCCTGAATCGCATCGCATAAACGAGTGATTCGAGCCGGTTGCCGCTTCGTGCACACCGCCATCACACAACGCGGCAAGCCGTCGCTTTCCGTACCACCCGCCCCGTGCAGTCGGCCGATGTGGCCCGCTACGAAGCCAGCGTGATGGTGGTCGCCGTTCCCTGCCGGGCCATCTTCGCGTAGGGGCTCAGCGCGCCGGCCTTCTCCAGGAGCGGGGCGGCGAGGGCGGGATCGATGCCCGGCCACCTGACCACGAGGTCGACGCGCAATACGTAGCCACCGTCCTCCGGGTCCCGCCCGAAGGCCACGGTTGCCGCCACGGAGATCGCGGCGGGGTCGAGCGCGGCCTGTCGAACCACCAGGCTCAGCGCCCCGTGGAAGCAGGCGGCAAGGCCGGCGGCGAACAACTGCTCGGGATTCGTCCCCTGGCCGTCCCCTCCCAGCTCCGCCGGCATGCGCAGATGGAGATCCGGGAGCCCGTCGGCCGAGCGGGCTCTCCCTGAGGCCCGCCCGTGACGCGCCACCCCACCGCTCACCGTCACCGTCGTGGTGTAGATGGGCGCGAAGGACTCTCCGTCGAAGTCATGGTCGGTGGACAGATGGGGCCACCGGATCTGCTCGGTCATTGCGTCACTCCGTCGACGTTGCGGCACACGGCCGGGCGCGAACACCTAGTTGACCGGAGAGAGACGCGTGTTGTGACAGCCCCGGTCGATCGGGCCACCCACCACGGGAGCGGCGGGAACGAAAGGTGTCACATATCCTGAAACGGTCTGGTCGTAGTGAGTGGCAACCGCTCGACGATCGGACCAGACCGTGGCTATCACCGAACAACGTCTTTCCACCATGGTGCTGGTGATCGGCACCGCAGGGGCCGGGCCGCGGGCGGCAATCGAGCTGGCCGAGGCCGGTGTCAACGTCCTCGCGGTCGGCAAGCGCCCCCGCCGCCCTGTCGGCCCGGGCAGATTTCCTCGCTGATGGAGGAGGTCTCGACCGAAGGAAAGCTCGCCGAATGACCTCGGGCAACACTGCGAACAGCGCTGCGAAACACAGACCGGGGGCGCTGTTTCGGCGCCCGCGAGGAGCTCATCGCAGGAGCGCCCCGCACCATCAAAACCGAGAGAGGAATCCGTTATGAAGATCGTAGTGATCGGTGGAACGGGGCTCATCGGCTCGAAGCTGGTCGGCAAGCTCAACGCACACGGGCACGAGGCAGTCGCGGCGGCCCCCAACACCGGGGTCAACACGCTGACCGGCGAGGGTCTGGCCGAGGTCCTGGAGGGCGCGTCGGTCGTGGTCGACGTGTCCAACTCCCCCTCGTTCGAGGACGAGGCCGTCATGGACTTCTTCCGCACCTCCACCACCAACCTCCTGGAGGCGGAGGCCCAGGCCGGTGTGGGGCACCACGTGGTGCTGTCCGTGGTCGGCACCGATCGGCTCCAGGACAGTGGTTACTTCAGGGCCAAGCAGGTCCAGGAGGACCTGATCAAGGCGTCCGGGATCCCGTACTCCATCGTCCACGCCACCCAGTTCTTCGAGTTCATGAAGAGGCTGACGGACTCGGCGACCGAGGGCGACACCGTTCATCTGGCCCACGTCAAGATCCGGCCCGTCTACTCCGACGACTTGGCTGCGGCCGTGGACCGCGCCGCGCTCGGTACCCCGACCAACGACATGGTGGAGGTCGCGGGCCCCGATGAGTTCGAGCTCGACCAGCTCATCCGCGAGTTGCTCGCCGCCGGCAACGACCCCCGCAAGGTCGTGGCGGACCCGGGCGCGAAGTACTTCGATGCCGAGCTGCAGGAGACCTCGCTGCTGCCGGGTCCTGACGCGGAGATCACCGAGACCAAGTTCAACGATTGGCTGGTGCAGCAGCGCTAGGCCCGCGCGGGGCCGCGTGGCGCCCGTCGGCGGAATGGGACCGGCCGTCCCCCGCCACGGGCGCCTTCGCCTGCCCGGCGGAAGAGTGCCAAAAAGGTGCCGCAATACCGATCGCAGGTGTCACAAATCGGAGTCCCATCCGGTCACGCAGGTAGAAAAGCGAATCGTCTCACCCTTACCCGTACCTCGACGGCAGGCCGCGCCACCGGCGTGATCGCCCGAGTCGGAATGGAGATGACACAGCATGCGGCACCACACGGACTCTCTGATCCGTTGTCTCTGTTCGGGAGGTTGCCGTATGGAGCACGCTGACGCGGTGCCGATCGCGGAGCTGCTTGACGAGCGCCGATATCTGCTGGATGTCGCCTACTGGATGCTGGGCGGCCCCCGTGAGGCGGAGAACGTCGTCGATGAGACCTACCGCCGGTGGTACGGGCTGTCCGACGCGGAGCGCCGGCAGATCACCGCGGCCCGGTCCTGGCTCGCGAAGACCGCGGGCGGGATCTGTCTGAACCGGCTCACCCACCCCGACCGGGGTACGACCGGCCAGAAGGAGGATCACCGCACGGAGACCGGAGACGCCGAGGGGGCGCGGACGAGGCTGGTGGAGGAGGTCAGCCGGGTCCTGCTGAAGGCGCTGGACTCTCTGCCGCCGCCCGAGCGGGCGGCCTTCGTGCTCCATGACGCCTTCGGCATGGCCCCCGGTACGGTCGCCGACATCGTGGGGCGCAGCGAGCCGGAGTGCGCCGAACTCGCCGACCGGGCCCGCCACAGCCTCCGGATGCGGCACTCGCGCCCCACGACGCCGGACGAGCACGATGCCCTCGCCCACGCCGTCCGCCGGGCCTGTGTGAGCGAGGACGCCGAACTGCTCGCGTCGCTGCTGTGTCCGGACGCCACGGCGTTCTTCGACGGTGGCGGCAAGGTCCGGACGCTGATCAGGCCCGCACACGGCAGCCGACAGGTCGCCCACAGCCTGCTGACGCTCCTGGCCCACCGCCCGCGCACCACCCTGACCACCCACTCCGTCAACGGGCGCACCGGCCTTGTCGCCCGCTACGACCGCCAGGTCGCCGCCGTCATCAGCCTCGACATCACCGACCGCCGCGTCGCACAGGTCTGGGTCGTCCTCAACCCCGAGAAACTGCGCTCCTGGAACCAGCCCCCCGCCCCCGATGGCCCCGGTTCACACCAGGGCCCGGCACAGCGGAGCGATGGCCGGTCCTGATCACCTTTGTGCAGGGCCCGGAAGTACCCCCGGAGCGGTCCGCTCACCCCTGCTCGTGCACGGGCGCCGAAAAAGTTCGGACGGCGATGTCGAGAACCCGCGACCGGCTCCGTCCCCGAGGTGAACGCGACCACAATGGGTCGCATCAGCACCGAGGAGAAACACGATGGCCAAGTACTTGCTGCTCAAGCACTACCGTGGCGCTCCGGCCGCGGTCAACGACGTGCCCATGGACCAGTGGGCACCGGAGGAGGTCTCGGCGCACGTGCAGTACATGAACGACTTCGCGGCGCGGCTGGAGGGGACCGGCGAGTTCGTCGGCGGCCAGGCACTCGCCCCCGAGGGGACATGGGTGCGGTACGACGGTGAGGGGCGCCCGCCGGTCACCGACGGTCCGTTCGCCGAGACCAAGGACCTCATCGCGGGCTGGATGGTGATCGACGTCGACAGCTACGAGCGCGCCGTCGAGCTGGCCGGGGAGCTGTCGGCCGCTCCCGGGGCGGGCGGCAAGCCGATCCACGAGTGGCTCGAGCTGCGCCCGTTCCTGGGCCCGCACCCCACCATCACGGAGTGCCCTCATCGATGAACGAGGCCCTGATCCGGAGCCTCACGCCGAGCGTGCTCGCCGTCCTCGTCCGCCGCGGAGCCGACTTCGCGGCGGCCGAGGACGCCGTACAGGACGCACTGGTCGAGGCGGTCCGCGGCTGGCCGGCCGACCCTCCGCGGGATGCGAAGGGCTGGCTGGTCACCGTGGCCTGGCGCAAGTTCCTCGACGCCACCCGCTCCGATGCCGCCCGCCGCCGACGGGAGGACCGCGTCGACGAGGAGCCGGCGCCCGGGCCCGCGCCCGCCGTGGACGACACGCTCCAGCTCTACTTCCTGTGCGCCCACCCGTCGCTGACGCCGTCGTCCGCGGTCGCGCTCACCCTGCGCGCCGTGGGCGGGCTGACCACCCGCCAGATCGCCCAGGCATACCTGGTGCCCGAGGCGACCATGGCGCAGCGCATCAGCCGGGCCAAGCGCACCGTCTCCGACGTGCGATTCGACCAGCCCGGCGACGTCGCCACCGTGCTGCGCGTCCTCTACCTGGTCTTCAACGAGGGCTACTCCGGCGACGTCGACCTCTCCGCCGAGGCCATCCGGCTCACCCGGCAGCTCGCGGCCCGGGTCGACCACCCCGAAGTGGCCGGGCTGCTCGCCCTCATGCTGCTCCACCACGCCCGGCGCGCCACCCGGACCGCGCCGGACGGCAGCCTGGTGCCGCTCGCCGAGCAGGACCGCGGCCGGTGGGACACCGCGTCGATCGCCGAGGGCATCGAGATCCTTCAGGCGGCCCTCGCCCGCGACCGACTGGGCGAGTTCCAGGCCCAGGCCGCCATCGCGGCGCTCCACGCCGACGCGCCCACCGTCGAGGAGACCGACTGGGTGCAGATCCTGGAGTGGTACGACGAGCTCGTGCGCCTGACCGACAACCCGGTCGTCCGGCTCAACCGCGCGGTGGCCGTCGGCGAGGCCGACGGCCCGCGCGCCGGTTTGGCCGCGCTCGCGGAGCTGAACGACTCTTCGCCGACCTCTTCGAGCAGGGGATCCCCCATGCCCCGCCACACCGCGGTGGCGGCGTACCTCCACGAGCGCGACGGCGACCTGGCGACGGCGGCACGGCTGTACGCCGAGGCGGCCCACCAGGCACCCAACCTCGCCGAGCGCGATTACCTGACCCGCCAGGCCGCCCGGCTCAACGCCCTGCGGCGTGGCTGACGAGTCGCGTCCGGACGTTCCCGCGGCACTGGGCGCGGCCACCGTCCGATGGAGTACTGCCGTCCGACGGAGTGCTGCCGCGTGCGGAGTGTGCCGTCATCGGCGCCAATTCCGTTGAGGCGCCGCCGTATGTCGGGGAGGGTCGGTGGCATGGAGTTCTTCTGCTATCACCGCGATCGGCCCGGCTCCGTCACCTTGCGCAAGGAGCTGTCGGAAGAGCACTGGTCGTACATGGACCGGTACGCGGCGGAGATGATCGCTCGCGGCCCGACCCTCGCCGACGACGGCGATACGCCCACCGGCAGCGTGCACATCCTCGGCGTGCCGGATCCCGCCGCCGCCCGTGCGTTCGCCTTCGACGAGCCGAACTACCAGGCCGGCGCGTACCGGGACGTGCTGCTGCGACGGTGGCGCAATGTGCTGGGGCGCACCATGTGGGATTTCCCCGGCGGCCGGACCGGTGGCCATCGGTACCTGGTGCTCGGCCTCGGCTCGGGGGAAGCCGCCGACCTCGTCGTACCGCCGGGCCGGGACGAGCTGATCGCGTACGGGCCGCTGCTGTCCGACGACGGCGCCGGCTGGCTGGGTACGGCGGTGCTGCTGCGGGCCCCGGACCCGGACACGGCACGCGCCGTCCTGACCCCGGACCGGTATGCCGCCATCGAGGTCCATGACTGGGAGTTCGGCGGGCGGCGGTGATGCCCGACGTGGCCGGTGCGGGCTCGGCCGAGTGCGCCCGCTGCCGCGATGAGTTCCGGCCGGGACGCGAGTCTGTTCTGGTGACCGTCGTAGGACGCCGTACGACGCCGCCCGGCACGAGACACCACGGAGGACACCATGACGACCGCACCGGACGACCCGACCACCGCGCTGCCCGGCCGCCCGCCCATCGTCGGCCTGGCCACCTGGCAGGCCGCCCGTGACGAGTTGCTGGTCCGCGAGAAGGCCCACACCCGCGAGGGCGACGCCATCGCCGCGGCCCGCCGCCGGCTGCCGATGGTGGAGTTCGACGGGACGGTCGAGGTCGTCGGACCGGACGGCCCGGTCCCGTTCCTGGACCTGTTCCAGGGCCGCGACGAGCTCGTGGTCTACCAGCACATGTGGCACGACGGCGCGCCGCACCAGGGGCAGTGCGAGGGCTGCACCACCACGGCCTGGCACCTGAAGGACGCCGCCTACCTCAACGCCCGCGGCGTCTCGTTCGCCATCCTGACCACGGGCCGGTGGGACGAGGTGGCCTCCTACGTCGAGTTCATGGGCTACACCGAGCCCTGGTACTCGGTGCGCGACGTGGCCGCGCCGGTCGGCGGGGACATGGGTTACCTCACCTCCTTCCTGCGCGACGGCGACCGCGTGTTCCTCACCTACTCCACGACGGGCCGTGGCAACGAGCGGGTCAATGGGTCCCTCGGCCTGCTCGACATGACGCCCTACGGCCGCCGCGAGGCGTGGGAGGACGACCCCGAGGGCTGGCCCGAGGGGCGCGGCCCGTGCTGGTCCTGGCGCACGGACGCGGACGGGAACGCCACCTGGGGCCCGACCAGCCGCCCCGTGCCGCAGTGGACCCGCCCCGGCGCGACCCCCGTGGAGACCCTCGGCCGACACGGCCACCACTGCTGACACGCCTTCGCCGACGGCGGCGGCCCTTCGCCGACGGCGGCGGCAAGGGCGTGAGGCGCCCGCGTGCCCGGTCGCTGGGCGGTTCGCCCGGAAGGTGAAGGACTCCTGGGGGGGGGAGGGGCCGTCCAGGCTTGCCACTCCCACCAGGATCCGACCCGGTCTACCGCTTGTACGGATCCCCGTCAGGGAGCCATGCGTCCGGCGCGTGGATGCCGAAGTCACGGACGCCTTCCGTCAGGGCGTCGACGGTGCTCAGTACGGCTGGGCGGAGTTCGTCCCGGCGCCAGAGGAGTGACCAGGTCCAGTAGACCTTCGGCTCGGCCACGGGGCGTGCGGCCAGATCGGGCGGCAGTGGAGTGGTCTGGCCCTTGGGCGAGTTGAGGATGGGCCGCCTGCTCCGACGCACATGGTCGAAGAACACGGGACCGGTGATGCCGCCGTCCGTGATG
>NZ_JAGFNO010000016.1:0-237658 GCF_017592595.1 Streptomyces sp. NEAU-YJ-81 | reverse complement strand
CGTAGCCGGGGTGGATGGCGTCGGCGCCGGATTCGGCGGCCGCGGCCAGGACCTTGGCCTGGTCGAGATAGCTGGCCGCCGGGGTGTCACCGCCCAGCGCATAGGCTTCATCGGCCGCGCGCACATGACATGCGTCCCGGTCCGGATCGGCGTAGACGGCTACGCTCGCGATCCCGGCATCCCGGCAGGCACGGGCAACACGGACAGCGATCTCGCCACGGTTGGCGATGAGCACCTTTTGCATGCTCTCTCTTCCCTCTTCCGAAAAATTGACCGTCCCGAGAGGGACGGTCAAGGTTGCTACCCCAGGGCCCGCTCAAGGAAATCCAGCACCACGCTCGCGTAGCCTTCAGGATCGGTCTCCAGCCCGAGCAGATGCTCGGCTCCCGGCAGGACGTGCGTCTCGGCCTGGGCATAGCGCTCGGCCAGCGCGTCCACCGAGGACGGCGGCACGATCGCATCGTGCTCGCCCGACATGAACAACAGGGGGATCTTGGCGAACTTGCCCGTCGCGGGCGGGGGCCACTCGGCCCGGAGCATGGCCGGGCCCACCGCGCACAGCGTCCGCGCCACCACCGAACGGGCCGGCTCGCCCTTCAGCAGGGCGGGCAGCGGCAGCGCCTCCGCCTCCAGGAACTTGCGCAGCAGCGGCGGGACGTCGTGCCCCGGTCCGCTGTCGCACACCAGCGCGTCAAGTTCGAATCCATCGTGCGTCAGCGCCCACATGGACGAGAAGCACGAGAACGAGAAGCCGTAGAAGGCTATCCGCGCCGTGCCGTACCCCCGCTGGTCGCGCAGATGGGACACCACGGCGGTGACATCGCTCGCGAACCGGTCGCCGAGCCCGAACAGCGCCCGGTCGTCGCTGCTGGCCCCGTGGTTGCGATGGTCGAACAGACAGACGGTGTATCCGGCGTCGTGCAGAAACTTGGCGTGGCGGAGGCTGTGGTCCTTCGCCGTTGCCATGCTGTGCCCGAGCACCACCACCTTCTCGGGGGACGCCGGACACAGCCAGGTGTCCAGGTGCTTGCGCGCCGCGAAGGGCACCTTCAGCTCCGTACAGGGCAGCCCGTGGTCCCGTGGGTGCTCCCGCTGTTCCCGGCGCCGCGGATGGAAGGCCAGATACGCCAGCGTGGCCCCGTACAGCGGGGCGATCGGCAGGGCCGCGGCCGAGAGGGCGCGGGCTCCCAGGGAGGGGGAGCGCGCCGACGTCTGGCGTGGCTCGGGCATCTGCGTCCTCCAGGAGGGGGAGTGTCCGTCGGCGGTCAGGGCGTTCTCGTCTCGGTCGCGGCGGGCGGTGGACGGGCGGTCGGGACGAGCGGGTGGACGGGCGGTCGGGACGGGCGACAACGTGT
The DNA here is from genome assembly GCF_017592595.1 of Streptomyces sp. NEAU-YJ-81. NCBI lineage: Bacteria > Bacillati > Actinomycetota > Actinomycetes > Kitasatosporales > Streptomycetaceae > Streptomyces > Streptomyces sp. NEAU-YJ-81. The sequence continues at coordinate 236,303 of NZ_JAGFNO010000016.1, read as the reverse complement.
GAACGAGCGGGCGGGCGAAGAGTCAGCCACAGCCTCCGGCATGGCCCGGATCGGCCGACCGGGCTGCGGCGAAGTCGGTGTCCGACGGCACGGCGGCGGGCGTGTCCCGGGAGCGGGGGCCGGATCGGTCACCGGAGCCCGCGCCCGGCCCGGAGCCGGAGCGGACCGCGTCGACGAAGGCCGGCAGCCGGTCCACGCCCCAGAACTTGTCATAGCCATGGGTGAAGAACGGCACGCCGAACGCCCCGGCGTCGCTGAGCGCGAGCAGGGCCTGGAGCCCCTGGCCGCCGCGCAGCTCCTCGTCATCGGCCGCTGCCGCCGCCCGGTCGGCCGGAAGCCCCAGCTCACCGGCGATGGCCGCGATGGTCGTACGGTCACAGATGTCGCGGCCCTCCTGCCAGCGCGCCCGGTAGACGCGCTCGATGTAGGCGGGGCCGAGCCCCGCGTCCAGCGCCAGGAAGTACGGCAGATGCGGCACCTCCCAGACCGGGTCTTGATCCACCGGCCAGTTGACCGCGAGGCCGCGGTCGGTCGTCAGCCGGCGCACATCCTGGAGGATATAGAGATGCTTCTCCCGGGACATCGCCGTATACGGAAAGTGATGGCGTTGTTCGGCCATACGGCGCTCACCATCCGCGTCCGGCTCCCACCACGGGTGCCATTCCACCGCCTGTGCGACATCCGGATAGCGGTCCATCAGATCACGGTAGGCGATCCAGCTGTACGGGCTGCGGAAATTGAAATAGAAGCGCGGTATTTTGCTGCGCTTGGCTGCCACGTCCGTACCCCCTCGCTCGTCCGTCTCGTACATGACGCTCATTGAGCGGCCCTCAACCGGCGAACACCGCTCGAACAAAGGTGCCGACGAGGCCCGTCAGAGGACGATGCCGCCGTCGACCTGGAACACCGCACCGGTCACATACTCCGCCCCGACCAGGTACGCGACCATGTCGGCGACCTCCTCCGGACGGCCGAAGCGGCGCAGCGGGATGCTCTGCTCCGCCTCCTTGCGCACCCGGTCGGAAAGCTCCGCCGTCATATCGGTCTCGACGAAGCCGGGCGCCACCACATTGGCCCGTATGCCGTACCGTCCGACCTCCTTGGCGAGCGACTTGGTGAAGCCGATGATCCCCGCTTTGGAGGCCGCGTAATTGCTCTGGGTCGCATTGCCGTGGACACCGGCGACCGACGAGATGTTGATGACGCATCCGGACTTGCGTTTCATCATTCCGAACACCACGGAACGGCACAGGTGATAGGTGCCGTCCAGGTTGACCTCCAGGACGTCCCGCCACTCCTCGTCCTTCATCAGCAGCAGCGGATTGTCCCGGGTGATCCCGGCGGAGGTGACCGCGACGTCGACCGGGCCGAGCGACTCCTCGGTGAAGGCGACCAGTTCGCGCACCGCGCCCGCGTCGCGGACGTCCGCCTGCCGGCCGATCACCCGCCCACCGCCGTGCCGCGCCGCCTCCTCCTCCAGCTCACGGGCGGCGTCGGGGCTGGAGTGATGGCAGAACGCCACGTCGAAGCCGTCCCGGGCCAGCCGCAGCACGGTGGACCGGCCTATGCCGCGGGAACCGCCGGAGACCAGCGCGACGCGCGGCGTCGGCTCCTTGTCACCGGATGCGCGGCCCGTGTCGTCGGATATTCGGTCGGACATACGGTGAGGTCCTTCTCCCGGAGGTGGTGTCGGTCAGAGGGGGTCGGGCACAGGGGGGTTGGGCACGGGCGGCGCGGCCACCGGCGGGTCGGTCGCGGGCGGGCCGGTCACAGGTGAGGCGGTCAGGGGCGGGGCGGTCACGGGCGAGGCGTCCAGGTCGGAGGCCGGGCGCATGGTCATCGTCAGCCGCCCGATGGTGAGGACGGTCTCCTTCCCGACCAGGCTCTCGCCCTCGAAGACGAAGGTCTCGCCGACCTGGCGGGCCAACCGCACATGATGCTCCACCACATCGCCCGGCACCACCGGGCGGTGGAACTCGGCGTCGGTGATCCCGCCGAGCAGCATCGCCTTGCCCTTGCGTACGTCGGGGTTGGGCCGGTCCCAGGCCACCAGCACCCCGGCCACATGGCACCAGGACTCGATGAGCACCGTCCACGGATAGTGGTAGTCCTCCTCGGACGCGGTGTCCGGCATCCCCTCGTACCAGGGCTCATTGCAGGTGACCGCCTTCAGCCCGCGGGCCCGCTCGCCCGGCACCAGCTCGGTGACCCGGTCGACCAGCAGCATGGGGTAGCGGTGCGGCAGCACCCGCTTGATCTCATCGACGGTGATCATCCGGCGTCCGCTCCTCGGCCCTGGCCTCTCCACTCCCCTGCCCCGGCCTCCGCACCCTGGGCGTCCCGGTTCTCGAAGCGCAGCCTTATCTGCGCGGCGGGTCCGCGCCCGGTGGCCGCCGAAGCCCGGCAGCGCACCGCACCGTCCTTGCGCGACCAGACGTATTCGCTGGTCAGCTCGTCTCCGGGGTAGACCGGGCTGAGGAAGCGGGAGGACTCGACGGCCGCCAGGACCCAGCGCCCGCCCGGTTCGCGCTCCGGCAGCGTGGCGAGGGCGCCGCGCTGGACGTACTCCACGACACATACGCCGGGGAAGATGGCGAACCCCGGGAAGTGCCCGGCGAACACCTTCTCCGACGCGCCGACCACGGCCACGCACCGGGCGGGCCGCTCACCGGGGACGCCGGGGTCCACGACCTCCACGGTGCCGTCGACCGGTCCGCACGCGGCCGCCGTCATCTCACTTCTCCAGCTTCGAGGCGAGCAGGTCGTGCACCTTGCGGAGCGTGGTGATGTCCTTCATCTCCCGCTCCTCCAGCTTCAGCGAGTACTTTTTCTCCAGGACGACCATGACCTCGAGGGCCATCAGGGAGTCCACGCCCAGCGTCTTGACGAAGTCGGCGTCGTCGGTGACGTCCTCCTCGTCCACATCGAGCACATCCGCGACGAAGGTGCGCAGTTCGTCCATGTCCAGGGCGGTGGTGGCGTCGGCCATGCGGGGGTCTCCTTCCGCTCTCAAAGAGTGAGGCTCAGCGGGGTTCGGGGGTTCCGGGTGTTCCGGGTGTTTCGGGGGTTCCGGAGTTTGCGGGGGTTTCAGCGGTTCCGGGAGTGGTGAGCTTGGCGAGGGCGGCGGCCGACTCGACCGGGACGGTGAGCGCGCCCTTCGCGATCCGGCGGATCATGCCGGTCAGTTGGCGCCCGGGGCCAAGCTCCACGAACCGGGTGCAGCCCAGTTCATCGGCGAGCGTGCGGACGCTCTCCTCCCAGCGCACCGGGCTGGTGAGCTGGTTCAGTTCGAGCTCCCGCCAGCGCTCGCCGCTCGCGTACGGGCGGGCGTCCACGTTGGCGACGACCGGGAGGTGCTCGGGGGCGAACCGCACGGCGGCCAGGGCCTCGCGCACGTCGTCGGCGGCCGAGGCCATCAGCGGGCTGTGGAAGGCGCCGCCGACGGCGAGCCGGATCACCTTGCCCTCGCTCTCGACGGCCAGTTCGGCGAGCCGGTCCACGGCCTCGGCGGTGCCCGAGAGCACGATGGCGCCGGGCGCGTTGACATTGGCGATCCAGACCTGGCCGCCGTCCTCCTGAACCTGGGCGACCAGCGCCTCCACGGTCTCGGGACCGAGCCGCACCACGGCGGCCATGGTGCCGGGCGACCGCTCGGCGCACGCGCGCATGGCCCGGCCGCGGGCGGCGACGAGGCGGGCGGTGTCGGCGAGCGGCAGGGCCCCGGCGGCGTGCAGCGCGGTGTACTCGCCCAGGCTGTGCCCGGCGCAGGCCACCACCCCGTCCAGCAGTCCGGCGGCCTCCGCCTCGCGGTGGGCGAGCACCTCGGTGGTGAAGACGGCGATCTGGGCGAGATCGGTGCGGCGCAGCGTCTCGTCGTCGGCCTTCAGCAGGAGTTCCTCGACGTCGATACCGGTGTACTCCGATACCTCGGCCACCAGCGCCCAGGAGGCGGTGTCCCGCCACGCCTGGCCCATGCCCGCCTTCTGGGCGCCCTGCCCGGGGAAGACCAGCGCCGTACGGGGCGCCTCTCCGTCGGGGGCGCCGCCCGTCGTCTCTCGGTCCGTCATCTCAACCAGCTCCTTCAGCTCAGGGGGCGGCCGGCCCGTCACCGGATCCGCAGCAGGGCCGCGCCGACCACGCCGTCCCGGTCCACGGTGGCGACCAGGGCGGTATCGCCCCTTTTCAGAGGCTCGGTTCGCCTCCGGGGCGCTTCAGTCGCTGTCGACGGTCGACCGTGCTCGGCGAGCGCCAGGACGGCGGCGATCTGGAAGGCCGCCGCGGCGGCGCAGGTGTCCCCGACGGTGTCGGCGGCCGTGATCCGCGGCGGCTCCGCACCCCCGAGGGCGTCGGCGAGGGCGGCGCGTTCGGCCTCCCCCTCGGCGCCGGGGGCGCCGGAGTCGGCGACGGCGCTCAGCTCGCCGGGGGTCACGCCGGTGCGGTCCAGCAGCCGGCCGATCGCCTCGGCGAGCACCGTACGGGCCTGCGTCGCGTCCGCCGCGCAGCCGAACTCCAGGCCCAGGACCTCGGCGAGCCCCTTACGGCCGTGTTCGCGCGCCGAGGCGTCGGGCTCCAGCAGCCATACGGCCGCGCCCTCCCCGAGCACGGCGGCGCTGTCCTCGTCGGCCCGGGCGTGCCACTCCAGCCAGGCGCGGGCGGAGGAGAACTCCTCGACCGCCCCGCACAGCACGGCCTGGGCCCGTCCGGCGCGCTGCAGCCGCAGCGCGTACCGGAGGGCGAGCAGTCCGGTGGCGCGGCCGCCCGCGATGGTGGTGTTGGGGCCCCTGAGCCCGTGCCAGATGGCGGACTGACCGGCGGCGCAGTTCATCACGGTGTTGGGGAACCGGGCCGGGTCCACGTAGAAGGGCTTCTTACCCACCAGCGAGTCCCGGGTGAAGTCCATGATGCTCTGGGCGGAACCGGTGCTGGTGCCGAGTGCCAGGCCGGTCTCCTCGCCCACCCCCGGCAGCCGCTCGGCCTCGTCGTGTTCCCGCTCCCCGGTCAGCAGATGGCGGATCGCGGTGACGGCCAGTCCGGTGGCCCGGTCCATGGAGCGGGTGCCCTTACGGCCGAGGATCTGCCGGATGTGGAAGTCGGGCACGAGGCTCGCCTCGCGGAACGGCACCGACCACTCCTCGGGGTCCAGCGGACGGCCGGCCGCACGGCCGGACCGCAGGGCCGCGGTGAAGTCGGCCCCGCGCAGTCCCAGGGGCGATACGGCGGTCCAGGCCGAGATGACCGGGGCTGCCCCGCCGGGGGCGTTGACCATGGGTTCGGGTACTCCTTCGGTAGAGGCCCGGGGGCCGTGGGAGGGGCGGGTCACAGGAACCACACCTGTTCGTAGGAGGGCCAGCGCGCCGCGAGGTCGTCGCCCTCGATGACGCGTACGCCGGGCAGCAGCCGCTCGGCGGCGGTACGGCCGAGCGCGGCCAGGCCGTCCTCCTCGACCAGCACGGTCACCCCGGCGGCCAGCAGCTTCGCCACGGAGGCCGGTGGGTGGGGCAGCGTGTCCAGGGTGTGGTTGCCCAGGCGCAGCGAGGGCCGCGGGCCCGTGTCGAGGGCGTAGCCGACGGCGGGGCCGCGCAGCGCCACATCGCAGCCGCCGCTCTGCCGGTGCAGATCGGGCACGCAGTACAGCACGTCGGCGTACTGGGTCTCGATCGAGCCCCGGTACGCCTTCTCCACGATCACCAGCCAGCGCGCCTGGTCGCCCATGGCTCAGCACACCCCCATGAGCAGGCTCTTGTCCGCCGCGTTCACATGCTCGGCGAAGACGAAGGGGGCCCGCGTGCGCACCTGCGGAATCTGGTCGGCGGCGCCCCGTTCCTCGGCGCAGTAGCGGCACACGTACCAGTACAGCCGGTCGGGGTGATCCTCGATCAGCTCGCGGACGACGCGGGCGGTGGACGGATGTTCGCGCCCCAGGTCGGTGTAGTCGCGCGGTTTGTTCTCGCCGAGGGCCGCGCCGGTCAGCCGGGTGGCGTCGCCGCAGGTCCAGATCTGCACCCGGGCGCCCCGGGCGAGCAGCGCGGACGCCAGCCGCAGCGCCGAGGTGACCAGGTCGGTCTGGTGGGGCGCGCCGAAGAGATTGAGCAGCACATCGGTACGGGGGACGGGCCTGGGCATCAGTGCCACACCGCCCTGACCCGCGGTTCCAGCAGCTTGGCGGCCACGTCATCCATCTCCACCAGCCGCGCCCGGGGCGTCAGATCGGCGGCGGGCAGGGCGCGCTGGGCGGCGGAGAAGGAGTCCACCCACAGCTCGCCGCCGTCGCCGAGGAACGTCTCGATGCCCGGTGCGGTGCCGGGGACGGCGGCGGTCACGCCGTTCTCGACGAGGAACAGCACCACCTGGTGGCCGTCCCTGGCCAGCCGCGCGGCGTCGCCGAGGAACCGCTCGCAGGCGGGTCCGGTCTGCGGCCCGCCCGTCTCGATCAGCAGATGGGCCGTCATGTCAACAGCTCACCTCCGTCCACGCCGATCACATTGCCGGTGATCCAGGAGGAGTCGGTGCGCGAGAGCAGCGAGACGGCTTCGGCGACGTCCTCGGGCCGGGTCAGCCGCCGGTGCGGATTGAGGTCCCGCGCGTGGACGGCGAGCCGGTCGCTGCCGGGGATGCGCTCCATGGACGGGGTCGGGGTCACCCCGGCACGCAGCGCGTTGACGGCGATACCGGAGGGGGCGAGCTCCAGGGCGAGCTGGCGTACGTGGGACTCCAGGGCGGCCTTGGCCGCGGAGACGGCGCCGTAGTGGGGCATCACCCGGGTGCCCCCGGCGCTGGTCATCGCGTACACCTTGGCGCCCTCGCGCAGCAGCCCCGCGGTGAACAGGTCCTGGGTCCAGTAGACGAGGGAGTGCGCCATCACGTCGAGCGTCATGTTCATCTGGCGGGCGGTCAGGCTGTCCTCGCCCTCCGCGCCGACGTACGGCAGCAGGGTGCCGAAGGCCAGGGAGTGCACCACGATCCGGATGCCCGTGCCGCCGGTCAGCCCCTCGAACCGGGGCAGCAGCTCCTCGCGGGTACGGGCGGAGGCCGCGTTGGCGTTGAAGAAGTGGGCCTCGACGCCGTGGCCGCGCATCTCCTCCCGGGCGACGGCGGCCTTCTCCTGGCCGTCGGTGGTGTCGAAGTGGACGCCCAGGATGTGGACGCCCTCGCGGGCCAGTTCATGGGCGATGGCCAGGCCCATACCGCTGGAGGCGCCCAGGACCAGGCACCAGGAACCTTCAAGTCGGGTGATCATCGGCCGCTCGCCCTCCGTCGTCCGCTCATCGGCTGCTCGCTTCCGCGCTGCTCGCTTCCGCACCGGCGGCCCCGCCCGGGGTGACCAGGCAGACCGCGGCGTTCCCCTCGGCCGCCGCGGTGACGACGGCGTGGACATGCCCGGCCGGTGCGCCGAGGGCGGCGGCCACGCGCGCCACCGGCTCCAGGGCGCCCGCGCCCGCCGGGACCCGCTCGGGCTTCCCGGCCGGTGTCCGCCCGCCCGGCGCCTGCTCGTCCAGCACCTTCTCCTCCAGCGCCGCTGCCACGGCCTCGCCGACCGGGGAGCCGTCCAGGACGGCGGTGACGGCCAGCGGTTGGTCCGGCCGGTGGCCGAGGGCGTCCAGCGCGTCCCGCAGCAGCGCCGCGGCCCGCTCGGCCCCCTCGGCGGAGGCGGCCACCCGCGGCGGCAGGAAGAACGAGCGGACGCCCACCCGGCCCAGCACCGCCGCCCCCCGGCTCCGGGCGGCCGTCTCGGGCTCCAGCACCAGCGCGACGGCTCCGGCCTCCGAGGTCTCCGCCCCCGGTTCGCCCTCGGGCAGCGCCTCCTCGGTGGCCCCGGCCAGCAGCCACCGGGCCCGGCCGGTGGCGAGGGCGCGCCGGCCGTTCTGGAGCGCCTCGAGGCCCGCGACCCGGGGGCTGGTGAAGGTGAGGTTGAAACCCTTGAGGTCGTGTTCGGTGGCCAGTCGGCTGCCGAAGAGGTTGATGGAGAAGTAGGGGGCGGTGACCGGGGACAGATCGCCGGCCCCGGTGGCGGTCACCGTATGGTCCATCGTGTGGTGCAGGGCGACGGCCGCGCTGTTGGTGCCCACCGCGGCGCCCCGCTCCTCGGGCCCGACCGCCTCCAGGGCGTCCGGGCCCGCCTGTGCCAGCGCGCACTTGGCCGCGGCGAGGAAGTACTGGGAAGCGGCGGGCAGGTACTTGTAGCCGTGCCGGCCGAGCGCCGTACGGAAGTCGAAGCCGTCCGCGCCCACGGTGCCGATGCCCGTCACCACCAGGCCGACGGCCGGTTCGCTGCGCGCCGCCTCCTCGTTCGCTTCTCCGCCCACGCGGCGCGGAGGCGCGGCTTTCGTCGCCATCCGCGGCCCGGCGGCCGCACGTGCGTCGCTCACGCGGCGGCCTCCCCGAAGACGAGCGAGATGTTGTTGCCCCCGAAGGCGTAGGCGTTGACCAGCCCGTACGCCCCGGTCATGGGCGCGGAGCCGTACGCCAGCGGCACCGAGCACTCCGGGTCCGGCGTGCCGACCGGCACATTCGGCGGCAGCGTCTTGTGGTGCAGCACCAGACTGGCGGCCAGCGCGGCAAACGCGCCCGCCGCGCCGCCGGTGTGCCCGATGAGCGCCTTGACGCTGTAGAGCGAAGTCCGGGGGGTCAGCGCGTCCAGCACCCGGCTCTCCACCACGTCGTTGAGCGCGGTGCCGGTGCCGTGCGGGATCACGAACCCCAGCCCGCCGGAGCCGGACTCGGCCCCGGACCCGGCTCCTGCCCCGGCCCCCGCCTCGCCCAGCGCCACGCGCATCGCGCGCTCGATCTGCTCGCCGGAGGGCTCGGGGGCGGTCGCGTGGTAGGCGTCGCAGCTCCAACCGGCGCCCGCCAGACGGCCGTAGACGGTGCGCGCGCCGCGCGCGCGGGCGTGCGAGGCGGACTCCAGGACGAGCACGGCGGCACCCTCGCCGAAGACGGTGCCGCGTCGCTCGGCGGCGAACGGGCGGCAGCGCTCGGGGTCGATGGCGCCCAGCCGGTTGAAGCAGGCGAGGGCGACCCGGGAGTACGCCTCGGCGCCGCCCGCGATGACCACGTCGGCCTCGCCGGAGCGGATCAGATCGGCGGCCATCGAGAGCGCGTAGCCGCTGGCGGCGCACGCGTTGCTGACGCAGGTGTTGACGCCCTGCGCACCGAACCACCCGCCGACCACCGAGGCCAGCGGAAAGGCGGGCGCCCAGCGGCCGGACGCGGGGGCCTCGCCGGTCCACCAGCCCTCGTGCAGATCCGTGTCGCCCATACCGGTGCTGAGGGCGACGGCCACCCGGCGCGGATCGAGCCCGGCGCCCGTGGCATCCGGCCCCGACGGCCCCTCCGGCCCCGGCAGCGCGGCCAGCCCCGCGTCCGCGACCGCCTCGCGCGCCGCCGCGAGCGCGAACTGGGAGCCGCGCCCCAGCGGCAGCCCGTCCTGCTCCTCAGGACCGTCCGGAAGGTCGGCCTCCGGCACCAGGTACATCAGCGGATGGTCCATATGCGCGAGCGGATCGGGGACCCGCACCGGCGCGGTGTCCGCCGCGTGCATCCCCCGCCAGAAGGCGTCGACGCCCGCGCCCAGCGGGGACAGCGCGCCGAGGCCGGTGACCAGTACGTCGTCCATCAGGTGCCGCTCTGCTCTCCGGCCAGCGCGTCCAGCACCCGCCGGTCGAAGGGGACCAGCCGCCAGTCACTGCGGTTCTCGATCACCGCGTAGCCGTGGGTGATCCGGCCGGTGGCGGTGAGGGTGAGCGCGCCGTCGCGGACGACGAAGCAGTCCATCCGTGCGGTGTAGGTGAGGTCCTTGAAGATCTCCTCGACCGTGTAGACGGTGTAGAGGTCCTCCTCCATCACCGCCTCGTCGATGACGCGTACCGAGGACTGGGGGACGACCGGTATCCACCTGCGGTCGTCCAGCAGGGTTTTGATGGAGATGCCGCGGTCCAGGACGAAGCGGTCCTTGGCCTCCTCCATCAGCCGCAGATAGCCGGACATCTGCAGCCGCTCGGTGAAGTGGCAGTACGGATAGGGGATGTTCCACTTCCAGGCGTAGGCGTTGCGGCCCTCGGTCAGCGAGGCCAGGACGGCGTCCTCGTCGCCGTCCGGCAGCGACACCCGGATCCGCGCGAGCTCGCCGGTGGGCCCCTCGGCCCCCAGCCGGTCCACCACGAAGGGCGCGAATTCGCCGGGGGGTTCGGTGGGCTCCGGCAGATAGGCGTCGGCGCGCAGCGAGACCCGCACCTTGGCGGCGACGGCTTTGAGGACCGAGCCGTCGCGCTCCACGCGCAGGGTCACCCGGAAGCCGAGGGTGCGGTCGTCGTCGGCGGTGTCCGGCGTCACCTCGGCCTCGGCCACGTCGTCCATGTGGAAGGCGTGCAGGATGCGGGTCTCCAGGGCGACGACGTCCAGCCCGAGACCGTGCTCCTCGTACAGCCGGCGGGCGGGCGCCCCGGAGTCCGCGAAGTGCACCAGCACGGCTTCCTCGACGAGGTAGTTGACGTGTTTGAAGCCGATCCAGGTGCAGATGTTCGAGCCCTCGTAGCGCGGGCGCAGCCGGACGGTGGTGGCGTCCGTCAGCAGGGCTTTGGTCGACATCGGCGGGGCGGCGGCGGTCATCGGGAACACTCCATGGCAGAAAGGGGGGCACGTGGGGGGTGCGGGTGGCACCGGTCGGGCGTGGGGCGCAGTAGCAGTCCGGCCACGGCGTCCGCGGTGTCGTCACCGCTGGTGATCAGCGCCTGGCGGGACGCGGGCACGGACACGGGCACTGGACCCGGCGCGGCCCCGGGACCGGCGCCGAAGCCGGTGCCACTCCCGGCTCCCGCTGCCGGCCCGGCCTCCGGCCCGGCGGCTTGCTGCCCAGCGCCGGTCTCGGCGTCCGTCCCGGCCTCGGCGCGGGCCAGCCAGCCGATGGCCGCCGCGCACTGCAGCACCCCGAGGGCCCCGGAGGCCCGGCCCACCGCGCTGGTGACGTCGTAGCGCGGCACTGACTGCGGAAGCGGTACGGCCCCGGCCGGCCCGTCGGCCCCGGCCCGGGCCCCGGCGGGCCCCTCGGCGTAACGCTCGGGAGTGAACCAGACGCCGGGCGCGGCGCCGCCCGGCAGCAGGGCCTCCACACAGCCGCTGAGCCCGGCCCGCCGTTCATACGGGCCGAGGGCGGCGGTGGCTCGCGCCCCCCTGGCCTCGGCCCACCGGGCGCCCTCGACCACGAGCGCTGCCGCGCCGTCCAGCAGTTCATCGGCGGGCCGGCCGAGCAGATCCTCGACGACGGCGTTGTGCGTCTCCACGCCGATCACCACCGCGCGCCGGACCCGGCCCGCCGCGACCAGCGCGGCGCCCCAGTGGACGGCGTCCAGGCCGGAGGTCGCCCCGTTGCAGAGCATCAGGTTGGGGCCGCGCAGACCGTGGCGGATGGCGACCCAGGAGGCGATCACATTGCTGGAGGCGTTCGGCAGGCTCATGGGGCTGAGATCCACGGCCGACCGCTCGGCGATGGCGGCGGCGGTGAGGCAGGCGGTGTCGAGGTTGCCCAGGTTGGAGCTGGCGACCACGCCGACGGTGTCGCCCGGCACCGTCACCTCCTCGCCGTCGGAGGGGATCAGGCGGGCGTTCCGCAGCGCGTCGAGCGCGGCGCACAGCGCCAGCCGGGTGGCCCGGTCCTTGTAGCGGTGGCCGCGGCGGCCGATCCGGGCGGCGGTGTCGAACGGTTCGGCGGCGGGTCCGGTGACGGGGCAGGCGGTGCGGCGCAGCAGCGCGTCGGGGGTGTCGGCACCCGGGAGGGCCAGGCCGACGCCGGTGACGACGACTTCGCCGGGGCCCTGCGTCATCGGCCGGCCCTCTCCACGATGGCGACCGCGTTGACACCGCCGAAGCCGAACGCGTCGATCTGCGCGACCCGCAGATCCCCGCCGTCCCGCGCCTCCTCCCGGACGAACCGGAACGCCTCGGCCTCGGGCAGCGGTTCGGCCAGCCCCAGGGTGGGCGGCACCCGGCCCGACGCCAGGGACTCCAGCGCGACGATCAGGCTGAGCAGACCGGAGCCGCCCGAGGTGTGGCCGGTCATGGATTTGATGGCGGTCATCAGGGGCCCGCGCACCTCATGGCCGAAGACCTCGGCGATGGCGGCGGCCTCGGCGGCGTCGTTCAGCTGGGTGCCGGTGCCGTGCAGCAGCACCAGATCGATGTCGCCGGGTTTGACGCCCGCCCGCCACTGCGCCTCGTGCACCGCCCGCGCGATGCCGCGGGGGTCGGGGGCGGTCACATGGTGCGCGTCGCAGTTCATGCTGACGGCGCGCACCCGGCCGAGCGCGCCGGTCCCCGCGCCGGGCTCCTCCCGGCGCAGCACCACGGCCGCCGCGCCCTCGCCCATCAGCACCCCGCGGCGGTCCCGGTCGAACGGCCGGACGCGGTCGGGGGGCTCGCTGTTGACCCGGTCCAGCAGCCCGTACATCGACTCGGTGAGGGTGTCCACACCGGCCACCACCACGGTGTCCTCGGCCCCCGTGGTCAGCAGGTCGGCGGCGAGTGCGAGTGCGTAGAGGGAGGCCGAGCAGGCCCCGGAGAAGGTGTGGGTGCGGACCGCGCTGAAACGTGTCCGCAGTGCGGTGCCGAAGTGCAGCCGACCGATGTCGAAGGGCGCGCCGTCGCGCCAGGCGAGTTCGGCGGAGCGCAGTTCCCGCAGCCCGGTGCCGACGAGGACGGGCACCTCGCTCAGGTCCTCGCCGAGCCCGGCCTGGGCCGCGGCCTCGCCGACCGCGCGCAGCAGCCAGTCGGTGGCGCGGCCGGGGAGGTCGGCGCCGGGCGCCGGGCGGTCGTCGATCTCGTAGGCGTGGCGGGTCCGGTACCGCTCCGGGTCGAAGCCGCGCAGTTCGCCGAGTCCGCTGATGCCGGCGCACAGAGCCTGGAAGACCTCGTCGACGCCCTCGCCCACGCTCGCCACGGCCCCGGCGCCGGTCACCAGCTGGCTCATGACCAGTCCGCTCGGCTCTTGCCGAAGATGACGACGGCGTTGTTGCCGCCGAAGGCCAGGCCGTTGTTCTGGACCACCTTCAGATCGGCGTCCACGGCCTGGTTGGGCACACAGTCCAGACCGCATTCCGGGTCGGTCTCTTGGTGGTTGATGGTCGGCGGGATGAAGCCCTCGGTGAGCGCGAGGGCGCAGGCGATCGAGGCCAGCGCCCCGGCGGCGCCCATGGAATGGCCGATCATCGACTTGATGGAGACCGTGCGCGGCGGGGCGGCGTCCCCGAACACCTGGCGGATGGCGCGGGCCTCGGTGATGTCGTTGGCCTTGGTGCCGGTGCCGTGCGCGGAGATGAAGTCGACCTCTTCCGGCTTGACGTGGGCGTTGTCCAGGGCGAGCCGCATACAGCGGGCCACGCTGTCCTGGTTGGGGGCCACGGGGTGGTCCGCGTCGCAGTTGAGTCCGTAGCCGAGGACCTCGGCGTAGATACGGGCGCCCCGGGCCAGCGCCGACTCCAGGCTCTCCAGCACCAGGATGCCCGCGCCCTCGCCGGTGAGGATGCCCTTGCGGTCCTTGTCGAAGGGCTGGCAGCGCTCGGGGGCGATGGTGCCGAGGCGGTAGAAGCCGGTGAAGGTCTTACGGCACAGGGCGTCGGCCCCGCCGCACAGCGCGAGGTCCACGTCCCCGCCGCGGATGGCGTCGAAGCCGTAGCCGATCGCGTAGTTCCCGGCGGCGCACGCGGTGGGGAGGGTGACCGCCTCGGCCCGGGTGAGCCCGAACTCCTGGGCGATCGCGCTCGAAAGACGTCCGGCGGGCACCCGCCGGGCGACCGTGGGATCCATCCGCTCGGGCCCCAGGTCCACTTCCTCCTCGACCAAATGGTCCAGGTCCCTGGACTCGCCGTCGGTCGTGCCGACGGAGATCAGACAGGGGATGTCGCGCAACGCGCTCTCCGACTCGGCGAATCCGGCGTCGGCCACTGCCATACGGGCCGCCGCGACCGAGAACCGGCTCGCCCGGCCCAGGGTCCGGACATCGAGATTTCGAATCCACCGGTCCGGCTCGAAATCCTTGACCTCACACGCCGTAGATCGGTCGAAGCCCTCCGTGTCGAACGCGGTGATGGGACCCGCCGCGCTCTTCCCGGCGCGCAGTCCGGCGAGGAATTCCGCCGCGCCGATGCCGATCCCGGACACCGCACCGAGGCCGGTGACGACGACCCTGCGACCCGGCTCACCACGCATTTCGCCCTGCCTTCCGAGAGACCGCCAAGATCCGGCGGTCACCAGCCCGCCGCGTCGGAGACAACCTCGTAGACGCCTTGAAGGTTCACCATCCGGCTGAGTTCGGACTGCTCTATGACGATATTGAAGGCCTTCTCCAAAGCCGCGAGTATTTCAATGGCACGCAGTGAATCCGCGTCATGCTCTTCTTTGAAGAGACTGGTCTCAGTGACCTCGTCGGGGTCGATTTCAAGAATATCGGTAACGATTTCCTTGATGGTTTCACGACGCTCTTCGACGATGGCGGTCATTACCGCGCACCTCCATTTTCGGGCATGGGCAAAGCGACGAAGCTTCCGCTGACGCTAGGCGCCGGTCCGGGAGGGGACAACCCCAGAGTCCACTAGCTGTCACATGCCGGGTGAACACCAGCGTTCGACTGGTCCGGGTGTCATAAAGCTGCAGACGGCAGCCGGTTACCGCGCGGTCAGAACTTGGAATCTGCAGGAAGTTGCCAGGTCGTCAGCGGACAGAACGGTGCCAATAACGTTCAAACCGCCAACAACCTGGCTGCTGCCCGGGTATGCGGCCCGCCCCTAGTCGGGGTCGGACTCCATCAGCCCGGCGCGCACGGCGCGCACTCCGGCCTGGAACCGCGATTCGACCTGCAAGTCCCGCATGATGTCAGCCACATAGCGACGGTAGGTACGCACCGAAAGGCCGAGTTTGCGGGCCGCGGCGTCGTCCTTGTAGCCCTCCGCCATCAGCTTCAGCACCTCACGCAGCACCCGGCCGCGCGCGCCGCCCTCGAACGACAGGGGCCGCATCGGGCGCTGGGCCGTGTCCCACATGCCGCACAGCAGTTGGTGCAGCATATCGGCCACGGTCGAGTTCTGGATCATCGAGGCGCGGGAGCCGCCGGGCTCACCCGGCGAGGCGTCGGGCGCGATGACCGCCGCGCCGTCCACGACCACCAGCTCCTGCCGCACCCCCTCGCAGACGCGGACCTCCAGCCGCGCCACGGTCCCCACCGAGCGCTGCCACGCCGCGCCCCGGATGACGCCCGGCGGGCAGAGCATCCGGGTCCTGACCCCCTTGCCCGCCAGTTGGGCGAGCGTCTGTCCGACCAGCCGGGCGTGGTCCTCGCCCGTCACCTCGGGCAGGCTCCAGATCACATCCCGCTCGGCGCGCAGCACCAGCCGCGCCACCCACCCGGCCACGGCCTCCCCGGCCACCGGCAGTTCGGCGGACGCCGAGGCCAGCGCGGAGCGGCGGTGGTGGTGCACTGCGGACTCCAGCAGGCGTAACGCCTGGCCCAGAGTCTCCTCCAGGTTGTCCGACCCCATGTCCGGCTCCGTTCGAACCGCTCTCCCCGCGCCCACCTCCGCGTCAAATCCGTCAATAGGCACTCGCCCATTTGGTTGAATTCCGAAATGGCTCAAAGGACACCCCCGTTGCCTTTCCGGGAACAGTAACGAGCCCCCTGGCACACGGCAAGGAAGATCGTTCCTTATGGGACACTTCCCGCCGGGAAATACCCTCGCGTTCCGGCCACGACACCTCCCCGTGTCGGCAAGGGGCTGCGCCCCCGCTCGGCGGATTGGTAACTTCCTCTAGAGCCAGCACGCCATCCCTTGCCATACGACGCGGACCCCCCACACCTCCCCTCGGGTCCCGAAAGGCGCCGCCCCCATGGCTGCACAGAACACCGCGACCACCGATGCCGCGCAGGCCGGTTCCGCGCACTCCCCCACCGGCCGCCAATGGCTCGCGCTCTCGGTGCTCGTCCTGTCCCAACTCGCGGTGTGGCTGGACAACACCGTGCTCAATGTGGCCCTGAAGACCCTCGCCGATCCCGATGAAGGGCTCGGGGCGAGCCCCAATCAGCTCCAGTGGAGCATCAGCTCCTACACCCTGGTCTTCGCGGTGCTGCTGTTCACCGGCGGTGTGCTCGCCGACCGCTACGGCCACCGCCGCTTACTGCTGACCGGCATGGTGCTCTTCGGCGCGGCCTCCGCCTGGGCCGCCTACTCCGGCTCGGCCACCGAACTCATCGTGGCCCGCGGCGCGATGGGCATCGGCAGCGCCCTGATCATGCCCGCGACCCTCGCCCTGATCGCCCAGGTCTTCGACGAGCGGCACCGGGCCACCGCCATCGCCATCTGGTCGGGTTCCAGTGGAATCGCGATCGCGACCGGGCCGATGCTCAGTGGAGCGCTGCTCGACCACTTCTGGTGGGGGTCGGTCTTCCTGGTCAATGTGCCGATCGTGGTGCTGTGCGTGGCCGGTTCGTTCGTCTTCCTGCCCGGTGTGGTCACCCGGGTGCGGCAGAAGTTCGACCCGCTGGGCGTGGTGCTCTCCACCGCCGGGCTCTTCGCCATCGTCTGGGGCGTCATCGAGGGCGGCCACCGCAACGACTGGACCGATCCGGCCATCGTCGCCTCGCTGGCCGGGGGCGTGCTGCTGGTCGCGGTCTTCGTCCTCGTCGAACTGCGCGTCGCCAACCCCAGCTTCGACGTCCGGCTCTTCCGCGACATCCGCTTCACCGGCGCCAGCGTCGCCGTCATGCTCACGTTCTTCGGGCTCAACGGCTCGATGTACTACACCAGCTTCTATCTGCAGGGCGTCCAGGGACAGACGCCGCTGGAGTGCGGGCTGTCCATCGCCCCGGTCGCCCTCGGCGTGCTGCTGGGCGCCCCGCTCTCGGCCAAGCTGGTACGGAACCACGGGGTGCGCCCGGTCGTCACCGCGGCCATGCTGATCGCCACCACCGGCTTCGTCGCCTACGTCTTCCTGGACGAGAGCAGCGGACTGCCGCTGTTCTGGGTCTTCCTCATCCTCCAGGGCCTGGGCATGGGTGCCGCCGTCGCGCCCACCACCGAGGCGATCATGGCCATCCTCCCCGCCGACCGGACCGGCGCGGGCTCCGCCGTCAACAACTCGCTGCGGCAGATCGGCGGGGTCCTCGGAGTGGCGGTCCTCGGCTCCGTCCTGGTCAGCGTCTACCGCGACCGGGTCACCCCTCGGCTGAGCGGACTGCCCTCCGGTGACGCCGCCGCCGCCGGGGAGTCGCCCGAGGCCACCCGGCTGATCGGCGCGAAGATGCGGCTGCCCCGGCTGTCGGACGTCGCCGACGAGGGGTTCGTCCACGCCATGCATGTGGCCTCCGTCGTCGGCGCGGCCGCTGCCGCTGCCGGAGCAGTGATCATCTGGTGGGCGTTCCGCAGGACGTCTTCCGGTGCGCGATCCAGCATGTGATCGTTCTTCCTTGCCAGCCCCGTCGCCCCGACATAGCCTCCCGGCACAACATCCTTAATCCGGAAGGCAGTTCACATGCGTACAGCTGTCATCACGGCGGCAGGCCAGGTGGAGATCAGAGAGATACCTGTCCCCGACATCGGTGACTCCGAGGTGCTGGTACGCATCGCGGCCTGCGGCATCTGCACCATGGAGGCCAATCTCTACGCGGGCCGGATGACGGTCTACCCGGCCGCCGCCGGACATGAGATCTCCGGCTGGGTCGAGCGGATCGGCGCCAAGGCCGCCGCACTGGAGGACATGCCCCCGGTCGGCTCCCTCGTCACCCTCGACGGGCTGCCGCGCTGCGGGGCCTGCCGAAGCTGCCGGCGCGGCCAGACCGCCATCTGTGTCGCGCTCCAGGGGCACAAGCGGGAGGACGGCGCGATCACCATGGGCGCGGGGCTCGCCGAATACATCGCCCTGCCCGCCTCACGGGTGTGGTCGGTCGGCGACACCGACCCCGCCGTCGCCGCCATGGGCGAACCGCTGGCCTGTGTGGTCCACTCGCTGCGCCGCGGCGGCTTCCGCGCCGGGGACCGCGTCACCGTCATCGGCGCCGGCTACATGGGCCATCTCCACCTCGCCGTCGCCGCGCAGCTGCAGGCCCGCGGCGTCGCGGTGGTCGAACGGGACGAGCAGCGGCTGGCCGCCATCGCGGCGGCGGGCGCCGACGCGGCCGTCACCCCCGAGGACATCGGCGCGCTGCCCCCGGCGGACGTGGTCTTCGTGACCATCGCGTCCAAGGAGGCCATCGCCGCCGCCCTCGCCGCGGTCGCCGACGGCGGCACCATCGTCCTCTACGGCGGCGGCCCCGGCGGCCCGCCCGCCGAGCTGCCCGGCTACGAGGTGCACCGCCGCCAGCTGACCGTCACCGGCTCCTTCAGCCATGAGCCGGACGACTGGCGCGCCGCCGCCGAACTGCTGCGCGGCGGCCGGCTGTCCGCACGGCTGGAGACGCTGGTCACCGCGCGCTACCCGCTGGACGAGGTCGAGAAGGCGCTCAAGCAGGCCGCCGAAACCCCCGTCTACCGCGTGGTCGTCACGCCGTAACGGCTCCGCTTCGGCCGCCTCGCCAACAGAGCCACCAACAGAGTCGCCCACACAGTCCCCCACAGAAAGGATTCACCTCCGTGTCCCTGCGCGTAGGCGTGCAACTCCACCCCCAGCACACCGGAATCGCCGAGCTGCGCACCGCGTGGCGCGAGGCCGACGCCCTCGGGGTCGACTCGCTGTGGACCTGGGACCACTTCCTGCCGCACACCGGCGACCCCGCCGGGCGCCACTACGAGTGCTGGTCGCTGCTGTCCGCGATGGCGGTCGAGACCCAGCGGGCCACCATCGGACCGCTGGTGAGCTGCACCGCGTTCCGCAATCCGGATCTGCTGGCGGACATGGCCCGCACCGTCGACCAGCTCAGCGGCGGGCGGCTGGTGCTCGGGCTGGGCGCGGGCTGGTTCGAGGCCGAGCACACCGAGTACGGGCTGCCCTTCCCCGGACCGGCCGGGCGCATGGACGCCTTCGCCGCGTCCGTCACCGCCGTCAAGGAGCGGCTGGCCAAGCTCAACCCCGGCCCCGCGGGCCCGCTTCCGCTGCTGATCGGCGGCGCCGGGCGGCGGCGCACCCTGGAGCTGGTGGCCCGCGAGGCCGACTGGTGGAACTGGTACGGCTGGGCCTCCGAGGACCCGGTCGCCGACTTCCGCGAGCTCAGCGGCGTCCTGGACCAGTGGTGCGAGCGGGTCGGCCGGGACCCGGGCCAGGTCGCCCGCACGGTGATGGTCAACCCGGACCAGCTACCGCTGGTCGAGGGGTTCGCCGAGGCCGGGGCGGTCCATGTGGTGCTCTCCCTCCCGGCCCCGTACGACCTGCGGAAGGCCGAGGAGCTGCTCAAGGTGCGCGCCGCGCTCACCTCGTGACGGCCCTCCGCGCGACGGCGCCCCGCACGCCCCTGGGGCGCCGCTTCGGCCTGCTCATGGGCGCGCTGCTGCTCTCCAGCCTGGGCAACGGGCTGTGCTTCCCGTTCACCTCGATCTACATCAGCCAGTTGCTGGGGCTCGGCGGCCGGGCGGCGGGCGGCTACTTCATCGCGATGGCAGCGGCCAGCTTCGCCGCCGCCCTGGCCGGCGGGCCGCTGGCCGACCGGGGCAGCCCGCACCGGGTGGGCGCGCTGGGCGCCGCGGCGCTCGCGGCCGGATACGCCCTGCTGGCGCCCGCCGACTCGGTACCGCTGGTGCTCGCCTCGGGGGTGTGCGTCGGGGTCGGCTTCGGGCTCTTCTACGCCTCGATCGTGGGCGTCGTGGACACGGCCGTCCCCGAGAGCGGCCGCCGCGCGGCCTTCGCCATCCGGCACATCGTCAACAACGCCGGGATCGGGCTGGGTTCGGTCGCGGCCGGGCTCGCGCTGCACGGCGCGGACACCCCGGCGGGGACGCTGCGCTGGCTGTACCTGGCCAACGGGCTGGCGGCGCTGCCGCTGATCGCGGTGATCCTGGGCGTACGGCCCCGGACCAGGGCCGAGCCGAAGGAACGGCCCGACGGCGCACAGCCGTCCGGGCCCGGGCCGACCTATCGCTCCCTGCTGCGCGCCCGCCCGATGGCCCTGCTGATCCTGGCCCAGGCGCTCTTCGCGATCGTCGGCTTCACCCAGATCGAGGCGACCGTACCGCTGCTGTTGCATGACCGGATGGCGGTCACGCTGGGCTGGGTCAGCGTGGTGGTGGCGGCCAACTCCTTCGCCCTGATCGCCCTGCAGCCGCTGCTGCGCGGCCGGCTGGAGCGGCTGCCGGAGACCGTGGTCCTGGCGGGCGGTCCGGTGCTGTGGGCGGTGGCGTTCGGCTGCGGTCTGGGCGCGGCACTGGCCGGACAGGCGGCCCCGGCGGCCGTACGGTACGGACTGCTGCTGGCCTTCGCGGTGGTCTTCGCGGCGGGCGAGCTGATGTACTCCTCCGCCTTCTATCCGCTGCTGCTGCGCTGGTCGGGCGAGGAAGCGGTGGGCCGGGCGAGCGCGCTCGCGTCGCTGGCCTGGAACCTGGGCACGGCCTCCGGGCCGCCGCTCGGGCTGTTCATCGTCGCCCACGCCTCGGCGACGGGTAGCTGGCTGGCGCTCGCGCTGGGCGCGGCGGCCGCGTTCGCCGTGACCGCCGCGCTGTACGGCCGGACGGCGGACACCTGAACCGCCCGCCGAATCTCGAACTCGCGCAAAGAGCCTACGACTTGGGCAGGTAGGACGTGTCGTAGGCGTCCTCCGGCGTGACGGTCTTCTCCAGGAGCCCCTGGTCGTACATGAAGTCGGCCATCCGGGTCCAGGTCTGCGGGTCGATCGCGCCCAGCTCGCCCTGGTCGTTCTTCATCAGCGGCGCGGTGGCCTTGAGCACGGCGCGGGCGTTGTTCCGCTGCTTCTCGCCGCGCAGCCCCGGTACGTACTTCTCGCTGAGCTTGATGGCCTCGTCCTGGTGGTCGATCGCATAGCGCAGTCCGCGCAAAGAGGCGTCGACGAACTTCCCGATGTCGTCACCGCGCTTGTCGAGCGTCTTCTTCTTGGCGCCCAGACCCACGCCCACCAGCGGATCTCCGGCCGTGCCCGAGTCGAGGGTAATCGACCGGACGTCCTTGCCGGCCTCCTTGAACGAGACAGCGTCATTGTTGAGATAGCCCATCACCCCCTCCACCTTGTTTCCGGTGAGGGCGGCCTGCTGGGTGAAGCCGATGTTCTGCACCTTGGCGTCCTTGGCGGAAAGTCCGCCCTCCTTGAGGAGCGCCAGCAAACCGAAATAGGTCTCGCCGAAGGGACCGGGTGTGCCGATCTTCCGGCCCTTGAGGTCGGCGGGGGTGCGGATCTCGGAATCCTTGGGCACGATCAGCCCCACCGGATATTTCTGGTAGAAGGTGGCGATGTCCACGACGGGCACATTTTTGGCGCGCGCCTGGAGCATCTCGTCACCGCCCGCGTAGATCACATCTTCCTTGCCCGAGGAGAGGGCCCCGAAGAGATCTTCGGCCGCGCCGTGGTGGCGCAGCGTCACATTGAGTCCGGCGTCCTTGTAGTAGCCCTTTTCGGCGGCCACATAGAACGGCGAGAACTGGATGTTGGGGGTGTAGGTCAGCCCCACCGTGATGCTTGTCCCGCCCTTGGCCCCCGCGTTCTTCGGCTCCTCGGCGCATGAGGTCAAAGTGGCCAGGGCCACCATCGACGCGAGGGCCGCGCCCATGACCCGGTGTCTGCGAGCACGCCTCATGGACGTCTGCACGAAACGCACGTACTTCTCCTCTGGGATGAAAGTTGTCAGTCGCGCTGAACGAGCCGCTCGACCAGGCGGACCACTCCGTACAGGACGGCGGCGAGAAGGCCGAGCATGACGAGCGTCGAGAACAGTCCGATGGTGTCGGCCTCCTGGCGCTGCACCGACAGCAGCTGTCCCAGTCCGTCGCCGCCCATCACGAATTCGCCGACGACCGCGCCGGTGATGGAGAGCGTGAGGCCGTTGCGCACCCCCGCGAGGACGCTGGGCAGGGCGAGCGGAAGCTCGATGTACCAGAGCATCCCCCACCACCCCACCCCGTCCACCCGCGCGGCCCCCATCACATCGGGGTCCAGCGAGCGCAGCCCCAGCACGGTGTTGACGAGGATGGGGAAGAAGACCAGCAGCGCGCAGAGGACCGCGATGGGCAGCAGTCCGTATCCGATCCACAGGGCCAGCAGGGGGGCCAGCGCCACCGCGGGCATGGCCTGCGAGGCGGCCACATACGGCTGGAGCGCCGCCGCCGCGAGCTCACTGCGCGCGATCAGATAGCCGAGCGGCAGCGCCACTCCGATCCCGATACCGCTGCCCGCCAGCGCCTCCCACACCGTCTCCTTGGTGTAGTCGACGAGATCACCGTGGAACACGTCGTCGAGGAAATGCCGCGCGAGGTCGAGCGGAGCCGGAAGATAGAACTCCGCAACGGCGCCGGTCCGGGTCACGATGTCCCAGACGACAAGCAGCAACAGCCCGAATACCAGCGGCGGCAGCACACCCCGGAACAGCGTTCTCCGCCGGTCGGCGGAGGCTGCGCCAGATGCCGCTCCGGTCATTTTCCGACTGTCATCGGCCCGTGACTTCTCACCATTTCCGCCGCTGTCGCCGGTCTTTCGCGCATGTCCCGGTCGGGGTGAATGCGGCTCGTCCGTACTCGGCTCGCCGTCCGCGCCCGCCGTGGCGGTCGCGCCCCTTCCGTGCCCTTCGGTCATCCCCAAATCCCCTTGCATTACCGGCTGTTGCCAGATCTCGGCACGCCCGCAGGCAACCTATCGCCAGCACGCTCCGGATCACAATGTCGATGGGGAAAACGAAATTATCATGTGGAACTATTTCCGAGGATGCCGAGCTCAGTGGCGCGCACCCCCGCCTGGAAACGGGAGTTGGCCGCCAGCAGCTCCAGGATCCCGGTGACATAGCGGCGGTACGTACGCACCGAGATCGCCAGATCGCGGGCGGCGGCCTCGTCGGTGACCCCGTCGCGCAGCCGGGCCAGCACCCGGCGGACCATTTCGGTACGGGCGCGGTTGCCGAAGTCGAGCGGGCGGGCGGCGGGCACCGCGCCGCCCCAGATGGAGCCGAACATGCCGTACAGGGTGGCGACCACCACCGGGTCCTCGATGACCGAGGTCTGCCGCCCCTCCTCGGCCTCGGTGCACACCAGGGCGGTCCGGCCGTCGGCGATCACCGCGGTGGGCAGCGCCACCGCCGCGATCCGCACCTGCACCGGGGGCGCTGCCGCGGCGGGCGCCTCGGCGGACGGTGCGGGCCCGGGGATGGGCCGCGGCACGGGCCCGGGCGACGCTCCGGCGGCGGCCCCGGGGCCGGTTCCGGAACCGGCGGACCCGGATCCGGCGGTTCCGGAGCCGGGGGCGGATCTGCCGCGCAGCACCCGCACCCCGACCGGGTCGCCGAGGTCCTCCACCAGCGCGCCGAGCGCGGCCTGCACCGGCGCCATCCGGGCCGAGCACTCGGGGAAGACGGCGTCCACGCTCCGCCCCGCCTGGCCGATCACCTCCTCGGCGGCGGCGAGGAACGCGGCGTCCTCCACCCCCACCTCGGTGAACCGCGCGTCCCGGCTCCGCCGGGCGCGGTGCTGGATCACCGTGGACTCGATGAGGTCCCGTACCTCCCGTAGCGTCCCCTCCAGCAGGTCCCCCGCGAGCGCGGCCTCCGGTCCAGGATCGCGTCCGCGGTCCTTCATGTCGACATTCCCGTACTTCCCGCCCCGTGACGTGGTCAAGGTCTCGAGCGCCGTCAGTGACGGCCGGGCAGCAGCCCCATTTCCACCGCCCGCACCCCCGCCTGGAAGCGGGAGTTGGCCCCCAGTTCCCGCATGATCTCCGCGACGTACCGGCGGTAGGTGCGCAAGGAGACCTGCATCGTGCGCGCCGCCACCTCATCGGTGTGGCCGGTGCGCAGACACTCCAGGATCCGCCGTACGGACTCCGGGCACAACCGCCCGCCCAGCCGCGGATGGTCGGCGAGCGCCACGGCGTTCCCCCAGGTCCCGGCGAACATCATCTCCAGGGCCCGCACCGTGGCGGGGTCCTCGACGAGCGACGCCTGCCCCGGGCCCCGCCCCGGCTCCGACGGTCCCCTTCTGAGGTAGACCACCTGGCCGTCGATGAGCAGTGCCTCGGGTAACGGCGGCAGCCCGCCGTCGCAGATCCGGATCTCGCACCGCGGATCGGTGCGCGCCAGCGCCCGTACCGCACCCGAGGCCAGCACCGGCTCCTCGCACAACAGCCGTACGACGACGGCGCGCCGGCTTCCCCTGGCCGGGCGGGCGAGCGCGGCGCAGACGGCCCGCGTCTGCTCGTCGTTGCCCGACAGCACCACGCTGACGGTCCGCTCGGCGCAGTCGACCAGGGTGTCGACCACCTCGGCGAGCGGCACCTTCCCCAGAGCCGTCCCCGCCCAGGAGTCCTGGGCCAGCTCCCTTCGGTGCCGGGTGACCGTCGACTCGATCAGATCACGGGCGGCCAGCAGCGCGTGCTCGACATAGTCGACGGCGCCTGACGAGGGAGTCTCCGTGCTCAGCGGCGAAGGCTCGGACACCCTCACAAGACCAACCATGACTTCCCCTGCCGGGCGACAGTGACCTGGTTATGCGAATACCGGCCTGATTCTCGTCAATTCCGCTGCCCCGAATTGCGGAGGCAGCATTGTGCGAAATCCACGACGACACTAATTCGCGCACAGCGACCACGTCAACGCGGGGCGTGAGGTAAAGAGTTGACAAAACCGGGTGCGGCGGCCCGCGTCGTGCGGTCGCGCCGCCGATGCGCCGGGGGCGCATGTCCACAAGTTACCGGCGAGTCCGGCTTCCGGACGCGGCGGGACTACGGACCGCAGCGATCCGGCTCCGTTCGACGACGCGGAGTGGGGGCCGGTGTCCGGTTGCTGCCAGCTCGGCACCGGACGTCCCCTCCCCCGTCCCCCCTCGTCCAGGGGGCCGCCGCCGGTATCAGCCGAAGCTGATCGGCCCGTGGAAGTCCCGTCCCTGGATGACCGGGCCGGTGATGCGGGCATTGCCCGCGATGGAGTTGTGCACGGCGCCCGCCTCCCCGGCCGCCTCGCCGTGCTCGCGCATCCAGGAGGCCAGGTCACGGCCGAACTCCGGGTCTTGTCGGGCCCGTTCGACCAGCAGATCGGCCAACTGGCGCAACCGCTCGCCGTCGTCGTACGGAATGGCGACCGGCTCCGGCTCACCGGCCGGCTCGCCCTCGCCGTCGCCCCGCCGCAGCACCCTGCGGACCAGCGTGCCGAAGGACTCCAGGGCCCGCCGCCCGGCCTCGCCGCCGGCGCCCGACACCGCCGCGTTCACCGCCGTGAGCAGCGCTCCCGCCGTCACCGGATCCATGGCCCACCCCCTGCCCTCATGAGCGGCTCCACGCTACCGGCGCCGCTGGTCACGGTTCCACCGATTCCGAGCGCAGGGTGAACCAGACCGTCTTGCCCGTCGGGGTGAGGTCCGTGCCCCATTCATGGGCGGTCTTGCTGAGCAGGAACATCCCCCGGCCGCTCTCGGAGAGGAAGTCCGGCTCCTTGACCACCGGCAGCGCCGCCTCGGAGTCGCTGACCGCCGCACGGATCCCGTGCGGAAGCCTCTCCAGGGTGAGGACGCATTCGGGAGAGGCCGCGTGCTTGTGGACGTTGGACAGCAACTCGGTGACGCACATCCCCGCCGCGCTGATCAACTCCTCACGCCCCCACAGCCGCAGGCGCGCACCGACGGCACGGCGAATGTCGGCAAGCATCCGCGGATGAGCGCGAAGGCGCAGTTCGTATCGCTGCGAGATGTTCTCAGCCATATGATCCGGGGCCCCTCCACACCACGGCGCGCTGCCGTGTCCCCTAGCGATCCTGGCCTATGGAACGTCCCACTCGCAATGTTTCGATCCAGTCGCACAAGACTGGCATATGCCCGGCTGGTAGGCGTAGTTGGCAATACGACAGACTGGCGACATGTCCTACCAGCCAGTGCCCACCGTTCGGCGCAGGCGCCTGGGCTCCACGCTGCGACAACTGCGCACCGAAGCGGGGATGACACTGGACGCGGCGGCAGCGGCGCTCAACGCGGCCGCGAACGGATCGGCCGACGCCCGCCGCTGGACCGCGCCGAAGCTCTCCCGGATCGAGAACGCCAACGCCACGATCCGCGCCGCCGAGGTCGAAACGCTGCTGAGGGCCTACGCCGTCACCGACCCCACCACCCGTATCGCCTTGGAGGGCCTGGCCAAGGACGCGGGCAAACGCGGCTGGTGGCAGACCTACCGTGGCGTCGTCGCCCCCGCCTACGCCGACTACATCTCGCTGGAGAGCGACGCGGAGAGCGTCCGCGACTATGCCCCGCTGGTGGTCCCCGGTCTGCTGCAGACGGCCGACTACGCCCGCGAGACCATCGCGGCGAACGCCGTGGCCCGCACCGCCGCCGAGGTCGACGCCCTCGCCGAGGTGCGCCTGGCCCGCCAGGCCGTCCTCACCCGCTCCCGCCAGCCGCTGCGGCTGTGGGCCGTCATCCATGAGGCGGCGCTGCGCCGCCGGTTCACCGGGCAGCCCGACATCATGGCCGCTCAGCTACGGCGGCTGCTGGAGGTGGCGGAGTGGCCCACCGTCACGCTGCAGGTGATGCCGATCGACGCGCCGCCCAACCCGGGGGACGCGGGCGCGTTCACACTTGTGGCCTTCCCGGGCCCGATGCCGGATGTGGTCACACAGGAGAACCTGCGCGGCCCCTCGTACGTCGAAGGAGTCGACGACGTCAACGTCTTCGCCGACGCCTTCGGCCATATCGTGGACTGCGCGCTGTCCACGGATGACACGAAGGCCCTCATCGCTGGTCTGGTATGAGAAAGAGGGCCCCACATATGAACACCTCTGAAACGACCACGCACCACCGCCCCCACTGGCGCAAGTCCTCGTACTCCGCGGGCGAGGGCCAGTGCGTCGAGGTCGCCGTCGCCGGCGGCCACGTCCAGCTACGGGAGAGCGACGCTCCCGGCACCGTCCTGACCACCGTGCCACCGGTTCTGGCCGCCTTCGTCCGCAGTGCGAAGGCGGGCGCGTTCGACGCCTGATCGTCACGTCGGTGCGGTGCCGTCCCGGGACGGCACCGCACCCACCCGCACTACCGGATCGACCGGACAACGATCAGAACTGGACGTCCGAGCAGGCATAGAAGGCGTTCGAGGTGTCCGCGATGGTCCACACGGCGAGAATCACATGTCTGCCGCTCTTACCGCTCGGGATGGTGCCCGAGTGGGAGAGCGTGGACGGCGGACGCTGGCCGTTGTACGGAACGGTCAGGAAGGGCTGGGACTCCAGGCTCGCACGGGTGAGCTTCTGGCTGGGGTTCCAGCCGTTCTTGGTGATGTAGTACTTGAAGTCCGTGGTCGAGTGTGAGGCCGTGAACCGCCAGTTGAAGGTGTAGCTCTGCCCGGCGGTCATCCTGGTCGCGGGCCAGCTGCCGCCCCGCGGGTCGTCGAGCTGGGAGAACCGGCTGTTGCCACCCGCACAGATCGCGCCGTCCGCGGGACCGCCGGACGGGAAGCCCTTCGGGCCCTCGACGCTCTGGGGCTCGTACTGGATGTCACCGCAGCCCGTCACCGTGCCGTTGGCGCACAGCTTCTGGCGGCTGATGGGTGAGTCGGTGTAGCCGTGACTGGAGGCGCTGCCGCCGGTCGCGAGGACGGAAATCGCCGCGAGACCGATGCCGATGACGGCGGCGCTGATCTTCTTGCGCATGCTTCGCTCCTGAAGACGTGGGGAGTGCTTCGATGAGCCGTGCACGGCGGTCTAGACCAAGTTGAGAGTATCCAGGGCCAATAGTCATGTCCATACCAATGGCGCAAGGCCGCGGCGGGTTCCATGGCGTCCTGACCACCGTCCGAGATCGGGTAGAATTTCCACGTCGGCAGGCGCCGCTAGCTCAGTTGGTTAGAGCAGCTGACTCTTAATCAGCGGGTCCGGGGTTCGAGTCCCTGGCGGCGCACCAGCGAATAGATCGCCGACCTGGGCGTCCTCGGTTCCCGAGGGCGCCCATCAGTCGTGGTCTCGCTTCCGGGCACCCACCGCGGCTCGCGGAGTGGGAGCGCTGGGAGGCGGTCTCCCGCGGAACCGCGAACGCACCCGCCGAATAGTCTCCCTTTGACGCGTCAATCGACCCCAGCAGTGCTGCTTATGCGCGCGAGACCTGCCGAAGATGACATGTAAGATTCCCATATGTCTCTGTCGCACGCACTGCTGGGCCTCCTCGCCATCGAGCCCGCGAGCGGCTACGAACTGAGCAAGGAGTTCGAGCGCGACCTCGGGCGGTACGCCTGGCAGGCCGGCCACACGAGCGTGTACCCCGAGCTGATCCGGATGACGGAGCAAGGGCTCGTCGAGGTGACGCATGAGGGCGCTCGCCGTAGCCGTACCTACGCGGTGACGGAGAAGGGCCGTGAGGAGCTGAGGAAGTGGCTGCTCGCGCCATGGGGGCAGGGCGTGGTGCGCAATGAGCAGGTCCTGCGGCTGTTCCTGCTCGAAGCACTGGAACCGGACGAGACCGTCACCGCGCTGCGCGACCTCGTCGAACACGCCGAGAAGCGCATCTCCGAACTCCGCAGGCTCCGCGAGGACCAAGACGCCGAACCACGACAGGGCCGCGACACCCTCGGGCAGCTCGCCGCGGAGTACGGCCTGCGCCAGTACCAGGCGACCCACGACTGGGCGCTATGGGCAATCGAGCACGTGAACAGGCGCCAAGGGTCCGATTCGGCGTAGGCATCGCCTTCTCCGAGGGCCACGGCCCAACGGACGGGGGGCGCCACGGAATCCGTGGCGCCCCCCGTCCGTGCTCCGCCGCCGCGTCCCGGTCGGCGACGCCGTCACTCGTCCGGCAGCCAGTTGCCGTGAAAGCCGAACGGGTCATTGCGGCGCAGCACGCCGAGCCGCGTTGATGGGGGATTTCGGCCACCGTGGGCCGTCACCTCCAGTCGGTGAACCGGCGCGCCCGGCGCTGCTGCCTGCGACTGCGAATGAGGTCCAGCCGATCGCCCTGATGCCCGTCGGCGTACGGCGCCGCCGGGGCGGCGCCGTACGGCCGCCCGGGGGCCTCGTCGTCCAGTGGCGGGGACGTGAACCGCTGCGACACCTGCTCCGGGAACGTCCTGCCGTCCCGCTCCGGGGCGAACACCATGCCGGAGGACATCACGCGCGGGACGAGGACGAGCGCCTGTCCGAGCCGGTTGACGCCCAGCATCAGCAGGATGGTCGCCGAGGACGCCGCCACGTTCGCGTCCACCACGTGTGCGACGGCCATCATTCCCACGCGGGTGACCACCAGCAGGGCCCACAGCCACAGGCCGACCGCCGGCATCCGCGCCCACAGCACCCCGGCGCGCCGCTCCAGCCGGATCGTCGCGCCCTGAGCCGCGCCGATACCGGCGGCCAGCAGCGCTCCGATCACCAGGCACACCACGTCGACGGAAGTCGGATGACGGTCGTGCCGGCTCAGGTCGGCGATGCCGATCACCGTGAGAACCACGGGCAGCAGCATCAGCCGCCGGCCGGTGAGCGCCTCTCCACGCAATTGGCGCGCGATGAGGGCAACGACGACCGCTACGGCGGCCAAGACCTCGAAGAAGCTCATGTGCTTCAATCTACATGTCAGTCTCGACATGTCAAAAGTAACGCCTATGGCGCCTGAGGCCCCACAGAAGGGTGACTCCTCAGCAACATGAGCAGATTTGACATGTCACATTAGTAGTGTGCAGAGTCCCACCGGGCCGCACCCGCACCCAACATGAACAAGGAGCTCTTGACGGTGAGATCTCTGCACGGAATCGACGTCGAGCGGATACGAGCGTTCTCCGACGCGGTCTTCGCCATCGCCATCACGCTCCTCGCCCTGGAGATCACGGTCCCGGAGGATCTCCCCACGGCTGAACTCGGGCACGCACTGAAGGAGGAGGCGCTCCCGTCCGTCGCCGGATATCTGCTCAGCTTTGTCGTGGTCGGAGCACTGTGGATCTCACATCATCGGCTGTTCCGGATGGCCAAGGTGGTGGACGGCCCGCTGCTCTACGTGGATCTGGCGCTGATGGCCCTCGTCGCCGCCCTGCCGTTTCCGACGAAGATCGTCACGGAGTACCACAGCAGCGCGATCGCGACCTCGCTGTACGCCGGCACGATCACCCTGGCCGCTCTGCTGATCGCGGCGATGGCGATCCGCCTCCTCCGACACCCCGGCCTGTGCGACATCGACATTCCGCGCGCTCTGATCGCGCAGTCACTCCAGCACGCGGTGGGTGTCGCGATCGTCTTCGGGAGCTCGGTGCCGGTGGCGGTGATCATCTCGTCCGACGCAGCGGAGTACTGGTGGCTCCTGGCCGTTCCCGTCCGGTATTGCCTCGGACGGCACCACACCAAGAGGAACAAGCATGCGGCGGTCGCGGCATCCCGCCTGCCCTCGTGACCACGGAGGCGGTGAACTCGGTTACGCAAGCCACTTCTTGACGGGACGTCACGGCCGCCGGGGCGCCCGCCCGCCGAGTCCAGAGATAGTGACCAGCAACACACCTCAACCCTCTGTATACCGAGCTCGTTGCACATGGGTCGCTTTATCACCTCATTGGGGACGCGCGGCGACGCACCCCATACCTCCTCCGTGACCACCCGTCGGCGGAGGGTCCGACTCCGCTCCCCAGGCTCCTCCAGACCTCTTGTCCAAGGCCATGACCAGTGCATATGTTCCGTGCGACCACAGCGCGGAAAGCGCTTGTTCCCGCGTCCGGGCCTTGGGGAGAGGCCCCGGCGATCTCCGCTTTCAGCAGCCTTTACGGGAGGGGTACGTCCATGTCCACGATCCTCAGATCCACCGTCGGTGCCGCCCTCGCCTCCGCCGCGGCGGCCGTGCTCACCCTCACCGCGCCCCAGGCGTCGGCCGCCGAGCGCCCCGCGGCGCCCAGCGTCAAGGTGGCCCCGTCCGCCTCCGCCGAGACCGAGGCGTTCGCCAAGGCCAACCCGGCGCCCACCGCCGCCGCCGCGACCGTGTGCGGCACCGGCTACACGCTGAACAAGGCCATTCCGCTGCCCGTCGGCACCGACCCGAGCCAGCGCCTGGCCACGCTGTTCAGCTACACCAACGGCGGCAAGGGCTGCGCGATCCTGGACAACAACTTCGGCGCCTCGCAGTACATGTACCTCAAGGTCTGCAAGGTGGACGGCACCGGCTGCGACACCGACTCGGGCAACTTCAGCCAGTACGCGGGCCCGGTCTATGTCTCCAGCATCGCCTGCGCCCCGGTGACCGCCAAGATGGGCAAGACCTCCAGCAGCCTCTATATCGACTACAAGTCCGACTACGTCTTCCCGTGCAACTGACCCCCGTCACCCGGCACTGAAGGAGACGTCATGGCCGACGCCATGGTCATGCGGGCGCAGCAGTTCATCAACGAGACGTACGCCGGGAAGCTCGGCATTCCGGCACTCGAGGTCGACGGGAAGACAAGCTGGACCGTGATGTACGCGCTCACCCGGGCGCTCCAGTACGAACTGGGCATCACCAGCCTCTCCGACAGCTTCGGCCCCACCACCCTGAGCACGCTGCAGTCGAAGTACCCCAAGCTCAACGCCAGTACGACGCCCTCGACCAAGTTCACGAAGATCGTGCAGTCGGGGCTGTACTGCAAGGGGTACAACGGCGGCGGAATCGACGGGGTGTTCAGCTCCACGGTGGCCGGCTCGATCACCGAGCTGATGACCGACATGGGGGTGGCGGGCGTCTTCGAGGCGGGCAGCCTCGCCCCCAAGGTCTTCAAGGGGCTGCTCACCATGGACGCCTATATCGTCACCGGTGACGGCGGCGCCGATATCCGCACGGTGCAGCAGCATCTCAACGCCAACTACATCAAGCGCCAGGACTACTTCGTCATCCCCTGCGACGGACACCACTCACGGACCGTCGCCAAGTCCATGCTGCTGGCCGTGCAGTACGAGCTCGGCATGGCCGACGGGGTGGCCAACGGGAACTTCGGCCCCGGCACCCAGTCCGGGCTGAAGCAGCACCCCGTCTCCTCGGGCGAGACCAGCAAGTGGGTGCAGCTTTTCTCCGGGGCGATGATCCTGAACCAGCGGCCCAATGTGCCGTTCAGCTCCTCGTTCGGATCGGCGCTCCTGACGGCGGTGAACGGCTTCCAGAGCTTCGCCAAGCTGCCGGTCAACGGCAAGGGCGACTACTCCACGTGGGCGTCGCTTCTGGTCTCCTACGGCGACCAGGACCGCCAGGGCCAGGCATGCGACGGCGTCACCAAGATCACCCAGGCCCGTGCCAACACCCTGAAGGCCGCCGGGTACAAGTACATCGGCCGCTATCTCACCAACCCCAGCACCACCGATCTCCCCGAGAAGGCCATCCAGATCGGCGAGCTCCAGACCCTCGCCGACAACGGGCTCAGATGCTTCCCCATCTACCAGACCTTCGGCCGCGACGCCTCGGGCTTCAACTACGCCGCCGGCAACGCGGCGGCCATCGCGGCGGCGAACGCGGCTGATGACCACGGCTTCAAGGACGGCACCCGGATCTACTTCGCCGTGGACTTCGACGCGTACGACTACGAAGTCACCGACAATGTCCTGCCGCATTTCAAGGGCATCGTGGACGGCATGGCCATCGCCGGGAACCGGTACAAGATCGGGGTCTACGGACCGCGCAATGTGTGCATCCGGGCCTCCGAGGCGGGCCATGCCACGGCGAGCTTCGTCTCCGACATGTCCAGCGGCTTCTCCGGGAACTACGGCTATCCGCTGCCGCCCAACTGGGCCTTCGACCAGATCGTCACCAAGACCATCGGCTCCGGCGACGGCTCGATCAACATCGACAACAACATCGCCTCCGGCCTGGACACCGGGCAGGGGTCCTTCAACCCGCCGGTGGCGTCGATGCCGGACAGCCTCTTCGACCAGTCCTATTACCCGGGGCTGCTGGCCGACGTCCGGTCGTATATGCAATCCATCGGCTTCGCCGAGGACGACGGCAAGATCTACACCACCGGCCAGTGCCTGGAGACCATCATCGCCAGGGATGTCGCCGTGACCAATACGGCACGGGCCTACGGCATGCGCAAGGCGCTCATCCAGACGACGGCGTTCTGGGAGTTCCGGCACTACGGCAACGAGGACCTGGTCAAGGACGCGGGGGTGTGGCTCTACCACAACGGCTATGTGCCGGACTGGGCCAAGGACTTCCCCAAGGTGGACGCGTTCCGGGACAGCAGCACCGGAGTGGGCCAGATGTTCGGCCGGGCGGGCGTTCTCTGCTGGAACAACTCCATCAGAAGCGGTCTGGTGACCGGCACCCCGAAGGACCCGGACAAGGACTCCGACATCTTCTCGGTGTGGGACAAGCTCCGTACGGACAACGACTTCGCCCTCACCTCCGTCGGCCACGCGCATATCTGGGGAGCCGACGGCAAGCCCGGCGGCACCACCGCGGAGCAGGAAACCGGGATCCGCCGCCCCTCGGTGGACTACAAGGAGTCCGAGATCTACGAGGTGCTGCGCCGTTACCAGGGATATGAGGAGCCTGCCTTCACCGATGCCAGGAAGCGCATGCCCCTCTACTACATCTTCGAGAAGTACAACAGGATGATGCGGTGAGCGAAGAACCTTCCCTACTGGCGGCCGATTCGGCGGGCGGGCACAACTCGATCCTGCTGCTTTTCATCTGCCTGATCGGGGTCATCGTCATCTTCACCCTGATCGGCATACTCGGCTCCGGCGTCTCCAAGCGCACCGGCCGCCGGAAGACACGGGCCGACTGGCTCGGCGGAATCGCCCTGCTGTCCGTCTGCGCGACCATCGCCCTGTACATCTGGGGCGCACTCCACGTGATGTTCATGGAGAACGACAACATGCGCGAGGAGTGCTCCCGGGCGGGCGGGGCGGCGAAGGCGGCTCAGGTCGACCGTTATGAAGCGCACTACCTTCCCCTTCGCTTCACCTGCCATCTCGACGAGGGCGGAAGTTACGACGCCGCGGTCCCCGGATACATCAACCCATCCTTGGCCATCGCCTTCATCCTGGCCATCGCCACGGGCGCGGTATCCGTAGTGGCCCGCGACCAGGACCGGTCCACCAGCCCTACCGTCACGAGGGGACGATGAATGAGCGTGTTCGACCCATCCCGTAGGCAGCTCCTCATCCGCTCCGGTGCGCTGGCCGGCGCGGCGGCCCTGGCCTCGCTCCCTGGTTCGGCCCTGCTGGCGACGCCCGCGTACGCCGCGTCCTCGCACTCCAAGACGCCCACCGGCGAGGAGATCCGGAAGGCATACCGCCGCTTCCAGGCGAACCAGGCCCGGGTGCTGACGGGCAGACCGAGCCCGAACGGCTGGGAGATGGAGAAGGTCACCGACGGCGGCGGAACCATCTGGTCCCGTCCGGTGCCCGGCACCCCGCTGGAGGGCGTCACCGTCCACATCGGCGCACCGGAGGCCGTGCTGGTCCATGTGATCCGGCGGTTCCACTACGAGATCGACGAGCTGCGCAAGGGCGATGTGGTGGGCTGGCGCCGCCCCGGCGCGGTCCGCAAGGGGCTGCCGGAGGGCAACCAGGCGTCCGGTACGGCGGTCCGGATCCGCCCCGGCCATTACCCGCGGGGCGTCAAGGGCGGCTTCTTCCCCCAGCAGGAGGTCGTGATCCGCGACATCCTCGCCGAGCTCGACGGCGTGGTCCGCTGGGGCGGGGACGACCGGAAGCCGGACGAGTCGCTCTTCTACCTCGCCGTCAAACCCGGCGATCGGCGGCTGGCCGAGGTCGTGGCCAGGCTGAACCGCTGGCGGGAGACGCCCGGCAGCGGTGCGGGCGCCCCCGTCGACGTCCTCGCGCCGGGGCGCCGTAAGGCCGCGGCGTCCTTGGCGCACCGCCAGCGCGCGGCCGCCTGAGCGGCGGACCGCGGGGCGCGTCCACGAGGGGCGGGCCTGGTCGGCGCGCGCTGACAAGGTGCGCGCCGACAAGATGCCTGTGCATGGAGAACGGGGAGCCCCCGGCGCGTGGGGCGCCGGGGGCTCCCTTTCGCGATCAGCCGCAGGAGGGACAGGGCGTGCAGTCCCGGACCATCACGTCGTCGATGACCGGCCCGTAGGCGGAGTTGTTCGTGCTGGCGAACGCCAGCGTCGTGGAGGTCCCACGCGCCACGAAGGTCACCTCCTGGGTCACATAGCCCATGTTCCCGAAGGACTTGCCGGTGATGTCGAAGGTGAAGTTCCGGAAGTTCTGCCCGTCGACCAGCACCGCTCCGGTCTTCACGGTGGGACCGCCCGCCGGGTTGCCGGCCAGGGAGTACGTCACCGTGTACCGCTTCCCCGGCACCGTCGTGAAGGTCTGCGCCACCGTGCCGGCGCCCGTACCGTTGAGGTCCACGGACTGGCCCCCCTCGGCCGCCTGCCAGAAGCCGTCCCCGATATGGTCCACGTTTCCGGATGTGACCTTCCACGGCCCGATGGTCCCCCCGGCCGCCACGGTCCCGAACGTGTTGGCCCCCACCGCGGGCGTCTCGAAGCTGCCGTCGTCGAAACGGCTGACGGCGGCGGCCGACGCGGCACCGGCCCCGGTGCCGGCCAGCACGCCGGCGACGGCGAGTGACGCGACAAAAATGCGAATAGGCGACATGTTCCCCTCCAGTGCGACACATTCGGCAATGCACCGAATTGCTTGCGCGGCAGAATCTTCCGCACCAGAGGGACACACGCCAGAGCCCCACCCCCGGCGCACGGTGGTGCGGACCGAGTCAGGTGCGGCTGGTGCGCCGGTCGATCACGCCTGCCGCCCCTCGGGGAGCGGGGTGGCCGCGTGGCAGCCCGGGCCGCCTTCATCGCTGCACATCTGACCTGCTCGCGCCGCCGCCGCTAAGCTGTTCGGATCGGAGGTGGCGGTGGCGGCACACTCGAATTCGCATTCGCATTCCCGTGCGCGGGGGGTTTCGCGGGGGATGACGAACGACATCCAGGAACGCATCAAGCGGCTGATCATCGACCAGCGGCTCCGCTCGGGCGCTCCGCTGCCCACCGAGACCGAGCTGATGGAGCTGCTGGGCGTCAGCCGCAACTCCGTGCGCGAGGCGCTCAAGGCGCTGCAGGCGATGGGGCTCGTGGAGATCCGGCACGGCTTCGGGACGTACGTCGGGCCCATGTCGATGGCGCCGATGATCGAGGGGTTGATCTTCCGTACCGTCGCCGGGCACTACCGGGGCGAGGACAGCCTGCTGGAGCTGCTGGAGCTGCGCGAGGCCGTCGAGACCGGACTGATCGCGCGGCTGGCCGGGCGCATCCCGGAGGCGGATCTCGCCGAGCTGGACGCGGTCGTACGGCGGATGGAGGCGGAGGCGGCGGAGGGCTCGGTGCGGGCCGAGACGGACCGGGCGTTTCACGCCGCGCTCTACGGGAGCCTGGACAACACGCTGCTGAGCGAGGTGCTGGAGGCGTTCTGGGACGCCTTCCACCGGGTGCGCACCGATCTCGTGGACGTGCCCACGGATCCGAGGGTCACCTGCAAGCAGCACCGGGAGATCCTGGAATCGGTGCGCTCGGGGGACGCCCTGCGGGCCGAGGGCGCGATCCGCGACCACTTCGGGAACATCCGCATCCGACTGCGTTCGGCGCATCGCGAGTAGGCCGATTTCAAGCCGGGAGTCGGGGTCCACCCCTTGCCCATATTTGTCCGATAAACAGACCGTTCACACTTGCGATCATCGGCGTCTGTTCGACACCCTGCAGTGAGGCGCATTCGCATCAACTCCGCCTGACCAGCGAGCAGTTGAGGCACGCCCTGGGGGATACGGATCAAACGAATTCGTTTACCGCGCAAACATCCGGAAGGTAGCCATTCCATGTCCGTAAGGTCGGCTGCCTCCACTATCGTTCCCCTGCGGCCGAAGGGGGGCCGGGGGGCCGACAGAACGTGACGGCACGCATTCAGTCATGCGTGCGGGGGGATAACTCATGACGTCGACGCCGACTGGCGCCCGCCATCCGTCGTACGGCGGGTACGACTCGTCCAGCACCACGCGCCTGCGCATCCCGCGGCAGCACCAGACCGCGCCGGACCGGCACCGGCCCCGGCGGCGGCCGCTGCCGAAGTACGACTACGAGCACTACAGCAGGCTCGCCGGACCGCTGACCCAGCCCGAGCCCGGCACGCCGTACCGGGTGCGCTACCACAGCCTGCTCGCCGAGGAGCCGCACCGGATCCGCGCGGCGCTGCTGCTCGGCGCCGCGCCGCTGGTCTCGCTGGGGCTGCTGATCTGGCTGATGCAGCCCGCGCACTGGACCAGCCGGGAGGGCACCAGCCCGGTCCTGGCGGTCATGGACATGGTGATGCTGGTCTCGATAGGGCTGATCGAGTTATTCCGGACGATGAACGTCGCGTCCAACGCACATGCGACGCTCGTCGCCCGCGACCCCGTCCCCGTCGTGCCCGAGACCGGCACCAAGGTCGCCTTCATCACCACCTATGTCCCCGGCAAGGAACCGCTGGAGATGGTGCGCAAGACCCTGGAGGCCGCGATCCGCGTCCGGCACCGCGGGGTGCTGCATGTCTGGCTGCTGGACGAGGGGGACGATCCGGAGGTCAAGGAGGTCTGCCGGCGGCTGAACGTCTACCACTTCACCCGTAAGGGCGTCGAGAAGTGGAACCAGCCCAAGGGACCGCACCGCGCCAGGACCAAACACGGTAACTACAACGCCTGGCTGGACGCCCACGGCGAGGAGTACGACTTCTTCGCCTCCGTCGACACCGACCATGTGCCGCTGCCCAACTATCTGGAGCGGATGCTCGGCTACTTCCGCGATCCGGACATCGCCTTCGTCGTCGGCCCGCAGGTCTACGGCAACTACGACGCGGCCGTCACCAAGGCCGCCGAGAGCCAGCAGTTCCTCTTCCACGCACTGATCCAGCGGGCCGGGAACGCCTATCGGGCGCCGATGTTCGTGGGCACCAACAACGCGGTGCGGATCAGTGCCGTCAAGGGGATCGGCGGGCTGTACGACTCGATCACCGAGGACATGGCCACCGGATTCGAGCTGCACCGCCACCGCAATCCGGCCACCGGCCGCGCCTGGGGGTCGGTCTACACCCCCGACGTACTGGCGGTCGGCGAGGGGCCGAACGCCTGGACGGACTTCTTCACCCAGCAGCTGCGCTGGTCACGCGGGACCTACGAGACGATCGTCAAGCAGTTCTGGAAGGCGCCGTTCTCGCTGCCGCCCGGCAGGCTCTTCAACTACTCCCTGCTGGTGATCTTCTATCCGATGTCGGCGCTCAACTGGATCCTGGCCGCGCTGAGCTGCGCGCTGTTCCTGGGCTTCGGCGCCTCCGGCATCGAGATCGACCCCGCCATCTGGATGATGCTCTACGGCAATGCCTCCGCCCTGCAGATCGGCCTCTACGTCTGGAACCGGCGGCACAACGTTTCGCCCCATGAACCGGAGGGGTCCGGCGGCGTAGCCGGAATGGTGATGTCGGCGCTGGCCGCGCCCATTTACGCCCGCTCGCTGCTCGACACCGTGCTGCGCCGCAAGAGCCGCTTCGTGGTGACACCGAAGGGCGACTCCGCGAGCCCCGACACCCTCTTCGGCACCTTCCGGACCCATCTTTTCTTCCTGGCGGTCTTCGGCGGGTCGCTCGCCTCTTCCTTCTACTTCGGCCACAGTCATCCAGCGATGACCGTTTGGGCATCAATTGCCCTGGCTGTCACAGCCGCGCCGATCATCGCCTGGCGGTGGACCGTCCGCCAGGAGAAACGGAACCCGCAGCCCGCACTTGGGGGACGATAAGAAGTGAAGTACCGACCGAGTCGCCGCACCCGTCGCTTCGGGATCGGTGCGGCGGCAATCACCGTGCTGGCCGGGATGAACGGCCCGGCTCTCTACCGTTTCAGCTCGGACAAGTACCACGCGTACAAAATCAACCAACCGGAGTACAAGGCGGAGAACGGCCACTGGGATGTGGTCGATGTCCCCGAGCAATACCGGATCAATACGATCCACGCCGCCCTGCTGCATACGGGCAAGGTGCTGCTGGTGGCCGGCTCCGGGAACAACGCCAAGAACTTCGACGCCAAATCCTTCCGCAGCGTCCTGTGGGACCCGGAGAAGAACACCTTCACCAACATTCCGACCCCCAAGGACCTCTTCTGCTCCGGGCACTCCCAGCTCCCGGACGGAAAGCTGCTGGTGGCGGGCGGCACCCAGCGCTACGAGAAGCTCAAGGGCGATGTCGAGAAGGCGGGCGGACTGATGTTCGTCCACAACGAGAGCCCCGACAAGCCGAAGACCTTCCCCGCCGGAACCCGCTTCACGGGGAAGGAGAACGGCAAGACCTTCGTGTCCAAGGACCCGCTTCTCGTTCCGCGCGCGACGAAGAAAACGAACAAGAAGACCAAGAAGGTCACGGTCAGCGCGAGCACCGCGCGGGTCTATGTGGAGGCGCTGCGCAAGGGCAGAAAGCACCAGACCGGCACCGAGGACAATTACCGGATCGCCGGGCTGAAGGGCAAGGACCGGCAGAACTTCTACGGCATCGCGCAGAAGCTGTCGTTCGACAAGAAGGACTTCCAGGGCATCAAGCAGGCGTATGAGTTCGACCCGGTGGCCGAGCGGTACATCCCGGTCAATCCGATGAACGAGGCCCGCTGGTACCCGACCCTGACCGGCCTCCAGGACGGCAAGGTGCTCGCGGTCTCCGGGCTGGACGAGATCGGCCAGGTGGTCCCGGGGAAGAACGAGATCTACGACCCCAAGACCAAGAAGTGGAAGTACCTGCCCAAGCAGCGCTTCTTCCCGACGTATCCCGCACTGTTCCTGACCGGCAAGGGCCGGATCTTCTACACCGGCTCGAATGCCGGATACGGCCCGGACGACAAGGGCCGCACCCCCGGCATCTGGGATCTGAAGAGCAATCGGTTCGACGTGGTCCCGGGCATCAGCGACCCGGACGCCCTGGAGACCTCGATGTCCGTGCTGCTGCCGCCCGCACAGGACCAGCGGTACATGGTGCTGGGCGGGGGCGGGGTCGGCGAGGACGCCAAGTCCACGGCGAAGACCCGGATCGTCGATCTGCGTGCCGATAAGCCGCGCTTCAAAAACGGTCCGGAGCTGTATGCGAAGGCGCGCTATCCGAGCAGTGTGATCCTGCCCGATGACACCGTCCTGACCACCAACGGCTCGGGCGACTACCGGGGCCGCAGCGACACCAATGTGCTCAAGGCCGAGCTCTACACCCCGAAGACCAACACCGCACGCTCGGTGGCCGACCCGCTGGTGGGCCGCAACTACCACTCGGGGGCGCTGCTCCTGCCGGACGGCCGGGTCATGACCTTCGGATCGGACTCGCTCTTCGGCGACAAGGCCAACACCAAACCGGGTGAGTTCCAGCAGCAGATCGACCTCTACACCCCGCCGTATCTCTTCCGCGACTCCCGTCCGAAGCTCACCGACACCGCACCCAGGACGGTCAAGCCGGGTGCGAAGACCACCTACCGGACCGCGCACGCATCGGCGATCACCAAGATGCGGCTGATCCGGCCCGGGTCCTTCACCCATGTGACCAATGTCGAGCAGCGGTCGATCGCGCTCGACTTCACGCGAACGAAGGACGGCGTGACGGTGACGCTGCCGAAGGACGCGTCACTGGTGCCGCCGGGGTGGTACATGCTCAACGCGGTGGACGACCAGGGCACACCGTCGAAGGCGGTGTGGGTAAAGGTGCCCGCGCCCACGAAGAAGTAACAGCCGCCCGGCTGTCCTAACCGACCTAGCTGTCCTAGCTGTCCTTACGGTTGGCGTTACGGGCGAGATCGAGCGCGTACCGGGGCCACCACCGACCCGCGGTGGGACCGCCCTTGCAGGTGCCGTCCGACTCGCCCGGACGCTTGATCCACAGATAGGCGTCGACCAGCTTGTCCCCGGTGTCGGTGGTCGGCCGCTCGCCCAGCGCCCGGCCCTTCGGATTGCACCACGCCTGCGGGTCGTCCTTACCGGGGGCCGGGCCATTGCCGTTACGGCTGGTGTCGATCACGAAGGGCTTGCCGCCGGTCAGCGCGGACAGCCTCTTGCCGTACGCCCTGTTCTCCTGGGTCGTCTGGTAGTTGGAGGTGTTCAGCGCGAAGCCGTCGGCCTTACGGATACCGGCCCGCTTCAGCGGCTCGACCATCCGGCGCGGGTCCTTGATCCAGTGGGGGTTTCCGGCGTCCAGATAGACCTTGGTGCGCGGCAGCCCCTTGAGCTTGTCCACAGCGCCGGTCAGTAAGTCGTACCGCTCCTCGTGGAACTGCTTGGGCGTACAGCCGTCCACCACGTGCGGCAGCGCGTCGGGCTCCAGGACGACCGTCGCCCGCCGGTCGCCGATCCCCCGGACCGCCTTGTCCAGCCAGGTGCGATAGGCGTTGCCGTCGGCGGCGCCACCCTTGGAGTACTGCCCGCAGTCGCGGTGCGGGATGTTGTAGAAGACCAGCAGCGCGTCCCGGTTCACCTGATCCGCGGCCGCGGTGAACCCCCGCGCCTGCCCCTCCGGATCGTCCACCCCGAGCCACTCCGCGACGGGCTGCTCCGCGATCTTCTGTATCAGCCTGGCCTCGCCGTCCGCCCCCTTCTTCCGATACGCCGCCACCTGCCGCGCCGCGCTGCCATCCGGATTCACCCAGTAGGGAATCGTGGACTTGGGCCGCTGCTTCGCCTGCCCGGCGAGGGAGGCATGATCGCTGTCACCCTTCGAGGCCCCAAAGCACCCGGAGAGCACCACACACGACAACAGCGCCCCGGCGGCGGAGAGCGCGCGAGTGCGAGTGCGGATGCGGATGGTACGGGCAACGTGACGCGAACGGCCGGTGTAACTGCCGTACATCCACTCCCCCTTGGGTGCACGCTCCGGGGAACAGACGGTGATCCCCCGGCGGGACAAGACCGGTCGAATCAATCCTTACACACCGCCCCGAACCACCGCGGCCTCATCCACAACCCACCCGGTTTTTCGCCCGTACGCCACCCCGCGGGAGGGGCGCAGCCCCGAGCAGGGGTCCGGGGCCCAGCCCCGAGCAGGCGTGCGGGGCCCAGCCCCGAGCAGGCGTGCGGGGCCCAGCCCCGAACGGGCTCCGGGACGCAGTCCCGAGCGGGGATGCGGGACGCGGAGCCCCGAGCAGGGTCTGGGGCCCAGCCCCCAGCGGGGGCAGGGGCGGAGCCCCCAGGGGGGCAGGGGCGCAGCCCCGAGCAGGGGTTCGGGGCCCAGCCCCGAGCCGGGGGCAGGGGCGCAGCCCCGAACAGGGTCCAGGACCCAGCCCCGAGCCGGGAGCAGGGGGCGGAGCCCCGAACAGGGTCCAGGACCCAGCCCCGAGCCGGGAGCAGGGGCGCAGCCCCGAACAGGGTCCAGGACCCAGCCCCGAGCCGGGAGCAGGGGCGCAGCCCCGAGCAAGGTCCAGGACCCAGCCCCGAGCCGGGAGCAGGGGGCGGAGCCCCGAGCAAGGTCCAGGACCCAGCCCCGGGCGGGAGCAGGGGGCAGGGGGCGCAGCCCCAAGCGGGGGGCGGGGGCGCAGCCCCGGGTGGGGTTCGGGGCGCAGCCCCGGGTGGGGTTCGGGGCGCAGCCCCGGGTGGGGTTCGGGGCGGAGCCCCGAGGGGGTGCAGGGGGCGCAGCCCTCTGGTTTCGGGGAGGGGTGGGGTGGGGGATTTGCCCGCCGCAGGCGACCGCACCGCCTAGTGCGCATTGCGGCTCCCGGCCGACACATTGTGGGCGGAGCCCGTCGTGCCGGTCAGGTAGGCCGAGACGACGACGTTCGCCGTATACGTGCGCGTCGAGCGGTTGAACTTCCCTCCGCAGGTGATCAGCCGCAGCTCCGCACGGTCATGGGACCGTGACCCGTACACCCGTCGCGCATCGAAGTGCTTCTCCGGCACCACCTCGACGTCCTCGACCGTGAACTCCGCCGTCGTACCGTCCGATCGCGCGACCCGCACCCGCTCCCCCCGCTTGAGGTCGCTCAGCCCGTGGAAGACCGCCGGTCTGCTCTTCGTGTCCAGGTGGCCGACCAGCAGCGCGGCGCCCGGGGAGCCGGGCTCGGGGCCGGCGCGGTACCAGCCGACCGTGCCGGGGCGGCTGACGGACGGGGGCTTCACGGCTCCGTCGCGGTCGAGGCCGCTGGCCACGATGGGGGCGCGGACCCCCGCCGCCTCGATGACGACCCGCTTCGGCCGGGCGGACGCCAGCGGCGCGTGCGCCGGGGGCAGCGGATGGGCGGGCGGGCGGCCGACCGCGGCCACGTCCCCGGTCATCGGCGCCGGACCGCCCGTTCCCTCCGTGGTGTCCCGGCCCCACATCCACAGGCCGAGCAGCAGCACCACCCAGGCCACCCCGGTGGCCAGCCGTCCGAGGCCGGAGAAGCGATTCCCGTCCACGTTCCCGTCCATCTCGGTGTCCATGTCCATGGCGATCAGCCCGCCGTACCGGAGGGATGGCGGCGGCGGTGGACCGCGAGGCCGCCGACGGCCAGGGCCGTACCGCCCGAGAGCACCAGGCCGTACGCCTCCGCACCGCCGATGTCATCGCGTGCTCGGGTCTCGTCGGGCGCCGTGCCGCCTCCGCCCGCGCGGACGGGGGCGACGGGCGAGGGCGGGCGTTCCACGGCGAGGGAGACCCCGCCCATGCCGCCCTTACCGTCCTCACGGCCCTCACGGTCCTCGCGAGCGAGGCCGTCCGCGCAGTCCACGGTGACCCGGTGCGCCCCCTTGGTCGCGGTCGAGCGGATCGTCGCCTCGCTGAAGAGCGCGCCCCCCTCGGGGGTCAGCTCCGCGTCGTCCACGAACACCGGTGACGAGGCCGTGGCCTCCCGTTCAGGGCAGCCGAAGGCCCAGACCTCTACCTCGGCGCCGGGGGCGAGGGCATGCGGACTGATCCGGATCGTGGTGGTGGCGGAGTGGCGCTGGTCGGCGAGGGCCGGAGCAGCGGCCGTCACCGCCGCGACGGCGGCGCATGCTGCGGTACAGAGAGTGAGTGCGACGATGCGCATGGTGAGAACCTCCCGATACCAAGAGGCTCACGCGCCCGGCAGGGGCCCGCATCCGCTGCGGGCGCCTACTGCGCCATCCGGGGCACAGGGGGCACCCGGAGGGTCAGGCAGGGGCCACCGGCGGGTCAGGCAGGGCCCCGGCGGGTCAGGCGATGCGTTCCACGAGATCCGCGATGGAGTCGACGACCGTGGACGGGCGGTACGGATACCGGTCCACCTCTGCCGCCTTGGTCACCCCGGTGAGCACCAGGAAGGTCTCCATACCGGCCTCGAGCCCGGCCCGGACATCGGTGTCCATCCGGTCGCCGATCATCGCGCTGGTCTCGGAGTGGGCACCGATCGCGTTCAGCCCGGAGCGCATCATCAGCGGATTGGGCTTGCCGACGAAGTACGGCTTCTGGCCGGTGGCCTTGGTGATCAGCGCGGCCACGGAGCCGGTGGCGGGCAGCGCACCCTCCGCGGAGGGGCCGATCTCATCGGGGTTGGTGGCGATGAACCGCGCACCGTCGTTGATCAGCCGGATGGCCTTGGTGAGCGCCTCGAAGCTGTACGTACGGGTCTCGCCGAGCACCACATAGTCCGGCTCGACATCCGTAAGGACGTAGCCGATGTCGTGCAGCGCGGTGGTCAGCCCCGCCTCCCCGATCACATACGCGGTGCCGCCGGGGCGCTGCTCGTCCAGGAACTGGGCGCTGGCCAGCGCCGACGTCCAGATGTTGGCCACCGGGACGTCCAGCCCGATCCGGGACAGCCGGGCATGGAGGTCGCGCGGGGTGTAGATGGAGTTGTTGGTGAGCACCAGGAATGGCGTGCCGGACTCG
This sequence comes from Streptomyces sp. NEAU-YJ-81, assembly GCF_017592595.1. Lineage (NCBI taxonomy): Bacteria > Bacillati > Actinomycetota > Actinomycetes > Kitasatosporales > Streptomycetaceae > Streptomyces > Streptomyces sp. NEAU-YJ-81. The sequence continues at coordinate 191,460 of NZ_JAGFNO010000016.1, read as the reverse complement.
CGCAGCCGCTTGACGAAGGCATCGGCACCTGGCACCGGTATGCCCTCGTGCATCAGGACACCGTCCATGTCGGTGAGCCATGACTCGATCGGCTTGCGCTCTGCCACTGGTTGCTCTCCGCTCGGAATCGACCTTTGGCGACGACCTCAGCCTAACCGGGGAAAGTCCTGGGGAGACCGCCCCGTGTCCGGGAGCACAATGCGTTCGCCGTCCGTTCGCGCCCCGTCCCAGCGCGACAGATCCGCACAGGTGTCTGATCCTGAGGGAGGGGCGGATTCCGCCCCTCCCTGGAACGAGCCGGACCGTAAGGAGGCCGCGATGGGCATGATGGACAAGCTCAAGGGCGCGATCAGCAAGAACCCCGACAAGGCTCGGAAGGGCACTCGCAAGGGGGCCGAGGCCGCTGACAAGAAGACGGGCGGCAAGCACTCGGAGCAGATCCAGTCCGGCTCGGACAAGATCGACGACGAGCTGCGCCGCCGGGGCGAGGGGCCCCGGGGCCAGTAGCTCGAAATCGGGGACGTCGGGGCTTCAGGTCCCCGAGCGCCGGGACCTCACCACGAGGACGGTGCCACAGGTCACGAGCGCGGCGCTGATGACGCCGAGCCCCGCGAGCAGGGCGGTGTGACGGCCCGTCGCGGCGAGTTCGGGCATCCGCTCGCGCTCGTGGCCGCCGTCCTGCTCGTGACGTCCGTCGGCGCCGGTGCCGGTGCTGGGGTCGGCTTGGGACTCACGTCCGGGTTCGGTTTCGGCTCCGGGGTCGGTAGCCGGGTCCGTTTCAGCGCCGGGGTCCGTTTCGGTGCCCAGGTCGGATTCGGCGCTGGGGTCGTCGGTCTCCGTGCCTAGCTCGGTGTCGGTGCCCAGGTCGGTGCCCGTACCGAGGTCGCTGTCCGCGTCGAGGCCCTCGTCGAGGTCGGTACCGGTACCGACCTCGGCGTCGGCGTCCGTCCCGGTGTCCGTACCTGCCTCGGTGTCGGCGCCCATATCGGTGTCGGTACCTGTGTCGGCGTCCGCGCTCGCGTCCTCGCCGAGGTCCGCGTCCGTGTCGGTGTCCATGTCGGTGTCGACATCAGTACCCGTATCCGCATCGGCATCGGCATCCGCTCCGGTCTCCGTGTCCGTTTCGGCACTGGGATCGGTGTCGACGTCGGCCTCCGCGCCGACGTCGGCGTCCGCGTCCGCCTCCGCCTCCGCGTCGGCATCAGCGTCGCTGTCGGCACGGGGCGGCACTACGGCCGGATGGCTCTCCTCATGGCTTGCGCCGGAGCTCGGCGTCCGGCTCGGCGCGGCGGGGGCGGAGGGCCGGGTCTTCTCGGGCGTTCGCGTCGGAGCGGCCGTGGGGCTCTTGGAGCGGGTGGTCGGCTGCGGCGCGGGCTTTGTCTCGGTAGCTCCGTGGGTAGCGGCTCCGGCGCCGACACCGGCATCCGTCTCCCTGTCCCTGACGGCGCCCGTAGCCGCCCTCGTCCGCGTTCCGGTACCCGCCTGGGCCTCCGTGCCCGTCCCGGCCTCCGTACCGGCACCCGCACCCGTGCCCGTGCCCGAACCCGCCCCCGTCGCCGCCGGGCCGATGCGGAATTCGTAGTCGTTCGACTGTCCCACCCAGTCGCCGTCGTCCGCGCGCCGCTGTACGGCGATGGCGTTGGCCGTCACCGGCCCCTCGGGCGCGTCCTCGGTGAAACGCGTACGCACCTGGACGTCGACGGTCTTGTGCGCGGGCACGGTGAAACCCTTGAAATGGCTGTTGTCGAAGACCCCGATGTTCTCGTCCTCGTCCGTCGTCTGGAAGGAGACGGCTCGCCAGGTGGCGCCGCCCTCCGCGGACGGGTCCAGGAACTCGAAACCAATATGGCGGGGCCGCAGTTCACGGGCCTGGTCGATCAGAACGGCGATGGGGTGGATGGCACGGCAGCCGGTGTCCGTGGCGTTGCGCAGTTCGAGGTGCCAGCCGCGCCAGCCGCCGCCCCGGGCGTACTGATCCGGCCCATCGCGCAGATGGGCCTCGATCGGGAAGTCGGAGGCGTTCCGGCCCCCGCAGGCGGCGGACTCGGCCTCGGCGGCGTACACCGGGATTCCATAGAGGGCGGGGGCGAACGCGAGCGCGGCCGCCGGAAGGACAGCTCGTAGGGACAGTGCGGTGGGCAAGCGCATGAGTGACCTCTGCTGTGCGGGGTTTCCCCGAGCACTGCGCTACATTCCGCGTCCGCACGCCGACACACCGCACCAGGCGCGGATTGCCCCCGACTGGCGGTCAGGATCCCCCTCGATCAGCCCAGTGCGAACAGCGGTGCGAGCACGAGCCGGGCGGCGCCCTCGACCACGGCCCGCCCGCCCCGCTGGACGACATCCACGGGCACGGGGAGGCGGCTGGCGCGGGCGGAGTCCGCAGCGATCATCGTGGCCACACCGCGAACGTAGGGCTCGGGGTCGGCCAGCACCACCCGGCCGCCCAGCAGCACCCGGTCGATGTCGAGGAGCCGTACGAGGTTGGCCGCGCCGACGCCGAGCAGCCGCGCCGCGTCCGTATGGTCGTCGCGTGCGACGGCGGCGAGGCACAGCGCCTCCAGGCAGCCGCGATTGCCGCATTCGCAGAGCGGCCCGTCGAGCTGGATCACCTGATGCCCGAACTCGCCCGCGTCGGTCCGCGCCCCCCGGTACACGTCCCCGCCGAGCATCAGACCGGCGCCCAGACCCGTGCCCAGATGGAGGTACGCGGCCGACGCGGCGGTCCCGGTGGTCACCAGGCCGAGCGCCGCGGCGTTGGTGTCCTTGTCGAGGACGACGGGCAGGGCGAGCCGCTCGGCGAGCGCGTCGCGCAGCGGGAAGCCGTCCCACTGAGGAAAGCCGGTGACGCGGTGCAGCACGCCCGAGCCGTGGTCGAGCGGTCCTGGCGCGGCGACGCCGACGCCGAGCAGCCCACCGCCCAGCCCGCCGCCCGCCGCGCCGCCGGTCGCGCCACCAGTCTCCGTGCCGGTCTCCGTAAGGCCGGTCCCGGCGTCCGCGAGGAGCGCCCTGACCTCGGCGGTGGCCGCCGCGAGCGCCTCCTCCGCCCGCGCGCCGAAGTCGAAGGGCGCGGTGCGGGCGGCGACCGGTGTGCCCGCGAGGTCGACGAGGACGGCCGTCAGCTCATCGCGGTCGAGCTGCAGCCCGATCGCATGGCGGGCGCCCGGGACCAGGCGGAGCACGGCGGGCGGTTTGCCGCCGGTCGAGGCGCGCTGCCCGGCCTCCACCGCCAGTCCCTCCGTCCTCAGCCGCGCCGTGATCTTGCTGACGGCCTGGGGGGTGAGCCCGGTGTGGCCGGCCAGCTCCGGTCGGCTGACGCCGTCCTCGCCCGCGTCCCGCAGCAGACGCAGGACGAGCGCGGCGTTATGGCTGCGCAGGGCGGTCAGATTGGCTCCGGGCCCGGCCGCCCCCGACATGGTGCTGTTCACTCCTCCATTGTGGCCATCGCTTGCGCTTTAGCAACACTGTTGTCAAAGTGGCCCTCATGGATGCCATGGATGACAGCAGTACCGTCCGCGTGGGACTGATCGGCTACGGCCTGGCCGGATCCGTCTTCCACGCCCCCTTGATCGCGGCCACCGAGGGACTGGTCCTGGACACCATCGTCACCTCCAGCCCGGAGCGGCAGCGGCAGGCACGCGCCGAGTTCCCCGATGTCCGGCTCGCGGACTCCGCCGATGAGCTGTGGGGCCGGGCGGATGAGCTGGACCTGATCGTCATCGCCTCCCCGAACCGCACCCATGTCCCGCTCGCCCGCACCGCCCTCGAGGCGGGGCTGCCGGTCGTCGTGGACAAGCCGCTGGCCGCGACCGCCGCCCAGGCCGAGGAACTGGCCGCGCTCGCCGAGGCCCGCGGGCTGCTGCTGAGCGTCTTCCAGAACCGCCGCTGGGACAACGACTTCCTCACCCTCCGCAAGCTGCTCGCCGAGGGCGCGCTCGGCGACGTGCAGCGCTTCGAGTCCCGCTTCGAGCGGTGGCGGCCGCAGCTCAAGGGCGGCTGGCGGGAGTCCGGCGACCCGGCCGAGGTCGGCGGGCTGCTGTACGACCTGGGCAGCCACCTGGTCGACCAGGCGCTCACCCTCTTCGGCCCCGTCGACTCCGTCTACGCCGAGGTCGATGTGCGCCGCCCCGGGGCGCAGACCGACGACGACACCTTCATCGCCCTCACCCACACCAGCGGCGTCCGCTCCCATCTGTGGATGAGCGCGATCACCGCCCAGCTCGGCCCGCGCTTCCGGGTGCTGGGCAGCGGCTCGGGCTATGTGAAGTACGGCCTCGACCCGCAGGAGGCCGCCCTGCGCGAGGGGCTGCGCCCCGGCGACCCGTCCGCCGAATGGGGCACCGAGCCGGAGAGCGAATGGGGCCGGCTGGGCGCCGGAGAGTCCCCGCTGACCGGCGGCGGGGTCCCGGTGCCGACTCTTGCGGGCGACTACCCCGCGTACTACGCCGCCGTCGCCGCCGCCCTCCGCGACGGCACCCCGCCCCCGGTCACCGCCGCCGAGGCCGCGGCCGCCCTGCATGTGCTGGAGGCGGCCCGGCTGTCGGCCGCGGAGCGCCGTACCGTCCGGATCGAGGTCCCCGCATGAGCGAGCACGCCGAGCTGATATCCCGCATCGAGGAGCAGGAGCGCCGGCTGCGCCTGCCCCGCTTCGACAACGACGACGCCTGGCGCCTGGGCTGCCTCATCGCCGACCTGGCCCAGGAGCGCGGCGCCGCCGTCACGATCGGCATCCACCGGGCCGGTCAGCGCCTCTTCCACCGCGCCCTGCCGGGCACCTCCCCCGACAACGACGCCTGGCTGGAGCGCAAGTGCCGGGTCGTGGAGCGCTACGGGGCGAGCTCGTTCCTCGTCGGCGCCCGCTTCCGCGCCAAGGGCGCCAGTTTCGAGGAGTCCTCCCGCCTCGACCCCGACCGGTACGCCGCGCACGGCGGCGCCTTCCCCCTCCATGTGACGGGCACCGGCGTCATCGGCGCGGTCGCCGTCTCGGGGCTGCCGCAGGCCGAGGACCACGCGCTGGTGGTGGAGGCGCTGGAGCGCTATCTGCCGACGACGGCCTGAGGCGGCCGTGCGGAGGGGCGGCCCCGACAGGGCCGCCCGCCCGGCGTCCGGCTACGCGTCCTTGAACTCCTGCCGCTGGCGTCCCAGTCCGTCGATCTCGAGCTCGACGACATCGCCGGAGCGGAGGTACGGCTTGGGCTCGGGGCGGCCCATGGCCACGCCCGCCGGGGTGCCGGTGTTGATGACATCGCCGGGGTAGAGGGTCATGAACTGGCTGAGGTAGCGGACCACATGGGCCACGCGGAAGATCTGGTCCGCGGTGGTGCCGTCCTGCTTGACCTCGCCGTTGACCCAGAGACGCAGGCCCAGGGCCTGCGGGTCGGGGATCTCGTCGGCGGTCACCAGCCAGGGGCCCAGGGGGTTGAACGTCTCGCAGTTCTTGCCCTTGTCCCACTGGCCGCCGCGCTCGATCTGGAAGGCGCGCTCGGAGACGTCGTGGGCGATCGCATAGCCCGCGACCGAGGCGAGGGCGGCCTCGTCGGAGTCGAGGTAGCGGGCGGTGCGGCCGATGACGACGGCGAGTTCGACCTCCCAGTCGGTCTTCACGCTGCCGCGCGGGACGAGGACCGTGTCATCGGGACCGACGACCGTGTCCGGGGCCTTCATGAAGATGATGGGCTCTTCGGGGGCGGTGGCGCCGGTCTCGGCGGCGTGGTCGTGGTAGTTCAGCCCGATACACACGATCTTGCCGATACGGCCGAGCGGCGGGCCGATCCGCACCCCGCCGTCCTCGATCACGGGCAGCGCGTCGTCGCCCTCGGCGGCCGCTGCCGCGCGCAGCCGCGCGAGAGCGACCTCGTCGGCGAGGAGAGCGCCGTCGATGTCCGGGACCAGGGCGGACAGATCGCGCAAGGTGCCGTTCTGATCGAGCAGCGCGGGGCGTTCCGCGCCCGCCGGTCCGACTCGCAGCAGTTTCATCCCAAGACTCCCGAGGTCACAGGCCGGTGCGAGGCGCCTACCGGCTGATCGATCCTCCCTTCAGGGGCGTCCGGCCCGCAAGACCTCATTCACGGACTGGGACAGCGGTTTCACTCGTGACTCCGGCGGGTGCCGTCGTGGGCCCCGTCGTGGGCCCCGTTATTGGGTGCCGTCATCCGCGGTGCAGCAGGGCCCGTTCCACGGCCGTCCAGGTGGTGCTGGTCGCCAGGTACAGCGCCGCCGCCAGCGGGACCACGGCGGCGGTGACGAGGGTCCCGAACGACAGCAGCGGCAGCGCCCGGGCCACTCCGGGCGCCCCGGGGACGGTCGTCCTACGGGCGCGGAGATACGTCCAGGTCGCCACGGCCGCGATCAGTGCGAACAGCCCGAGGTAGACCAGACCCGGCGCACCGCTGAGCGCCCCGCCCCACCGGGCGCCGAGCGGGGCCCCGGCGAGGGTGTGGTCGAGGAGGTCTCCGGCGCCGCTGCCGGTGGAGAACACGTGGTACATGACGAAGAAGACCGGAAGCTGGGCGAGCGCCGGAAGACAGCCCGCCAGCGGTGACGCGCCCTCCTTCGCCTGCAGCTCCGCCATGGCGCGCCGCAGCCGCTCGGGGTCGCCCTTGTGCTTGCGGCTCAGCTCCGTGAGCTTCGGCGCGAGCGCGGCCCGCGCCTTCTCACCGCGCACCGCGGCACGGGCGAGGGGATGCAGCGCGGCGCGGACGCACAGCGTGAACAGGACGATGGCGGCCGCCGCCGCGGACGCGCCGAAGAGCGGGTCGAGGCCGCCCGCCATGGTGGTCAGCAGGGTGCCGAGGGAAGAGAAAAGGGACATGGGAGCCCTCCGCGGGTCTCGTCGTGCCGGAGTGAGGAAGACATCGGCGTGACGAGCCGCGTGGCGCGGCGGTACGAATACTGGAGCTTCCGGGGCTCCGCCCCGGCCCCCGCTCCTCAAACGCCGGAGAGGCCGGGGGTCCGCCGTACAGCGAAATGGGTGCGCCTACGCGGCCGTCGGGAGACGACGTCCCGGCGCTCGCGGCCTCGGGCGTCCTGAGGCATCGGGATCCCGCTGGGGCAGGAACGCCGTACGGCGCTCGCGGTCCCGTATCGCGGTGCGAATCCGCCCGGCGGGGGCGGGTATTCGGCCGCGGGAGGCGAGGATCGCGCAGGTCAGCAGCGCCGTGGCGACGGCGGCCGTGGCCGCGACGGTGGCGGCGAGGGCGACGGCGCTGACGGCCCCGCTCTGCGCCAGCAGAACCCCGGTCAGCAGAAACAGGCAGACGCCGAGCTGCATGCGCAGCGCTTCGAGTCGTCGCGACACCGTCACACCCCCTCTCCCGGCCGGTCTCCCCTCCTGGCTCCGCCAGTCTAGTGGCCCCCGCTGACAGGCCGTGGGGCGGCGGCCCGCAGCCGGGCCCAGACCACCAGGCGGTAGCGGGAGGTGAATTCGGGGGTGCAGGTCGTCAGCGTGAGGTAGTAGCCCGGTTCGGTGTAGCGGTAGCGGGGATGGGTGGAGCTGTACGGCACCCGGGCGACCACCGTGCCGTCGGCGGGCGAGGTGCGCGGCAGGGTGCGCTCGACCGTGTACGTGTAGCGGGCGTCGGCGGTGTCGATGCGCACCGTGTCGCCCGGGCGCACCTCGTCGAGCTGCCGGAAGGGCTCGCCGTGGGTGTTGCGGTGGCCCGCGAGGGCGACATTGCCCGCCTGGCCCGGCTGGGCGGTCCGCGGATAGTGGCCCACGTACCCCTTGTTGAGCACCGCCGCCCGGCTGATGCCCTCGGCGATGGGCACCGTAAGGCCGATGCGCGGGATCCGGAGCACGGCGTACGCCTGGTCCCGGCGCGGACCCTGGCCCCCGCCCCCGGTCGCCCGGTCACGGTCGCGTCCGTCCCCATGAGGGGAATCGGAGGATCGTGTCGCCCCCGGCGCCGGTGTCGCGGACTCGGCGGCCCCGTCGTGCCACTGCCGCTCCAGTACGCCCACCTCGTGCCGTGCGCCCGCCCTCGCCTGCCGGTTGGTCCACCAGAGTTGGTGGACGACCAGGAGCAGCACCACGAGCCCGAGGGTGACGGCGAGTTCACCGGCCGTCCACAGCCCCCGGGCGAGCACGGCCCGCCCTCGACGACGTCGCACGCGCGCACCATAGGCCAGGCCGCGCGCACCTGCCAGAGACAGGGCGCGGCTATCCGCCCATCGCCCGCGAGACCGTATAGATCACCAGCCCGGCCAGGGCACCCACCACCGTGCCGTTGATCCGGATGAACTGCAGATCCCGGCCGATATGGGCCTCGATCTTCCGCGAGGTGTGCTCCGCGTCCCAGCCCGCCACCGTCTCGGTGATCAGCGAGGTGATCTCGTCCCGATACGTCGTCACCACATAGACGGCGGCGTCCTCCAGCCAGCCGTCGACCTTGTCCCGCAGCCGCTGGTCCGTCACCATCCGCCTGCCCAGCGACAGAATCGCCGCCCGCGCCCGCTGCCGCAGCTCGCTGCGCTCGTCCTCGGCCGCCGTGACGATCATCGCCCGCACCGAGGCCCAGGCCGTGGCGATGATGTCCTGGACGTCGCCGCGCCCCAGCACCTCGCTCTTCACCCGCTCCACCCGGGCCCGGGTGTCGGTGTCGGACTGCAGATCCCCGGCGAAGTCGGTGAGGAAGCGGTCGAGGGCGCCGCGCGCCGGGTGGGCGGGCATATCGCGCATCTCGGTGACGAAGCGCAGCAGTTCCTTGTAGACGCGGTCACCGACCTTGCGGTCCACGAACCGCGGCGTCCAGCCGGGGGCGCCGCCGGTCACGGCCTGCATCACCGATTCGTTGTGCTCCACCAGCCAGTCGTGGGCGCGCAGGCACACCAGGTCCACGGCGCGGCGGTGACCGCCCTCCGCGACAACTCGCTCCAGCAGCTTGCCCAGGCCCGGCGCGACCTCCTGGGCGTCCGCCCGGCGGGTGATCGCCTCGCCCACCACCGCCTGCACATCGGAGTCGCGCAGCACCGTGAGCGCGCCGCGCAGCGCGGTCGCCAGCTCGGCCGTCACCCGCTCGGCATGCTCGGGCTGGACGAGCCAGGTGCCGAGCCGGCTGCCGATGCCGACCGCGCGCAGCCGCATCCGTACGACGTCGCCGGAGAGGAAGTTCTCCCCGACGAACTCCCCGAGGCTGGCCCCGAGCTGGTCCTTCTTGGTGGGGATGATCGCCGTATGGGGAATCGGCAGCCCCATGGGCCGCCGGAAGAGCGCGGTGACCGCGAACCAGTCGGCCAGGGCGCCCACCATGCCCGCCTCGGCGGCCGCGGCGACATAGCCGGGCCAGCCGTCGATACCGGAGGAGCGCGCCCAGGTGGCGAGCACGTACACCAGTGCGACGCCGAGCAGCATGCCGGTGGCGAGCGCCTTCATCCGGCGCACTCCGCGCCGCCGTTCCACGTCCAGGGGGCTGTCCGTGACAAAGGGCACAGCCGCGCCCCGGGGCGGCGGGGCCGCCGTCTCACCAGTCGTTCTTCGCTCCATACGCTCCACCCGGTCGACCCGTCCCCTCGTGCATTGTCTCTTTCCGGTCTCAGTCGCCCATGGGTGGAACGAACGGTGAGTTCCCGTCGTCTGTCTGGGGGAGCGACCCAGCACATTGGGGGCAGGCCGACAGGCGGAGCCGGGTCCCACCATGGGATCATGAGTCACCGACCGGACCGCATCGGCGCTGCCGGATACCACCCGCCGTTCCCGTCCACTTCCGGAGCCTCGGGCTCCGTCCGCCCGAGGAGACAACCCGCTCATGAGCATGCCCCCAATGCCCAGACGCACGGGGTATGCCGTGCTCGCTGCGCTGGCGGCTGTGGTGATCCTCGTCTCCACCGCGATATTCATCGGGCTCAGTGGCGACAAGGGCGGTACGGACTCCCGTGCGCAGGGGGCCCGCGGCTCGGCCGACCCGGCCTCGGCCGGATCCTGGGTGGGCACCTGGTCCACCTCGGCCGCGGCCGCCGAGCCGAGGACGCTGCGCGGCCTGTCGGGCATGTCGATACGGAACGTGGTGCACACCACCATCGGCGGCACCAGCACCCGCATCCAGCTCTCCAACTTCTACAGCAGCCGTCCGCTGACGATCACGCATGCCTCGCTGGCGCTGGCCGCCGCCCCCAGCAACCCCACCGCGGCGACCGGCACCATGCGCCGCCTCGCCTTCAACAACCGCACCTGGGTGACGATCCCGCCCGGTAAGGCCATCACCAGCGACCCGGTGCGGCTCGCCGTCCCGGACTCGGCCGATCTGCTGGTCACCACCTACACCCCGCAGGCGTCCGGCTCGGTCACCTACCATCCGCACGCCCGCCAGACGTCGTACATGGCGCGTGGCGACCGTACGGAGGACACGGCGGGCGCCGCCTACACCCAGCAGAGCCCGTACTGGCGCTATCTGACCGGCGTGGACGTGTGGTCCAAGCAGGCCGAGGGCGCGGTCGCGGTGCTGGGCGACTCGATCACCGACGGCATCACCTCCACCGCCGGAGCCAACCACCGGTGGACCGACTTCCTCTCCGAACGGCTGCGCAGCGAGCCCGGCGCGCCCCGCTTCGGCGTGCTCAACCAGGGCATCAGCGGCAACCGCGTGCTGAGCGACGGCACGCAGTACCCGCCCAACAACCCCAGCGGGCTCTCCCGCTTCGACCGCGATGTGCTGTCCCGTACGGGCGTCAAGGCCGTGATCGTCGAACTGGGCGTCAACGACATACTGCGCATCCCCCACGAGACCGACCCCAACCGGATCGTGTGGGGCCTGAAGCGGCTGACCGAACAGGCCCACGCCCGGGGCCTGCGGGTCATCGGAGCCACCCTGACGCCCTTCTACGGGCACCGCGGCTACACACCCCAGCTGGACGCCGTACGCGAGCAGGTCAACGCGCGGATCCGCGCCGGGAGGGTCTTCGACGAGGTCGTGGACTTCGACAAGGCGCTGCGCGACCCGATCAGCCCGCTGCGGCTGCGCCCGATGTACGACTCGGGCGACCATCTGCACCCGAGCGACGACGGCTACCGGGCGATGGCGCGGGCGCTGGACCTGGACCACCTGCGGGGCCGCACGGCGGCCGAGCTCTAGCCGGAAGCTCAGCCGGAGCTTCTCACCGATCTCTGGAGCCTGGAGGGCCCTCGGGTCCTTCCGGGCCCGGTAAGGGCCCAGTAAGGGCCCAGTAGCCCCGTAAGGGCCTAGTAGTCGTCGCGGCGGCGGTCCTTCTCCAGGGACAGCCGGCGCTCCTCCCGCTCCTCACGGCGCTCATCGCGCCGTGCGCCCCGCAGTTCCCGGCGCTCGGCGCGCAGCTCGTCCCTGCGCTCGGCCTTCACCCGGCGGCGCTCCTCCTTGAGGCGCTTGTGCTCCTCCTTACGGAGCTTGCGCTCGACGCTGACCCCGCCGAAGATCGCCAGGCCCGTAACGGTCACCCGAGGGCCGGTGGGATCCCCGTCGGCGGACCCGGTGTGGTCGAAACCGCCCATGAGACCGATACCGCCGACATGCGTCTCCACGTCCGGCGGGACGATGATCTGCACCCCGCCCATGAGGGCGAAGCAGCGGATCACCACATCGCGGTCCTCGAACCGGGCCTCGCGCAGATCGATCTCACCGCCGCCCATGAGGGTGAAGGCGGTGAAGGCGCGCGGGGCGGTCCAGGTGCCCTTGCGCTGGAATCCGCCCATGATCGCCACGGCCCACTTCGAGGTCGGGGTACCGCCGATCCGCTCGGCCCAGCCGGTGGGATCGGCCGGGGCCGGCGGGGCGGGAGCGGCGCTGCCGGGCACCGGGAGATCCCGTACCAACGGCTCCAACTCGCCGTGGGTGCGCGCCGTGTAGGCCGCGTTCAGCCGCTCGTCGAACTCCTCCATGTCCAGGCGGCCTTCGGCGACAGCTTCGCGGAGGACCTCCGCGATCCGCTCACGCTCGGCGTCGGAGGCCCGCATCCCGGCCGGGTCCGGGAGGTCGGGGCTCGCCCCCTGGGAAGAACCAGCGCTCGTCATACGGACAGACTAACGGCGGGCACCGGCCGTGGCCCGTATCTCGTACGGGGGTGCCGCCCCCGATCCGTCCCCGGTTCACGGCCACCAACCCGGTCACGGGCCCCGCTCACACTCCGCGCCCGGCCGTCCCGCCCTCCCCGCCGTGCAGCATCCTCGCGATCACGTCCTCGATCTCGGGCTCGCGCACCGAGAGGTCCACCAGCGGATAGCCGTCGGCGACCGCCGCGACGATCGGCGCCGCGCTGCTGTTCGCCGGGAAGGCCAGCCACTGCCGGGGCCCCTCGACCCGCACCGTCCGGGCGCCGGGGATCTCGATGGGCGGCAGCTCCTGCTCCAGGTCGACCACGAGCGTGCGTTCGCTCTCCCCCACCGCGTGCAGCCCGTCGAGCCCGCCGTCGTAGACCAGCCGGCCGTGGTCGATGACCATCACCCGCTTGCACAGCAGTTCGATATCGGTCAGATCGTGGGTGGTGAGCAGCACGGTGGTGCCCTGCTCGGCGTTCACATCGCGCAGGAACTCCCGCACCTTCGCCTTGCTGACCACATCGAGCCCGATGGTCGGCTCGTCGAGATAGAGCACCTCGGGGTCGTGCAGCAGGGCGGCCGCGATATCGCCGCGCATCCGCTGGCCGAGCGAGAGCTGACGCACCGGCACGTCCAACAGCTCGCTCAGGTTGAGCAGTTCCACGCAGCGGTCCAGGTTCTCCCGGTAGCGGTCATCGGGGATCCGGTACATCCGCCGCACCAGCGCGTACGAATCGCGCAGCGGCAGATCCCACCACAGGGTGGTCCGCTGCCCGAAGACCACCCCGATCCGGCGCGCGAGCCGCGTCCGCTCCCTGGAGGGGTCGATTCCCGCGACCCTCAGCCGTCCGCCGCTGGGCACCAGGATCCCGGTCAGCATCTTGATCGTGGTGGACTTCCCGGCGCCGTTCGGGCCGATGTAGCCCACCATCTCGCCGCGCGGCACCCGGAAGCTGATGCCGTCCACGGCGCGCACTTCGCGGCGCTCACGGCGCACCAGCCCGGCTCTGCGCCGCACCTGGAACACCTTCTCGACACCGTCGAGCTCGATCAGCTCGTCCACGGCCATCCCTCCCCCTCAGCTCCCCGTGCTCTGATACGCCCGCAGCCCCGCCCGCCAGGCCAGCCCCGCCACCGCACAGCAGCCGCACGCGACCAGCGGCGCCGCGAAGCCGATCCGGGCCGGGAGCCCCAGCGGATCGGGGCGGCCCAGGATGTGCAGCGCCGGCAGCCAGTTGACGAAGGCCAGCGGGATGACGAAGGTGACGCCCCGCAGCAGCTCCTTGCCGAAGACCGTCGGCGGGTACTCCAGCAGCGTGGTCCCGCCGAAGGTGAAGGCGTTCTGCACCTCGGAGGCGTCCTTGGCCCAGAACTGGAAGGCGCCGCCGAGCACGAACAGCGCCCCGAAGATGGCACCCCCGCTCAGCAGCATCACCGGCATCAGCAGCGCCCGGTCCACCGTCCAGTCGATGTCCAGCCGGCTCAGCGACCAGCCGAGCAGCACCGCCCCCTGGGCGATCCGGCCCAGCCGGCGCAGCGCGAAGCGGTCGGCGGCGACCTGGGCGAGTATCGGCACCGGCCGCACCAGCAGGGTGTCCATCGTGCCGTCGCGCACCCGCTGGCCCAGCCGGCCCATGGTGCCCAGCGTGAGATCGGCGAGGCCGAAGGCGACGCTGGTGGTGCCGTAGAGGAAGGCGACCTCGTCAAGGGTGAAGCCGCCCAGTTGCCCGATGTGGGTGAACATCAGCGCGATCGCGACGAAGTCCAGGCCGGTCGCGAGGAGGTTCCCCAGCGTCATGATCAGGAACGAGGTGCGGTAGGCCATCGTGGAGCGCACCCACATCCCGACGATCAGGACGTAGGCCCGGAGCCCGTTGGACACGGCCGACTCAGCCACCCTGGACCACCACCTTCCGGGTCGCCACCGACTGCAGCACCCGCCCGGCCGCCAGCAGCACCACCAACCATCCCGCCTGGAAGGCGAAGGCCCCCAGCAGCCCCGCCCCCCGGTGCTCCTCCAGGAAGACATCCGCGGGCACCTGGAGCATCGCCGCCCAGGGCAGCGCGCGGGCGATCTCGCCGAGCTGCCCGGGGAAGACGTTGAGCGGCAGGATCATCCCGGAGAAGAACAGGCACAGCAGCCCGCTCAACATGGACAGCCCCGTCCCGTCGAGCAGCCAGAAGGAGGCGAGCGACACCAGATAGCGCACCGCGAAGCCGACGCACACCGCGAGCGCCACCGACAGCAGGAACCACAGCCAGGTCAACGGCGAGGCGGGCAGCCGGAGTTCGAAGACCAGCGCCCCGATCCCCATCGGCACCACGCCGCGCCCCAGCAACTGGAACAGCGCCCGGCCGAGCTCGTTGGCCAGCCACCACGACTGGAGGTCGACGGGGCGGTAGAGGTCCACGGCGATGTCACCGGAGCGGATGCGGTCCTGCAGCTCCTCCTGGAAGCCGCCGCCCATCAGCGCGACGGCCGCCAGCAGCGCCTGGCCGAGCCAGACGAAGGTCAGCGCCTGGTCGAGGTCGTAGCCGCCGAGGTGCGGCCGCTCGTCCCACAGCGCGGTGTAGGTGTAGGCGAGGATGAAGCCGAAAACGGTATTGGTGAAGACCCCGGCCACGGTGGCGACCCGATACGTCGCGTAGCGTTTGAAGCCGCTGACCGCGACGGCCGCGTACAGCCGCATCCGCCCGCCCCTCCCTCCCCCGACCGCGGCGCCCGGCCGGCGCCAAAATCCGGAGCCTAGTGGGGTGACCGGAGGGACGGCCAGCCAATATTCACCGGATGGTGTGAGCGGAATCATCCATATGGCCGGTCACAGACCAGTCACGGGTGCGCGCCACGTCCTCGGCCCGGAACGGATGATGCGACAGTGTTTTATCGGGCGTACGACGCGAATCGCCCGACCGTGCACGATCCTGCCGCCGCGCAACCTTCGACGGCGGCCGAGGAGTCTCAGGAGACATGAGCGACGAGCCCCAGTTGATCGACGGTGGCGCGGCCGGAACGGGTGCCCGGCCCGGCATCGACGATGGCAACCACGACACGCCGCACCGCGCGGACGGCCTCCCGGCAGGCAAACCGGCCAAGGGCAGAAAGGGCCGTCCCCAGCGCACCGGATGGCGCCGGCTGCTGCCCACCTGGCGCATGCTCCTCGGGGGCTTCCTCCTGATCGTCCTGCTGATCGCGGGCGGGCTCGTCACCGGCTATCTGCTCGTCGACATCCCCCCGGCCAACAGAGCCGCCATCGCCCAGAGCAATGTCTTCCTCTACTCCGACGGCTCCCAGCTTGCCCGCGAGGGCAAGGTCAACCGGGAGAACGTCCAGCTCAGCCAGATTCCCAAGCGGATCCAGCACGCGGTGCTGGCGGCCGAGGACCGGGACTTCTACTCGGAGTCGGCCATCAACCCCGAGGCGATGGTCCGGGCCGCCTGGAACACCGCCACCGGCAAGGGCAAGCAGTCCGGCTCCACCATCACCCAGCAGTATGTGAAGAACTACTACCTGGACCAGGAGCAGACGGTCACCCGCAAGGCCAAGGAGTTCTTCATCGCGATCAAGCTGGACCGGGAGGTGAGCAAGGACAAGATCCTCGAGGGCTACCTCAACACCAGCTACTTCGGGCGCAACGCCTACGGAATCCAGGCCGCCGCCCAGGCGTACTACGGCAAGGACATCGGCGAGCTCGACACCGCCCAGGGCGCGTATCTCGCGACCCTGCTGAACGCCCCCAGCGCCTACGACATCGTCGCCCATCCGCAGAACAAGGGGCGGGCCACGGCCCGCTGGCACTACGTACTGGACGGCATGGTGAAGAAGGGCTGGCTGACCAGGGCCGACCAGCAGAAGATGACCTTCCCCGCGCCCTCCGAGGCCAGGGCCCCCTCGGGCATGTCCGGCCAGCGCGGCTATCTCGTCGAGGCCGTCGAGGACTACCTCACCAGCAACGGGATCATCGACGAGCAGACCCTGGCGCGCGGCGGCTACCGCATCACCACCACGATCGACAAGAAGAAGCAGGACGCCTTCGCGGGGGCCGTCCGCGACCGGCTGATGAGCAAGCTCAGCCCGGAGGACCGCAAGGTCGACCGCTATGTCCGCGCGGGCGGCGCCTCGATCGACCCGAAGACCGGGAAGGTGGTCGCCCTCTACGGCGGGATCGACTACACCAAGCAGTTCGTCAACAACGCGACCCGCCGTGACTACCAGGTGGGGTCCACGTTCAAGCCATTCGTCTTCACCTCGGCGGTGCGCTACGGGTCCACCACCCAGGACGGCCAGACGATCACCCCGGACACCCTCTACAACGGCGACAACAAGCGCGAGGTCGTCGGCCCGGAGGGGCCCACCGGCTACTCCCCCGCCAACGAGGACGACGTCGACTACGGCGACATCGACGTCACCACGGCCACCGACAACTCCGTGAACTCGGTGTACGCGCAGATGGCCCAGGACGTCGGCCCCGCCAAGGTCAGGCAGACCGCCATCGACCTGGGCGTCCCCAAGAACACCCCCGATCTGCACGCCTCCCCCTCCATCGCGCTCGGCCCCGCCACCGCGAGCGTGCTGGACATGACCGAGGCGTACGCGACCCTCGCCAACCACGGCGAGCACGGCAAGTACAGCCTGGTCGAGGAGGTCACCAAGGACGGTGCGCGGGTCGATCTCCCGGACCGGGAGAACCGGCAGGCCATCCCGCGCAGCGCCGCCGACACCACCACCTCGATACTGCAGAGCGTGGTCGACGGCGGCACCGGCACCGCCGCCCAGGCCGCCGAGCGCCCGGCGGCGGGCAAGACGGGCACCGCGGAGGAGGACAAGGCCGCCTGGTTCGCGGGCTACACCCCGGATCTGGCGACCGTGGTCGCGGTGATGGGCCAGGACTCCAATACCGGCGTGCAGAAGCCGCTGTACGGGGCGACGGGCCTGGAGCGGATCAACGGCGGCGGCTATCCCGCCGAGATCTGGGCGCAGTACACGTCGGGCGCGCTGGACGGCAAGCCGCCGGCCGAGTTCGATCTGCGGCTGGAGGACGGGGCGAGCACCCCCGACGGCTCCCAGCCCGGCCAGCAGCCTCCGGGCTCCCTGCCGCCGGTGGTCACCACTCCCCCGACCGGCGCCCCGCCGGACACCTCGGTCCCCACGGCGCCGACCGACACCCCGCCGACGCTGCCGACGACACCGCCGACGGACACCACCCCGCCGACGGACTTCCCCACCGGGGGCCCGACGACCGAGCCGGGCCCGGGCGGTCCGGGGGGGCCAGGTGATCCGGGTGGCGATCCGGGCGACCCAGGGGGGCCGGTGGGCGGCTGAGACCGCGGACCACGAACAGCGGAGGGTGGTGACGGAGACCGTCACCACCCTCTGTCATGTCCGATCCCGCGGTGTCCCTACAGGTAGAGCCCCGTGGAGTCCTACGCGCCCTCCAGCCGCTCGGCGGCCACCGCGTGCAGGTCGCGCTCCCGCATCAGGACGTAGGCGACCCCGCGGACCTCGACCTCGGCCCGGTCCTCCGGGTCGTAGAGCACCCGGTCACCGGGCTCCACGGTCCGTACGCTCTGCCCGACCGCGACCACCTCGGCCCAGGCCAGCCGCCTGCCGACCGCCGCGGTGGCGGGGATGACGATGCCGCCGGACGACCGGCGCTCGCCCTCCGGAATGTCGGTGCGGACCAGCACACGGTCGTGCAGCATCCGGATGGGCAGCTTGTCATGGGTCGTGTTCGCACTCACGCCATGACCGTACCTGGCCGGACGGCGCGATGACGCCTCAGGGCCGGTGCGGGCCGCCTTCGCTCAGCGGCACCGGCCGCCCTTCGCTCAGCGGCGCCGCTTGGAGCACCACGAGGAGCGGGACGCCTTGGCGGACCGGGAGGACCTCGCCGAGAGCGCGAGCAGTCCGACCAGCCCGGCCACGGCGAGCGCGACCGGCACGATCCGCTCCATGCGGGGTTGGCCATCCTCCGACACCAACTGGCCCCGCACGCCCGTCACCACGCGGTTGGCGGACACATAGGCCCGCCCGGCGGTCCGGTCCACGGCCGACGCCGCCTTCGCCTTCGCGTCCCCGATGATCGTCTTCGGGTGCATCCGCACCCCGATCTCGTCGAGCGTCACGGCGAGCTCCTGCCGCCTGCGGGCGATGTCCGCCTCGATCTGCGCAGGGGTCCTGGCATCCGACACCGCGCTGCCTCCGTCAGTCTCGATGATTCGTGATGGACAGTCTGTCAGCTCGCCCTCCTCCCCGCCCCACGGCACCCCCGGACGGGAAGCTGGCTAATGTCGGGTACGTACCCCCGACGCCACGAGGAGCACCCGACCATGAGCGAGCGACTGCAGCCCGGCGACACCGCCCCCGCCTTCACCCTCCCCGACGCGGACGGCAAGGAGGTCTCGCTCGCCGACCACGCCGGCCGTAAGGTGATCGTCTACTTCTACCCCGCCGCCCTCACCCCCGGTTGCACCAAGCAGGCGTGCGACTTCACCGACAACCTCGCCTTCCTGGCCGGCCACGGCTACGACGTCATCGGCATCTCCCCCGACAAGCCCGAGAAGCTGGCCAAGTTCCGCGACCAGGAGGACCTCAAGGTCACGCTCCTCGCCGACGCCGCCAAGGAGACCCTCGAGGCGTACGGCGCCTTCGGCGAGAAGAAGCTCTACGGCAAGACGGTCATCGGCGTGATCCGCTCCACCGTCATCGTCGACGAGCAGGGCAAGGTCGAGCGCGCCCTGTACAACGTCAAGGCCACCGGCCACGTAGCCAAGATCATCAAAGACCTGGGGCTGTGACGGACCCGGGGCTGCCGCCCCGGACCCCGTTCACCAGGCAGTACCATGACCGTGCCGAGCGGCCGTGATGGAATTGGCAGTCATGCTGGGTTTAGGTCCCAGTGGGGTAACTCCCGTGAGGGTTCGAGTCCCTCCGGCCGCACGCCGGGCGAACGCAGGCCCGGCCCGCCTCATCGCGGGCCGGGCCTGCGGCGTCCTACGGGGCCGCTCACCCCAGGAGTTCGCGGACGACCGGGGCGATCGCGCGGAACGCCTTGCCGCGGTGGCTGATGGCGTTCTTCTCCTCGGGGTCCAGTTCGGCACAGGTGCGGGTCTCGCCGTGCGGCTGGAGGATGGGGTCGTAGCCGAACCCCCCGCCGCCCACGGGCTCATGACGGAGCGTGCCGGTGAGCCGGCCGGAGACGACGCGCTCGGTGCCGTCGGGGAGGGCGAGGGCGGCGGCGCAGGCGAAGTGGGCGCCGCGGTGTTCGTCGGGGACGTCGGAGAGCTGGGCGAGCAGCAGGTCGAGATTGGCGCGGTCGTCGCCGTGCCGGCCCGACCAGCGGGCCGAGAAGATGCCCGGCGCCCCGCCGAGGACGTCCACGCAGAGGCCGGAGTCGTCGGCGATGGCGGGGTGGCCGGTGGCCTGCGCCAGGGCGTGGGCCTTGAGGAGGGCGTTCTCCGCGAAGGTCACCCCGGTCTCCTTGACGTCCGGGACCTCCGGATAGGCGTCGGCGCCGACGAGTTCGGCGTCGAGGCCGGTCTCGCCCAGGATCGAGCGCAATTCGTTGATCTTGTAGGGGTTGCGGGTCGCGAGGACCAGACGGCGGGGGTGCGGGCGGTGTCCCTCAGTGTGTTGCTGCATAGCTCTCGATTATCGAGGGGAGGTCAGGGCGAGCAGACACCGGTCAGCTCGCCCGCCGCGTCCCTGACCGGGGTCATATCGGGGCGCTTGCCGCTGTCCACGGACTTCTGGACGTTGTCCAGGGCCTTCTGGAGGTCGTCCACGGCCTTGCCGACGTCCGCGTTGTCGGTGCGGTCGCCCACCTTGTCGATGTCCTTGTCGAGGGCGTCCAGGATCTTGTCGGCGTCCTGCGGATTGACCGCGGCGCCGGTCAGGGCGTCCTGGAGGTTGTCCACGTCGTTGGATATCTCGACCGCGAGCTGGGCGCAGTCGAGGGCCTTCTCCACCGCGCTGCAGCTGACGGTGACCGGCACGATGAGCGCGACGGCGGCGAGAGCGGTGACGGCGGTGGTACGGCGGTGACGGTGGCGCGGCGCCATGGAATGGGTCCTTCCCCGGGAACGGTGCTGGTACCTGACTAAACGCCGGGCGCCGCGCGACGGTTGCTCGGTGCCGTCGTCACATCTCCTGGGCCAGCGCCGCGCGCTGGATTCCGGCCAGGGTCTCGCAGCCGGCCACGGCGAGGTCCAGCAGCCCGTTCAGCTCCTCGCGGGCGAAGGGCTCGCCCTCCGCCGTGCCCTGCACCTCGACGAAGCGTCCGTCACCGGTACAGACCACGTTCATGTCGGTCTCGGCGCGCACGTCCTCCTCGTAGCAGAGGTCGAGCAGGGGCACGCCGCCGACGATGCCGACGCTGACGGCGGAGACGGTGCCGGTCAGCGGCTGCCGGGTGGCCTTGATGAGCTTCTTGCCCCGGGCCCAGCCGATGGCGTCGGCCAGCGCCACATAGGCGCCGGTGATGGCGGCGGTGCGGGTGCCGCCGTCGGCCTGGAGGACATCGCAGTCCAGGACGATGGTGTTCTCGCCGAGCGCCTTGTAGTCGATCACCGCGCGCAGCGAGCGGCCGATGAGACGGGAGATCTCATGCGTACGGCCGCCGATCTTGCCGCGGACGGACTCGCGGTCGCCCCGGGTGTTGGTGGAGCGCGGCAGCATCGCGTACTCCGCGGTGACCCAGCCCTCGCCGCTGCCCTTGCGCCAGCGCGGCACGCCCTCGGTGACGCTCGCGGTGCACAGGACCCGCGTATCGCCGAAGGAGACGAGGACCGAGCCCTCGGCATGCTTGCTCCATCCGCGCTCGATGGTCACGGGTCGGAGCTGGTCGGGGGTGCGGCCGTCGATACGAGACATGAGATGAGCCTATCGGCATCACGGAGGCCCCCGGTCCGCGTCCGGCGAGGGCCCCGCTCCCGGGGGACGGCGCTCCGGGCCCGTAAGGTCACCTCAGGTCTCGGGAGGTCACATCAGGTCTTCGATCTCGGCGGCGACGGGGTCCGCGTCGGCGCCGATGACCACCTGGATCGCCGTGCCCATCTTCACCACGCCATGGGCACCGGCGGCCTTCAGGAGGGCCTCGTCGACCAGGGCGGCGTCCTTGACCTCAGTGCGCAGGCGGGTGATGCAGCCCTCGATCTCGACGATGTTGTCGATGCCGCCGAGCCCCTCGACGATCTTGTCAGCCTTGGTGGCCATGTTCGCTCCTGTCGTCCTGCTGTCCGCGTGGTGTCCGCGTTGCGGCAAGTGGTCTACACCATTATGCGGGTGAGGAAGTCACTCGTCACTTGGAACGATAGATTCCTTTAGCGGATCCCTACGTGCTACAACAGGTCTACACCACATGTGGTTTAGACCATAGCGCGGGCCGCCCCTCCCCTGAGAGCCCGCCTCACCAGGAGGAATCCGATGAGTACGGCCACCGCCCCGGCCGCGCCCGCCCAGAAGCGGGGTGCCGGTCTGATCAAGGGTATGCAGAAGATCGGGCGCAGCCTCCAGCTCCCCGTCGCCGCTCTGCCCGCCGCGGGCATCCTGAGCCGGCTCGGCCAGGACGACGTCTTCGGCAAGACGGGACTCGGCTGGAACAAGCTCGCGGAGATCTTCGCCCACGCGGGCGGCGCGCTCTTCGACAACCTGGCCCTGCTCTTCTGCATCGGCGTGGCCATCGGCTTCGCGAAGAAGTCGGACGGCACCACGGCGTTCGCGGGCCTGGTCGGCTTCCTCGTCTACAAGAACGTCCTGACCGGCTTCGTCAGCGAGGTGACCGGCAAGCCGGAGGACCCGGGCGTCCTCGGCGGCATCGTGGTCGGCCTGACCGCCGCGGTGCTGTGGGAGAAGTACCACCGCACCCGGCTGCCGGACTGGCTGGGCTTCTTCAGCGGCCGCCGCTTCATCCCGATCCTGATGTCCTTCGCGGGCGTGATCTACGGCGTGCTCTTCGGTTACCTCTGGGGCCCGATAGGCGACGGCCTCAACAACTTCTCCGAGTGGCTGTCGTCCAATGGCGCGGTCGGCTCGGGGATCTTCGGTGTGGTCAACCGGCTGCTGATCCCGGTCGGCATGCACATGCTGCTGAACTCGTTCGCCTGGTTCCAGTTCGGCGACTTCAGCTCCGGCGGCCAGACCTGGCACGGCGATATCGCGCGCTACTTCCACGACGACCCGTCGGCCGGAATGTTCATGACCGGCTTCTTCCCGATCATGATGTTCGCGCTGCCCGCCGCCGGTCTGGCGATCGCGCACTGCGCCCGTCCCGAGCGGCGCAAGGCCGTGATGGGCATGATGATCTCGGTCTCGCTGACGGCGTTCGTCTGCGGTGTCACCGAGCCGATCGAGTTCTCGTTCATGTTCATCGCGCCCCTGCTGTACGGCATCCACGCGGTGCTGACCGGCCTGTCCATGGCGCTGACCTGGGCACTCGGCATCCGCAGCGGCTTCACCTTCTCCGGCGGGCTGTTCGACTATCTGCTGGGGTGGTCGCACAGCGAGAAGGCCTGGATGCTGATCCCGATCGGGCTGGCGTTCAGCGTCGTCTACTACGTGGTCTTCCGCTTCGTGATCACGAAGTTCAACATCCCGACGCCGGGACGAGAACCGGAGGACTCCCTGGACGACGCCGCGGTGGCGGACGGCAAGAAGTAGCCACCGGGCACGCACCACGGTGAACGGCGAAGCGCCGGGCTGGTCCTCCAGCCCGGCGCTTCTGCGTTCACCGCCTGTTACACCTCGTAGACCGCGCCCGCCTTGGCCAGCTCCACCGGGCCGCCGAAGACCGCCTGCGCGTCGCGCTGGTTGATCTGGGGGTCCGTCCATGGCGGGATGTGGGTGAGCACCATGCTCCCGACCCCCGCCCGCAGCGCGTGTTCACCCGCCTGGCGGCCGTTGAGATGCAGCTCCGGGATGTCCTCCTTGCCGTGCGTGAAGGCCGCCTCGCACAGGAAGAGGTCGCCGCCCCGGGCCAGGTCCACCAGGGCCTCACAGGGGCCCGTGTCGCCCGAGTAGACCAGCGAGCGGCCGCCGTACTCGATCCGGAAGCCGAACGCCTCCACGGGGTGGCAGACGCGCTCGGCGCGGATGGTGAAGGGGCCGATGTCGAAGCTGCCGGGCGTCAGGGTGCGGAAGTCGAAGACCTCACGCATCGACTTCTCATCGGGCAGGTCGTCGTACGCCTGCACCAGCCGCCGCTCGGTGTCCTCGGGGCCGTAGACGGGGATCGCCTCGGCGCGGCCACCGTCGTGCCGGTAGTAGCGCGCGACGAAGTATCCGCACATGTCGATGAAGTGATCGGGGTGGAGATGGGACAGCAGTACAGCGTCGAGGTCGTAGAGACCGCAGTGGCGCTGCAGCTCGCCAAGGGCGCCATTGCCCATGTCGAGGAGCAGCCGGAAGCCGTCGGCCTCTACGAGGTAGCTCGAGCAGGCCGATTCCGCGGACGGGAACGACCCTGAGCATCCGACGACGGTGAGCTTCATGAAGCAGGAACCTCCTTGAGGGGTCCCCATGCCGAAGGCCATGGGCGGTGCGGGGGGTCATGCGGTGCCCACGAGCGTAAGGCGCAAAAGCCCAGGCAGCTCCTCCACGGGCCCGCGTTGTGGGCGGAATCACCAGGACGGAGCCGGGTGGCGCCCGGCCATGCCCCCCGCCGGCCGACCGGCCCGAAGGGCTACGCCCAGAGCTGGCCGTGCAGCGTCGCGATCGCCTCCTCGGTGGTGGCCGCCGTGTAGACACCGGTGGAGAGGTACTTCCAGCCACCGTCGGCGACGATGAAGACCACATCGGCGCTCTGCCCGGCCTTGACCGCCTTACCGGCGACACCGAGGGCGGCATGCAGGGCCGCGCCGGTCGACACGCCCGCGAAAATGCCTTCCTGGGCGAGGAGTTCCCGGGTGCGGGTCACCGCGTCCTCGGAGCCGACGGAGAAGCGGGTGGTCAGCACGGACTCGTCGTACAGCTCGGGGACGAACCCCTCGTCCAGGTTGCGGAGTCCGTAGACGACGTCGTCGTACCGCGGTTCGGCCGCGACGATCTGGACGTCCGGCTTGTTCTCGCGCAGGAAGCGGCCGACGCCCATCAGGGTGCCGGTGGTGCCGAGACCCGCGACGAAGTGGGTGAGGGAGGGCAGGTCGGCGAGGATCTCGGGGCCGGTGGTGGCGTAGTGGGCACCGGCGTTGTCGGGGTTTCCGTACTGGTACAGCATCACCCAGTCCGGGTGCTGCTCCGCCAGCTCCTTGGCCACCCGGACGGCGGTGTTGGAGCCACCGGCGGCGGGCGAGGAGATGATCTCCGCGCCCCACATGGCGAGGAGCTGGCGCCGCTCCTCGCTGGTGTTCTCCGGCATCACGCAGACGATGCGGTAGCCCTTGAGCTTGGCCGCCATCGCGAGCGAGATACCGGTGTTGCCGGAGGTGGGCTCGAGGATGGTGCAGCCGGGGGTCAACCGGCCGTCCTTCTCGGCCTGTTCGATCATATGGAGCGCGGGGCGGTCCTTGATCGAGCCGGTCGGGTTGCGGTCCTCCAGCTTGGCCCAGATCCGTACGTCGGAGGAGGGCGAGAGCCGCGGCAACCGGACGAGCGGCGTATTGCCGACCGCGGCCAGCGGGCTGTCGTACCGCATCAGAGCATGCCCGCCCGTCGCCCGGCCGCCACCCCAGCAGGACGGGGCTCCGCCCCGAGAGCCCCACCTGCGACGGCGGGGAGGATCGTCACGCTGTCGCCGTCCGCGAGCTTGGTGGAGATACCGTCGAGGAAGCGGACGTCCTCGTCGTTCAGATAGACGTTGACGAAGCGGCGCAGCTCACCGCCGTCGACCAGGCGCTCCTGGATCCCGGCGTGCCGGGTCTCGAGGTCGGTGAAGAGCTCGGCAAGCGTGGTCCCGCTGCCCTCGACCGCCTTCTGGCCGTCGGTGTAGGTGCGGAGGATGGTCGGGATGCGGACCTCGATGGCCATGTCTGGGCTCCTGTCGGAGGGCGGGGTGGTCTCCCGGGCCGGAGCGGCCGGGAGGGCGTCGTCGAAGGGCGTCGGGGCGTCTCGGGCGCGCGCTCAGGCGGCCACGGCGCGGCGCGGACACATCGCGCTGGCGAGCCGGCACAGGTCGACGTGGAGCCGCGCCACGAGCAGCATGCCCGGCGTCTTCTCGCTCACGTCATCGAAAACCATGGACTCATCGTATCGATTCCCGGTCCGGGCTCCGGTAGGTCATCCCGTGATACGGACGGGTAACGACCGCGATACGAGACGCGCAGGTCACTCAGGTGCCCGGGACGATCTCGACCTCTTCCTCGGTGACCTCGCCGTCCACGATCCGGAAGGACCGGAACTGGACGGGCCCCTCGTCATTGCCGCATTCGGCCGTGGAGACCAGGACGTAGTGGGCACCGGGCTCATTGGCGTAGGAGATATCGGTGCGTGAGGGGTATGCCTCGGTGGCGGTGTGCGAGTGGTAGATGACCATCGGCTCCTCGTCCCGGTCGTCCATCTCGCGGTAGAGCTTGAGCAGGTCACCCGAGTCGAACTCGTAGAAGGTGGGCGAGCGGGCCGCGTTCAGCATCGGGATGAACCGCTCGGGCCGGCCGCTTCCGGCCGGGCCCGCGATCACGCCGCATGCCTCGTCGGGGTGGTCCGCGCGGGCGTGCGCGACGATCTTGTCGTGGAGCGCCTGGGTGATGGTCAGCATGAGCACACAATAGGAGGCGGGCTCCGGACAGTGGTCCGGAGCCCGCCTGCTGAGATACGGCGCCCGAAAGGCGATACGGCTTACTTGCGCGCGTACTCCGGCTCCGCCTCGGCGCCGGCGCCCGGCTGGCCACCCTCGCGCGACTTCAGCATGAACCAGCCGATCACCAGGAACACGGCCCAGCCGGCGCCCACGTACAGACAGACCCGGGCGTCCTTGTCGTAAGCGATCAGGCAGGTCACGCCGATCAGGAAGATCAGCGCCACCCAGCTGAAGACGGCGCCGCCCGGGGCCGGGAAGGACGAGGCCGGCAGCCGGCCGGAGGTCACGGCCTTGCGGTACTTGATATGGCTGACGAGGATCATCGCCCAGGCCCAGATGCCCGCGGCCGTGGACACCGAGGTGACGTACGTGAACGCCTTCTCCGGGACGACGTAGTTGAGGATCACGCCGATGCCCATCAGCAGCGCCGAGACGGTGATGCCGATGGCCGGGGTCTTACGGGCGTTGAGCAGACCGAAGGCCTTCGGGGCCTCGTTGTTGGCGGCCAGGCCGCGCAGCATCCGGCCGGTGGAGTACATCCCGGAGTTACAGGAGGACAGGGCCGCGGTGAGCACGACGAAGTTGACGATGCCGGCCGCGAACGGGATGCCGATCTTGGAGAAGGCATGCACGAAGGGGCTCTCGCCGGCCGAGAACTCGGTCCACTTGACGACGGCGAGCAGCACCACCAGGGCACCGACGTAGAAGATGATGATGCGCCAGGGCAGCGTGTTGATCGCCTTGGGCAGGGTCTTCTCGGGGTCCTCGGACTCGCCCGCGGTGACGCCGACCAGCTCGACGGCGAGGTAGGCGAACATCACACCCTGGAGGGTCATCAGGCTGTCGCCGATGCCGTTGGGGAAGACCCCGCCGTGGGACCAGAGGTTGGAGGC
Organism: Streptomyces sp. NEAU-YJ-81; assembly: GCF_017592595.1. NCBI lineage: Bacteria > Bacillati > Actinomycetota > Actinomycetes > Kitasatosporales > Streptomycetaceae > Streptomyces > Streptomyces sp. NEAU-YJ-81. Next base: position 164,839 of record NZ_JAGFNO010000016.1, on the reverse strand, counting down.
GGCGGCGGTGTCACCGGCGTCGGAGAAGCCGAGGGTGAGCACGCCCAGGCCGATCACGATCATGCCGATGATGGCGGTGACCTTGACCATCGAGAACCAGAACTCGACCTCACCGAAGATCTTCACCGAGATCAGGTTGACGCCGAACAGCACCACCAGGAAGACCAGGGCGCTGACCCACTGCGGGATCGAGGGGTACCAGTAGTTGATGTAGATGGCGGCGGCCGTGAGCTCGGCCATGCCGGTCACCACCCACATCAGCCAGTACGTCCACCCCGTGACAAAGCCGAAGAACGGGCCGAGGAACTCCCGAACGTACTCCGCGAAGGACCCGGAGACCGGGCGGTAGAGGAGCAGCTCACCGAGCGCTCTCATGATGAAGAAGATGACCACGCCCGCGAGGGCGTACATCAGGATGATGCTCGGGCCGGCCTTGGCGATGTTCGCACCGGCGCCCATGAACAGGCCGACGCCGATGGCGCCACCGATTGCGATCATCTGTACCTGGCGACTGCCCAGGCCGCGCTCATAGCCCTCTTCAGGAGCCGCTGAGGTCATATTGCTGCGCCTTTCTCCCTGTGGCGGCTGGCTGGCGATCGTGAAGATTTACCACGACCGCAACGCTGATCGACCGAGCCGCGTGTGGTGCACGCCACAGGAAGAAGCGGACAAAGGTTACGTCGCGCAATAAAGTTCGCAACCGCAGTGATGCGATCGTTATCCGGAGTTGAGCATCCTCTAAACGAACACTCAGTAATCGCCGGAGGGAGTTATTCCGGCATCAGGGTCTCGACGAGGGTCTCCTGCAGCCCGCCGAGCCAGAAGTACGCCATCACCATCGGCTTGCGCGGATCGGAGTCCGGCAGCCGCAGCAGGTCACCGCCGTCGTCCTCGTCGGTGACCTCCAGCCGGGTCCCGATGGCCAGCCGCAGGTCGTTCAGGGCGGTCAGCCAGTGCCGGGCCCTCTCCGGCGCCAGCTCCAGCACACCCGGGGCCCCGGCGGACGCCCCGGAGGCCAGCGAGTCCAGGTCGCGCACCACCGTCAGGGCGTCGTCGCGCTTGCGCGCCCGCAGGTCGTTCTCGGTGAAGCGGCGGAACTCCGCGGACGCCTCCCGCGCCTCCTTCTCCTCCCGCGGCCCCAGCTCCTGGTCCGGGGCGCGGTAGGCGTCCGGGAACAGCCGGGCCAGCGCGGGATCGGCCGGCGGCTTGCTGGGGCCGTCGGCGAAGAGCGCGTCCAGGGGGTCACCGCCCTCGGCGGGCTGGTCGCCCGGGCCGATCAGCTCGGCGAGCTGCATGGCCAGGCTGCGCAGAATGGAGATCTCGACCTCGTCCAGCGCGAGGGAGGCACCGCCGCCGGGCAGCGGCTCGAAGCGTCCCGACATCAGCGCTCCTGCTGGAGGGTCGCCCACAGGCCGTAGCCGTGCATCGCCTGCACGTCGCGCTCCATCTCCTCGCGGCTGCCGCTCGAGACGATCGCGCGGCCTTTGTGGTGGACGTCGAGCATCAAACGGTGCGCCTTGTCCTTGGGATAGCCGAAATAGCTCTGGAAGACGTAGGTCACATAGCTCATGAGATTGACGGGGTCGTTGTGCACCACCGTCACCCAGGGAACGTCGGGCTCGGGCACCGACATCGGCGCTTCACGGGTTTCGGGACGTTCGATCTCCACGGGCGTGACACTCACACGTCCCATGCTGCCACCCGGCACTGGTCGTCGCATAAACCGGCACCCAGATCTCGTCAGTCTGACGAGTACGGGAGGTAGCATCGTCAACCATGGACACTGCGGACTTGGGACTGCCGGTGGACGTGCCGTCGACCGCACTCTTCACCGACCGGTACGAACTCACCATGCTGCAGGCCGCGCTGCGGGCGGGCACCGCCGACCGCCGCTCGGTCTTCGAGGTATTCACCAGGCGCCTCCCCGAGGGCCGCCGCTACGGTGTCGTCGCGGGCACCGGGCGGGTGCTGGACGCCGTCGAGAACTTCCGCTTCGACAGCGACGTCCTGGACTTCCTCGCCCAGCAGCGGATCGTGGACGAGCCGACGCTCACCTGGCTCGCCGACTACCGCTTCCGCGGCGACATCTGGGGCTACCCCGAGGGCGAGGTCTACTTCCCCGGCTCGCCGATCATGCGGGTGGAGGGCACCTTCGCCGAGGCGGTGCTGCTGGAGACGGTCATCCTCTCCATCTTCAACCACGACTCCGCGGTGGCCGCCGCCGCGTCCCGGATGTCCACCGCCGCCGGCGGCCGGCCGCTCATCGAGATGGGCGCCCGCCGCACCCATGAGCTGGCCGCCGTCGCCGCCGCCCGCGCCGCCTACGTCGGCGGCTTCGCCACCACCTCCGACCTCGCGGCCGGATTCCGCTACAACATCCCCACCGTGGGCACCAGCGCCCACGCCTTCACCCTGCTGCACGACAGCGAGCGGGACGCCTTCACGGCGCAGGTCCAGGCACACGGCAGCGGCACCACCCTGCTGGTGGACACCTATGACGTCGCCGAGGCGGTGCGCACCGCCGTGGAGGTGGCCGGCAAGGGCCTGGGCGCCGTAAGGATCGACTCCGGCGATCTGCTGCTGCTCGCCCACCGGGTGCGCCAGCAGCTCGACGAGCTGGGCGCCAAGAACACCAGGATCACGGTGACCAGCGATCTCGACGAGTACGCGATCGCCTCGCTGGCCGCGGCCCCCGTGGACGCGTACGGGGTCGGCACCCAGCTCGTCACCGGCAGCGGCCACCCCACCTGCTCGATGGTCTACAAGCTGGTCGCGCGGGCCGGTTCGGACACCCCGGACGCGCCGCTGCTGCCGGTGGCCAAGAAGTCCATGGGCGCGAAGTCCTCGGTGGGCGGCCGCAAATGGGCGGCGCGGCGGGTGGACGAGCACGGTGTGGCCGAGGCCGAGGTGGTCGGCACCGGTGCGGTTCCCGAGGAGCTGGCGGGCCATCAGCTACTGGTGGAGCTGGTGCGCGGCGGCGAGATCGTGGGCCGGGAGCCGCTGGACGCGGCGCGGGACCGGCATATCGCGGCCCGGGCCGGGCTGCCGCTGTCGGCGACCCAGCTCTCGCGCGGGGAGCCGGTCCTGCCCACCGAGTACCTGCCGGTCTGAGGCGCGTCATGAGGGGGAACGCGGGGCATGCCCACTGCCGCAATCGACGCGGAGTGTCTACCCTCGGTGACATGCACCGGGCACTGATCGTCGTCGACATCCAGAACGACTTCTGCGAGGGCGGAAGCCTCGCGGTGACGGGGGGCGCGGATGTCGCCGCCGCGATCACCGATCTGATCGGGGAGGCGACGCCCGGTTACCGCCATATCGTCGCCACGCGTGATCACCACATCGCCCCGGGCGATCACTTCTCGGACAACCCGGACTACGAGCACACCTGGCCGGTGCACTGCGTCGCGGGCACCGAGGGTGTCGGGTTCCACCCGAACTTCGCGCCCGCCGTCGGCTCCGGCGCGATCGAGGCGGTCTTCGACAAGGGCACGTACAAGGCGGCGTACAGCGGTTTCGAGGGCATCGACGAGCACGGCACCTCGCTCGCCCAGTGGCTGCGCGAGCGGGAGGTGACCGAGGTGGACGTGGTGGGCATCGCCACCGACCACTGCGTCCGGGCCACGGCGCTGGACGCGCGCCGCGAGGGGTTCGCCACGCATGTCCTGCTGGACCTGACCGCGGGCGTCTCCCCGGACACGACCGAGCGCGCCCTGGGCGAGCTGCGGGCGGCCGGGGTCGAGCTCAGCGGCAAGCCGGTCGTCTGAGGGCGCGGGAGGCGCTCTGGGCGCCTCCCAGCCGCCCTGGCGGCCCCTGCGGCCGCCCTCCGGGCCCCGGCGTTACGAGGGGCCCCAGCGCTAGGAGGTGCCCCGGCGTTACGAGGCCGGGGCCGACGGTCTGAGCAGAGCGGCGATCGGATGCCAGAGCTCCCCTCCCCGGTCCGGCGCGGTGCGCCAGACCAGCCCGTCGGGATGGTGCAGCACCGCCGTCACCTCGTCGGGTGTCGGCGGGGCCATATTGCCGCGCAGGTAGACGGCGCGAAGCCCGAGATTGCGCAGCCTGGTCAGGGCGCGCTGGCGGTTCATGGCGTGTACCAGGACGCGGACGCCGCCCTCGCCCAGCGGGCTCGGCAGCGTCAGTGCGACCACCACGCTGCCGCCGGGCAGCTTGGTGAATCCTCCGTTGGCCATTGCGGGTCATGTCCCCCGTGAGACGTCGTGTCAACAAGTTGGTCGTAGGGGCATCTAAACGCGAACGGCCGCCGCCCGCTAGGGGGCGACGGCCGCTGCCGCTCTGACCTGCGATAACGCAGACGGTGTGGATCTAGGAGGCGGACGGTCCGACCTGGACGGTCATCGTCGACCCGCCCGGGAGCTCCTTGAGGATCTTGACCCGGGTGTTGGTGTCAGCAATCTTCACACTGCCGGTCGGATTGCTCTTGTCCCAGTACGTCCCCTTGTGGTCATCGAAGACCGGGATGCCCGGCTTCGGCTTCACCTTGGCGGCCTTACCGTCGTTGTGCAGCGTGAAGCCGTCCGACGGGAGCCGGCTGAAGGGCGAGTCGTACGCCTGGATCCGGTTGCGCATCAGCGTGCCGTCCGCCCACTTCTCGGGGGTGGCGTGCGCGTCGATCGGCAGGATCAGACCGCTGCCCGGGTGGACGCCGACGTTGTTGTCCGGCTGCGAGGTGTCCCACTGCCAGATCAGCAGGCCGTTCTGGTACGGGAAGTGCTCGACCCAGTCGGGCCGGGTGGAGGCCCAGCCGAAGTTGTACGGACCGGTCTTCAGGGTGGTGTCGTACGACACGTACTGGCGGTTCTCGGCGATGTAGTACTGCGGGTAGTCCTTGCTGAAGGACGCGCCGATGCGCGAGAAGCCGTTCGCGGTCCAGCCGTTGTCATCGCCCTCGGCGCCGTCGCTGAAGACCGGGGTGCCATCGGCGGTCAGGGTGATCGCGTCGGCCGCGAAGCCCTTCTGCGCCACACCGCCGTCGGTCTGGTAGCGGAAGCGGAGCTCGATCTTCTTGCCCGCGTAGGCGTCCAGCGGGAAGGAGAGCTTCTTGTACGCCCCGGCGGTGCCGGTCAGCGCGGGCTTGTCACCGGCGTCGCGCGGGATGGCCTTGCCGTCCGCCGTACCGTCGATCGGCGTCCAGTTGGCGCCGCCGTCCGTGGAGACCTCGGTGTAGAGGTAGTCGAAGTTCTCCTCGATGTCCCACCAGCCCTGGAGGTCCAGGCTGGCCTTGGACTTACCGGTGAGGTCCACGGACCGGGTCAGGGTGTTCTTCAGGTCGTCCCCCATCCCGCTCCACCACTGCTTGGTGCCCTCGGCGGGGGCGACCACCTCGGTGGTGACGGGCTTGGCGGGCAACTCGACGACCAGCGCCTGCTTGTTCTTGGTGTTGTACTCCGCGACCCCGAGCGTGTGGGTCGACTTCTTGCCGGCCTTGGCCGTGGCGTAGTTCAGCCACCCGAGCTGCAGCTTGTCCCAGGCGTTCATATCGCCGGGCAGATCGCCGATGGCGTCCTTACCGGTGCCGAGCCAGGATCCCGCGGACATCAGCGACCAGTAGGCGACGGACGACTCCCCCTTACCGGTGGTGTCGTACTCGTCCGGCAGGCCCAGGTCATGGCCGTACTCATGGGCGAAGACGCCGAGGCCGCCGTTCTCCGGCTGCATCGTGTAGTCGCCGACCCAGATGCCGGTGTCGCCGATCTGCGTACCGCCCGACTTGTTCTCGCCCGGGCCGGTGTTGCCCGCGTCGGTGCCGTACGCGTACCAGCGGTGCGCCCAGATCGCGTTCTCGCCCTCGGCCCCGCCGCCCGCGGACTCGTCCTCACCGGCGTGGACGATCTGGAAGTGGTCGATGTAGCCGTCGGGCTCGTTGAAGTTGCCGTCGGCGTCGTAGTCGTAGCGGTCCCACTGGTCGTACTTGGCCAGGTCCGCCTTGATCTGCGCGTCGGTGCGGCCGGCCGCCTTCTGGTCCTTGGCCCACTGGTTGACGCCGTCGCGGATCAGGTCCCAGGCGTTGGCGCAGTTGGTGTCGCCGCAGTAGTTGGAGCCGTACCGGGCCTCGTTCCAGTCGACCTTGACCCAGTCGGAGACCTCGCCGTCCACGGAGTAGCGGCCCGAGGACTGCTTCTCGTAGTACTTCTTCAGGGACTCCTTCTTCTTGTCCTTGGAGAAGTAGAGGTCCTGGAAGTGCTCGCGGTTGTAGTCCTTCTGCCAGGCCGTGCTGTTGTCGTCGGCGCGGTCCGGCTCGGCGATGGTGTTGTGCGCCGGGCCCGGCTCGCCGCCGTACTTCTTCACCGGCGGCTCGGGGCCGTCACCGTCCGGGTCGTACATGGTGGTGTCGTCCACCTTGTCGCCGAACTCGACCAGGATGGTGAAGATCTTGTCGGTCTTCTCCCGGGCCAGCTCGACGTACTTTCCCTTGCCGAGCTTCACCACCTTCGACGCCCCGCGCGTGGTCGCCTTGGTGTCGCCGGAGATGACCTGACGCAGCGCCTCCTGGCGCTGCGCTTCCTGCTGCTTGCTGTACGGGCCCTCGAGATCGTGCTGGACATCCGTCTTCGCGGGCGCCGGATCATGGCGCTCAACACGCGTAGACGGCGCGTCCGCCTGAGCCATGCCAGTCGAGAGTGCCGCCGCGCCGAGCGCGGCCACCACGGTGGCTATGGCGGCCGATCTGGCCGTTCTCCGTTGGCTGTTCACTCGCTCAGTCCTCCCCTTTCACACCGGTGCCGGACATTTGACCGGAGTGGCAGGAGAAAAGACAGACCTTGACTTGGACTGATGGGGCAAGTACGTTCTGCGATCCCGGCGTTCCGGTTAACGGACAGCAACGGGCGCGCCGTGCACGCCGGTTGGAACAGCCGATGATTCCGTGCGCCCCCTGTGCAACGGCGCCGTGGGTGAGGTCACGCTTACTTCCGTTCCCCCTCGGGCATTCACCACCGTAGAGTCAAGCTGACGGTCACATCAGCCTGACCCATGCCCCCTGCATATCGCCCTTGAGGACGGATACCGCCATGCCGCGTCCGACTCCTGCACAGCTTGCCTATGGTTCGGCCACCGTCGTTCTTTCGACCTTCGCCATGCTGCTGCTGTCCCAGACCCAATCGGGACTCGGTATCGCGGTGGTCACCGTGGTCGGGCTCGCCTCCGGGCTCCTCGTCGCCGTCACCGTGCCGGTGGCCCGGGTGTCCCGCCCCAGCCGCACCGTCCGCACCAGCAGCCCCGCGGCGGGATCCGGACCGGCCGACTCGGCGGGGGCGCGCACCCGGGCGCACGCCGACTCAATGCGCGGCTGACACCACCACGGTCCGCGCGGCCTTGTCGTGCAGACAGCGCTGGAACGGCTTGTCCCACAGCAGGGAGGCCGAGTTGACCAGCCAGAAAACCGTGCCGACGAGCAGCGGGATCAGCATCCCGGGCAGCACGTAGACCGCCGCACGGACCCAGCCCTGACCGGCCGGCACATCCCCGTCGGACAGCATCGCCACCCGGATGCGCAGCGCCCTCTTGCCGAGCGTCTGTCCGCTGCGGGCCAGCATGACGCCCTCGTAGCCGAAGTAGACGGCCATCGTGATGATGAGCGCGAGGGTCACCTTGCCCATGTGCTGCTCGCCCGGGTGGTTCATCGTGTACTGGAGCGCGCCGGTCGCGATGAGCGCCACCGTCCAGATGACGCCGAGGACGATGATGTCGATGAGCCGGGCGGCGAAGCGCTGACCAGGGGTGGCCAGCGGGGGCATCCCGGCGGGGAACGCGTGCGGGGGCGAGGACAGCGGGTCGGGGGCCATGCCCCGATTACATCAGCGCTCCCGGTGGACCGGAAGCTCAGGGTGGCACCTCGGGGGCTCGGGGGCTCGGGGGCTCGGGGGCTCGGGGGGCTCAGGGCACGGCCGAGACCACGAGGGTCTTGGCCGCCTTGTCGTGCAGGCACTGCCGGTACGGCCGGTCCCAGGTGCACCACAACACATTGATCAGCCAGAAGAGGAAGCCACAGCAGGGCACGATCTCGGGCAGGGCGTACACCCCGGCGCGCACCCAGCCCGCCTGACCGGCCGGCGGCTGGCCGTTCTCCAGCAGGGCGACCCGGATCTTCATCGCCTTCTTGCCGACGGTCTGGCCGTCCCGGGTCAGCATCAGCCCCTCGTAGACGAAGTAGATCAGGACGTAGATCAGCGTGACGATGGTCGAACGGGCGCTGCCGTCGACCGGGTCGTAGCCGCCGGCGATCGCGCTCAGGACGAGCCCGACCGGGATGCCGATGAGCAGCGCGTCGATGATCCGGGCGATCAGACGGCGGCCGAGGTGCGCGAGCGGGGGCATCCCGGCGTACGGCTCGGCCCCGGCGGTGTGGTCCCCGTACGGGGATCCGTTCGCCCGCGGATATTTGGCGAACGGATCGCTGCTGTCCCGGTCCCGGGGCTCATCGGGCCCGGGGGGCGGCTGGTCGGTGCTCATGGCCCGAGTCGACCCCGGAGCCGGGCCTGTCGCATCCGGCGCGCACCGTTCGGGCGATCGGGATCGTCCATCCGCCTCAGCGAGGGCGGGCGAGGCGGAGGCTCAGGGGTCGGGAAGGGAACGGCGGCGCTCACCCGGCCGCGGCCGTGCTCACCCGGCCGCGGCCGTGCTCAGTCGGCCGCCGCGATGAAGGTGCGGGCCGCCTTGTCGTGCCAGCACTGCCGCCACGGGCGGTCGAACAGGCACCACAGCACGTTCAGCACGCCGATGACGAGCACCCCCAGCACCGAGTAGACCAGCCAGCGGCGCAGCGCGGCGCCGAAGGACGGGGTGTCGTGCCCCTCGATGTCCAGCACCCGCACCCCGCTCAGCTTCTTGCCCAGAGTGCGGCCCCACTTGGCGGTCGGCAGCGTCTCCAGGACGACGCCGAGGACGAGCAGCAGACCGAGGACGATGCCGAGATAGCCGCCGGTCGTGCCGTCCAGGAAGTAGACCGTGACGGTCTCACCGCTCTGCTTGGCCGTCTCGACCTTCTCGTCGATGTGGTCGCTCGCCTTGCCCCACAGCGGGAACGCGACGGCGCCGACGACGCCGAGCAGCACGACCGTGTCGATCAGCCGGGCGGCGAGGCGGCGGCCGAGCGGGGCGGGCCGTCCCTGGGCCTGGGCGGCCAGCAGGAAGGGGTTGTCGACGGGCGGCTTCCAGGGGATGACGCCCTCGGGCGCACCCGGCGGGGCGCCATGCGGTGCCGCCTGCGGGGCGCCCTGCGCCGGGCCGGGCTGCTGGGCGAACTGGTGCCCCTGCTGCTGCCAGGCCGGGCCGCCGCCCTGGGCGGGGATACCGCCGAAGGGCTGCTGGGGCTGCTGGGGCTGCTGGGGCTGGTACGGCTGCGGGGGCTGCTGAGGCTGGTGTGTCCGTGGAGGCTGCTGGGGCTGGCGCGGGGGCTGGGCCGGGGGTGCCGCTTCGGCGCCCTTGCGCGAGCCACCGCGGCCGATCGCCCGGATCGCCATCGTCCCGTCGTCGCGGCCGGACGCCGGGTTCCGGCCCTGCCCCTGACCCTGGCCCTGGCCCGTCGTGGGTGCCGCTCCGTCGCCGCGCCCCACCGCGCGGATCGTCATCGTTCCGTCGCTCACCGGAGCGGGCGTCTCCCCGTCGTCCGCCGAGGGCAGCTCCGGGGCCCGGCGCACCGGCGGCAGGGCCTGCGTCGAGCGGTCCACCGTCCCGCCGCTGCCGCCCGCGCGCATGGTCAACGTGCCCTCATCGCGTCCGGCACCCTCGCCCGGGCCCGCCCGCCGCGGGTCGGGCACCCCAGGCCACTGCCCGCCATCGGCCTGCCCACCACCGGCCTGGGCGTCGCCAGGGGCGTCCGTCTCCGAGCCCCAGGAGACCCGGTGGTCCTGCTCGCCGCCGAATCCGCCCTGCCGGGAGGCGTCCGCCTGCCAGGCCGACCCGGCATCGGGGCGGGTGCCGTACAGCCGCTGGGGATCGTTCCAGTCGACGGACGCCGGGACCCCGCCGGGCGGCACCGGCTGCGCCCCCATGCCACCGGCCGCCGCCTCAGGCGGCCCGCCCGTGCCCCGGACGTCCATCTCGGCGCTCCGGCGCAGCTCGGGCAGTGCGCTGCCGGTCTCCTCCACGGGCCGCGGCGCCGGCTCCTCGTCCAGGAACATCGGGCCCGTCTCGTCCGGCGCCGGGCTGATCACCTGGGTATGGGTGACGCCGGGCGGCGGCGCGGGCATGGCCTCGCCCGCGGCCGGGGCGGGACGGCTGGTGCCGGGCACCCAGGCGGCACCGTTCCAGTAACGGATGTAGCCGGGGATGGACGGATCAGGATAAAAGCCAGGAATGGAGCTGCCGTCCGCGGATCCTGAGGTAGGGGCGCTCATGATCTCCGATGTCCCATATCTGCTCGGCCGTGCTGTACTGCGCTGCGCCTTTACGGTGCCTCGCGGTGAGGGGGGCGTAAGCAGTTTGCCGTACAGGAGCCGCTGTGCAACCCGGAACGCGCGCTGTCATGGTCTATCAGACCGGCCCGCCGACGGCGCCCACAGCTCCTCGCCACCACTCTCCCGTGCGAGCGCCACGAAGCCTTACGAGCGGCGACGGCCCGCCTGGCACCGCCCGGCCTAGGTTCAACAGACCTACTTTGACACGCTCGGATGGCACTTCCGTTGCCAATACTGGAACCCATGGACCGCAATACCGAGCTCAGTGAGTTCCTGCGGACCCGCAGGGCTCGCCTGAGCCCTGGGGACGCGGGCGTGAGCGTGACCAACGACAGCCCCCGTCGAGTGCCGGGGCTGCGCCGCGAGGAGCTGGCGCAGCTGGCCGGGGTGAGCACGGACTACTACACGCGTCTGGAACAGGGCCGCCACCTCAATGTGTCGGAGACGGTGCTGGACGCCGTGGCCCGTGCGCTGCAGCTCGACGACACCGAGCGCGCGTACCTCTTCGAGCTGACCCGGCCGCGCCCCCGGCGCACGGTGCGCCGCCGGCCGCCCCGCCCCCAGCGGGTGCGGCCCGGGGTGCATGCGCTGCTGCGGACGCTGGACGGGATCTCACCGGCCTTCGTCCTCGGCCGCAGGGGCGATGTCCTGGCCTCCAACCGGCTGGCCCGGGCGCTGATCATCGACTTCGAGGCGCTCCCGCACCACGAGCGCAACATAGCCCGTTTCATGTTCCTCGACGAGGCGGCCCGTTCCCTGTGGACGGACTGGGAGACGGTCGCGGCGGAGATGGTGGCCTCACTCCGGCTGGAGGCCGGGCGCCATCCCGAGGACCCCCGCCTGACCGAGCTGGTGGGCGAGCTCACCATCAAGAGCCCGGACTTCCGCAAGTGGTGGGCGGACCACAACGTGCGGGAGAAGACCCACGGCGTCAAGCGCTACCACCATCCGGTGGTCGGGGACATGACGTTGTCCTATGAGAACGTGGCCGTTCCCGGCGATCCCGACCAGGCGCTGTGTATGTACACGGTCGAGCCCGGCTCCCCCTCCGAGGCGGCCCTGCGGCTGCTGGCGAGCTGGACCGCGCCTCCTTCCGCCCGTTCCTCCGCGCCCTCTTCCGGTGCGCGTCCTTCGGGGGGACCGTCCTCCGACGTTTCCCCCTGATCTCACCGATTTCACACTATTTACACCATTAGCGCTATTCGCCTGACCACCCCCATGCCTGCCACCCCCCGCATTCATCGCATTCCCCTCATTTCTTCCAAGGAGACAGCTCTATGACCACCAGCGTCACCGCCTACGCAGCCCCCGCTCCGAAGGCCCCGCTGGAAAAGACCACCGTCGAGCGCCGCGCACTGCGCGAGCACGACATCCTCATCGAGATCGCCTACGCCGGTATCTGCCACTCCGACATCCACCAGGCCCGCGAGGAATGGGGCTCCGCCCAGTTCCCGATGGTGCCCGGCCATGAGATCGCCGGTGTGGTCGCCGAGGTCGGCCCCGGTGTGACCAAGTACGCCGTGGGCGACCGGGTCGGCGTGGGCTGCTTCGTCGACTCCTGCCGCGAGTGCGAGAACTGCCTCGCGGGCGAGGAGCAGTTCTGCCTCAAGGGCGAGGTGGCCACGTACAACGGCAACGAGTACGACGGCGCCCCCACCTACGGTGGCTACAGCACCCACATCGTGGTGGACGAGAACTACGCCCTGCGCATCCCCGAGGGGATTTCGCTGGACATCGCCGCCCCGCTGCTGTGCGCCGGGATCACCCTCTACTCCCCGCTCGCCCACTGGAACGCCGGTCCCGGTAAGAAGGTCGCCATCGTCGGCCTGGGCGGCCTCGGCCACATGGGCGTGAAGATCGCCCATGCGATGGGCGCCGAGGTGACCGTGCTGAGCCAGACGCTCCGTAAGAAGGACGACGGGCTGCGGCTGGGCGCCGACCACTTCTACGCCACCGGTGACGACTCCACCTTCACCGAGCTGGCCGGCACCTTCGACCTGATCGTCAACACGACCTCGGCGAACCTCCCGCTGGACGGCTACCTGTCGCTGCTGAAGGTCGACGGCACGCTGGTGCACGTGGGTGCGCCGGAGAACCCCAGCGCCTTCAGCCAGTTCTCGCTGATCATGGGCCGCAAGTCGATGGCCGGGTCGAAGATCGGCAGCATCCGGGAGACGCAGGAGATGCTGGACTTCTGCGCCGAGCACGGGCTCGGCGCGGAGATCGAGGTGATCAACGGCGACCAGATCAACGAAGCGTACGACCGCGTCGTGAGCAGCGATGTGCGGTACCGCTTCGTGATCGACATCGCCTCCCTGAATGCCTGATCGACGTCGCCTCGCTGACGGCGTGATCAGGTTCTGAAGCCGAGGCCGTCCGGACCACCCCCGGGTCCGGGCGGCCTCAGAACAGTTTGCCCGGGTTGAGCAGGCCGAGCGGATCGAAGACCTGCTTGATCCCTTGCTGCAACTCCACCCCCACCGGGCCCAGTTCCCGCGCCAGCCACTCCCGCTTGAGGACGCCGACGCCGTGCTCACCGGTGATGGTGCCGCCGAGTTCAAGACCCAGCGCCATGATCTCGTCGAACGACTCCCGGGCCCGCCGGGACTCGTCGGGGTCCGCCGGGTCGAAGCACACCGTCGGATGGGTGTTGCCGTCCCCGGCGTGGGCCACGACGCCGATCGTGAGGGCGTGCTTCTCGGCGATGGCGGCCGTGCCGTCGATCATCTCGGCGAGCCGGGAGCGGGGCACACAGACGTCGTCGATCATGGTGACGCCCTTGACCGCCTCCAGCGCCGGAAGCGTCATCCGGCGGGCCTGGAGCAGCATGTCGGACTCGGCGGCGTCCTCGGCCGGGACCACCTCCGTCGCACCGGCCGCCGTGCACAGCTCGGCGACGGCGGCGAGGTCGGGGGCCGGGTCCGGGGTGTCGAACGCCGCCATCAGCAGGGCTTCGGTGGACTCCGGGAGGCCCATGTTCCCCATCGCGTTGACCGCGCGGACGCTCGTCCGGTCCATCAGCTCCAGCAGCGAGGGGGCGTGGCCGCGCTCCATGATCCGGCAGATGGCGTCGCAGGCGGAGGCGGTGGAGGGGAACTCGGCGGCCAGGACGAGCTGTTCCAGCGGGGCGGGCTTGAGGGCGAGGACCGCGCCGACGACGATGCCGAGGCTGCCCTCGGAGCCGACGAACAGCCGGGTCAGGTCATAGCCCGCGACGCCCTTGGCGGTGCGGCGGCCGGTCTTCAGCAGCCGCCCGTCGGCGAGGACGACATCGAGCCCGAGGACGTATTCGGCGGTGACGCCGTACTTCACACAGCACAGCCCGCCGGACGCGGTGCCGATGTTGCCGCCGATCGTGCACTGCTCCCAGCTGGAGGGGTCCGGCGGATAGTAGAGGCCCTTCTCCATGACGGCCCGGGACAGGGTCGCGTTGATCACGCCCGGTTCGACGACCGCGATCCGGTCGACCGGGTTGATCTCCAGGATCCGGTCCATCTTGACCAGGGACAGCACGATGCAGCCCTCGGACGCGTTGGCCGCGCCCGACAGGCCGGTGCGCGCGCCCTGGGGCACGACCGGGACGCGCAGCGCGGTGGCGGTGCGGCAGACGTGCTGCACCTGCTCGACCGTGCGCGGGAGGACGACGACGGCGGGCGCGCCCGCCTCGCAGAAGCTCGCCATGTCGTGTGCGTAGGCCCCGGTCACATCCGGGTCGGTCAGCACGGCCTCCTCGGGGAGGCCCTCCCGCAGCAGCTCGATGAGGTCCGTCATGTGTCCAGCCTCGCACCCGGGAAGCGCGCGGGGAAGATCGCGGCAGCGGACGGGTTACCGCGAAATTGCCACGAGGAGGGCCCCGGGACAGGCGGCGAGGAGAGCCGCCAGGAGGGCCGCGCCTCGCGGGCTCTACTGCGCCTTGTAGTAGACGCTGACCTTACGGTCTCCGGCGGCGCCCGAGGCGAAGCCCATGCACAGCCGTCGGGGGCTGGAAAGCTGGACGGCCAGGCCCTCCGGCTCGCGGTAGCTCAGCGAGTAGGCGGCCTCGGTGCGGGCGCGCTGAACGAGTTCGCCGGTGCGCAGATCGATGCAGGAGACGTAGGTGTTGCCGTGGCCGGAGGGCGGGTTGGCGCCGTCCTCGTCGGTGTAGGCGGTGCCGGTCATCTGGTACGCGTAGTCGCCGAGGACCGTGAAGCCCTGGAAGACCTCGCCGTCCTCGACGCCGGTCTGGGGTATGTCGTCGTACACGGCGGTGTAGTCGCCAGCGCTGACCCCGGAGAGGCTCATCAGCCGGTAGCGGGCCTCGCCGCCGAGGCGGTAGCGCAGCAGCAGCCGGCGGTTGAGCATGTCGACGGCGGGCTGGTTGCTGGTGGAGCCCGCCACCGGGCGGTGCTTGACCAGCGAGGACGAACCGGACGACAGCACGGTGCCGTCGGCGAACTTGAAGCGGCTGATGGCGCGGCCGTAGCCGGAGTCGGGGTTGGCGTCCGACTCGGTCCACAGATACGCGGCGGAGCCGACCGGCTCGCAGCCCATCGCGACGCCGTGCCCGAATCCCTTGAGGTACATGGAGCCCAGCTCCGCGCCGGCGAGGGACAGCTTGGTGACGCACAGATCGCCGTGGGCGGCGCGGTCGGCGCCGGAGACGGGGGCGGATTCCCCGCTGAGCTGGATACCACCCTGCATCAGTTGGACGGTGTAGAGGTGGCCGCCCACGTCATCGAAAGCGAAGGACTGCAGCACGGTGGCGTTGTGCGGGGTCTTCTCGCGGATCAGCGGGGTGGAGGGCACCGACAGATCGAACCGGCCCCCCGCCACGGTGGCGGCCCCCGCGCGGGCGGCGAAGGCACCGAGCGCGCCGGCCGCGGCCACGCCCCCGCCGAGGGTGAACCTACGCCTGGTCAAACGACCCGCAGTGTACTTTTCCGTGTGCATTGATACTCAACAACTCCCATGCGATCACGCCGTGTTGGAGTGAACAGATCGCCGAGAGTGTAGACGGTGAGAAAGCGCTCCCGTTCAGGTGTTCGCATTTTCTGATACCGGCGGCACAACTGCACAGCTCAGTAGCGCCGAACGCCGACGAGACGAGGATGCGGCCCGGGCGGCCTCTCGCGCGGTCCCGCATCGCCGCCCGGCACGAGGCGATCACCCGCCCGCGAAGCTCTCAGCCCGACGTGGCCACTCCGCCGACGGCGCGCCTCACGGCCGTTCGCCGAGATGCCCAGACCCCCGGATCCGGTAGCCGACGGCAGGGACACCGGGACGGAGGCTCGTCAGCTCGCGGGAAGGAGATCGGCCACCCGGCCACGGACCCGGGTTTCGATCTCCTTTCCAAAAGACGGGATCCAGAATTTGGAGGATACCGAAGTCAGTGAGCGCTTGATTTATTTCTCAAGCTGTGAGCACAGCCTTTCAAGGATCGATCCCTGTGTTCACATTCTGATCCGCGTTGTCAAGCGCGATCAGGAACACATCTCACATCCCGATCTCGTTTCTTCGCCCGTGCCGTGCGGGTGTTAAGGTTCTTGCTCGTCCCGAGTTCAGTTCGCATGCTGTATCGGTGTGCCGTTCTCGGATTGCATGACCGACGCCTCCCCTCTCTCCGATGGGGGTTCGTCCTGGCCTTTTCCTCGAAACGAAGTGCGGCTTCTCTGTCTGCCGCTCGCTCGCCCGGGGAATTCTCCTGTCCTTTTTTGGAGCTTTGCAATGTCTGCTGGCAGTACGGTCACCCCCGCGTCCTCGCGGGGGGACACCACCACGTCGGAGATCTCGGCAGGAGGAGGCCGTCATCTAGGGCTCGCCCTCGTCGTGATCGCGGCCGCCCAGCTGATGGTGGTCCTCGACGCCACGATCACCAATATCGCCCTGCCCGCCATCCAGACCGACCTGGGCGTGTCCGACGCGAACCTGGCGTGGATCGTCAATTCCTACGCCCTGGCCTTCGGTGGCCTGCTGCTGCTCGGCGGCAAGGCCGGCGACCTGTTCGGCCGCCGGCGGATGTTCCAAGCGGGCATCATCGTCTTCACCCTCGCCTCGCTGCTGGGCGGACTCGCCCCGAACGAGGGGCTGTTGATCGGCGCCCGCATCCTGCAGGGTGTCGGCGCCGCGCTCGCCGCGCCCAGCGCCCTGGCCCTGATCACCACCACGTTCCCCGCGGGCAAGCCGCGCAACACCGCGATGGGTGTGTACGCGGCGATGGGCGGTGTCGGCGCCACGGTCGGCCTGCTGCTCGGCGGCACGCTGACCGACGTACTCGACTGGCGCTGGGTGTTCTTCGTCAACATCCCCATCGGCCTGGCCGTACTGGCCGGCACCCGCACCCTGGTCGAGGCCGAACGGCACCCCGGCCGCCTCGACGTGCCCGGCGCCGTCACCGGCACCGGCGGCCTGATCTCCCTCGTCTACGGCATCACACGGAGCGGCGAACACGGCTGGACAGGCGGTCTCACCCTGGCCTCCTTCGCGGCCTCCGCCGTACTGCTCGCCGCCTTCCTGTTCCTCCAGGCCCGGACCGCGGACCCGATGATGCCGCTGCGCCTGTTCAAGGACCGCAACCGCTCAGGCAGTTACGCCACGATGCTGTTCATCGGCTCCGGCATGTTCGCCACCTTCTACTTCCTCACCCTCTACATGCAGCTCATCCTGGGCTACAGCCCGGTCAGGACCGGCTTCGCCTACCTCCCCTTCAGCTTCGGCATGGCCGCCGCCGCGGGCATCAGCTCCAAGCTGGTCGCCCACCACGCGCCCCGGCTGATCGCCGGTCCCGGTCTGCTGGTCGCGGCCGGCGGCATGTTCTGGTTCGCCACCCTGGAGCCGGACTCCTCCTACGCGGCCCACCTCCTGCCCGCGATGTTCGTGACCGCCCTCGGCCTGGGCATGAGCTTCGTCCCGATGACGCTCGGCGCGGTCAGCGGGGTCGACCACCAGGACACGGGGGTCGCCTCCGCGCTGCTCAACACCGCCCAACAGATCGGCGGCGCCCTCGGCCTCGCCGTCCTCTCGACGATCTCCACGTCGGCCGCCGACGACAAGCTCCCCGAGGCGGCCGCCGGCCTCTACCGGGGCCTGTCCACCAAGGACTTCGCCCTGGTCGCCCGGGCCGGCGACGCGGTGACCCACGGCTACACCATGGCCTTCGTGGCCGCCGGCGCGATGTTCCTGGCGGGCCTGGCCGTCACCGCGTTCGCCGTCAACGCCGGCAGGCAGCACCACGCCGAGGGCGGCCCGGCCCCGGTGCACATGGGCTGACCCCCCGAACCCCCCGAACCCCCCGAACGGCGCGAGAACCGCCGCCTGCCCCGGTGAGCGGCGGCTCTCGCGCCCCCTGGAGGAGACCATGACGACGCGCACAGAACAGCCGGATCAGACCTCTTGATAAACGTGGCTGGAATGCGCACTCAGAGAGAGATCGAAGATAACGATTCAGCAATGCACTGGGGCGTATATGCGCTAGGGTTCGTATTGGAAAACGTCGTCCGTTGCCTTGCCTTCCGTCGCGCGATCCACGAACTGACCTGTCCCTTGCGTCAGCCCGTGCGCCGGTTTGGGTAGTGCGGGTCTCGCTCTGTCTCCTGTGAAAGCGGGAAACCACTTTGAGCAATCCCCCCACTCCCGAACACGAGATTCCACTCGTCGTCGCGGAACGGACCGAAGCAGCCGACGGCGTGGCCGTCCTGACCCTTCGCCACCCCCACGGTGAGCCGCTCCCGCAGTGGCAGCCCGGTGCCCACATCGAGCTGCTGCTCGACAACGACCTGGTCCGTCACTACTCGCTGTGCGGTGCCCCCGGTGACCGGTCGGCCTGGCGCATCGGTGTGCTGCACGCCCCGGAGGGCCGCGGCGGCTCGGCGTACGTGCACGCCAAGCTGCACGTGGACGCAGAGGTGCGGACACGGACACCGCGCAACAACTTCGCCCTGCGGCCGGCCCGGCGCTACCTGTTCATCGCGGGCGGCATCGGGATCACCCCGATCCTCCCGATGCCGGCGGCGGTCGAGGCCGCCGGGGCGCACTGGCGGCTGCTGTACGGCGGCCGGAGCCGTTCCTCCATGGCCTTCCTCGACGAACTGGCCGGGTACGGCGAGGCCGTGACCGTACACCCGCAGGACCGGCACGGTCTGCTCGACCTCGACGACTACCTCGGCGATCCCGACCCCGACACCCTCGTCTACTGCTGCGGCCCCGAGCCGCTCCTCGCCGCCGTCGAGGAGCGGTGCCGGGCGTGACCGGCCGGGGCCCTCCAGGTGGAGCGGTTCCAGGCCAAGGCGCAGGGCGTGCCTTGGCAGGGTGCCTTCGAGGTCGTGCTCGACCGGTCCGGGATCACCGTGCGCGCCGCGCCGGGCGGGCCGCGAGGCGGCGGCCCGCCCCGCGTGACGGTCAGAGGTTGCCGCGCTTCTCCTGCTCGCGCTCGATCGCCTCGAAGAGGGCCTTGAAGTTGCCCTTGCCGAAGCCCATCGAGCCATGCCGCTCGATCAGCTCGAAGAAGACCGTCGGCCGGTCCTGGACCGGCTTGGTGAAGATCTGCAGCAGATAGCCGTCCTCGTCACGGTCGGCGAGGATCTTCAGCTCGTGGAGGGTCTCCACCGGGACGCGGGTGTCGCCGACCCACTCCCCCAGGGTTTCGTAGTACGAGTCCGGGGTGTCCAGGAACCGCACCCCGGCCGCGCGCATCGCCCGCACCGTGGCGACGATGTCGTTGGTGGCGAGTGCGATGTGCTGGACGCCGGGGCCGCCGTAGAACTCCAGATACTCGTCGATCTGCGACTTCTTCTTGCCGACCGCGGGCTCGTTGAGCGGGAACTTCACCTTGCGGGTGCCGTCAGCCACGACCTTCGACATCAGCGCGGAGTACTCGGTGGCGATGTCGTCGCCCACGAACTCCTTCATGTTGGTGAAGCCCATGACGTTGTTGTAGAAGCCGACCCACTCGTCCATCCGGCCGAGCTCCACATTGCCGACGCAGTGGTCGATGGCCTGGAAGTTCCGCCGCGCGGGCGGGTCGACGATCGGCTCGGCCTCCGCGAAGCCGGGCAGGTACGGGCCGTCGTAGCCGGTGCGCTCGACGAGGGTGTGGCGGGTGTCGCCGTAGGTGCGGATGGAGGCCACCACCACCGTGCCGTGCTCGTCCTTGAGCTCATGCGGCTCCTCGATCCCGGCGGCGCCGTGCTCGACGGCGTACGCGTACGCGGCGCGCGCGTCCGGCACCTCCACCGCGAGGTCGATCACACCGTCGCCATGCTCGGCGACATGCTCGGCCAGGAAGCGGCCCCAGGCGCTCACCGGTTTGATGACGGAGGTGAACACGAAGCGGGCGCCGCCCGAGACGAGGACGTAACTGGCCGTCTCCCGGCTGCCCTTCTCCGGACCGGAGTAGGCGACGAGCTTCATGCCGAAGGCGGTGGCGTAGTAGTGCGCGGCCTGCTTCGCGTTGCCGACGGCGAAGACGACCGCGTCCATCCCTTTCACGGGGAACGGGTCGGCGTGCCGTGCGTCCCCCTGCTGCAGCATCTCTGTCGTCTCAGTCATACTTCGCAGCGTCCTCCCATGGTTCAAGGTGCGCAACACTTCGCGAAAACGCTGGTCAGTGTGTATAGCCGGAGCCATAAGCAATAGAGCATCCTGTACAGGGTGACTACCGTCACAGAGACCACGGAGACCTCAAGGGGGGACCGCATGGGAATCGACGGGCTCGACGCCCGCCTGATCGAGTTGCTCGCCGAGGAACCGCGGATAGGCGTACTGGAGGCGTCGCGCCGCCTCGGTGTCGCCCGCGGCACGGCGCAGGCGCGGCTGGACCGACTGCGGGCGCAGGGGGTGATCCGCGGCTTCGGCCCCGATGTGGACCCGGCGGCGCTCGGCTATCCGGTCACCGCGTTCGCGACGCTGGAGATCAAGCAGGGGCAGGGGCAGGATGTACGGGCCCATCTGGCGACCGTTCCGGAGGTGCTGGAGCTGCACACCACCACGGGCCACGGGGACATGCTCTGCCGGTTGGTGGCCCGCTCCAACGCCGACCTTCAGCGGGTGATCGACCTGGTGGTGGGGTTCGAGGGGATTGTCCGGGCCTCGACGGCGATCGTGATGGAGAACGCGGTTCCGCTGCGGATCATCCCGCTGGTGCGGCAGGCGGCGCTGGACTGAGGGCTGGGGCGCATAGAGGTTCCTGAAAAGGATCCAAAGACTCCATTGCAAAGAAAGTGTTGCAACTGAGTCTTTGCATGCTTACGCTGCCGCGCATGGCACAGAACGAAGAGCCTGCGCCCGACGACGTCCGGGTGCTCGACCCCCGCTCCCTGCGCGGGCTCGCGCATCCGCTGCGGATACGTCTGCTCGGGGCGCTGCGCGAGTACGGACCGGCCACCGCGTCCCAACTGGCCGACAGATTGGGCGAGTCCAGCGGCGCCACGAGCTACCATCTGCGACAGCTGGCCGCCCACGGCTTCGTCAAGGACGATCCGGAGCGGGGCAAGGGGCGGGAGCGGTGGTGGAAGGCGGCGCAGCGGGGCGTGCGGGTGGGTACCGACAGGTTTCTGACCAGCCCCGACCCGGCCGTACGCGGAGCAATGAACACCCTGCTTCACGAGTGGGCCACCATCCACGGCCAGGACCTGTCCACCTGGTTCAGCACCATGCACGACTGGCCCTCAGCATGGCGCAGCGCTTCGGACATGAGCGACTTCGCCATGCGTCTCACGCCCGAACTCGCCAGCGAAATGCGCGACAAGGTGCACGAAGTGATCGAGAGCTACCGCGAGAAGGAGGTGGACCGGGACACCGAGGGCTCCGCCCCGTACCGCGTCCATCTGCATGCCTTCCCGCGCGAAGAGGACTGACCGATCCCTGGGGGGAACGACATGTACGGCGACGAGATCCATCTGTGGCTCCACCGAATACGCGCCGAGCGTCTCCAGCATGAGGCTCACGAAGCGCCCCGGCGGCCCCACCGCCGCACCCGCCCCGCCCGCGCCCGGGCGCTGCGCGCCCGGCTCGGCTGGACGCTGGTGGAGGTCGGGCTGCGGCTGGCCACCCCACGGCTGCCGCAATCCGGTCTGACCGCGCGGTTCGACCACTGACATGACCGACGACACAGGAGACAGAGAGCGCCGGGGAAACAGCGGTGACCGAAGACCGCTCATGCTCGTCCTCGCCGCCAACACCGTTTCCATAGCGGGCAATTCGCTCACGCTGATCGCCGTCCCGTGGTTCGTCCTGGAGACCACGGGCAGCGCGGCCAAGGCCGGGTTCGTGTCCTTCTGCGCGACCCTGCCGGTGGTCGTCTCCGCCGTGATCGGCGGGCCGGTCATCGACCGGGTCGGCCGCAGGCGGGTCTCCATCGCCTCCGACGCGCTGTGCGGGGTGGCCGTCGCCACGATTCCGGTGCTGCACTTCGCCGGGCTGCTGCGGTTCTGGCAGTTATGTGCGCTGATGGCGTTCTGCGGACTGCTCCACGCACCGGGCGAGACCGCCCGCCAGGTGCTCGTCCCCGCGCTGGCCGAACGGGCGGGCACCACCCTCAGCCGCGCCGCCAGCTTCTACGACGGGGCCTCACGCGGGGCCCGGATGCTGGGCGCGGCGGTCGGGGGGCTGCTGATCGCGCTGCTCGGCCCGCCCTCCGTACTGCTGCTGGACGCGGCGACGTTCGCGGCCTCCGCGCTGCTGATCATGGCGGGGCTACGCGGGCTGCCCGCCGCCGCGCCGCGCAAGCCCGTCGTGCCGGTGTCCGCCCGCGCCTACCGCGCGGAGCTGCGCGAGGGGTACCGCTTTCTGCTGCACCATCGGCTGCTGCTGGCCATCGTGCTGATGGTCATGGTCACCAACGGCCTCGACCAGGGCCTGTCCTCCGTACTGCTGCCCGTCCACGCCGAGCGGCACCTGGGCGGTTCGGTGCAACTGGGGCTGCTCACCGCGCTGTTCGGCGGCGGTGCGCTGGTGGGGGCGCTGCTCTACGGGGCGGTGGGCGACCGCTTTTCGCGCCGGACCGTCTTCGCGGTGAGCTTCCTGGTGTGCGGGCTGCCGCGCTTCCTGATCGCCGCGTTCGTCCCCGGTGTGTCCCCGCTCGCCGTGACGATGGCGGCCAGTGGGGTCGCGGCGGGGATGCTCAACCCGATTCTGACCACGGTGACCTATGAGGCCGTCCCCGATGAGCTGCGCAGCCGGGTCTCAGGCGCGCTCACCGCGGGGGTGTGGGTGGTGATGCCGCTCGGCGGGCTCGCGGCCGGATGTCTGGTGGAGGGCGTGGGGCTGACCGCCGCCTTCCTGGTGACGGGCGGGGTCTACTTCCTGGCCACGCTCAGCCCGCTGGTCTTCCCGGCCTGGCGCGGGATGGACGAGGGGACGACGGTGGACGAGAGGACAGCGGTGGGCCAGAGGGCGGCGGTGGACGAGAGGACGGCGGTTGACCAGAGGACCGCGGCACCGCTCAGCAGTGCGGGACCGCGCCGCCCGACCGCAGCGCCCGCAGAGCCGTCACGGCACCCTTGAGGGTGGTGACGGGGATCAGCCGCAGCCCCTTGGGCAGTTCGGCGGTGGCATCGGCGCATTCGGCCTTCGGCACCAGGAAGACCGTGGCGCCGTCCCGCTTGGCGGCCTGCGTCTTCAGCGGAACCCCGCCCACGGCCCCGACCTTGCCCTTGGCATCGATGGTGCCGGTGCCCGCGATCGTCCGGCCACCGGTGAGATCGCCGCCGCGGCCGTCCCCGTCCAGCTTGTCGATCACGCCGAGGGAGAAGAGCAGTCCGGCGCTCGGCCCGCCGACGTCGGCCAGGCGCAGGGTGACCTTGACGTCGCGCGGGGAGCGGTGGAGATAGCCGAGCGCGGCGCTGGTGGCCGAGGACTGTGACTCCCGCATCTCCTCGGCGTTGTGCCGCTCGATCTCCTTGGTGGTGCCGCCGACGTAGACCGAGTCATGCGGCATGACCGCGCGATCGGTGGCGAACCATCCGCTGATCACGTCCTTCAGCCGCACGGTGGCGTCCGGGCCGGTGGCCAGGATCGTCGTCATCCGGAGCTGCCCGCTGGTCTTGCGGGTGCCGCTCCCCGAGACGCTGATCACCTGCTTGCCACGGTCGGCGCCGAGGACGTTCATGGTCGAACCGGGCTGGGCCACGGTGAACGGCAGCGGGGCGAACGCGGCCACCGCGAGCAGGGCGAGCACGGGCGCGGAGCAGAGCGCGAGGATGCGGGCGCGGGGGGAGACGGCAGGCATGGTGCGAATCTAGTTGACCGCCGGGACGGACGAGGCGCCACCCCGACCCCCGAAGCCCTGGCGGACGGCGGACGCGGGCCCTGTCGGGCGGCGGGCACGAGCCCTGACGGGCGGCGGGCACGAGCCCTGGGCGGGCAGCGGACGCGAGCCCTGACGGGCGGCGGGCACGAGCCCTGGGCGGGCGGCGGACGCGGGCCCTAGTGGGCCGGGCAGGCACGAGCCCTGACGGGCGGCGGGCACGAGCCCTGGGCGGGCAGCGGACGCGGGCCCTAGTGGGCCGGGCAGGCACGAGCCCTGGCGGGCCGGGCGGGTACGGACGGCTGGCTCAGCTCGTGGCGCCCGGCCGACGGGTGCAGGCGCGCGGCACCCGGCACCCGGCCTGGCGGCCGCGCCGACCCGCGCGGGCGGGGCGGGCCCAGTGGGGCCGCCACGGTCACGCCCGACACGGGTCCAGCGCCGCCGCCGGGCCCGGGCCGCCCGCGCGGCGGCGGTCGCGCCTTCGCGACGGCGCTCATCCGCGCCGCCGCTTCATCGGCCGCACCTCGCGGGGCGCAGCGCTGCCGCGCGCGGGTCGTCAGGTGCGGGGCACCCTGCTACCGGGCCCCGGCCGTCGCACCGCCACGCCCGGGCCACCCCGCCGCAGCGCGTTGTCCCCCGCCGGGACCGCGCAAAGCAGGCCCGGGTCGGCTGGGGCCCGCGGCCCCAGGCGGGCCGGGCCCCAGCGGGGTCAGGACCGGCGTGCCGCGCGGCCACGGCGCACCGCGTCCATCGAGGCCGCCGCCACGGCGTGCTGTTCCGCGCCGGGGCCGCGCCAGGCGCTCAGCTCAGGGCGTCCGAGACCTCTCGGGCCGCGTCGACGACCCGCGGGCCGACCCGGTCCGGTACCGAGTCGCAGAGCATGACGACCCCGACGCTGCCCTCTATCCCCGTCACCCCGATGAGCGGGGCGGCCGCGCCGCTCGCGCCCGCCTCCAGTTCGCCGTGGGTGAGGGCGTACCCGGGGTCGTCGGGGCGGCCGGCGCGGGCGGCGAGGATGGCGCGCCCGGCGGCGCCCCGGTCGAGCGGATGCCGGAATCCGGCCCGGTAGGCCACGTGGTAGTCGGTCCAGGTCGGCTCGACGACCGCGACGGCGAGGGCCTCGGTGCCGTCGACCAGGGTGAGGTGGGCGGTCGCGCCGACGTCCTCGGCGAGGGAGCGCAGCGCGGGCAGCGCCGCCTCCCGTACGAGCGGATGCACCTGGCGGCCGAGCTGCAGCACCCCTAGCCCGACGCGCGCCCGTCCGCCGATGTCCCGGCGGACGAGAGAGTGCTGCTCAAGGGTGGCCAGCAGCCGGTAGACCACGGTGCGATTGACGCCGAGCTTGTTGGACAGCTCGGTCACGGTCAGCCCGTGGTCGGTGTCGGCGAGCAGTTTGAGGACGCGCAGTCCACGATCGAGCGTCTGAGAGGTCTCCGCGGTCACGATGCCCCCTCCTCGGTGATGAGTGGCGGCTCTTCGTGCGGTACCCCGTCGGTCCCGACGACGGCGCGCGAAGAGGCCGCCGGTCGCGGTGGTCACGCACCGGCTGCGCTCCGCGGCGGCGCTGCCACGGGGCGTGTGCGTGCCCGAACGCTAGCGAGCCGGTCCGCTTTGCGGAAGGGTTTGTCCAGAATCCGAGCAGAGCTGCCAAAGAGAACGACATGAGAGCATCCCGAATCACCCCGGTTCGTCCGGATTGATAAGGGGGGTCTGCGACCGGTTCATGAAATTTTTCGAAAGGGGGTTGCGCAGGGCATCAACTGGGGCTCTGCCCCAGACCCCGGGGTCCAGGGGCGAGCCCCTGCCACGCGGCGGAACCACATATCGATGCTGCGGGAAGGGGCGGGAAGGGAAAGATCCGCGCGTCAGCGCATGCGCGTCGCCCACTCCTGGACCTTCTTGATCCGCTCGCGGATCTGCCCCGCCGTCGCCTCCGCGCTCGGCGGGCCGCCGCAGACCCGGCGCAGCTCGGTGTGGATCACGCCATGCGGCTTACCGCTCTGGTGGACATACGCCCCGACCAGCGTGTTGAGCTGCTTGCGCAGCTCCAGCAGCTCCTTGTGGGTGACCACCGGTCGCCGCTCCGCCGGGAGCTCCAGCAGATCCGCCTCTTCGTCCGGCTTCTTGCGGCTGTGCGCGATCTGCTTGGCCTGCCGCTTCTGGAGCAGCATCTGCACCTGGTCGGGTTCGAGAAGCCCCGGGATGCCGAGGTAGTCCTGCTCCTCGTCGCTGCCCGGATGCGCCTGCATGCCGAACTCAGCGCCGTCGTACAGCACCCGGTCGAAGACCGCGTCCGACTCCAGCGCCTCGAAGGGGAGTTGGTCCTGTTCGCCGGTGTCCTCGTCCTGCTGCTTCTCGGCCTCCTCGAGGAGCTTCTCCTCCTCCGCGTACGGGTTCTCCTCCTCGCCGTCCTTCTTCGGCTTGTCCAGGACGTGGTCGCGCTCGACCTCCATCTCGCCCGCGAAGCCGAGCAGCATCGGGATGGTGGGGAGGAAGACGGAAGCGGTCTCGCCGCGCCGCCGCGACCGTACGAAACGACCGACGGCCTGGGCGAAGAAGAGCGGTGTGGAGATGGTGGTCGCGTAGACCCCGACCGCCAGCCGGGGCACGTCCACGCCCTCCGACACCATGCGGACCGCGACCATCCAGCGGTCGTCGGAGTGGCTGAAGTCCTCGATCCGCTGGGACGCCGCCGCCTCGTCGGAGAGCACGAGCGTCGCCTTGTTGCCGGTGATCTCGCGGATCAGCTTGGCGTACGCACGGGCCGAGTCCTGGTCGGCGGCGATGACGAGCGCCCCCGCGTCCGGGATGCCCTTACGGACCTCGGACAGCCGCTGGTCGGCGGCGCGCAGCACATTCGGCATCCAGTCGCCGCGCGGATCGAGCGCGGTGCGCCATGCCTGGGAGACGGCGTCCTTGGTCATCGGCTCGCCGAGCCGCGCCTCGAGCTCGTCGCCCGCCTTGGTCCGCCAGCGCATGTTGCCGCTGTAGGAGAGGAAGATGACGGGGCGCACCACACCGTCGGAGAGCGCGTTGCCGTAGCCGTAGGTGTAGTCGGCGGAGGAGCGCCGGATCCCGTCGTTGCCCTCTTCGTAGGTGACGAAGGGGATGGGGTTGGTGTCGGACCGGAACGGGGTGCCGGTGAGCGCCAGCCGCCGGGTCGCCGGCTCGAACGCCTCCAGACACGCCTCGCCCCAGGAGCGGGAGTCGCCGGCGTGGTGGATCTCGTCGAGGATGACGAGCGTCTTGCGCTGCTCGATCCGGTTGCGGTGCAGCATGGGCCGGACGCCGACGCCCGCGTAGGTGACGGCGATCCCGTGGTACTCCCGGCTCAGCGGACCCGCGCTGTACTCCGGGTCCAGTTTGATGCCGATCCGTGCGGCGGCCTCCGCCCACTGCTTCTTCAGATGCTCGGTCGGCGCGACGACCGTCACCTGATGGACGACGTGGTGGTGCAGCAGCCAGGAGGCGAGGGTCAGCGCGAAGGTGGTCTTACCGGCGCCGGGGGTCGCGACCGCGAGGAAGTCCCGCGGCTGCTCCTGGATGTACTTGTCCAATGCGCCCTGCTGCCAGGCGCGCAGCTTGCTCGCGGTACCCCAAGGGGCCCGGCCGGGGAAGGCGGGCGAGAGGTGATGGCTGGTGGAGGCGGCAGTAGTACTCACGGTCTCCGTCGGGCTGGCTCGGCGAGGTCGATCGGGAACCGCGTCAGCCTACCGGTGCCATCGTTCACGCTCCGGGGTACGGGCTGATCCCACCCGAGGGTGGGATCAGACTCACATCGCCTCGTGCAGCCTCCGCAATCCGGACGCGATGTCCGCCACGTCCTCGAGCGCGCCCGCGGCCACACCGACCACCAGCTTGTACGCCTCGTCCTGGTCGACGTCGAGCATCTCGGTGCCGTTGATGTCGAGGAAGACCACCGTGCACATCCACGCCATCCGCTTGTTGCCGTCCACCAGCGGGTGGTTGACGGCGAGCGACTGGAGCAACGCGGCGGCCTTCTCGAAGTGGTCGGTGTACGCCTCTATGCCGAACATCTGCGACTGCGGACGATGCACAGCCGAGCTCAGCAACCCCAGATCGCGCACCGCGATCCGCTGCCCCCCACAGGCGATTTCCGCCAGGTCCAGCACTTCCTGGACCGTCAGGTACTTCACTTACTCCCCCAGCCTCCGCAGAAGGTCCGCGTGGCGTGCCGCGTACTTCGCCCCCAGGCGCTGGACCGACTCGCGGTCCGCCTCCTGCTCGAGATACCGATCGATCGCCTGAAGCACTATGGCGTGCATACTGCGGCCCTCCTCCTCGGCCCGCTGCTTGAGCGCCTCTTGCTGGTCGTCGCGCAGTCGGAGATTCATAGCCATACCAAAACGGTACCACTAGTGGGGTCAAGGTGGTACTACGTGGTGACGGACCGCAACCGCGTCGTCACCCATGCCCCCACCAGCGCCACCGCCGCCATTGCCACGTAGACCGCGCCGAACGCGGCCGGCTGGTGGGAGGCCGCGGAGCCGGTGGCGGCGATATCGCCGCCACCGAAGGAGACGAAGAGGACACCGCTGAGGCCGACCAGCGTGATGTTGCCGAGCGCGTCGGAGACCTGGAGGGAGGCGGAGTTGCTGCCCGCGTCCTCCGGACGGGAGAGCTTCAGCAGCAGCACGCTCCCGCTGGAGATGGCCAGCCCCATCCCATAGCCGCCGATCACCCAGGCCACGGCCACGATCCAGGCCGGGACGGAGTCGATGAGTGCCAGGAGCACCGCGGCGATGGACACGGCGATCAGGAGCATGCCGAGACCCAT
Source organism: Streptomyces sp. NEAU-YJ-81 (assembly GCF_017592595.1). Classification (NCBI taxonomy): domain Bacteria; kingdom Bacillati; phylum Actinomycetota; class Actinomycetes; order Kitasatosporales; family Streptomycetaceae; genus Streptomyces; species Streptomyces sp. NEAU-YJ-81. Next base: position 136,407 of record NZ_JAGFNO010000016.1, on the reverse strand, counting down.
CAGCCGTTCGCGGTGCGGCTCCAGGCGGGGACGGCTCTGGGTGTACGAGCCCAGGGCCCAGGTGAGTCCGCCACCGGTGAGGGAGAGCCCGGCGGCGGTCGCGGACAGGTCGCGCTGGGTCACCAGCATCAGCGGGACGAAGCTCTCCGCGCCCAGGAAGGACCCCGCCGCCACCCCGCGCAGCAGGATCACCGACGGCAGTCCGCGGGCGGCGCGGAAGGTGCCCTCGGGGAGCAGCCGCAGTACACAGGGGACGAGCAGGGCGAGACCGGCGGCGGCCGGGACGAGGGAGAGCCAGCTGAGGTCCTGGCCCGCGTACTGCAGCAGCCCGGCGCCGGCCGCGACGGCGAGCGCGAGGAGGATCCGGCGGCGGTTCATGCCCGCGGAGCGCTCGCTCGGGGGCAGGGCGCGCAGCGCGGGCAGCATCACCGCGAGCGGCGGCAGCACCAGCACCGGGATGGCCAGGAACACCCAGCGCCAGCCGACCTGTTCGGTGACGGTCCCGGCGGCGAGCGGGCCGACGATGACCGGCAGCACCCAGGCGGCGGAGAAGGACGCCAGCACGGCGGGCTGCAGCCGCTGCGGATAGGCGCGGCCGACCACCACATACAGCGCGACGATCACCAGCCCGCCGCCTATGCCCTGCACCGCGCGCCCGCCCACGAACATCCACATCTGCTGTGCCGAACCGGCCACCAGCAGCCCGGCGGCGAACGCCGCGATCCCGGTGAACAGCGGCGCCAGCGGCCCCTTGCGGTCGCACCACTCCCCCGACAGCGCCATCGCGAACAGGCTCGCGGTGAAGTAGGCGGAGAAGGCGTACGCGTACAGCTCGACCCCGTCCAGCGCACGGGCCGCGACCGGCATCGCGGTATTGACCGCGCTCGCCTCGAAGGCGATGAGGGAGACGACGGTGACGATGCCGAGGGTGAGGGCACGGTAGCGCCTCCCCAGTACGGTGCCGCCGGTGTCGCCGGTGCCGCCGCCGCCCTCCAGGCCCGGATCCAGGCCCAGGTCCAGGTCTCCGCCTTGCGGCTCGGGTGGGACGGGGGATGCCTGGGGCGGCAGGGGGGCGGCGCTGTCCGTGACGGCGGCGTCGGCGTCATGCGGGTCGCGAGGGGTCATGGCGTCAGAGTAAGTGGCGTTCCGGGACGTCACACCTGTCGCGGGACGGAGCCGAGCTCGGCCGTTGGCCCTAGGGCGCCCTGCCCACGACGCGGGCCCTGGCCGCGCCCCCACAACCCTGGCCGCGCGCCGCCGTGGCCCACCGGACGGGCGCGGCCCCCCGCCACCCATGCCTGCACGCCGGGCCCTGGCCGCGCCCCGGCACCCCTGGCTGCGCCCCCACAACCCTGGCCGTACCCCGGCCCATGGCCACGATCCGGGCCATAGCCGCACCCCGCGACCCAGCCTCTGGCCGCACCCCCGGCCCTGGCCGCACCTCCACCATCCTGGCTGCGCACCCGGCACCCGTAGCAGTACCCCCGGCTCCGGGGCCGCGCGCCCGCGCCCCTGGCCGGCGCCCCGGCACTCCGGGTCTCGCCGCGCCCCCGGCGCCCCTGGCTCTGGTCGTAGCCCGGGCCCCGGCCGCGCCCCCGGCCCTGACCGTGCCCCCCGCACCCATGGCCGCACCCCGGCAGCAGCACCCCCGGCCCTGGGGCCGCGCGCCCGGCGCTCCAGGCCTTGCCGTACCCCGGCACCCCTGGCCGTCCCCGGCCCTACATGGTGAGCAGCACCCCCGCGTACGACGCCCCCGCGATCACCACCCAGGCGCACAGCCCCAGCGCCGCGACCCGGGCGCCGGTGCGGGTGAGTGAGGGGAGGTGGACGGCGCTGCCGAGGCCGAAGAGGGCGGCGGCGAGGAGGAGTTCCTGGGCCGTGGCGGCGGTGTCCAGCGCGGCGGTGGACAGGAGGTCCGTGCTGCGCAGGGCGGTCATCGCGAGAAAGCCGAGGACGAACAGCGGCACCAGCGGCAGCCGCCGCTTCGCCGCCTCGCCCGCCGCCGTCCCCTCGCCCGCCGCCGCCTTGGCGCGCTCCCCAGCCCGTACGGACGTCGCGAGCGCCGCGACCAGCGGGGCGAGCAGGGCCACCCGCACCAGCTTGACCAGCACCGCGTCGCCCAGTGCCGCCGGCCCGGCGGTCTGCGCGGTGGCCACGACCTGGCCCACGTCGTGCACGCTCGCGCCCACCCACCTGCCGAACGCCACGTCGTCCAGCCCCAAGGGGTGCTGAAGCAGCGGCAGGACGGCGATGGCGAGCGTGCCGCACAGCGTCACCAGCGCCACGGAGGTGGCCACATCGCGCTCGTCGCTCTCCGACACCTCGCTCACCGCGCCGATGGCGGAGGCCCCGCAGATCGAGTAGCCGGTCGCGATCAGCAGTGGCTGATCGCCGCGCAGCCCCATCCGGCGGCCGAGCCACCAGGTGCCGCAGAAGGTGGCCGCGACCACGCCCAGGACCATCGTCACGGTGGCCCAGCCGAGGCCCAGCACATCGTTCAGGCTGAGCTTGAGGCCGAGCAGCACGATGCCGAGGCGCATCAGCCGCTTCCCGGCGAAGGAGAGCCCGGCGCGGCAGACGCCCCGGACGAGTCCGCGCGCCCCCGGCAGATGGGCTGCGACGATGCCCAGCACCACGGCGGCGGTCAGCAGGGGTACGGCGGGGAGCAGCCGGTGGACGCCCCAGGCGGTCGCGACCCCGGCCGTGGCGAGCCCGAGCCCGTACGCGGTGGCGGGCGGCCGCCATCCGGCGGCCTGCCGCGCCCGGCCGGGCGCGGCGGTCAGCGTCACTGGCCGTCCGCCGTCGAAGGGCCGTGGGCCTCGTCCGCCGTCGGAAGGTCGTAGACCCGCCGGACGCTGCTGCCCAGGCGGGCGATGTCCGCCCCGTAGACATGGATCGAGATCGCCTTCGTCCCGCAGGCGTTCCACACTCTGTGGATATCTCCGGGCGGCGCGAAACCGCACACCGCGCCCCGCGGGTTGACCACGTCCTCCACCGCGATCAGCCGCGAGCCCGGGCCGTCGGGCACGAGGCGGTAGCGCCGCTCGTGCTCCTCGCCCTCGTGGACGCCGGTCACACACCAGGACACATGGTCATGGATCGCCGTGCGCTGGCCGGGCAGCCACACCAGCGCGACGATCGAGAAGCTGCCGTCGGGCTCGGCGTGCAGAACGTGCTGGCGGTAGCGGTCGGGGTCACCCTCGCGCTGCCCCGGGGTGAGCAGATCGGCCGCGCCGAGGTGGGGCGCGAGCCGCTCGCCGACCAGATAGGCGGTCACATCGGGCGCCAGACCCCGGTCGACGGCCTCGCGGACGTCGCCGACGAACTCGCCGAGGCGTGCCGTGAGAAGACGGGAGGACGGATACGCGGTCGGGGTGCTCATGGTGGCAGCGCCCTGCCGCCCGCTCCATCACGTCCAACGACAGGTTGTTGAGCCATCCCCAAGCTCTGCTTATGGATTGCGCTTATGGTCAGGCGGTCAGCGCACGGCCGGGCTCAGCATCCGACCCGGTTCCCCGCCACCGTCTTAAGCTCCTCCAGCACCCGCGCGGTGGCCGGTATCTCCAGATGTTCGCGCAGCACATACGCCGAGACATGGCGGCGCGAGGCGGGGTCCAGGGCGCGCCCGGTGACCTTCTGGTGGCATAGGAACGAGAGCACCAGCCCCGGCATCATCGCCACGCCGAGCCCCGCCGCGACCATGCTCTGCACCACCAGATTGTCATCGGTGGTGAAGGCGATGTCCGGGGCGAAGCCCTGCTCCGCGCATTCGTGCAGGAAGTTGGCGCGGCACCGCAGGCACCCGGCGATCCAGCGCTCCTCGCTCAGCTCCGCCAGCTTGACCGCCCGCCGTCTGGCCAGCGGATGCCCGGTCGGCAGCAGCACCGTCAGCTGGTCCTCCAGCAGCGGGATCTCCACCAGCTCGGCGGGGGTCTCCTCGCGCAGCCCGGGATAGGTGAAGGCGAGCGTGATGTCGCACTCCCCGCGCACCACCCGCCCCAGCGAGTCCGGCGGCTCGCCCTCCAGCAGCTCCACCCGCACCCCCGGATGGGCGGCGGCGAGCCGGGCCATGGCCTCGGGGATGAGGGTCGCGTTGGCGCTGGGGAAGGCGCAGACCCGCACTCGGCCCGAGCGCAGCCGGGTGATGGCGTTCATCTGCTGCTGGGCGGTGGAGATGCTGGTCAGGATGGTGTCGGCGTGACGGGCGAGGGTCTCCCCCGCCTCGGTCAGCCGCATCCCGCGGCCGACCCGGATGAACAGTGGACTGCCGACGGCCCGTTCCAGCGCCTTCATCTGCTGGGTGATGGCCGGCTGGGTGTAGCCGAGCGCGCGGGCGGCCCCGGAATAGGAGCCGGAGCGGACCACCTCGTGGAACGTCTTGACGTGCCGGGAATCGAACACACGCGCATCATACGGAGAAGCGGACGGAAACCATAAGCGTAATTTGGGTCTGCACAAGATCGCCCCAACCGAAGCTTTTGCGTCACGCGGACTGCCACCCACGGCTCATGCGCCACACCCGGCACACCACGCCCCCCGGTCAAGCACGGTCAAGATGACGATGCTGGGGCAAGCTGACTCCATGCCGCACTACACCTCGTACGACGGAACCGAGCTGGCCTACCGCGTCCTGGAGGCCCGGGACGGCTCAGCGGGGCCGCCGCTGATCTGCCTGGCGGGCGGGCCGGGGCGCAGCGCCGCGTATCTGGGCGACCTCGGCGGACTGAACGCCCATCACACCCTCGTCATCCCCGACAGCCGCGGCACCGGGGACTCCCCGCCCGCCGTCGACCCCAGTGGCTACGCCTTCCCGGGGCTCGCCGAGGACCTCGAAGGGCTCCGCCGCCATCTGGACCTCGCCCGCTTCCCGCTGCTCGCCCATGACGCGGCCGCCGCGACGGCCCAGGCGTACGCGGCCGCCCACCCCGAGCGGCTCGGCCGGCTGATCGTGGTCTGCCCGGGCGCGCGGCTGCAGGGCCAACTCCCCGAGGACGCCAGGGAGATCTTCGAGTCCCGCACCGACGAGCCCTGGTTTCAGGAGGCGTACACGGCGGTCCAGTTGCTGCCCGACACCACCGACCTCGCCGAGATGCGCAGGCTGCTGCTGCAGGCCGCCCCCATGGCGTACGGCCGCTGGGAGGAGCCCCAGCGGGCGCACGCCGAGAGCGAGGGCGAGCAGCTCGGGCCGGTGCCGCGGGCCGGATTCTGGCAGGGCGTCGACGAGGCGGGGCGGCGCGCGGTGCTGGCCCGGCTGCGCGAGGTGCCGTGCCCGGTGCTGGCGATCACCGGCGACCGGGACGCGGTGACCGGGATGCGGGCCGGGGAGCTGGTCGCCGAGTCCTTCCCGGACGGGCAAGTGCGACCCCTGCCCGGGGTGGGCCACTATCCGTGGGTCGACGACCCGGATCTCTTCCGCCAGGTGGTCGAGGACTTCCTGGCGGATCGCCCCGCGCCGTGAGCCGGGGCCCGGCCGCCCCCGGGCGGGCGCATCCGGGCGGGCGCATCCGGCGGCCATGAACGCAGTGTGTCAGTCGTATGGCAGCCCCCGCCTTGGCGTTGTGCCCGCCCCACCCCCGTCCTATCGTCGGGAACAGAGCACGACATCGGCCGTGTGCCCGAGTGGTTGAGGGGCTCGACTGCAAATCGAGTTACGTGGGTTCGATTCCCGCCACGGCCTCCAAGTTCTGACCGGGGTAAATGCGGGGACAGCGCCATTGCGGGGTGCCCCCTTGGTCCTGTCCGTCTCACTTCTCCATTGGGAAGCCAGTTGGCGCTCCAGTTGGCCAGTCCCGTTCTCAGGCGCCCGTGTTGTCCGAACAGCGTGCACTGTCGCGCAGGTGGCGGGCCGGTCACAGGTGCTCGATGACCAGGGCGGTGTCGTCGGTGACTCCGCCGGGCGGGAGCAGGTCGGCCAGCAGGGCGTCGGCGAGCGCTTCGGGGTCGGCTGCCTGGTGGCGAGCCAGGGAATCGGCGAGCCGCGCGAGGCCCGTGTCGATGTCTTCGCGGCGGCGCTCGATCAGGCCGTCGGTGTACAGCGCGAGGACGGCGCCCTCGGTGAAGGGCGCGGTGGCCTGGGGCCGGGGTGCGTGTTCAGGGCGGGCGCCGAGTGGGGGGTCGGTGGCCCGGTCCAGGAACTCCACGGTGCCGTCCCTCCGCAGGAGGGCCGGTGGAGGGTGGCCGGCGCTGCTGTAGGTGACGGTGTGGGTGTCCCAGTCGACGAACGTCGTGGCCACTGTGGTGTTCTCAGCGCCGGCGATGGAGCGGGCGTACAGCCCAAGGACTTCCAGGGCTCCGTCGGGGCCGTCGGCCGCGCGGCAGGCGGCGCTGAGCGCGCTGCGCAGTTGTCCCATGACTTTGGCCGCGGACAGACCGTGGCCGACAACGTCGCCGACGGCGATCGCGATGCGGTCGCCGGGCAGGTCGACCAGGTCGTACCAATCGCCGCAGACGTGCAACGTGTCGACAGCGGGCCGGTAGCGTACGGCCGCCTGGTGGCGCCCGGCCGGGCAGGAAACGGGCAGCATGGCCTCTTGCAAGCTCAGCGCGACTTCGCGGGCGCGGATGAGTTCGGTGACCTCCTCCACCCGATGCAGCAGCAGCGCCACCCGCCCATCCGGACCGAAGACGGGAACGTTGGTCCAGGTCCAGTACCGCTCCTCCCGTACCCCGGGCCGGTCAGAGTTCTCCACGTCGGCCCGCTGCAGCGCCAGGATGTCGCGCTCACCGGTTTCCGCCACCCGGAGCAGTGACGCCTGAATGTTGGGCACGACGGCCGCCGCAGGGTCGCCCGGGTTGTCGCGGAAGTCGTCGGGCAGGTAGCTGCCGATGACCTGCTCGCGGGTGCGGCCCAAGGTGCGCAGGAACTCCTCGTTCACGTCCGCGTAGATCAACTGCGGGGTCAGCAGTGCCACCGCCCCGGGAAGGGCCTGGAACACCGCCGCGTAGTCGGTCTCCGCTTCCGCCACGTCTTTTCCCGCCTTGGCGCCACCCCTGGTGTCTGTCTCCACGGTACTCCTGCGGCGGGGCCGGGCAGGTCGCACGGAACGGCGGCCGGCGGGGAGGGCCGAGGAAGTCCGTTCGTCGCCCTCGGGAAGGCATGCCGAGCCGTGGACGCGAACCGGCTCGCCAAGAACTCTCGGACTCGCCGGCCGAAGCGCTCAATCGAGTTACCTGGGTTCGATTCCCGCCACGGCCTCCACACACCTTGCGCGGGCGCCCTCATGGGCGTCCGCGCAATGCGTTGCCGCTCGGTGAACTCTCGGCCATGCTCTGGACACACGCGCCCTCCTGACGCATGCTCATCCACGCCATCCAGCCGTCTCGGCACCGGGATACCCCAGGTAAATCCCTAGGGCTTCGGCGATTTTCACACTCTCGCCACCGAACGGTCTCCTGACCCCCTCACTGAGTGCAATTGCGTCTCATAGGGTCAGTGTGGTGCCTGCGGCCGCGTGGAAAACGACTCCCGGTCGACAGGCACCTTTTTCGACCGTGGTTCCATCCTCAATGGGGGAAATGTGCAGCCCGCCGCACCGGCCGCCCGTCTGCCGCTCTCGACCGGCCAGAGTGAGATCTGGTTCATTGAGCAGCTGGAGCCGCCGGAGAGCACCACCTTCAGGGTCGGCGAGTACCTGGAGATACAAGGACCGATAGACAACGAGATATTCGAGCGGGCGCTGCGCCGGGCCGTGGCGGAGGCCGAGCCCTACAACGTGCGGGTCGGCGAGGACGACGGGGAGCCCTGGCAGATCCTGGACCCGGTGACCGACTGGGAGCTGCCGAAGCTGGACCTCACCGGCGAGGACGACCCCTGGGCCGCGGCCGAGCGGTGGATGAAGAACGACCTGGCCACGGGGGCGCTCAAGCTGGGCGACTACCCCGCGTTCTCCTTCGCCCTGCTGAAGGTGGAGCCCGAGCGCTTCCTCTGGTACCAGGGCACGCACCACATCGTGTCGGACGCCGGATCGGCCGCCCTGCTGGGCCGGCGGACCGCCGAGGTGTACACCGCGCTCGTGGCGGGGACCGAACCGGCCGAGGGGGAAACGGTCTTCGGCTCCCTCCAGGCGATGGTGGACCAGGACGCGGAATACCGGGCCTCGCCGGATTTCGCCAAAGACCGCGCGTACTGGCTGGAACACGTCGGCGATTCCCCGCGCCCCGCACGGCTTTCCACCCACCCCACCAGGGAACTTTCCACCGTCCTCCGGCAGACCGCCTACCTGACCGAGGAGGAAGCGGTCGAGCTGCGGGCCGCCGCGCGTAAATACGCCACCCACTGGTCGGCTATGATCATCGCAGCGACCTCCCTTTATCTGCATCGATTGACCGGTAAATCGGACATCATTCTGACGCTGCCGGTCTCGGGCCGTACCGATGCCACCGCCCGTGCCATTCCGGGGATGTTCGCCAATGTGGTGCCGCTGCGCATCCAGGTGCGCGCCGATATGCGAATACGGGAGCTGGTACGGCAGATCTCACGGGAAGTCAGGCAGGCCCTGCGCCATCAGCGCTACCGCCGTATCGACCTGGCCCGGGATCTGCGACTTCCGGACGGCGGAAACGGATTGCTCGGCCCGCACGTCAACATCATGACGTACGACTACGACTTCCACTTCGCCGGTCACCGGGTCAAGGGCCACAACCTCTCCAACGGAACCGTCGAGGACCTCTCGATCATGGGATACGACCGGTCCGACGGCACCGGTATCCGGATCGACCTCAACGCCAATTCCAACCTCTACACCGAGGACGCCCTCATCGCCCACCGGGAGCGCTTTCTCGGCCTGCTGCGCTCCCTCTCCGACATCTCCGACCTGCAGCGCACCGTCGGCTCCCTGGAGCTGCTGTCCGCCGAGGAGCGCCTGCGGGTCCTGGGCGCGCCGGGCGAGACGGCGCATCCGACCTCCGGCGCCCTCCTCCCGGAGCTGCTGGCGGCCCAGGCCGCCCGGACTCCCGACGCCCAGGCCCTGGTCTGCGCCGACACAGCGGATGACACCGTGCTCAGCTACGCCGAGCTGGACCGGGCGGCGAACCGGCTGGCCCGGGTGCTCATCGCGCGCGGCGCCGGGCCCGAGCGCACCGTCGGCGTGGCCCTGCCCCGCTCCGCCGACCTGGTCATCGCGCTGATCGCGGTGCTGAAGACGGGGGCCGCGTATCTGCCCCTGGACCTGGACTACCCGGCCGAGCGGCTGGCGTACATGCTCGACGACGCGGGCCCCGCCCTCGTCGTCACCCGTGCCGACAGCGCCGGGGCGCTGCCCGCGCGCCACGGTGTGGGGCGGCTGCTGCTGGACGTCGTGGACATCACGGGCGCCCGGGGCGCGGGAGACGTCTCCGCTCCGGCGGTGGCGATCGACCCCGAGCACCCCGCCTACATCATCTACACCTCGGGCTCCACCGGCCGCCCCAAGGGCGTCCTCGTGCCCCACCGGGCCGTCGCCAACTGCCTGGAGTGGATGCAGGACGCCTACGGCCTCGCCCCCGGCGACCGGATGCTGCAGAAGACCCCGGCCGGGTTCGACGCCTCGGTCTGCGAGTTCTTCTGGCCGCTGCTCAGCGGCGCGACCCTGGTGGTCGCCAAGCCCGGCGGCCACAAGGACCCGGCGTATCTGGCGCGCACGGTGCGCGAACAGGGCATCACCGCGCTCCAGTTCGTACCGTCGATGCTCCAGGCGTTCCTCGCCGACCCGGCCGCCGCCGACGCCTGCGCGGGCATCCTGCGGCGGGCCTCCAGCGGCGGTGAGGCGCTGCCGCGCGAGACCGCCGAGCGGTTCCACGAGCGGTTCCCCGGCGTGCCGCTGAACAACCTCTACGGGCCCACCGAGACCACCATCCAGATCGCCCACCACCCCTCCGCGCCCGGCGGTGAGGGGCCGGTGCCGATCGGCCGGCCGGTGTGGAACACCCGGATGTACGTCCTCGACACCGCCCTGAAGCCCTGCCCGGCCGGGGTCACCGGCGAGCTGTACGTGTCCGGGGCGCAGCTCGCCCGCGGCTATCTGGGCCGCCGGGCCCTGACCGCCGAGCGGTTCGTCGCCGACCCCTACGGCCCGCCCGGCACCCGGATGTACCGCACCGGCGATCTGGCCCGCCGGCTGCCGGACGGCGACGTCGAGTACGTGGGCCGCACCGACGGCCAGGTCCAGCTCCGCGGTTTCCGCATCGAGCTGGGCGAGGTCGAGGCGGCGCTGCGGACGCTCCCCCAGGTCGCCGAGGCCGCCGCGGCGGTCCGCACCGACCGGCCCGGCGACCAGCGGCTGGTCGCCTATGTGACGGCCACCGGGAACACCCCGCCGGACGCCGCCACGGCCCGCGAGGCGCTGGGCGAGGTGCTGCCCGAGCACATGGTGCCCAGCGCGGTCGTGGTCCTCGGCACCCTTCCCCTGGACGCCAACGGCAAGCTGGACCGCGCCGCGCTGCCCGCGCCCTCCTTCGAGGCCGCCACGGGCGGCCGGGCGCCCCGCACTCCGCGCGAGGAGACGCTGTGCGCGCTCTTCGGCGAGGTCCTGGGCGTCGACGGCGTCACCATCGACGACGACTTCTTCCTGCTCGGCGGCCATTCGCTGCTCGCCTCCAAGCTGGCCAGCCAGGCCCGCGCCACGCTGGCCACCGAGCTGTCGATGCGCGACCTCTTCGAGGCGCCGACCGTCGCCCGGCTGGTGGCCCGCCTGGACACCGCGGGACCGGCCGAGGCGCAGCGGCAGCAGCCGCTGGACATCCTGCTGCCGCTGCGCGGCGAGGGGCGGCGCCCGCCGCTGTTCTGCGTCCACCCCGGCGGCGGTCTCGGCTGGTCGTACACCGGGCTGCTCCGTCATCTCGCCCCGGACCAGCCGGTGTACGCCCTCCAGGCGCGCGGGCTGACCGAACCGGACGTCCTCCCGGCGAGCGTCGAGGAGATGGCCGCCGACTATCTGCGGCAGATCCGGACCGTCCAGCCGGCCGGTCCGTACCATCTGCTCGGCTGGTCCTTCGGCGGGCTGATCGCGCACGCCATGGCCACCCGGCTGCAGGCCGAGGGCGAGGAGGTCGCCGTGCTGGCCGTGGTCGACGCCTACCCCGACAACGCCCAGGCGCTGCCCGAGGCACCGGAGCTCAGCAAGCGTCAGTGGCTGGGGGTGCTGCTCGACGATATCGGGGGCGGCGATATCTTCGCCCCGGGCTGGCTGGAGGCGCACCCCGACGGAGCGGACGGCACCGCCGACCTGGTGGCGGACCTCTGCCGGGAGACCGGGCTGCCCGCCCGGCTGCTGGAGGGCGAGACCAGCTTCCCGCTGCTCGACATCCTGCTCAACGACCAGGAGCTGATGCGGAAGTTCGCGCCCGACCGGTTCCACGGCGACATGCTGCTGTTCTACGCGGCGGAGGAGATTCCCGGCTACCGGCGCGATCCGCTGCATGTGCCGGACTCCTGGCGCCCCTTCGTGGACGGCGCCCTTACGGTGCACGGCGTCCCCGACCACCACTACCGGATGATGCGGGAGGAGTCCCTGGCCCGGATCGGCCCGGTGGTGGCGGCGGCGCTCGAACCCGGCCGCCCCGCGCTCGGCACCGGCCGCCCGGCCGAGCACGACCGCCCCGTACTGAGCGCGGCCGCCATGCGCTGAGCACGGAAGCCGAGCACGGAAGCCGAGCCCGAAAGCCGGGCGCGGAAAACGGGCGCCCCGCGACGGCGGGGCGCCCACGGCCGACGCCGCCTTAGGGACGCGTCGGTTACGTACGGTCGGCGCCTTACGGACGCATCGGCTACGTACGGTTGACGACCGCCGCCTGGGGGCGGATCGGGAGGCGGTTGACCGGACGGCCGGTGGTCCGGCTGCCGGACCACACCACGCGAGGTGCGCAGGTTCTCGGTGCGCGCCTTCGAATGTGGCGAAGGAGATGAACTCCCGGCGAGGAGGCACGTAGTTGGAAGGAAGGCTCGCCATGACAGTGGACGCACGTGACGAGGTGGAGCGGTTCATCCTGGGGGACCGGTTCGCCTGCCTGGCGGGACGGTCCGCCTGGCGCAAGGGTGGCATCACCCATCGTCACTACGACCTGATGGGATCCGAGGATTCGGCCCGGCCGATGGCATTCGATCTCGCGGATTTTGTGGACTCGGCCGACTGGAGCCACCGGTCGTTCACGAGCTTCATCGCGACCTTCGAGCGGCCTCGCGGGGTGGATGAGCTGCGGTTCGAGGAGTTGCTGTGGGAACAGCTCCAGCTACTCCACGAACAGGACGCCCGGTCCTATCGCTGGGCCGAGGGCTGTTCGTCCGATCCGCAAGCCGGCGAGTTCGCCTACAGCGTCGCCGGTCACCCCTTCTTCGTCATCGGTCTGCACGAGACCCACCGCCGCTGGGGCCGCCGCCCTCCCTTCCCGATGCTGGCCTTCAACTCGCATGAGCAGTTCGACCGCATCAAGGGCGCCGAGATGTGGGACCGCCTCGTGGAGAAGATCCGCAAGCAGGACATCCAGCTCCAGGGCGACATAAACCCCAACCTGCTCGAGTACGAGCAGCTCTCCGAGGCCCGCCGCTACTCCGGCCGCCCGAAGCCCGCGGACTGGCAGTGCCCGTTCGCCGCCCGGGAGGACGAGCGCGAGCCCGCGCTGACGGGTCCGTCCCCGGCCTGAGAGGGCCCGGCCGCGTCCCCGCCATGGGGACGCGGGCCGCGGGAACGACCGTCAGCGCACCGGGAAACCGAAGCTGTATCCCTGCTGCTTCAGCCACGGCAGGACCTGGCCCAGCGCCTCGACCGTCTGGCTGCGGTCGCCGCCCGCGTCGTGGAAGAGCACGGTGGGGCCGCTGGAGATCTCGTTCTTGACGGTGTTGACCATGGCCGCGACCCCCGGCTGCTTGAAGTCCTCGGAGTCCACGTTCCAGCCCAGCGGCCGCATGCCCTGCGAGGCGGCGATCTGACGGCTGTACGGGGTGAACGCACCGCCCGGGGCACGGTAGTAGAGCGGCTTGACGCCCCCTGACGCCTTGGTGATCATTCGCTGGGCGTCGAGGATCTCCTTGGACTGGTAGGCGGGTGACTTGCCGCCCATCGTCGTGTCGTGCGACATGGAGTGGTCGCACAGCCGGTGTCCGTCCGCGACCACATCCTTGACCAGGTCCGGGTGGGCCTGAGCCTGCGGACCGACCATGCAGAAGGTGGCCTTGACGCCGTTGGCCTTGAGCACCTGGAGGACCTGCGGGGTCCAGGTCGGATCCGGACCGTCGTCGATCGTGATGTTGACGCCCTTGGCGCCCTTGTCGGAGGCGTGGGCCATGTCCATGTTGACCACGGGAGCGGGCAGCTCGGGGTCCGGCTTGGAGGTCTGGCCCACGATCGGCGTCGGCTTCGACGTCGGTGACGCACCCGGCCCCGCGACGGTTCCGGCCTGGGCGGTCCACACGGCGGCCAGGGCGGTCACCCCCGCCACACCCAACGCCGCCACCACCACTCGGCCATTCGCCCCCATGATCCGGTGCCGCGCCATGTCCGCCTCGCTCCCCATTGTCTCCTGTGCCGCTATGGCATCCAGGAGGATGGAGCTGGGGCGGAGAGGGATCCCTCTGTTACACGGCTCGCACAATCCCGCGCCACGGAACAACGAGGCGCGGGCGGCGGACCCTCCCGCGGGCTCTCAGGGCACGCTCGCGGGCTCTCAAGGCGCTCCCGCGGGCCCTCCCCCAGGCTCTTCCACTAACCCCTCCCGCGGCCTCTTCCGCGGGCGCTTTAGCCCCGGTTGACGACCGCCGCCTGGGGGCGGATCGGGAGGCGGTTGACCGGACGGCCGGTGGCCACGCGGACCGCCGCCGCCACCGCTGCCGGGGAGGTGACCACCGGCACCGCGCTGACCGGCTTGGCGCCGAAGGGGGCCACCACGTCCCGCTCCTCGACCAGCTTGACGATGCGGATGTCGGGGACGTCCAGGGCGGTCGGCAGGGCGTAGCCGGTCAGGTCCGGGTGGCGGACCACACCACGCGAGGTGCGCAGGTTCTCGGTGAGGGCCGCGCCGATGCCCTGGGCGACGCCCGCCTCGATACGGGCCCTGAGCTGACGCGGGTTGAGGATCCGGCCCACGTCCTGGGCCACCGTCATGTCGACGACCCGTACCGCGCCGATCTCGATGTCGACGTCCACCACGGCGCGCACCGCGCAGTAGGCGAGCCCGACGAAGGCGTCACCCTGCCCGGTCTCGTCCAGTGGCTCGGTGGGATGCGGACGGCACTGCGCGGTGGCCCACAGCTCCTTGCCCTCCAGGGCCTCCTCGACGGTGGTGCTGAGCACCCCGTCATACGAGGTGATCTTGCCGTCGGCGATGCTGAGCAGCTCGGTCGACATGCCGAACGTATGCGCGAGGGGCTGGAGGAGCTGGGTGCGGACCATCTTCGCGGCCCGTTCGACCGCACCGCCGGAGACCCAGGTGTGACGGCCGCGCGAGGCGGGCCCGGCCGGGGGCTGGTCGGTGTCGATGGGCGCGATATGGACCTCCTCGATGCCGAGGACGTCCTGGACGATCTGGCGGGCCAGAGTGGCGAAGCCCTGGCCGGTGTCCACGGCCGCGCAGATCACGGTGGCCACCGGGCCGGTGACCTTGACGGTGGCGGTGGAGACCTCGTCGGCCCCCTCGGCGCCGAGCATATGGACCATGCCCAGGGCGTAGCCGACCCCGCGCCGCACCGCGGCCGGGTCGCCCGCGCCCTCCAGACCGCCCGGCAGCAGCCACTCCTCCTCGGGGTCGTCCTTGGGGAGGGCGGGCAGCGGTGCGTCCCTTACGGCCTGCAGCAGTTCGGCGACCGGGGCCGGGCAGGTGACGGTCTGTCCGGTGGGCAGCAGATCGCCGGTGGCCATCACATTGCGCATCCGGATCTCGAGGGGGTCGATGCCCAGCTTGGCCGCCAGCTTGTCCATCTGGCCCTCGTACGCCGCGCACACCTGCATGGCGCCCTCGCCGCGCACATGGCCGGAGGGCGGGTTGTTGGTGCGTACGGCCCAGCCCTCGATGAAGGCGTGCGGGACGACGTAAGGGCCGCAGGCGAAGGAGACGGCGGCGGCCAGGGTGTCGCCCGAGGAGTCGGCGTAGGCCCCCGCGTCCAGCAGGATCTGCGCCTCGACCTTGACCAGCTTGCCCTGGGAGTCCGCGTGGTGGCGGTAGCGCAGCAGGGTGGGGTGGCGGTGGGCGTGGCCGAGGAAGGACTCCTCACGGGTGGCGGCCAGCTTCACCGGATGTCCGGTGCGCAGCGCCAGCAGCCCGAGCGGTAGCTGCATCCCCGGGTCCTCGCGCTCGCCCATGGCGCCGGGGACGCCGGTGACGACGACCTTCACCCGCTCCGGCTCCAGCCCGAAGCAGGCGGCGGCCAGGTCGCGGTCGGCGTGCGGATCGGTGGAGGCGGTGTAGATCTCCACCCCGCCGTCGGGGCGCGGCACGGCCAGGCCCGCCTCGGCGCCGATGGGCGCCGGGTCCTGACGGCCGATGCGGTACAGCCCCTCGGCGATGACCTCGCCGACCACGTCCGGGTCGCCGAAGGACAGCGGGATATGGCGGACCAGATTGCCGTCGGGGTGCAGCGGCTCGGCGGAGAACGCCTGCTCGGGGTCGGTGACCGGCTCCAGCACCTCGTACTCGACGGCGATGGCGGCGGCGGCCAGCCGGGCCGTGTCGGGGTGGTCGGCGGCGACCGCGGCGATGGGCTCGCCGTGATGGCGGACCAGGTCCTTGGCGAAGACCGGACGGTCGGCGACCCGGCGGCCGTGGGAGGCGTCGCCGGGCACGTCGGCGTGGGTCACCACGGCCCGTACGCCGGGCATCTCGTCGGCCTGCGTGGTGTCGATGGAGACGATGCGGGCGTGCGGGTGCGGGGAGCGCAGCACGGCGGCCCACAGGAGGCCCTCGGCCCACAGGTCGGCCGCGTACGGGAAGGTGCCCGAGGTCTTGGCCGCCGAGTCGGCGGGCGGCAGGGACACGCCGAGGCCCATGGTGGACGGGGGCTGGATGGGCGTTCCGGCGGCGGGGGTGGCGGTGACGGCGCCCCCGCCGTCCGCGATTCCGGTCATGCCGATGCCCTTCCACTACCGCTTCCGTTGACGCTCCCGTTGCCGGTGATGCCGTGCGGTCCCGTCTGGTGCGGGATACGGGCCGGGTCCTGGTGGGCGTCGGGTCCGCCGTCCGGCTCGGCCTGCGCCGCCTCGTCGGCGGCCTCGCGCCCCGCTACGACCTCGCGGACGGCGTCGAGGATCCCGCGGTAGCCGGAGCAACGGCAGAGGTTGCCGGAGATCGCCTGGCGGGTCTCCTGGTCGGTGGGGGCGTGGTTGCCCTCGAGGAGGTCGTGCATGGTCATCGCGAGCCCGGGCACGCAGAAGCCGCACTGCACGGCCCCGCACTCGGCGAGCGCCCGCTGGACGTCGGAGGGCTGTCCACCGGTGGCGAGGCCCTCGACGGTGCGGACCTCGCTGCCCGCGGCGGTGGCGGCGGGCACCAGGCAGGAGGCCACGAGCCGCCCGTCGACCTGGACCGAGCAGGCCCCGCACTCGCCCTGCGAGCAGCCGTCCTTGGCCCCGGCGAGGCCGAGGCGCTCGCGCAGGACATAGAGCAGCGACTCGCCGATCCAGACATCGGTGACGGGGCGGTCGGCGCCGTTGACGCGCAGCACGTAGGAGGCGAGCGGATGCTCGCTGTGGCTCGGCTGCTCATCGGCGGCCGGGGCGGAACCGGGGTCCGTAAGGGGCTCGGCGGGGGCGTCAGCGGCCTCGGGAGCCTCCGTCGGGGTCCCGGCCGGGGCGGGCGCCGCGGCGGCCTCAGTGGCCGCGAACTCGCCCTCGGCAGCGGCCGGTTCCGGCTCGGCCGCGGGCTCGGCGGGCTCCGGCTCGGCGTCGTCCGGCAGCGCTTCGGCGGCGGCCTCGGCGGCGCTCGGCACGGCGTCGGGCGCGTCGGTGCGGCCCGCGTCGTCCTCGGGGCCGGGGTGCGGGGTGTGCCCATGGGCGTCGTCCGCGAATCGGTCGTCCGTGAACCGGTCGTCCGTGAACGCGCCGGGCCAGCTCGTCTCCTGGGGCAGCCCGGGCGCCGGGCTGCCGTGCGGCGGGGTCTCCAGCCCGGCGTGCTGGCCGTCGACCGGGAACTCGCCGGAGTCCCCGGCGGCCGGACCGCCGGGCCGCCGCCCGGGGCCGTCGGCGGGCGTCCGCTCATCGGGCGCCGGGCTGCTGTGGGGCGGGGTGCCACGGGGCGGGGTGTGCAGCCCCTGGTGCCCCTCGGCCGCGAACTCGCCCGAGTCCCCGGCGGAGGGCCCCGGCCACGCCGGGTCCTGTCGGTCGGGCATGCGCAGCCGACGGCGGGCGGGCGGCTGCGTGGGCGTGGCCGGCGGGGCGGACGCGGCCGGGCCCGGGTGGCCCTCGACCGCGTACTCCCCGGAGTCCTCCGCGCCCTCCTCGGCGGCCGGAACCGACCACTGGCCGCTGTGCCCCTGCTGCTGCCCGGGCGCGGGCTGGTGCGGCTGGTGCGGCTGGTGCGGCTGCTGCCGGGGCGCCGGCCCGGCGAAGGGCATCCGCAACTGGGCCGTCGTCTGCGGGTCCTGAGGGCCGTCCGCGTGGCCGCCGTACGGAGGCGCGGCCGGGCCGGGGTGGTCGTCGACCCGGTACTCACCGGTCTCGTCCACACCCTCGTCGCCCGCGACCGGGATGGTCCACTGGCTGGTCTGCACGGGCCCGCCCGCGCCGTTGTCGGACGAGGCGGGCACCGGCCAGTCGTCCACCGGCCAGTCGTCCACGGGCCAGTCGTCCACCGGCTCCTCGGCCGCCGGAGCCGGCCAGTGGCCGGTGTGCGGCGGGTGGTGACCCTGCTGGTCCTCGGTGGGCACCGGCCACTGGACGGAGCCGTGCGGATCGTGGTGGCCGCCGTACAGGTAGCCGCCGTCGGTCTCCGCGGTGGTCCAGTGCCCGGTCATG
Organism: Streptomyces sp. NEAU-YJ-81; assembly: GCF_017592595.1. Lineage (NCBI taxonomy): Bacteria > Bacillati > Actinomycetota > Actinomycetes > Kitasatosporales > Streptomycetaceae > Streptomyces > Streptomyces sp. NEAU-YJ-81. Next base: position 118,495 of record NZ_JAGFNO010000016.1, on the reverse strand, counting down.
CCCTGGTCGTGGACCGCACCCTGGCCATGGGCGGACGGCTGCCACTGGCCGCCATGGGACGGGTCACCGTGCCCCACGTCCATCGGCGGGGGCGCGTAGCCGGTGCCGGGCGCCGCGAGCGGGTCCCAACGGCCGGACGGATCGGTCGGGTCCGGGTGGGCGTAGTCGGGCGGCAGCTGTACGAAGGCCGTCGACTCGGCGTCGTACTCCGGGCCGTGCGGCATCGGCTGCCATCCGCTTCCCGGATCCGGCCGGTGCGGCTGCTGTTCATCACTCACGCGAGTGCCCTCCCCAGAGCTCGGCGGGCCAGGGCCGCCACGGTACGCCTCAGGTGGATCGCGGCAGGTGGCAGGGGGACCGGCTCGCTTCCGTCCTGCGGGGGCAGCGGATCGGGGATGCACGCGGCGGCGACGTACTCGCCGAAAGCGGTGGTGACCTGCGGATCGAGATGGCCGCGGTCGCCGTCCCAGTCGATGAGCGAGGCGACCCAGCGCTCGGCGTCCAGGGGGCGCAGCGGCATCGGCGCGACCGCGCCGACCGCACAGCGCACCCCGCGCCGCGCGGGGTCGAGGACGAGGGCGACGGAGGCGGTGGCCCGGCCGGGCCCGGTGCGCCCGGTGGCCTTGATGAAGGTCTGTGGGGCGTGCAGCAGCGGAACCCGGACGAATCCGACGAGTTCACCGGGGTTCAGCAGATCGACCCCGGCGAGCAGATGGCTGACCGGGATCTCGCGGCGGGACCCCTCGGGCCCGGCGATGATGACCGTGGCCTCCAGCGCGGCGAGCACCGGCAGCGCGTCGCCGGTGGGGGCGGCGGTGACGATGTTGCCGCCGAGAGTGCCCGCGTTGCGGATCTGCGGTGGTCCGGCGGCCCGCGCGGCCGCGGCCAGCGCCGGGATCAGCGCGGCGAAGTCGGGGCGGCCCATCCGGGCGTGGGTGAGTCCGGCGCCGAGGAGGGCGTGCCCGTCCAGATAGCGCCAGCCTCGGATTTCGCTGATCCGGCCGAGGCCGACGAGCGCGGCGGGCCGCAGCAGGCCGGAGTTGACCGCGGCCATCAGATCGGTACCGCCCGCCACGGGCACGGCGGCGGGCATGGCGGCCAGTGCCGCCACGGCCTCGTCGAGCGTGCCCGGCAACGTCACCGTGTGCGCCGCCTGCGGTGCGTGCGTGGTCAACCCAGCTGCCCCTTCCCCGGTGTCCCGGCTGTTGCGCCGTACGGTACGTGCTGACAGCCCGGACGTGGCAACTCTGGCACATCTTGCGAGCCCGCCGTCGTGGGGGTCCGTGATCCGTGGATCCGTCCCTGACCTGGGGGATGGTACGGGTTTGGGGCGACCTCTCCGGCGGGAGTGGATTGCCACGTTTCAGGGACCCTTGTGCGATTTGGTCTTGCGCCGGAGGGACTACGCTCTCAGGGGCGGCGGAGCGTCGGCGCGCACCTTTTTCAGGGCCCGGCTACCCGGTCGCGGCCGGGGGTGCCCCCGGCCGCGGCGGGGCGGCTCACACGATCGGGGGCGCTCCCTCGCGCGGGCGTCCGAGCAGGCCGGGGCGCCGCTGCCAGGGAAGCGGCCCGGCGGGCGGGCGGTAGCTCACGCCGAGCGCGTCCAAACGCGCGTAATGTGCCTCCATGCGCCCCTGGAATGCCCCGAAGTCCCGTTCGGACGAGGGCGGCAGCGCCGACCAGACGACCTCGGCGAAGGCGGCGAGCCGGGGGAAGGTCTGGTAGTCGACGCGCCGGCGGTCCTCCATCACCTCGGTCCAGACATTGGCCTGGGCGCCCAGCACCCGGTCCGCGTCGGCGCCGGTGAGCTGCGGTGGAACCGGTTCGAAGCGATAGACATCCTCCAGGGTGCGGACATAGCCGATCGGGACCGGCTCGTCCTCGCCCGGAGCCTGCCGGTGGTCGAAGTACACCTGCTGCTCGGGGCACATGACGACGTCATGGCCGGCCCGCGCGGCGGCGATCCCGCCCGCGTAGCCCTGCCAGGAGGAGACCGCGGCGCCCTCGGGCAGCGGGGCGTCGGGCGCGCCGCCCTCGAGGATCTCGTCCCAGCCGATCAGCCGGCGCCCGCGCTCGGCGAGCCAGTGGCCGAAGTGGCGGATCAACCAGCTCTGCAGCTCGTCCTCGTCGGCGAGGCCCTGCGCGCGGATGCGCTCCTGGGCGGCCGGGGACGCCTTCCACTGGTCCTTGGGGCACTCGTCGCCGCCGATGTGGACGAAGGTGCCGGGGAACAGCTCCAGGACCTCTTCCAGCACGTGCTCGAAGAAGCGGAGCGTGTTGTCGGTGGGGGCGAGTACGTTCGGGTTGATGCCCCAGGTGGTCCAGACTCCGAGGGAGGCGGTGTCGATGACATCGGTGTTGCCCAGCTCCGGGTACGCGGCGATGGCGGCCTGCGAATGCCCGGGAATGTCGATCTCCGGCACGACGGTGATATGCCGCTCGGCGGCGTAGGCGACGATCTCGCGGATGTCGTCCTGGGTGTAGTAACCGCCGTGCGGCCGCTCGTCCCACAGCGGGGACGCCCGGTGGCCGAGCTTGGTGCGCTCACGCCAGGCGCCGGTCTCGGTCAGCTTCGGATAGCGGCGGATCTCGACGCGCCAGCCCTGGTCGTCGGTGAGATGGAAGTGGAAGACATTGAGCTTGTGGGCGGCGAGCAGGTCGAGATACGCGAAGACGCCGTCCTTGGGCATGAAGTGGCGGGCCACATCCAGCATCAGCCCGCGCCAGGCGAACCGGGGCGCGTCCTCGACCGTCCGCTCCGCCAGCTCCCAGCCGGTCTCCGCGTCCCTGAGCGGGGCGCGGCGGAAGGCGTCGGGGCCCAGTAGCTGACGGAGCGTCTGGGTGCCCCAGTGGACGCCCGCGGCCGTGCCGCCCGCGATCTCCACCCGGCCGTCGGCGACGGTGAGCCGGTAGCCCTCGGGCTCCAGCGCGGCGTCGATCCGCAGCGTGACGGTGTCGGGGCCGCCGGGTTCGCCGTCCGGCAGGGACAGGCCGAGCGCCTGGCCGAGGGTGGTGCGCAGCAGGCGCGCCACGCCCTCGGTGCCGGGGCCGGCGGCCAGGGCGGTGTGCCGCGGGTGGATCCGCGCGCCCGCGCGGCCCGTACGGCTCTGGTCATGGCGGGGCGCGGGGATCAGCCCCGCGGCGTCGTGTGTCATCTGCTCCCTCATCGGCCCTTGTCGGCGCCTGCAGGCGCTTGCCGGCGCGTTGACAGCCCTTGTCGGTCCGTTCGTCGGTCTCTTCGTCAGTCCTTCACGGCGCCGCCGAGACCGGAGACCAGTCGGCGCTGTACGAGGACGAAGAAGATCAGCACGGGGATGGTCATGACGGTGGACGCCGCCATGATGCCTCCCCAGTCGTTGCCCTCGGCCTTGAAGAAGACCAGCAGCGCCATCGGAAGGGTGGAGTTCTCGGTCGCGCTGATGATGAAGGACTTGGCGAACAGGAAGTCGTTCCAGGTGGAGATGAAGGAGAAGACGCTCGTCGCGACCAGTCCGGGGAAGACGAGCGGGAAGAGGATCTGCCACAGGAAGCGGGAGCGGCTGGCCCCGTCGAGATAGGCCGCCTCCTCCAGCGCCTCGGGCACGGCCTTGACGAAGCCGCGCAGCATCCAGATGGCGAACGGCAGCGAGAAGGCGATATGCGGCAGGATCAGCGAGCCCAGGGTGTTGAGCCCGATCCCCGGCACCGACTCCCCCAGATCGCGCATCAGGAAGAACAGCGGGATGGTCAGCGCCTCGATCGGCACCATCTGCGCGACCAGGAACATGATCAGCAGCGTGGTGCGGAAGCGGAACCGGAAGCGGGCGACCGCCGTCGCCGCGAGGAAGGCGATCAGCGCCGAGGCGATCACCACCACCGCGGCCACCAAGAGGCTGTTGAGGAAGTAGCGCCCGAAGTCCTCCTGCTGGAAGACGCGCCGGAAGGAGTCCAGCGACGGGGCCGTCGTCCACGGCCGGGGCTCGGTGGACTGGATCTCCCCCTCGGGCTTGAAGGCCGAGAGCACCATCCAGTACAGCGGGAAGGCGACCACGGCCGCCACGATCAGGGCGGTGGCCTCGGCGGCGAAGCGCCAGGGACGGCGGATGCGCAGCGAGACGCGCGAGTGGCTCACAGTTCTTCTCCCTGGCGTCGCAGCAGCCGCAGATACACCAGCGTCACGACCAGCAGGATCAGCAGCATCACCACGCCGATCGCCGAGCCCAGGCTGTACTGCGAGGACGCGAACGCCTTCTGGTACGCGTACACGTTGAGCACCATGTTCTGGCGCGCGATCCCGCCGCCGTCGGTCATGACGTAGATCTGGGTGAAGACCTTGAAGTCCCAGATGATGGACTGGATGGTCACCACGACGAGGATCGGCCGCAGCATCGGCGCCATGATGGTGCGCCAGATCCGCCAGGTGGAGGCGCCGTCGAGGGCGGCGGCCTCCAGCACCTCGGTGGGGATGGACTTGATGCCCGCGTAGACGGTGACCATCACGAACGGGAACGAGCACCACACGACCTCGAACAGCACCAGGGCGAAGGCGCTGTAGCGGTCGTAGGTCCAGGAGTAGTTCTCGAACCCGGAGAGCCCGAACCACACCAGGATCTTGTTCACCGGCCCGAAGTCGGGGTCGAAGAGGAAGACCCAGACCGTCGAGCCGGTGATCGCCGGGGTGGCCCAGGCGCCGAGCGCGGCCAGCATCAGCGCCAGCCGCGGAATGGCCCGTACGCGCGTCAGCAGCACCGCGAGCGCACAGCCGACCGCGAGGGTCGACACCACGCAGACGGCGGCGAAGAGCAGGGTGGCGACGACGACGTTCCAGAACTCGCCGTCGCGGAACAGCTCGGCGTAGTTGGCGAATCCCTCGAAGGTGGTGGGTTCACCGCCGCTGACCTGCGCCTGGGTGTACTCCAGGAAGGAGATCAGACCGAGCTGGTAGATCGGGTAGATGAGCAGCCCGCCCAGGACGACGAGCGCCGGGGCGAGATAGAGCCAGGGCGTCCAGGCTCCCCGCCGGGAGCCCTTCCTGGCTCGGCGCCCGGCCGGGACGACGGGTCCCGGCCGGGACCGGCGGCCCTTGGCAGGGGCGCGCCGGGCGTGCTGTGCGGTGCCGGAGATCACTGCTGGAATGCCTCGTCCATCTTCTTCGCGGCGTCCTTGGTGGCGGTCTCCACGTTCTTACGGCCGCTGACGATCTCCTGGAACATGGTGGGCAGGATGAGCTGCGCGTCGATGGCCGCCCAGCCGGGCGAGGCGGGCACGAACTTGGCGCTGTCGTTGAGGGTCTTCACGAAGGGCTTGACGAAGGGGTCCTTCTGCGCGACATCGCCGCGCACATCGGTGAAGGTCGGCAGGAAGCCCATGGCGTCGTAGAGCTTGCGCTGGGTCTGCTTGCCGGAGAGCGTCTGCAGCAGGTCCACGGCGAGCGTGCGGTGCGTGGTGCTCTTGAGCACCCCGACGTTGTTACCGCCCGCGAAGGCCGGGGCGATGTCGCCCTTCTTCACGCCCGGCAGCGGCACGACCTTGTACTTGCCCTTGACCTTGCCCGCCTCGATGGCCTGGCGGCTGAAGTCGCCGCCGATCGCCATGCCCGCCTTGCCCGAGGCGAACGCCTCGATGGTGTCGTTGCCGCCCCACTGGGCGCACTTGGCGGCCGGGCAGTTGTCGTTGCCGAAGAGCGAGGTGTACGCCTTGACGCCCTTCTGGGCGTCGGCGCTGTCGATGGCCGCCTCGTACTCGTTCGAGCCGAACTTGCCCTTCTCGCTGGCGAGATCGCCGCCGTTGGCCCAGATGAAGGGCATCGCGCCGTAGGTGTAGGCGCCGCCGACCGCGAGACCGTACAGATCCGACCGCTCCGAGTGGATCCTCTTCGCGGTCGCAATCAGTTCGTCCTGGGTGGTCGGGGGCTCCAGGTCGAGGTCCTTGAAGACGTCCGTCCGGTAGTACAGCGCCCGGACGCCGACGAAGAGCGGAGCGCCGTAGACCTTGCCGCCGATGGTCAGCGAGTACTTCGCGGTGGGGTCGATGTTCGTCGAGTCGCCCCAGGCGCCGAACTCCTTGCTGATGTCCAGCAGTCCGCCGTCCTTGACGTAGCCGGCGGTGTCGGTGTTGCCGTACTCGATGACGTCGGGAGCGCTCTTGGGGTCGTTGAAAGCCGCCTTGATCTTCTGCGCCCGGGTGTCGATCGGGATGTAGGTCACCTCGACCTCGGTCCCGTCGTGCTCCTTCTCGAAGCCGGCGACCGCCTCGTCGATCACCTTCTTCTTGGGCGCGTTGTTGACCTCCTGGAAGAGCCAGACACGCAGCTTGCCGCTCTTCTCGTCCTTGTCGGAGCTGTTGTCGGACGTGGAGGGAGCGCATCCGGTTGCGGCCAGCCCCGCCAGGGTCAGTGCCGCCACGGGCACGGTGACGCGGGAGGACAAGCGGGAGAACACGGAGAGATGGGACGACTTCATGAGGACCCTTAAACATTTGGCGTTGCAACATATGCAACGCATGTTTCGCTCAGCACAATATGCGTGAGGCTAGGGAACCTTGAGCGACCCCACAAGAGGTCTGAACCACTCCGTGACCAAATGAGCCGAACCACTGTGCGGCGAAACGAACTTCGCGCTAGCGACGCGGTAACTCTTCGCCCGGATAAGCGGGTTCAACATACGGCACGGCCTCCACCCGCGCACCCGCTTCCTCCAGGCGCGCGATCACCCGGTCCCAGTCGGGCCAGGTCTTCCGGATCCGCTCGAGGACGCGGTCGCTGGCCACCAGCACCACGTCACAGCCCGGGTCGGCCGCCCACTCCAAAAGTCTGGGAAGGGTCGGCTGCGCGACCGACATCACACAGCTCCCGGCGGGCCGGTAGCCCCGCTCGGCGGCCAGCCGCCCGCACTGTTCGAGCTGGGCGTCCCAGTCCTTCTCGAACTGGCAGTAGGCGCTGGCGCCTTCCGCATCGGGCTCGTCGACCTCACGCGCCCCGAACACCAGATAGGCGGCCCGCGCCGCCCCGTTCTCCGTACGCCCGCTCATGGGCCGACCCTACTGGGGTCATCCGGCGCACGGCAGGGCGCACAAACACGGCATGCCCGGCCCGCGACCCCCGAGTGGGATCGCGGGCCGGGCGAGCCATCTGTCGCGCGAGGCTTTCCGTCAGGGCCTGGGGCCGACGGACCGGCTACTTCTTGCCGTCGCCGTCCTTGCCCTTGTCGCCGCCGGCGCCCATGCCCTCGAAGATCTCCTTGCACATGGGACACACCGGGTACTTCTTCGGGTCACGACCCGGGACCCAGACCTTGCCGCAGAGTGCGACGACGGGAGATCCGGAGAGGGCGCTCTCCATGATCTTGTCTTTCTGAACATAGTGGGCATAGCGCTCGTGGTCGCCGTCACCGTGCGACACCTGAGGTGTCGGCTCAACGAGGGTCCCCGTGCCTGCCCCGCGCTCGGGCTCAAGAGTGCTCATACAGCCCTAGGGTACTCATGCCTAGTTGAGAGAAGGGTCGTCCGGATACGTGGCGACCATGGCCAGCTCACTGCGCTGGCGGCGCAGCACCGCGCGCCACAGCCGCTCGGGGGCGGGCGAGGACACATCGCCCGGTTCGGACTCCACCACGTACCACGCGCCCTCGGCGAGCTCGTCCTCCAGTTGCCCCGGCCCCCAGCCCGCGTAACCGGCGAAGATCCGCAAGGACCCCACGGCGGCCGCCAGCAGCTCCGGTGGCGCCTCCAGGTCGACCAGCCCGATCGCCCCGTGCACTCTGCGCCAGCCGAGTGGCCCGTCCTCGGTGCGCGCCGCGGACCGCCCCGATTCGCCCGGCACGACGGCCACGCCCAGCGCGGAGTCCAGCGAGACCGGACCGCCCTGGAAGACCACCCCCGGCTCCCCGGCCAGCTCGGCCCACGACTCCAGGATGTCGCTCACCCCCACCGGGGTCGGGCGGTTCAGGACCACACCGAGCGAGCCCTCCTCGTCGTGATCGAGGAGGAGCACCACCGCGCGGTCGAAGTTCGGGTCAGCAAGCGCCGGTGTCGCGACAAGCAGCCGTCCTGTGAGCGAGGACACCTCGGTCATGGCCACATGATCCCCCATATCCGGGCCGGAGGGGGAGTGGAAGACGAGTCCCGTATGAGAGCAGGTCGGGGCGCAAGACAGCAGATGCGGCGCACGTGACTGTGGGCTCTTCGAGGGGGACGGAACGTGTTGCCGCCCACACGGGAGGACTCAATGCGCGCAAGAGCCTTACGGAGGCGGTCTCCAGGGCCATTACTCTTGCCCTTTGGCCTCTGTGCCTTTTGGCCCCTGCCCGTCTCAGGAACGCGAGACCCGATGACCCGCTCGAACGATGTCCTGCTCGTCCACGGCGGCACCCCGCTCGAAGGCGAGATCCGTGTCCGCGGCGCGAAGAACCTCGTGCCGAAGGCCATGGTGGCCGCCCTGCTCGGCAGTGGGCCCAGCAGGCTGCGCAACGTCCCCGACATCCGCGATGTGCGGGTGGTGCGCGGGCTGCTGCAGCTGCACGGCGTGACGGTGCGCCCCGGTGACGAGTCCGGTGAGCTGGTGCTCGACCCCACGCACGTGGAGAGCGCCAATGTCGCCGACATCGACGCGCACGCCGGTTCCTCGCGGATCCCGATCCTCTTCTGCGGCCCGCTGCTGCACCGCCTCGGCCACGCCTTCATCCCGGGCCTGGGCGGCTGTGACATCGGCGGCCGGCCGATCGACTTCCACTTCGACGTACTGCGCCAGTTCGGGGCGACGATCGAGAAGCGGGCGGACGGGCAGTACCTGGAGGCCCCGCAGCGGCTGCGCGGCACCAAGATCCGGTTGCCGTACCCCTCGGTGGGCTCCACCGAGCAGGTGCTGCTGACGGCGGTGCTCGCCGAGGGTGTGACGGAACTCTCCAACGCGGCGGTCGAGCCGGAGATCGAGGACCTCATCTGCGTGCTGCAGAAGATGGGCGCCATCATCTCCATGGACACCGACCGCACGATCCGGATCACCGGTGTCGACAAGCTCGGCGGCTACAACCACCGCGCCCTCCCGGACCGCCTGGAGGCCGCCTCCTGGGCGAGCGCGGCGCTGGCGACCGAGGGCAGCATCTATGTGCGCGGCGCCCGGCAGCGCGAGATGATGACCTTCCTGAACACCTACCGCAAGGTGGGCGGCGCCTTCGACATCGGCGACGAGGGCATACGGTTCTGGCACCCCGGCGGCAAGCTCGACGCGATCGCCCTGGAGACCGACGTCCACCCCGGCTTCCAGACCGACTGGCAGCAGCCGCTGGTGGTGGCCCTGACCCAGGCGTCGGGCCTGTCCATCGTCCACGAGACGGTCTACGAGTCGCGGCTGGGCTTCACCTCGGCGCTCAACCAGATGGGCGCGCACATCCAGCTCTACCGCGAATGCCTGGGCGGCTCCGCGTGCCGCTTCGGCCAGCGCAACTTCCTGCACTCCGCGGTCGTCTCCGGCCCCACCAAGCTCCAGGGCGCCGACCTGATCATCCCCGACCTCCGCGGCGGCTTCTCCTACCTGATCGCGGCCCTGGCGGCCCAGGGCACCTCGCGGGTCCACGGCATCGACCTGATCAACCGCGGCTACGAGAACTTCATGGGGAAGCTCGTGGAGCTGGGCGCGAAGGTAGAGCTCCCGGGCGGCACCGCCCCCGCATAACCCCTCCCCCGGCCCCACGGCCGGGCCCCGACCGCCACAGCCCGCCCCCGCACCCGGGGCGGGCTGTCCCATCCCCACACCCCCAGCCACGACGACGCCCCCGGCTGGGGGTCCGGGGGTTACCCCCCGGGGGATACAGCCTCGGCGCGGAGGTGGAGTTGCCGGGCGTCGCGCGGCCCGCGTGGGCGCGGTGGCGCCGAGCCCGACGCCCGTAGCGGCGGGCTCGGGCGCCGTAAGCCTCGTAGACGGGTCTCAGGGCCCGCAGGAGCGCCAAAAGGGGCGGTCACCCTCGGGTGACCGCCCCTTTCGTTCGCGAGGGCTTACTTGCCCTTGGCGGCTTCCTTGAGCTTGGAGCCCGCGGAGACCTTCACGCTGTAGCCGGCCGGGATCTCGATCGGCTCACCGGTCTGCGGGTTGCGCGCGGTGCGAGCGGCACGGTGGGTGCGCTCGAAGGTCAGGAAGCCGGGGATGGTGACCTTCTCGTCGCCCTTCGCGACGACCTCACCGGTCACCTCGGCGAGGGCGGCCAGCACGGCGTCGGCGTCCTTTCGGGTCACCTCGGCGCGCTCGGACAGAGCGGCCACCAGCTCACTGCGGTTCATGTTGTACTCCCGTGTTCATCTTGCCAATGAGGCGTGAGATCGAAGCCGATGCTGCCAGGGCCCTCGGACAGTCCCCGGACCCGGGTCTGCTGTTCAGACCCTCGCGCCCGGAACGCATCCTGCCCGCACCTGTGGCGGGAAAGCCAATCCGGAGCCCTCGAGAGTCACACGAAAAGCGCCGTGGCGGTCGTTTTCCTGCCCGCCACCCTAAGGCTGCCTTCGGGACCCCACAGCGCGCGACGCGCCGTGCCGGGCCTAGACCGCAGTGGTACCGGTCACAGGGCGCGCCGCGTCTCGTACGGCTCCGGCGACCGCCCCCGCGACCTTGTCGTTGAAGACGCTCGGAATGATGTAGTTGGCATTGAGCTCGTCGTCGTGGACGACGTCCGCGAGCGCGCCGGCAGCGGCCAGCATCATCTCGGTGTTCACCGTACGCGACTGCGCGTCCAGCAAACCACGGAAAACGCCCGGGAACACCAGCACGTTGTTGATCTGGTTCGGGAAGTCCGAGCGTCCGGTGGCCACCACCGCGGCGGTCTGACGGGCGATCGCCGGGTCCACCTCGGGGTCGGGGTTGGCCAGCGCGAAGACGATCGCGCCGTCCGCCATGGCGGCCACGTCGTCGCCCGAGAGCACGTTCGGGGCCGAGACGCCGATGAAGACGTCCGCGCCGCGCACGGCCTCGCGCAGGGTGCCCGTGACGCCCTCCGGGTTGGTGTTGTCGGCGATCCAGCGCAGCGGGGACTCCGGGTCGGCGGAGACCAGGTCCTCGCGCCCGGCGTGCACCACACCGTGGATGTCGGCGACCACCGCGTGCCGCACGCCCGCGGCGATCAGCAGCCGCAGGATGGCGGTGCCGGCGGCGCCCGCGCCGGACATGACGACCCTCACATCCTCGATCTTCTTGTCGACCACCCGCAGCGCGTTGGTGAGGGCGGCCAGCACCACGATCGCGGTGCCGTGCTGGTCGTCGTGGAAGACCGGGATGTCCACGGACTCGCGCAGCCGCGCCTCGATCTCGAAGCAGCGAGGGGCGGAGATGTCCTCCAGGTTGATCCCCGCGAAGCCGGGGGCGATGGCCTTCACAATCGCGACGATCTCGTCGGTGTCCTGGGTGTCCAGGCAGATCGGCCAGGCGTCGATGCCCGCGAAGCGCTTGAAGAGGGCCGCCTTGCCCTCCATGACCGGCAGGGCGGCCTTGGGGCCGATGTTGCCGAGGCCCAGGACCGCGGAGCCGTCGGTGACGACGGCCACACTGTTGCGCTTGATGGTGAGGCGCCGGGCGTCCTCGGGGTTCTCCGCGATGGCCTGGCAGACCCGGGCGACGCCCGGGGTGTAGACCATGGAGAGGTCGTCACGGTTGCGGATGGGGTGTTTCGACGACATCTCGATCTTGCCGCCGAGGTGCATCAGGAACGTACGGTCGGAGACCTTGCCGAGCGAGACACCTTCGATGCCCCGCAGCTTCTCCACGATTTCCTGGGCGTGCGCGGTCGAGGTGGCGGCGATGGTGACGTCGATACGGAGCTTCTCGTGGCCGGAAGCGGTCACATCGAGGCCCGTGACCGAGCCACCGGAGGACTCCACGGCCGTGGTCAGCTGGCTGACCGCGGTACCGCTCGCGGGCACCTCCAGCCGGACCGTCATCGAGTACGAGACGCTGGGCGCCGTTGCCATGGCCTGCTTCCTCTGCTTTCCCTTGTTCATGCTGTCGGGCCGCGGGAATGCCGGGCCACGTCCTCAGATAGTTGCACCTACCTCTCGGTACGGGGTAACCCGCCCCGACTTTCGGACATATTGTTCTGACATAGCAGAGTGGGGTCAGCCGAGTGGAAAGCCCCACTCCTTCGCGGGAACGCCTGGCGAGGCGGGCCGTCCGCCGCATCCACCGTCCTAGGCTCTGGCGCGCTACAGCGTCAGAGGAAGAGACAAGAGGAGCGCGGGCATGGCTCAGGGCACCGTGAAGTGGTTCAACGCCGAGAAGGGCTACGGCTTCATCGCCCAGGAGGACGGCGGACCGGACGTCTTCGTCCACTACAGCTCGATCGACGGCAGCGGCTACCGCAGCCTGGTCGACGAGCAGCGGGTCGAATTCCAGATCGTGCAGGGCCGCAAGGGCCCGCAAGCCGAAGAGGTCCGCATCCTGGGCGGCTGACACCGCCCGGCGCGGACCCCTTACGGAAGAAAGGGTGGCACCGACCCGCCATGCTCGCCTCGCGGCAAGTGGTCGCTCGAAGCGACGAAGGTTGGGCCCGGGGGCTTGGATCGGGCCGGTGCCACATCAAGGCTAACAAACAGGTCCGGGAAGGGATTCCCCTCCCGGGGGTTGATTTCGCCCCCGCCGTCCCGAGCGGGCCAGGCCCCCCTTACGGCCGCCTCCCAGCGGCGGCCGGGGGGGCTGGGCGCCCCCGGCCGAGCGTGGCGGAAGATTCACTCCCGCAGCAGGTCGGGGACGCCGTGAGGGTCCGGCTCGTCGCGTACGCCCGACACCACCGTCAGCCGCTGGGTCGCGCGGGTGAGCGCCACGTACAGCACCCGTAGCCCCGCGGGCGACTCGTCGGCGATCTCGGCGGGCGAGACCACGACCGTCGCGTCGTACTCCAGCCCCTTCGCCTCCAGGCTGCCCAGCGCCACCACCCGGTGGCCCAGACCGGTCAGCCACTGACGGGCCTGCTCGCGGCGGTTCATCGCGACGACGACGCCGACGGTGCCCTCCACCTCGTCCAGCAGCCGGAGCGCCTCCCGGCGCGCGGCCGCGCCGAGGTCGCCGTCCACGCCCGGTGCGAACCGCGGCTCCACGCCCGTGGAGCGGACCGCCTCGGGCGCGGGGGTGCCGGGCATCGCCAGCGTGAGGACCCTGGTGGCCAGCTCGGCGATCTCGGACGGGTTGCGGTAGTTGACGGTGAGGGTGAAGCGGCGGCGCGGGCGGCTGCCGAGCGCCTCGTCCCGGGCCCGCCCCGCCTCGTCCGGGTCGGACCAGGAGCTCTGGGCCGGGTCACCGACGACCGTCCAGGTGGCGTGGCGGCCACGCCGTCCGACCATCCGCCACTGCATGGGGGTGAGGTCCTGCGCCTCGTCGACGATGACGTGGGCGTAGTCGGCGCGCTCCCGCTCGGCCCGGTCGGCGCGGCTGCGGCGGGGGCCGACGCGGTCGGCGTAGGTGGTCAGCTCCTCCAGACCGGTCAACTGGTCCAGCGGATCCACCTCGCGGGGGGTGGCGGGGCGGGCGGGGAGGCCCAGCAGGGTGTTCAGCTCGTCCAGCAGCGCCACGTCGTGGACCGACAGCGGGCCCTGTCCGTCCGGGCCGAGCCGGGCGAGCGACCGGGCCACCTGGCGGACCTCGCGAGGGTTGAGCACCCTCCGCGACCAGCGCGCCAGCCGCTTCTCGTCGGCCATCGCGGTGAGGACGGAGCGGGGGGTGAGCTCGGGCCACCAGGCGTCGAGGAACTCCTGGAAGACGTCCTCGGAGGAGATGTCCTCGTCGAAGCCCTCCCGCGCCTCGGCGGCCAGTTCGGGGTCGGTGTAGCGCCGGGGCGCGCCGGAGCGGGTCCACAGCGCGTCCAGGAGCAGCCGGCGGGCGCGGGGGCGCAGCAGGTTGACGGGCGCGGTGCCGCCCAGCACGTTCTGGCGGATGCGGCGCAACTCATCGGCGTCCAGCTCGATCCGGGCGCCGAAGGCGACCACGCGCAGCCGCTCGGGCGGGCCGCCGGGTCTGGTCCCGGAGCCCGCGCCGGGTCTGCCGCCGTCGTTCGGCGGGGCCGCGGCGGGGGCGCCGAGCGCCGCGTCGAGGGTCAGTTGGCCGTCGTCCGACGACGAGGCCGACGAGGGGTCTGACGAAGAGTTCGACGACGAGGTCGATGAACGATCCGAGGGCGAGGCCGATCCGGCGGTGGCTCCCCGCGGCATCTCCAGCGCGCCCCGGGCGGCCTTGCGCAGCACCCTCAGCATCCGGGAGGAGCCCTTGACGCGGGCCACGGCCGGGGTGTCGTACGTGGTGGCCTCGGCGCCCTCCACCAGGGAGCCCACCGCGCGGATGGCCACCTGGCCCTCCTCGCCCAGTGAGGGCAGCACGCCCTCGGTGTAGGCGACCAGCAGCGGGGTGGGGCTGACCACGAGGATGCCGCCCGCGTAGCGCCGCCGGTCCTGGTAGAGGAGGTACGCCGCGCGGTGCAGCGCGACCGCCGTCTTCCCGGTGCCGGGGCCGCCCTCGACCTCGGTGATGGAGGCGGCGGGGGCGCGGATCACCTGGTCCTGCTCGGCCTGGATGGAGGCGACGATGTCCCGCATGGTGTGGCCGCGGGCCTGGCCCAGCGCGGCCATCAGCGCGCCGTCGCCGACCACCGGCAGCGCGCCGCCGTCGAGGGTCGCGCTGAGCTCCGGGCGCAGCAGGTCGTCTTCGACGCCGAGCACCCGGCGGCCCTTGCTGCGGATCACCCGGCGGCGGACGACCCGGCCGGGGGCGACCGGAGTCGAGCGGTAGAAGGGCGCGGCGGCGGGCGCCCGCCAGTCGATCACCAGCGGGGCGTAGTCGGCGTCGAGCACGCCGATGCGGCCGATGTGCAGGGTTTCGGCGATCTCCGCGCGGTCGCCGTCCGGGCCGGTGCGGATGGCGTCGTCGGCGGGCTCGACGGAGGTGTAGGCGCCGTCGGGGCCGCGCTCGCCGTCCTTGCCCGGCAGCAGATCGATGCGGCCGAAGAGGAAGTCCTCGAACTCGCTGTTCAGCCGGTTGAGATGGACCCCGGCCCGGAAGACCTGGGCGTCCCGTTCGGCGAGCGCCCCGGGCGTACCGACCTGGCCGCGCTTGGCGGCGTCGTCCATGAGGAACTCCGCCTCGTGGATCTTCTCCTCGAGGCGGTGGTACACCCGGTCCAGATGCGTCTGCTCGATCCGGATCTCGCGGTCCCGGACCCCGTCCGCGCCGTCCCGCCGCGGTGCCGTCCGGTCGTCATGCGTGGCGTTCTGCGCGGCCACCCAGGCCCCCTTCTGTGTTCTTAAGGGCAGCCGTCAACCGTACACCCCCGGGGAGAGGGATTCTCAGAGCCTGACCTCGGCCAGGCGCTGGCCGTCCAGCGTGCGGACCTCGAAACGCTCGATGTCGTCGGTGTTCATGGCGGCGCCGCCCTGGGCGTAGAGCGGCTCCTTGCTCCAGCGCGAGCCGTCCCCGTCCGTGATGCCGTAGCCCGATGTGGGCACGGCCCAGGTGGTGATGGTCTCCTCGTGGCCGTCCTTGCCGATGGCCACCAGGTCGCAGGTGCGCGGCCCCTTGAGGTTGCCCAGCTTGAGGGCGACGGAGGTGCCCCAGCCCTTCTGCTGCAGCGAGACGGACGCGTCCACCTTGGTGACCGGGTCCACCGCGCTGAACTTCTTGCCCTGGTCGTACACCTGCTGGGAGGTGGACACCACCGCCTGGGTCTTCCCGCCGTCGTCGGAACTCGCGGTGAGCGCCGCTCCCGCGAGCGGGCCGCCGACGATGAGGACGGCGGCCGCGGCGACGAGGTAGAGCCGCCTTCTGCCGGATGCCTTGCGGCTGACCGTGACGTCTTCCAGGAGCCGGTCGAGCAGTTCGGGCCCGGGGCGGGCGGTGACCACCGACGGATCCGGGAGCGCGGTGCCGTCGGCGGCGGTGGCGTACTCGGCCAGCAGGGGCGGGAGGCCCATCAGCTCGTCGAGCTCGGCGGCGCACCGCTCGCACCCGATGAGGTGGTCCTCGAAGCGCGCCGCGTCGGCGGGGTCGAGCACTCCGAGCGCATAGGCGCCGACCGCGGTGTGCTGCTGGTCGTCCGCTGCCGGCATCATGCCGTAACCCCCCGTTCCTCGAGCGAGAGCTTCAGGGAGCGCAGCGCGTAGAAGACCCGGGACCGTACCGTCCCGGCGGGAACGCCCAGCACTTCGGCCGCCTCACTCACCGTCCGTCCCTTGAAGTATGTCTCCACGAGGGCCGCTCTATGTGCATCGGTGAGGTCATTCAACGCGTCGGAAATGGTCATCTGGCGCAATGCGCGGTCGATGTCGTCCGCGGCGGGCATCACATGGAGCGGTGCCGCGTCCACTTCATGGGGACGTGCGCGGCGTTGCCGGTGGCCATCGATGACGATGCGGCGGGCCACGGTCACCAGCCAGGGCCGTACCGACCCGCCGGAACGCCGGAGTTGGTCGGCGTTGCGCCAGGCCCGGAGCAAGGTCTCCTGGACCACGTCCTCGGCGCGATGCCGGTCGCCCGCGACCAGGCGCAGGACGAAGGCGAGAAGCGGGCCCGCGTGCTCCGCGTAGAGCGCGCGCATGAGCGCGTCGTCCGGTGTCGTCCTCTCGGTCACGAGGGCATCTTTGCGTACGCAAGCCGCCGGGTCGAGGGGGGTACGGGCTGGAAACGCTCGGCGTTCATCGGCCACCGTGTGATGTACGTCCTAATTCCGGGCTGAACATCTCCCCCTGTGCGATGCGTACTTGAGTCCGAGTAGGCCGACGCCGGGCGGGTGTCGGCCATCAGGAAGGGCTCCCTCCCCAAAACCGCCCCGCAGGCCCCGGTCCCCCCATCCGGGGCCTGTGTCATGTCCGAATCTGGTTCATGTTTTGCCGAAGCTTGGGTTTAGGTGACGGTTGGGGTTACCCGAGGGGCTGGGTTCACCCGACGGCGGTGACGGGCGACTCGTTCGCGGTTTCCGCAGATTTCGCTGGAGCACCAGCGCCTCCGGCGGCCGCGCGAGGTATCGAGGTAGAGCAACGAGCAGGTCTCCCCCTCGCAGCGCCGCAACTGCCCGCGTGCCACCGGGTCGGTGAGCAGCTGCACCGCGTCCCGGGCGATCTGGGAGAGCAGCGCACCGCAGTCGGGTTTCCCGGCGAGGGCGCGGACCAGGGTGCCGTCGGGGGTCCGTACGGCGCGCAGGGCGGGCGGGGCGGTGGCGGCCAGCGCGTTCATCCGCTCCAGGTCGGCGCCGGCGGCGTGGCCCTCGACCTCGGTGTGGACGATGCGGTGCAGCAGATCGCGGGCCGCCCGGAAGCGGACGAGCCAGCGGTGGTCCACGACGTCGAGCGGGGTGCCGCCGGGCACCAGACCGGCGCCGAGCAGCCAGGCTCTGAGGGGCTCCACACCGCCGAGCCGCTCCACGGGCGCCTCGCTGAGCCGGCCGCCGACGGTGGCCACCAGGTCCAGGCAGATCCGCCCCGAGTCGAACCGCAGGTCGTAGCCCGACGCCGCCGCCATGTTCCTGTCACCCCTTGGGGAAGGCCCGATCCGGTCACCTTTCAGAGTGCCCGCCCCGCCTGTCACCCGGAACCCCTCCGGAAGCGAGGCCGGGCGAACGCCTCGCAAACGCTTTGCGCGGGGCTCCGCGTGGTTGCCCTGTGTGGTGGTGGGTGCCGGGTGCGGGGCCGCACCCAACACCCGGCCCCGGGGCCGAATACCGAGTGCGGACCGTGGGCGCCTTCGGCGGAAAGTCCCCCACCCCGCCCCTTCCCGAAACGAGGGGCTCCGCCCCTCGCCCCCGCCGGGGCTCCGCCCCGAACCCCGCTCCTCAATCGCCGGAGGGGCTGAATAGCGGGCTCCGCCCCGGACCCCGCTCCTCAAACGCCGGAGGGGCTGAAATCACGGCCCCCGGGCTGAACGTGAGCCGGACGGGCACCCTGCGCCACCGGCGGGTAGCCGCGAGACAGCGGAAGGGGGCGGGGTCGCACCCACCCAACACCCGATCCCCGAGCTGAACGCAGGACGTACAGGCGCCCCGGTGCCACCGGGGCGCGGTCGCCGGCGAGACGGGAGGGGGCGGGGTCGCAGGGGTGGGGTCCTGGACGCTTACGTGTATTTGTGGCGCCAATCCCCGGCCCACCCAACGCCCCCGGCCAATGGCGCCGTAAATATACGGTCCAGGGCGCCGCCCCGGAGGCCCCGCACCCGGCACCCACCACACAACCGACCGCGCACCCAAGGGCGCCCCCGCACCCGGCACCCACCACACACCCCACCGCGCACCCAAGGGCACCCCACGGCAACCCCACCCCAAGGGCACCCCCGGCGGGCAGCTACGCGTCCGCGTACTTCGTTTCGGCCGAAGGGTCCAGCGCCAGTCTGTACCCGCGTTTGACCACGGTCTGGATGAGTTTGGGGGAGCCGAGGGCCGTGCGTAGGCGGGCCATCGCCGTTTCCACCGCGTGTTCGTCGCGGCCCGCGCCCGGCAGGGAGCGCAGCAGTTCCGCGCGGGCCACGACCCAGCCGGGGCGGCGGGCCAGGGCGCGTAGCAGAGCCATCCCCGCAGGTGGCACGGCGCGTAGTTCGCCGTCGACGACCACGGCGTGGCCGCGGATCTCCAGGCGTCGCCCGGCGATCGGCAACGGGCGGACCCGGCCCGGGAGTTCCGCGGTCAGCAGTTGGACGAGGGGGCCGAGGCGGAACCGTTCGGGCTGGGAGGTGGGTATGTCGTGGGCCTCCAGCGGGAGCGCGGTGACCGGGCCGACGCAGGCCGCCAGCACGTCGTGGCGGAGCGCGCCGAGGAGTTCCTCGCGCATCCCGCGCCGTTCGGCCCGGTCCAGCAGGCTCGCGGCGGCGGGGGCACTGGTGAAGGTGACGGCGTCCAGGGCGCGGGCGACCGTGGCGTCCAGCAGCCGGTCGACGGGCCCGATGTCCTCCGGTGGCATCCAGCGGTAGACCGGCACCCCGACCACCTCCGCTCCCCCGGCACGCAGCGACTCGACGAAGCCGGGCAGCGGCTCGCCGTGCAGTTGGATGGCGATGCGCTGCCCCTCGACGCCCTCCTCCAGCAGCCGGTCGAGCACCTCGGCCATGGACTCGGAGGGCGGGGACCACTCCTCGGTGAGCCCGGCGGCCCGGATCGCCCCGCGCACCTTGGGCCCGCGGGCCAGCAGCCGCACCTCGCGCAGCCGGTCGAGCAGCGCGTCGCCCAGGCCCCAGCCGTCGGCGGCCTCGACCCAGCCGCGGAAGCCGATGGCGGTGGTGGCGATGACGACGTGCGGGGCGTGGTCGATCAACTGCTTGGTGGCGGCCATGAGTTCGGAGTCGTCGGCCAGCGGCACGATCCGCAGCGCCGGTGCGTGCATCACGGCCGCGCCGCGGCGCCGCAGCAGCGCGCCCAGCTCATCCGCACGCCGTGCCGCGGTGACCCCCACGGTGAATCCGGCGAGAGGGCCGACGGGTGCTTCGTCGCCCGCGGCTCCGGTCTGTTCTCGGTGCATGGCTCTCGTCCCGATCTCCCGATTCACTCGCGTATGGGCGCCTCCGGTTCCGCATCCTGTCGCCGTCCCGTGACGGTGGCGGTTCACGGAGGTTTCCCATCTGTAACGGGGCGTACGGCCGGGGGCTTCCCCGGTCGACCGTACGCCCCGAGCCGCTCAGACGTCCGCGTAGGCGGGTTGCCGCTCCGACCGCGGATCATGCGTGTCCGGCTCGGCGGCGGGCGCCGGGGCCGGGCGGGCGCCGCGGAGGTATACGGCCCAGGTGACCGCGGAGCACACGGCGTAGAAGGCGAGGAAGGAGACGAAGGCGGGGGTGCCGGAGTGGGCGCGGGCGAACGACTCCCGGAAGACGAGGTTGATCCCGAGCCCGCCGAGCGCGCCGACCGCCCCGATCAGCCCCATCGCCGCGCCCGAGAGCCGCCGCCCGTAGGACGCGGCCTCTTCGCCCGCGAGGCCGCGGGCGAGGGCCTTCGCCTGGAAGATGCCGGGGATCATCTTGAAGGTGGAGCCGTTGCCGAGCCCGCTGAGGACGAAGAGGGCGATGAAGCCGGCGAGGAAGACGGGCAGCGACTTCTGTGCGGAGGCGTAGACGACCACGAGGGTGGCCGCGGCCATGGCGGCGAAGTTCCACAGGGTGATCTTCGCGCCGCCGTGGGTGTCGGCGAGCCGCCCGCCGACGGGGCGGATGAGCGAGCCGAGCAGCGGGCCGATGAAGGTGAGCGAGGCGGCCTGCAGTGGGGTGCGGTCGAACTGGTTCTGCAGCACCAGGCCGAAGGCGAAGCTGTAGCCGATGAACGAGCCGAAGGTGCCGATGTAGAGCAGCGACATGATCCAGGTGTGGGCGTCCCGCGCCGCCTCCTTGGCCGCCCCGGAGTCGTTGCGCACCGGCGCCAGGTTGTCCATGAACAGCGCCGAAAGCGCCGCCGCGACCACGATCAGCGGGATGTAGACGGCGAGCACGAGCCGCGGATGGGCCGCCCCGGCGGTGCCGATGACCAGCAGCCCGATCAACTGGATCACGGGCACGCCGATGTTGCCGCCGCCCGCGTTGAGCCCGAGCGCCCAGCCCTTCTTGCGCAGCGGGTAGAAGGAGTTGATGTTGGTCATGGACGAGGCGAAGTTGCCGCCGCCGACACCGGTGAGCGCCGCGACCACCATGAAGGTGGTGTACGAGGTCCCGGGCTCCATCACCGCGGCGGCGGTGATCGCGGGCACGAGCAGCGTCGCCGCGCTGATGATCGTCCAGTTGCGGCCGCCGAACCGGGCGACGGCGAAGGTGTACGGGACTCGAAGGATCCCGCCGACCAGCGTGGGCATGGCCACCAGGAAGAACTTCCCGGCCGCGTCGACGCCGTACTCCGGCCCCATGAACAGGACCATCACCGACCACAGGCTCCAGATGGAGAACCCGATGTGCTCGGAGAGGATGGAGAAGACCAGATTGCGGGTGGCGATCCGCTCCCCCTTCTCCCTCCAGAAGGTCTCGTCCTCCGGGTCCCACTGCTCGATCCAGCGGCCCCCCTTGCGTGCGGCGGTGGTCGGGGCAGTCATCACGCCTCCACAGTTCTCGGTGTCGCTGCCCGACGGTAGGGACGGCGCATTACCGGGCTGTGGCGGCAGGTGACGCGGACGAAACCTTGCACTCACCTGCGGGGGCGGGGGGCGGTGAGGGGTTTCCGGGGGCTCGGGGTGCCGGGGCCGGGGCGGGGGCCCCGGGGTCTGGCCCCGGGGTCCCGGGATCCCAGGGATTCCCTCCTGCGGTGGAGCCATCGCCATCGCATACGCGACGCGAGGTATCGCCCGGTACCGTACGCGGTGCACCGCCCGCCCGCCCCGCCGGAGGATCGCATGAGCAGCCGGCCGGACCACCCGCACGTGCCGATTCCGCATCGCAAGCGCGTCTACATCAACCGCGTCAATCGCTGATCATCACGGTCCGCCTCCGGGCGTGGCAGCCAGGCGCCCGGGGCGCGGTCGAGCCAGTCGGACGTGGTGGCGAGCGTGCGGGCCGCCGTGTGAAGGGCGTCCAGGCCGGGGTGGTGCAGGTCGCGGCGCCAGAGCAGGGAGACCGGGGAGAGCGGGACCGGGTCGGTGAGGGGGCGTAGCACCGTGCCGGGGAGGTGGATGAACACCTCGCTGGCCAGCACCGACCAGCGGCGCTTGGTCACCACCCGGATGAACTCCTCGTCCCCCTCGATCTCCGGGAACGGCTCCGCCATCGCGATCCCGCGCCCCGCGAAGAGCTGCGCGGCCAGGTCGGTCCACTCGGTGGTGGTGGGGTTGCCCGCCGCCGCGTACAGAGTCTCGCCCGCGAGCGCGGACAGCGGGATCTCCTGGAGCCGGGCCAGCGGGTGGTCCTCGCGCAGGACCACGGCGATGCGCTCATAGCGGATGAGGCGGTGTTCCAGCCGGGCGAGCACGGCGGGGTCGAGGCCGTGGGCCCGGCCGAAGGAGACGTCGAGGCGGCCGGCGAGGAGTTCGGCGGCGGCCCCGGCAAGGCCGCTGTGGAAGCGGGCCACCAGTTCGGTCTCGGGGCCGAGGCGGTGCCGCGCCTCCGTCAGCACCTGGTTCCCCGTGCTCACCGGGGCGCCCACGTCCACCAGGAGCGGGCGGCGCTCGGCCCCGCTGAAGGCCGCCGCCAGGTCGTCCTGGGCCTGGAGCACCCGCCGGGCGTACGGGAGCAGCCGTTCGCCCGCGGCCGTGAGGGCGACCTGGCGGGTGGTGCGGACGAACAGCTCCGCGCCCAACTCCCGCTCCAGGCGGCGGATGTCGCGGCTGAGGGCCTGCTGGGCGACGTAGAGGCGGGCGGCGGCGCGGGTGAAGTGCAGTTCGTCGGCGACGGCGGTGAAGGCGCGCAGCAGGCGCGGTTCGAGGTCCCGGTTCACGCGCACCATGGTGGCCGACGCGATCCTCGATCCCTCACCCGACCGACATTGACAACGGATATGCGTGAATGGGTCCGGATCAGGTGTTGGACCGGCCCCGGGCGGCCCCGGGACCGTGGTGGGGTGATCCTCTTCCTCGCCTCCCGGCCCGTTGTGCCCCGTGCCTCCCGCCCCGCCTCCCGTCCCGGCGTCGCCCCCGCCCCGCCGCGCCGCCGCCGGTCGCCACTCGCCCCGTACCGCCGGCTCTTCGCCGCCCCCGGCGCGCTCGCCTTCACGCTCGCGGCCCTCGTCGGACGGCTGCCGGGCTCGATGCTCGGCGTCTCCACGGTGCTGATGATCGCCACGGTGCGGGACTCGTACGCGCTCGCGGGCGCCGTCTCGGCGACCGGAGTCGCGGTGACGGCGGTCGCGGGGCCGCTGCTGGGGCGGCTGGTCGACCGGTACGGGCAGGCCAGGGTCGCGGTCCCCGCCGTCGTCGTCTTCGTCGCCGGGGCGACCGCCATGGTGCTGTGCGTCCACTTCGGCGCCCCGGCCTGGGCGCTGTTCTGCTGCGCGGCGGGCTCGTCCGGCGTGCCCAGCCTGGGCGCGATGACCCGCGCCCGCTGGGCCGCGCTGCACCGCGACGACCCGGCCGCCCGGCACACCGCCGCCTCCTTCGAGCAGGTCGTGGACGAGGTCTGCTTCATGGCCGGGCCCGCGCTGGCCATGGTGCTGTGCACGGCGGTGCTCCCCGAGGCGGGGCTGGTCACGGCGGCGGCGCTGCTGTTCATCGGCACCCTGCTGTTCGCCGCCCAGCGCCGCACCGAACCGCCGCCGGAACCGCATCCCGCCCGGGGGCGCGTGCTGCTCACCCCCGCTCTGCGGGTCGTCCTGTTGACCTTCCTCGCGACCGGCGCGGTCTTCGGCTCGATGGAGGTGGCGACGGTGGCCGCCGTCGGCTCGTACGGGGGCTCCACGGCGAGCAGCGCCGTCCTCGCCCTCCAGGCCGCCGGTTCCTGCGCCGCCGGGCTGGTCTTCGGCGCGCTGCCACCGCGCGGTACGGCCGGTGGGCGCCTGGTGGCGGGCGTGGCCGCGATGGCCCTGGCGGTCCTCCCCCTCCTGACCGCCCACAGCCTCGCCACCCTCGCCCCGCTGCTCTTCCTGGCGGGCATGGCCACGGCCCCCACGATGATCACCGGTATGACCCTGGTCCACCGTCTGCTCCCGGCAGCCCGCCTCAACGAGGGGATGACCACCGTGTACACCGGTCTGCTCATCGGCATCTCCACGGGCGCCGCGGTGGGCGGCTGGACGGTGGACCACCTGGCCCCCACATCGGCCTACCTCACCCCGGCGACGGCGGCCGCCCTCGCCTTCGTCATCGCCTGGTCGGGGCGGGGTTGTCTGCGGGCCCCGCTACGGTCCCTACCGCAAGCACACGGCTCGGAGGGCCAGCCATGACCACATCGCCGGAACACGCGGACGTCCCCGCCCAGTTACGTCTCATCGTCGCGCAGTGGGCAGTCGACCTGGCCCTCGCGCGGTACCCGATCCGAGCGGCACGGCTGCGTGAGCTCGAAGCCATGGCCGCGCGCTCGGAGGACCTGGTCGAGGCACGGCGCACGGTGGCCGAGATCGGGCGCATCCTGGACGAGGCATTCACGGAAGCCGGGATCGAACGGTCCCCCGCATGACCGTCCCGTGGCCCCGGCCAGAACGCACCCCGGACTCGCTGCGCCTCGCACTCGCCCGCGTGGCACCCCATCGCCTGGCCGAGATGGAAGCCCAGAAGAACGAGGCGTTCGCCCTGGCGGCCGAGCACGATGAGCTCGGCCCCATCCGCCAGTGGCTGACCATCTGGGCCGGGGAAGTCGAGATCGAGCGCCGCCCCGATCTGGCCGCGCGACGGCGTAACGCCGAGCACGCGGTGCACACCCTCGGCAAGGGTGACCCGGCCTGGCGGGCCGCCATGGACGAACTCCTGGCCGTGGTGAACGAGGCCCGGGAGACCACAGCCACATGACCGAGCCGGGTGTCACGCCCCGTCCGCCTCCGCCAGGAAGGGCGTGAGCAGCGACAGCAAGGGGCCCGGGTGCTCCTCGGGGAGGTAGTGGCCGCTGTCGTCGATCACGGCACCGCGGGTCGCCGGGGCGACCTGGCCGAGGCTGTGGAGAGGGGCCGGGCCACCGGCCCGGCCGCAGCCGACGGCCAGGGTGGGCATCGGCAGCCGGGTGCGGGCGAGTTCGGTGATGGCGGCGGTGTCGGCGGGCGCGTTGCGGTAGTACGCGAAGCCGTTGGCCAGCCGCCCCGGCCGGGTGTAGGTGCGCAGATAGGTGTCGACATCGGCGGGGCGGATGGCCCCGCTCTCCATGGCGTGCCCGTAGAAGTGCTCCAGCAGGATCCGCTCCCGGCCCTCCGCCAGCTCCTCCGCGAGACCGGGCACCGAGAAGAAGCCGAAGTGCCAGAGCCCGGCGCGGGCGATCAGCTCGCTCAGCCCGAAGCCGTGCAGCGGCACGGCGAGCAGGGTGAAGCTGCGCACCTGGGCGGGGTGGGCGGCGGCCCACGCATAGCCGATGGGGCCGCCCAGATCGTGGCCGACGACATGGACCCGGTCCAGGCCCAGTTCGGCGCGCCAGGCGTCGAGGAGGTCGGCGGCGATCCGGACGCCGTGGCCGCGTGGGGAGGAGCCCGAGTCGCCGAGGCCCGGCAGATCCACCGCGAACACCTCGTGGTCGCGGGCGAGTGCGGGGATCACCTTGCGCCAGGCGTACCAGGTCTGCGGCCAGCCGTGGAGCAGGACGACGGGGGTCCCCGACCCCGCCCGCACCCAGTGCAGCCGTACGCCCTCGATCGTCGTCTCTCGGTGTTCTAGGTGCTCTCGGTGTTCTCGCGTCGTGTTCATGCGGGCCAGTCGAGCACCGGCACGCCGGTATTTTCTTCTTTGATATATGAGAGATGAAGGGATTATTCGCGATCGGATATAGGCTTGGCTCTCATGGAGCTGCGCCATCTGCGCTATGCGCTCACCCTCTCCGAGCACGCCCACTTCGGCCGCGCCGCCGCCGCGCTGGGCATCCGGCAGCCGCCGCTGTCCCAGCAGATCAAGGCGCTGGAGACCGAGTTGGGCGTACGGCTCTTCGACCGCACCGGGCACGGAGTGCGGCCCACCGCCGCGGGCGAGGCGTTCCTGGCCCGGGCCCGGCAGGTGCTGGACCATCTCGACCTCGCCGTACGGGACGCGGCCGACGCCGGCCGGGGCGAGACCGGTTCGCTCGCCATCGGCTTCCTCGGCACCGCGCTGGCCGCCGTGCTGCCCGAGGTGCTCACCGCCTTCCGGACCCGCCGCCCGCAGGTCCGGTTGGAGCTGCGCGAACTCCCCAGCGCCCGGCAGATCGAGGCGCTGCTGGACGGCAGCCTGGACGCCGGGGTCATCTGCGGCCCGCCGCCCGCATCCGCCCGGCGGCGGCTGAGCAGCCTTCCACTGGGCCGGGAGACCCTGGTGGCGGCGGTGCCGTCCGGCCATCCGCTGACCGGTGCCGCGTCCGTGCCCGTACGGGCGCTGGACGGCGAGCCGCTGATCCTCTCCTCGCGGCAGGCCGAGCCCGCCGCCGCCGATGTGGCACTCGCCGTATGCCGCGCCGCCGGGGTCGAGCCGAGGATCGCCCATGAGGCGCACAATCTGCACACCCTGCTCGGGCTGGTCGCCTGCGGGCTGGGCATCGGCATCGGACCGGCGGGGATGCGGCGGTTCCGGCATGTGGGGGTGACCCTGCTGCCGCTGGAACCGGCCGCCGCCGGGCTGGAGTTCCACCTCGCGCATCGCTTCGGACCGGTGCCGAGCGTCCTGGGCGCCTTCCTCCGCACGGTGCGCCAGGTCCATCGGGGCTGAGCCCGCAAACGCGACCCCCGCGCCCGTTCCCGCCCGTTTTGTCAACGGCATTGACATATCTCTCTCACCCCTCGTATACCTCTCTCCATCGAAGCGCTTCGACGAACGTTGCACGTGCGCCATTCCTTCCCACCCTCCCGGAGGCAGCGGATGTTGACGGCACGGAAACGGACGAAACGAACAGTGGCCGTCATCGCGGCCGCGCTCGCGGGAGCCCTGGTCATGGCAGGTTGCGGGGGCAGCGGGGACGAGGCCGGGGACGGCAAGTCGCTCAGGCTGTGGCACTACGAGGCACCCAACAGCGCCATGGGCATCGCCTGGAAGCAGGCCATCGAGGAGTTCAAGAAGAGCCATCCGGGCGTCACGGTGAAGGTCGAGGAGAAGGGCTTCGAACAGATCCAGAAGACCGCCTCGATGGTCCTCAACTCCGGTGACGCACCCGACCTGATGGAGTACAACAAGGGCAACGCCACCACCGGGCTGCTCTCCAAACAGGGCCTGCTCACCGACCTCACCCCCGAGGTCACCAAGCACGGCTGGGACAAGCCGCTCAGCCCCGGGGTGCGCACCACCAGCCGCTACGACGCACAGGGCGTGATGGGCTCCGGCAACTGGTACGGGATCCCCAACTACGCCGAGTACACGATGGTCTTCTACAACAAGACCCTCTTCGAGAAGCACCACGTCAAGGTCCCGACCACCTTCGCCGAATTCACCGCCGCCCTGACGGCGTTCAAGGACAGGGGCGTCACCCCGCTCGCCAGCGCGGGCGCCGAATACCCCGCCCACCAGTACGTCTACCAGCTCGCCCTGACCAAGGCCGACCGCGCCTGGGTGGACGCCTACGAGCAGTACAAGGGCAAGCCGGACTTCCACGACGCCGCCTGGACCTATGGCGCCACCACCTTCGCCGACTGGGTGAAGGAGGGCTATATCGCCAAGAGCTCGAGCGGCGCCAAGGCCGAGGACGCGGGCGCGGCCTTCATCGCCGGGAAGTACCCGATGTTCTTCTCCGGCAGCTGGTGGTTCGGCCGCTTCACCTCCGAGATGAAGGACCAGTGGGGCACCTTCCCCTTCCCCGGCTCCAAGCTCACCCTCGGCTCCGGCGGCAATCTCTGGGTCGTCCCCAAGGGCGCCAAGAACAAGGAGCTCGCCTACGACTTCATCGACATCACGATGAAGAAGGGCATCCAGAACACCCTCGGCAACCACGGCGGAGTGCCCGTGGCCGCCGATCCGTCGGCGATCACCGACCCCCAGTCCAAGAGCCTGATCCAGGACTTCACCACCTACGCCGACGGCGACGGCCTGGCCTTCTACCCCGACTGGCCGGTCCCCGGCTTCTACGACACCCTCGTCTCCGAGACCCAGAAGCTGATCACCGGCAGCGCGGATCCCGACGCGTATCTGGACGCGCTGAAGAAGGCGTACGACGCGGGCGCGCCGAAGGGATGAGCTCCCACAGCAAGGCACCGCTGCTACGGCGCCGCGAGTATCCGTACGCCCTGTTCCTGCTCCCCGCCGCGCTGGCCTTCCTCGCCGTCATCGTCGTCCCGTTCCTGATGAACACCGGGATCAGCCTCACCCACTGGCAGGGGGTGGGCAGCCCGAAGTGGGCCGGGCTGGACAACTACCGCACCCTGCTGGACGACTCCGCCTTCTGGGAGTCCTTCCGGCACAGCCTGGCCATGGTGGTGGCGATGGCCGTGCTCCCCACCGCCCTCGGCCTGGTGCTGGCCGCCGCGCTCTTCGACTACGTCGCCAAGCACATCGGCACCCGTACCGCGAGCGTGCTGCGCGCCTGCTTCTATCTGCCGCAGGTGCTGCCGATCGCGGTGGCCGGGATCGTCTGGAGCTGGATCCTCGCCCCGGAGGGCGGCGCGCTGAACGAGGCGCTGGACGCCGTCGGCCTCGGCTCGCTGCGCCATGACTGGCTGGGCGACCCGGACTTCGCGCTCTACAGCGTGATGGCCGTGATGGTGTGGGTCCAGCTCGGCTTTCCGCTGGTGGTCTTCATGGCGGGGCTGCAGCGCGCCGACCCGTCCCTGCACGAGGCGGCCGAGCTGGACGGGGCCTCGTGGTGGCGGCGGTTCTGGCATGTGACGCTGCCGCAGATCCGCCCGGAGATCTCCGTCGTGCTGCTGTGGTGCACCATCGCGGCGCTGAAGGTCTTCGGCGCGGTGTATGTGCTCACCAAGGGCGGGCCCGGTGGGGCCACCAATGTCCCCTCGTACTTCTCCTTCCAGTCCTTCTTCGAGAAGACGCAGGTCGGCTACGGCTCCGCGGTCTCCACCGTCCTCACCGTGATCATCCTGGCGCTGGCCCTGGTGGCCTTGCGCCTGCAAACCCGGGCGGAGGACCAGCAGCGGTGAACGCCCTCAAGCGACACCACGCCCCGGCCCGCTTTCCGGTGCTGGCCGCGCTGACCGTGGCGGCCGTACTCATGGTGCTGCCGTTCCTCGTGGTGGCCCTCAACGCGGTGAAATCGCCCGCGGAGTACTCGGCGAACGGCCCGCTGAGCCTGCCCGAGGGGATCCATCTGGACGGGCTGCGGGACTTCTGGCAGCGGGTCGACTTCGGCCGGAAGCTGTTCAACTCCGCGCTGATCTCGGGCTCGGTGGCGGTGCTCGCCGCGCTGCTGTCGGTGCTCAACGCGTATGCGATCGGCATCGGACGGGTCAAGGGCCGCCCCTGGGTGCTGGCCTTCTTCGTACTGGCCAACATGCTGCCGCAGGAGGCCCTGGTCTATCCCGTCTACTACCTGTCCAAGCAGGTGGGCCTGTACGACACCCGGCTGAGCGTGATCATCGTCTTCACCGTGATCCAGTCGGCCTTCGGCACCTATCTGCTCTCCTCCGTGCTCGGCGCCTTCCCCAAGGAGGTCATCGAGGCGGCCCGGATCGACGGCGCCAACAAGTGGCAGGTGCTGTGGCGGGTGGTGGTGCCGGTCAGCCGCCCCACCCTCGGGGTGCTGCTGGTCTTCTTCTTCATCTGGACCTGGAACGAGTTCCTGCTGCCCCTGGTGATGCTGATCTCCAACGACAACCAGACGGTCTCGGTGGCGCTCGGCGTCCTCCAGGGCCAGCGGCTGATGGACGCCACCATGACCAACGCGGCCGCCCTGCTCGGGGTGCTCCCCGCGTTCTGCTTCTTCCTGATCTTCCAGCGGACCCTGACCCGTGGCATCGCCATGGGCGCGGTCAAATGACGAGGAGGGCCGCATGAAGTTCAGCGACGGCTACTGGAGGCTGCGCGAGGGCGTCCGCGCCGCGTACCCCCAGGGGGTGCTCGATGTGGAGACCGGCCCCGGCACCCTCACCGTCCACGCCCCCACCCATCCCGTCCGCCACCGCGGCGATCTGCTCAAGGGCCCCGCCCTCACCCTGACCTGCACCTCCCCCATGCCCGATGTCATCGCCATCCGCATCACCCACTTCGCCGGCGGGGTGGAGCGCGGCCCGTCCTTCGAGATCGCCCGCCAGGAGTGCGACGCCGAGGTGAGCTGCGACGCCGAGGAGGCCCGGCTCACCTCGGGCGCGCTCTCGGTGCGCTTCGCCCGCACCGGACCCTGGCGGATGGACCTCGAAGCCGCCGGGCGCACCCTCACCAGCAGCGGCGCCAAGGACATGGGCATCATGGAGACCCCCGACGGCCACCACCACCTGCGCGAACGGCTCGCACTGCGGGTCGGCACCGCCGTCTACGGCCTCGGCGAGCGCTTCGGCCCGCTGGTGAGGAACGGCCAGGCCACCGACATCTGGAACGCCGACGGCGGCACCGCCACCGAACAGGCGTACAAGAACGTCCCGTTCTTCCTCACCGACGCGGGCTACGGCGTCTTCGTCGACCACCCCGGCCGGGTCTCCTTCGAGGTCGGCTCGGAGGCGGTCTCCCGGATCCAGTTCAGCGCCGAGGACCAGGAGCTCACGTACTACGTCATCCACGGGCCCACCCCCAAGGAGATCCTGCGCCGCTACACCGCGCTCACCGGCCGCCCCGCACTGCCGCCCGCGTGGTCCTTCGGGCTGTGGCTGTCCACCTCCTTCACCACCTCCTACGACGAGGAGACGGTCACCGGCTTCGTGGACGGCATGGCGGAGCGCGGACTGCCGCTGTCCGTCTTCCACTTCGACTGCTTCTGGATGCGCGAGTACCAGTGGTGCGACTTCACCTGGGATCCGCGGGTCTTCCCCGACCCGGAGGGCATGCTGCGCCGGCTGCGCGAACGGGACCTGCGGATCTGCGTCTGGATCAACCCGTACATCGGCCAGCGCTCCCCGCTCTTCGCCGAGGGCAAGGCGGCCGGCTATCTGCTCAAGCGGCCGGACGGCTCGGTGTGGCAGTGGGACCTGTGGCAGCCGGGCATGGCGCTGGTGGACTTCACCAACCCCGACGCCCGCGCCTGGTACGCGGCCAAGCTGACCGCGCTGCTGGACATGGGCGTGGACTGCTTCAAGACCGACTTCGGCGAGCGGGTGCCGTTGGACGTGGTGTACGCGGACGGCTCCGACCCCGAGCGGATGCACAACTACTACACCCACCTCTACAACCGCACCGTCCACGAGGCGCTGCGCGAGCGGCGCGGTGAGCGCGAGGCGGTGGTCTTCGCGCGCTCGGCCACGGCGGGCGGCCAGCGGTTCCCGGTGCACTGGGGCGGCGACTGCGAGTCCACCTACGAGGCGATGGCCGAATCGCTGCGCGGCGGGCTCTCGCTGGGGCTGTCCGGCTTCGGCTTCTGGAGCCATGACATCGGCGGCTTCGAGGGCACCCCGGACCCGGGGCTGTTCAAGCGGTGGATCGCCTTCGGACTGCTGTCCTCGCACAGCAGACTGCACGGCTCGTCCTCCTACCGGGTGCCGTGGCACTTCGACGAGGAGTCGGTCGAGGTGCTGCGCTACTTCACCCGGCTGAAGCTGCGGCTGATGCCGTATCTGTACGAGGCGGCACGGCAGGCACACACCGAGGGCGTCCCGGTGATGCGCGCCATGGTCCTGGAGTTCCCCGACGACCCGGGATGCGCGGGCCTGGAGCGGCAGTACATGCTCGGCGGAGATCTGCTGGTCGCCCCGGTCTTCGACGACGAGGGCGAGGTGAGCTACTACGTGCCCGACGGCGTCTGGACGCATGTGCCCAGCGGACGGACGGTGCACGGCCCACGCTGGGTGCGCGAGACCCACGGCTTCCTCAGCGTCCCGCTACTGGCCCGGCCCGGGGCGGTGATCCCGTTCGGGGCGGCCGACGACCGCCCCGACGCCGACTGGGCGGACGGGATCACGCTGCGGGTGTACGAACCGGCCGCGGGCCGCCCGGTCACGGTGCGGGTGCCGCGCCCGGACGGCACGACGGCCGCCGCCTTCACCGTCGTCCGGGACGGGGCGGAGCTGCGTGCCGAGGCCACCGGCACCTCGGCGCCCTGGCGGCTGGAGGTGGCCGGCGGCCCGTCGGCCGAGGCGGCGGCGGGGACGGAGGTGCTGACGC
Source organism: Streptomyces sp. NEAU-YJ-81 (assembly GCF_017592595.1). NCBI lineage: Bacteria > Bacillati > Actinomycetota > Actinomycetes > Kitasatosporales > Streptomycetaceae > Streptomyces > Streptomyces sp. NEAU-YJ-81. The sequence goes on along the minus strand of NZ_JAGFNO010000016.1, from coordinate 86,830 downwards.
TGGCGATGCCGTAGCTGTAGCCGTAGCGCTAGCGCTCAGCAGCGCCGGGGCTTGCCCAGGAACACTCTCAGCAGCGCCGGGGCTTGACCCAGGCGCATTCGAGTCCGGCGTCGGCCGTGGCGCCCCGTACGGCACGGGGCCGCACCGCCTCCGCATGGCCCTCGCCGGACTTCGCGAGCGTCACCACGATCGCGTCCTCCAGACTCTTCACCGACTCCGCGAGGTAGTTGTTGAGGACGACGCTGTAGACCAGCTCCCCGCCGTCCGCGTCGGTGACATAGCCGGAGAGCGCGGAGGCGCCGGTCAGGGAGCCGGTCTTGCCGCGTGCGTTGCCGGCCGCCGGGGTGGAGCACATCCGCGTCCGCAGCGTGCCGCCCACGAACCGGTCCGGTGCGCATGCCACCGGCAGCGAGGCGTACCAGTCGGCGTACCAGGGCTCGTCACGCACCGACAGCAGCAGCTCGGTGAGGCGCCCGGCCGCGATGTTGTCCATCCGGGACAGCCCCGAGCCGTCCACCTGGCGCACCGCGCCGGTGTCCACGCCCTGCTTCTTCAGCCAGTCGGCGATGGCGCCGAGCCCCGCGTCCCAGGTGCCGCGACCGGCCGACTCATAACCGATGGCCTTGGTGAGCGCCTCGGCGTGCATGTTGTTGGACAGCTTCATGAAGGGGATCAGCAGTTCCTTGAGCGGCATGGAGCGGTGCGCGGCGAGCGTCCGGGCGTCCGCCGGAGCGGCCCTGCCCAGGCGGGTGGGCCCGGCCACGCGGACGCCGTGCCGGTGGAGGGCGTCGGCGAAGACCGAGGCGGCGTAGCCGGTGGGCTCCCAGACGCTGACCCACTCCTTGGCGGTCGCCGCCCCGGCCGGAATCGCGCCGCTGACGGTGATGGTGTTGGAGCCATGCCCGCGCTCGACGGTGAGGCTGCCGCTTCCGGTGGTCGCGCGGTTGTCGATCCGTACGTAGGAGTTCGGCGGCGTGACGGTGACCTTCGGCCGGTCGCCGGGGGCCGCGCCCGGGGCGACCTCGACGATGACGCTGCCCGCGTCGTAGTCGGTGTCGGGGGCGAGGGTCAGCGCGGAGATCTGCGCCGCGTAGTACGAGGACTCGTCGTCGGCCGCCCAGGAGCGGCCCACCCGCTGCGCGTCGAAGCGGGTGTCATCGGCGATCAGCCGCCCGGTGACCTTGGTGATCCCCGCGTCGGCGACGCTCTTGGCCAAGCGGTCGTAGTCCCCGGCGAGCATCGTGGGATCGCCGGTGCCGCGCAAAAACAGATCGCCGCGCAGGACCCGGCCGTGGCGGCTGCCGTCGGTCAGGACATCGGTGCCGAAGCGGTGATCGGGGCCGAGCAGCCCCATGGCGGCGGCCGAGGTGAACAGCTTGGTGTTGGAGGCGGGCATCAGCCGGTCGTCGGCCCGGTGCCGGTAGAGGGCGGCGCCGGAGTCCGCGTCGGCGACCACCACCCCGGCCGCGCCGCCCTTCAGCAGGGGGTCGGCGAGGATGGTGTCGAGGGCGTCGCCGATCCCGGCGCGAGAGGTGTCCGCACCGGCGGGCGAGCTCCAGGTGAGGGTGAAGGCGAGTCCGATGACGAGGGGCCAGATCCAGCCGCTCACACGACGCTTCAGGGGTCTGCTCATGTCACGGGAGGATCCCGCACCCCGTCATTTCGCGACAGGGTGCGCGGACGGCAACCGAAGCTCCGGATCAACGCGTCTCCTGTGGCGGGCGGGGGATGCGAACACGACGAGAGGCGGTTCATCGATGGCCATGCCCGGAGCCGATCTGCTGTGTATCGCGGTCGGCCTGTTCCTCTACGCCTGCGCCGTCCGCGACGCCCGGCTGGTGCGACGGCTGCGCCGCGAGGGGCTCCGTACGGAGGGGCTGGTGGTCGCCAACATCGTGGACCGCCGGGACGAGAGCGCGACCCAGACGCCGGTCATCCGGTTCCACGACCACCAGGGCTACGTGGTGGAGTTCAAGACCGCGATCCAGGGCATCGGGATGGGGCTGGCGACCGGCCGAAGAGTGGGCGTGGTGTACCTCCCGGGCAGCTCGCACAAGGCGCGGGTGGACATGCGGCGCCAGTTGGTGGGCCCGGCGGTGGGCATGATCCTGATCGGCACGCTCTTCCTCGGCCTCGGCCTGGTGATCGCCTTCGCCTGAAGGGCGACCATCGGCGCGGCACGGCGCGGCGGCCAGCCGTCAGCGACCCCGGGCGCGGCGCGGCCCCCGGGCCTGGCGGCCAACCGGACGCCACCGTCAGCGGGCCACGCGCGGCCGACAGGCGCCGCGGCCGACCAGGCCGGACACGGCCGCCTGTCCGTGGCCGACCATCAGCCGGGCGAGCGCAGCCGCTGGCATCAGCCGGTCCGAGCGCGGCCGTCAGCCGGGGCACGGCGGCCAGCGGGTCCGGGCGCCGCGTCAGCGGGGCCGGGCGTGCCAGGCCGGGGTGGGCGGCTCAACCAGCGGTGGGACTCGAGGCGGCGGTCAGCCGGCAACAGGTTCGGGCGCGGCCGACAGGCGTCAGCGGGACGTGGTCAGGGCGAGGCTGCCGGGGAGGGTGGCTACCGCCTCGCGGAGGCGGGCGGCCAGATCATGGCGGGGCATGGGCTCACCGCGTATATGGCCCGCCTCGCCGACCTCTTCGGCCTGTGCCACCCAGCTCGCCAACGCCCCGTGGAACGCGGCGACCAGCATGTCCACCGCCAGCCGCGGCCGCAGGTCGCCCGACCCCCCGAGGCCGAACCGGCGGTGCAGGATCTCCAGCGCCTCCTGGGTGGTGGCCTCGCAGAACTGCAGACCGTGCGCGCCCATCGAGGGGGTCCGCTCGGCCAGCCGCCGGCTGAGCAGCATCCGCCGGGCCCAGCCCTCGTCGTCCATCCGCTCCAGCGCGGTCAGCAGCGCGTCCCGCCCCAGCTCCACCACCGGCAGCGCGCCCGGGTCCGCGGTCTCCAGCTCCTCCAGGAAGGCCCGCCACAGGTCCTGGTCGGGGGCCATCGCGACATCTTCCTTGCTGGTGAAGGTGCGGAAGAAGGTGCGCTTGGAGACCTCCACCTCCTCGCACAGCTCATCCAGCGTCACCCCGCCGAAGCCGCGCCGGGTGAACAGCTCCAGCGCGGCGTCGATCAGCGCCTGACGGGTGCGCCGCTTCTTGCGTTCGCGCAGTGAGGAGTTGGGAGCGGCAGTCACGGCGAAAAGTGTAACCGTCAGCGACGATGCCACTTGCGCGCTTTTGCCACTCAGTGGCATAACTGTGATCGTCACCCTTCATCGAAAGGCGAACCGCCATGCGCGCCCTGCTCGTTGACCACTCCGCCCCCTCCGGCCTCCGCCTCGGCGAGACCGCCGACCCCGAACCCGCCCCGCACCAGGCGCTGGTCCGGGTGACCGCCACCTCCCTCAACTACGGCGAGGTCGCCCACCGGGCCGATGCCCCCGAGGGCACCGTGCTGGGCTGGGACGCCGCCGGGGTGGTCGAGCGTGCGGCCGCCGACGGCTCCGGACCGGCCGCCGGAACCCCCGTCGTCACCCTGGGCGCGGACGGCGGCTGGGCGGAGCTGCGCGCGGTGGACACCGGGATGCTCGGCGTCCCGCCCGCCGGTGCCGACCCCGGCGCGATCAGCACCCTCCCGGTCGCGGGCGCCAGCGCCCTGCGCGCCCTGCGCCGGATCGGCGACACCCTCGGCCGGCGCATCCTGGTCACGGGCGCCACCGGCGGCGTCGGCCGGTACGCCGTCCAGCTCGCCCGGCTCGGCGGCGCCCATGTCATCGCCTCCACCGGCGACCCGGACGCCCACGGCGACGGCCTGCGGACACTGGGCGCCCACCAGGTGGTCACGGACCCGACGGAGATCGACGAGCCGGTGCACGGAGTGGTCGACAACGTCGGCGGACCGCAGCTGGTGGCCGCGTACGACAAGCTCGCCGCGCACGGCACCCTGGTGTCCGTCGGCCATGTGACGGGCCAGCCCGAGACCTTCCCGTTCGGCGCCTTCTACGGCAACGAAGGCCGCCACAACCGCTCCATCGTCACCTTCTACCTGCTGGACCGCCCCGACATCGGCCCGGACCTCGGCTGGCTCGCCGAACGCGTCGCGACGGGCGACCTGGACCCCCAGATCACCTGGCGCGGCGGCTGGGACCGAGCCGAGGAGGCCGTCGCCGCCCTCCTGGACCGCCGCCTCCACGGCAAAGCGGTCCTGGACGTCGGCTGACGGCTGGCAGGGGCCTGACCTGGATAAATGGTTCCGCCGACTGGTGGTGCTACCCGGCGGCCACCTCGGGCCGCACCGGGCGCACCATCACCGTCAGGAGCGGCGCCTCCGCCGAAGACTGCGCGGTGCCCAGCGCTCGGTATCCCCATGACGCGTAGAGGGCCTGCACCTTCCCGTCCTGATTCGACGGGTTCACCATCAATGAGACCTGCGTCTCGGGCCGTCCCGCCAAGAGCACGTCATGCAGTTTGCGGGCGGCCCCCTGCCGGCGCCACTGCCGGCGGACCATCATCTCTTTCACCGCGACCGTGGAAGCCCCCGCAGTGGTCGGCTCGAGCTCTGGCCGGACGCGGCGCCACCAGCGGTCATCCGCTCCGGTGAGCCGGTTGGCGTAGATGTAGCCGATGGGCTCACCGGAGTCGTACGCCACCACGGCCTCCCAACCCGCTTCGGCCGCGTGCCGGTGCAGCCGCTCCCCGAACGCCTCGGGTGCGTAATGCGGCAGATGGAGCTTGTGCGCCCAGCACTCCTTGTAGATGCCCATCAGGTCATCCCACACGGACTCCACGTCACCGATCCGAACGAAGCTCACGCCGCTCTCCACTGCTGCTCCCACGAGTCGTAGACAGGACCGGGCGCGATCCGGTGAAGATCACGGGTGAACGAGTCGAGCATGGACCGCACCCGAGGGTGCTCCACGTCAATGGAGGCGGCGGTGACCACGGCGCGCTCCGCCTCTCCCTGTCCGAGCTGGGCGCGGGCCAAGCGGGCGGTCGTGATGGCCCGGGAGCGGACGAGATGGGGCCGGAACAAGGTAAGGGAGGCGTGGGCCTGCGCTTCGGCTTCGGCCCCCCGACCAGCAGCCAGGTACGCGGTGGCGGCAAGACTGTGCACTTCGGCTTCGTCGTAGAACGCGGTCAGCCACAGCGGCCGCCGTTCGCCGGGATCAGCCCGGAGCATCGCATCCCGGGCGCAGTCCAAAGCGCGGTCCACACCGGCCTTGTCCCGTGCCAGGCCGAGGATCGCGGCGTGCCGGGCGTGGCCGAGAGAGGCGAACAGCGGGTCACGGCGGGTGATGGACAGTCGGCGGGCAACATCGTTGGCGTCGAGGGCATCGGCCGGTCGGCCCAGGTGGCGGTAGAGACTGCCCTTGTGGGACCAGATGCGGAACAGAATGGCCTGGTCGCCGGACTCCTGGGCAAGGCTGGCCGCCCGCTCGTGATGCCCTAGGGCCGCGTCGAAACGACGCCCGTCGGTGGCGGCCCACATAGCGCTGGACACGCAGGCGGCGGCCATGGCGTACAGGGCGCGCCTGACGCGCTGAGAGCATGAACCACGCTGCCGCAGGGCAACGGCCTCATCGGCAAGGGCCAGGGCAGCGGCCTCGGTCTGCTGGTCCCCGCCCTTCTTGTGGTCGGCGGCGACGAGCTTGGCGAAGCGGCTTTGCAGGGCCCGTACGTCGCTCATGCCGACGCGGTAGGGCGTGGCGGGAGCCGGTGCGGCTACGGCCGCGCCGAGGGCAACTCCTGTGGCGAGGGCTTGGCGGCGGTTCACATTGTCCTCATGAGGGGCGATAGGGGAACGACCCGATGGGGGAATGAATCCCAGCTCGACCGGTTCCCGGCCCAGCGCCATCGTGAGGGCGCGACGCTGGAGTTCATGGGGCCAGCGGGTTTGCCCGCTCAGCCACCGCCGCACCACCCGGTCCCCGATCCGGCCTGGTCTTCCGGTCATCCGCTCGATGGCCTTGTTCACCGCCTCGGCCAACTTCTCCTGCGTTAATCCAGCATCATTCAGGGCCATTTGGAGGGCTTGGTTCCCCATGCCTCCACGGTAGACACGCATGCACAGCCCACCAAGGAACTGGGTCAAGGGGAAGCAAAAAGGTCCGGGGGCATGCGGGCGGGACGGATTGCACATGCCCTAAGCACGGAGTGCTTCCGAGCGTTGACTGGGTGTCATGCAGCGCTAGCTGCCTGGCCCACTCACCAGAAGGCCCCACGAGATGACCACGATGATGATCAGCAAGCCCTCACCACTCGCGCCCACCGGAACCGGCCATCCGGCCTACACCCAGTCGCTCCCGTGCACCGAGGAGTCCGTGGGCATCGCGCGCCTGTCCGTCGCCGCGACCCTGCGCGCCTGGGGGCTGGAGGACCTGGTGGACGACGCCCGCTTAATCACCTCAGAGCTGGCCACCAACGCGATCCGGCACGCCACTCGCTACATTCCCGATCCCGAGCAGCGCGGCTGCTTCCGCCTCAAGGTCGAACGCCCCAGCGATCACCTCGTGCGCATCTCCGCGTTCGACCGGTCCCGCGCCGTCCCTCGCGTCGTCCAGACGACCGAAACGGCCGAGTCCGGGCGCGGCATGGCCGTGGTGGACGCCATCTCCTGCCGGTGGGGCATCGACCCCAAGCCGTGGGGCAAAGGCGTCTGGGCAGAGTGCGCCACCCCGGGGCACCTGCCTCGACGCGAGACCGGAGCGGCACCGACAGCCCCGTCCGGGCACACCAAAGCCACCTATCCGAAGGGAGAAGCCGTGACCACGTACCACGCTCCCAGCCAGCCCGAGAAAGTCCGCCCGTGGGGCCTGCGCCGACTCGGCCCGTACCCCACGACGGCGGAGATGCCGTTCACCACCGTCACCATCGACCCGGACACCCAGACCGGCGTGTTCCGCGACCGTGATGGCTTGGTGGTCGAGATGGGCAGGCACGGCACCAGCTCCGCCACCTCGACATCGACCGTGACGAACCTGGACTCGCGCAACGACGCGGGCTCCGACCAAGACTCCCAGCAGGATTGACCGCCCCATGGCCGACACCCGACCGGTCCTGGTGGTCACGGAACCGTTCGACATCACTGCCGACATGGTGATCACCCACCTCAACGAACGCGGTGTTCCCGTGGCTCGCTTCAACCCCGCAGACCTCCCAGCCGGGGAGCTGACGGTCACGGCCCGGTTCGGCGGCTGCCCGGCACCCTCCCTGAGGGCCGGGCAGCTCCGTACCCCGTCAAGGACCGCCGACCTGGAGCACGTACGGGCGGTGTACTGGCGCCGCCCCGTCTGGCCCGCCTTCGAACACCTGGACGCGGACGACGCACGCTACGCCGCAGCGCAGGTCCGCCACGGAATCGCGGGCGTCCTCCACTCCCTCGACGGCCCACTCTGGGTCAACCACCCCGTCCGCATCGCGGCGGCCGACCACAAACCCACCCAACTCGCCACAGCCGCACGCCTCGGCCTCACCGTGCCCGCGACGCTGGTGACCAACGACCCCTGCGAGGCACGCGGGTTCATCACCGCCCACGGGCAGGTGATCACCAAGACGCTGCGATGGACCCCGTACGAGCGAGACGGCGTCGGCCTGACCAGCTGGGCCGAGCCCGTGACCGCCGACGAGGTGGACGACACCGTGGCCATGGCGCCGCACCTGTTCCAAGCCCGTGTGGACAAAGTCGCCGACCTCCGGGTGCTGGTCGTTGACCGGCAGTCGTTCGCCGTCCGCATCGACTCGGACCTGCTGGACTGGCGCAAGGACTACTCCGCCCTCTCGTACCGCGTGGTAGACCTGCCGGATCGGCTGGAAAAGGCGCTCCTCACCTGTCTCGACCACTTCGGCCTTCGCTCCGGGAGCTTCGACCTCGCCCTCGACCGCGACGGCGAACCCCACTGGCTGGAGCTGAACCCGAACGGCCAATGGGGGTGGCTGGAGGAGAGGACCGGTCTGCCGATGGCCGCCGCCTTCGCCGACCTGCTCGCTCAAGGAGACACCGTCCGATGACACCCGACACCGCACCGGAGCGGCGTGACCTCGCCGACCGGCTCCAGGAGGCCGGAGTCCTCACCCATCCGAGGTGGCGCGCAGCGGTCGAGGCCGTACCCCGTGAACTGTTCCTCCAGCCCGGCGTGTTCCTGCCCGCCGACGGCGGACACTGGCGGCCCGTGACCGCGCTCGGCACCGATCCGAGGGAATGGTCCAAGATCGCCTACCGCGACGAGTCCCTGGTGACGCAATTGGACGGCCACCTCACCGCCGACCGGACCGCCGAACCCGTTCCCGGCGTGCCCACCTCATCGTCCACCACGCCCGTCACCGTCGTCGGCATGATCGAGGCCCTGGACATCGAGGACGGCCACACCGCGCTGGAGATCGGCACCGGCACCGGCTACTCCACCGCCCTGATATGCCACCGGCTCGGAGAAGACAACGTCACCACGATCGAGGTGGACCCGGGCGTGGCTGCCCGTGCGGATGCCGCTCTGGAGGCCGCCGGATACTCCACATGGACCGTGACCGGCGACGGACTCCTCGGCCACCCCCGCCGCGCCCCCTACGACCGCGTCATCGCCACATGCGCGGTACGCCGCATCCCCCACACCTGGGTACGTCAGACCAAGCCGGGCGGCACCATCCTCACCACCCTCGCCCCCGGATCATGGGCGTACGGCACCGGCCTCGCCAAGGTCACCGTGAACGAGGACGGCACAGCCGAGGGGCGGATCATCGGGGAGTCGTCGTTCATGCAGGCCCGTTCCCAGGCCGTGGTACCGCTCGCCGGGGACCTGTCGGCGCGCACCGCCTATGCCGACAGCGAGCGCGAAGCGAAGGTGCCGCCGACTCTGCTGGAGGAGTGGATGCCCGCCTTCCTTGTCCAGCTCGCCGCGCCCGGCGCCCAGCTCGTACGCGCCACCAGCGGAGATGGTGCCTCGCAGCTCTATGTGTTCGATGCCGACCGCGAATCCTTTGCCGCGTTCACCGAGAACGGCTCCGGCTGGACCGTCCGGCAAGGCGGACCGATGGCGCTGTGGGACGACATCGAGCGGACGCTCATCGCCTGGCAGGACGCCGAACGTCCCGGCATCAGCACCATGCGGCTCCGCGTCGCCCCCAGCTCCCACACGTACTGGATCGACGACCGGCCCGCACTGCGCTGGGAACACCGGCTCGTCTGAGCACGAAACACGACGAGGGCCCCGCCGGCTGGCGGGGCCCTCGTCGTACATGGGATGAGTGGAGATGGCGGGAATCGAACCCGCGTCCACCGGTGTGGAATCAGGACTTCTCCGAGCGCAGTCCGCTGTGATTTTCTCGGCCCCGGAGATCACGCGGACAAGTCTCCGACGGGCTCAGTCACTGTTTGATTTCCCACTACGCCCCGTGACCGGGCTTAGTGGTTTAGTTCCCTAGCTGATGCCAGGATCCGGGTCGGGAACAGCCCCGGGCTGACACTTCGCAAGTCGCTACTTAGGCAGCGAGGGCGAAGGAATCGCGCTTGGTGTTGGCGATTATTGGTTGCGACATATGGTTAACGAGATCATTGCCGCTTCCTCGGCTCGCTTCTCCTGCTTCGACAGCCGCTGTCGAAACCGATCATCCCCATGTGGTGTTTTCAAAAGGTGGTGCCGCGCCCTCGGAGGGGCACAGCGCCATCATAGGTGAACAACGCGCGACGGGGCCACATCATTCCCGCCGCCTGGAGTCCAGCTCAGGCCCGCTGCCGCCGTCGCGCCGCGGAGATCGCCCGATCGGACTCCCGGCGGTCCTGCCGCTCGCGGAGCGTCTGGCGCTTGTCGTACTCCTTCTTACCCTTGGCCAGCGCGATCTCGACCTTGGCCCGGCCGTCCTTGAAGTACAGGGCCAGCGGCACCAGGGTGTGCCCGGTCTCCTGCGTCTTGCCGATCAGCTTGTCGATCTCCGCCCGGTGCAGCAGCAGCTTCCGCCGGCGGCGCGCCGAGTGGTTGGTCCACGTCCCCTGGCTGTACTCGGGGATGTGCACGTTGTGCAGCCATGCCTCGCCGCCGTCGAGCTGGGCGAATCCGTCCACGAGCGAGGCACGCCCCTGACGCAGCGACTTCACCTCGGTCCCGGTCAGCACCAGACCGCATTCGTATGTATCCAGGATGTGATAGTCGTGCCGCGCCTTCTTGTTCTGCGCGATCAGCTTGCGACCCGTCTCTTTAGCCATAGCCAGGCCATTCTCGCACTAGGACCCGCCCCCGAGGCCACTCAATACTGTGCGCGCCCGCGCCTCGGCCGATGGGCCGTCGTCGCCCTTGACCGTCAGATCCGGTGCGATGCCCTCGCCGTCGACGTTACGCCCGGCCGGGGTCCGGTAGTGGCCCACGGTGAGCTCGGCGACCGAGCCGTCGGGCAGTTCGCTCGGCATCTGCACCGAGCCCTTGCCGAAGGTTCGGGAGCCCACGACCACGGCGCGGCCGCGGTCCTGAAGGGCGCCGGTGAGCAGTTCGGCGGCGCTCATGGTGCCGCCGTCGACCAGCACCACCAGCGGGCTGTCGGTGTCGCCGCCCGGTCGCGCGTCGAGAACTCGCTGGTCACCACGGACGTCATAGGTGGCGACCAGGCCACCGTCGAGGAGGGAGGAGGCGGCGGTGACGGCCTCGGAGACCAGCCCGCCGGAGTTGCCCCGCAGATCGAGCAGGATGCCGTCGCCCCGGGGGATGGAGCGCACCGCCCGCCGGATCCGCTCTCCGGTGCCCTTGGTGAACGAGTCGACCTTGATCCGGACGGCGCCGGGTCTGTGGTCGTCGTAACCGCTGAGCCGGTCGACGGTCACCGGGTCCGTGGTCAGCCGGGCCCGGCGGAGCTCTTGCGTCCACTTCTGTCCGCCACGCCGCAGCCCGAGCTCCACCCGGGTGCCCGGGGAGCCGTCGGCGGGGCCGCGCAGCAGGGCCACGACCTCGGTGACCGGCCGCCCGGTCACGTTCTTGCCGTCGACCGTGCGCAGCCGGTCATCGGCCCGGATCCCGGCCTTCTGGGCGGGGCTGCCGGGCTCGACCCGCTCGACGGCGATCCGCCCCTGGGCGTCCCGGTGGGCGGAGATCCCGACGCCGACGTACGCACCGTCGAGGTTCTGGCGGAAGCCCTCGTACTCACGGGCGCTGTAGACCGCGCCCCACCGGTCTCCGCTGCGGCTGACCACCTCGCGGGCGGCCTTCGAACCGGACTTCCCGTCCTCCTGGGCCGCGGCCGCGGCCGCCTTGACCTGGTCGCTCTCGACCGCGCCGACATAGGCACGAGCCGGCATCCGGGCGGGGTGGGGGTCCTGGCGCGGTCCGGGCTCGGCGCCCCAGGAACCGACGGCCGCCCCGGTGGCGAGCACGCTCACGAAGACCAATGTCAGGGCGGCCCCGCGGCGAATGCGGCGGGGCTGGACGAACAAACACGGGCCCGACATGCCGGTGAGTGTAGGGCACCAACAGGCGCCGTACCGGGGGTTGTCCGGCACGGCGCCGTAGGCGAATGTCACACCTTGAGGTACTTGCGCAACGCGAAGAACGCCGCGAGCGCGGGCATGAGCAGGCCAATCGCGAGCACCAGCGGCAGCTTGGCGAGCACCGCGTCCCAGCCGATGAAGTTGATCACATCGATCTTGTCCACCAGCCAGTTGTTGACCAGGAAGTACTGCCCGCTCACCAGCAGTACGCAGGCGAAGCCCGCGCCCAGCAGCCCCGCGATGGCGGCCTCCATGATGAACGGCATCTGGATATAGAAGCTGGACGCGCCGACCAATCGCATGATCCCGGTCTCCCGGCGGCGGCTGAACGCCGACACCCGCACCGTGTTGACGATCAGCATCAACGCGACGATCAGCATCAGCGTCATCACGCCGAGCGCCGCGAAATTCATGCCGTTGAGCAGATTGAACAGGTCGTCGACCAGGGCCTTTTGGTCCTGGACCTCCTGCACCCCGGGGCGGGCGGCGAAGGCCGTGGAGATGACGTCATAGCGCTCGGGGTCCTTCAGCTTGATACGGAAGGACTCCTGCATCTGGTCCGGGGTCAGGGAATCGGCCAGCGGCGAGTCGCCGAACTGCTCCTTGTAGTGCTTGTACGCCTCCTCACTGGTCTCGAAGTGCACCGACTCGACGATGTTCATCTGCTTGAGCTCGGACTCGATCTCCTGCTTCTGGGCCTCGGTGACCGCGCCCTTGGCACAGTTGGCCGAGGTCTCCTTGTCGTTCTTGTTGCAGAGGAAGATCGAGACGTTGACCTTGTCGTACCAGTAGCCCTTCATCGTGCTCACCTGCTCGCGCATGAGCAGGGACCCGCCGAACAGGGCGAGCGAGAGGGCGACGGAGACGATGACCGCGAATGTCATCGTGAGATTCCGGCGGAGACCGACGCCGATCTCCGACAGGACGAACTGGGCGCGCATGGCGTCCTTTCAGTGCTGGTAGCCGTAGACGCCGCGGGACTGGTCGCGGACGAGGCGGCCCTTCTCAAGTTCGATCACGCGCTTGCGCATCTGGTCCACGATCTGCTGGTCGTGTGTCGCCATGACGACGGTGGTGCCGGTCCGGTTGATCCGGTCCAGCAGCTTCATGATGCCGACGGACGTCTGCGGGTCCAGGTTTCCCGTCGGCTCGTCGGCGATCAGCAGCATCGGACGGTTGACGAACGCGCGGGCGATGGCCACCCGCTGCTGTTCACCACCGGAGAGCTCGCCGGGCATACGGTCGTCTTTACCGCCCAGTCCCACCAGATCGAGCACCTCGGGGACGGTTTTCCGAATGGCGGTGCGCGGCTTGCCGATCACCTCGAGCGCGAAGGCGACATTCTCCCCGACCGTCTTGTTGGGGAGCAGCCGGAAATCCTGGAAGACGGTCCCCAACTGGCGGCGCATCTGCGGCACCTTCCAGTTGGACAGCCGCGCGAGATCTTTGCCGAGCACATGGACCGCGCCATGGCTGGCGCGCTCCTCGCGGAGGAGCAGCCGGAGGAAAGTGGACTTTCCCGACCCCGAGGAGCCCACGAGGAAGACGAACTCGCCCTTCTCGATCTCGAGCGAGACATCCCGGAGTGCGGGACGGTTCTGCTTGGGGTATGTCTTGGATACGTTGTCGAATCGGATCACTGGAGCACCACGGTGACCTGGGTAGCGGTACGGGCTGCAGCCGAAGCGGCTCCCGTCGGTGAGCGTGACCATACGCGAACCGCGCGCGGGCGCGCAGTCCGCCGTCCGGCGCGGGTGGGTTTCTTCACTGCACTATTGGGGTCAAACGGTTGACAAACCGCCTGTCGTGGCGGCTGAAACGACCACGAAACCGGTACGGATGCGGCACGGAATCGTGCGGGGCGCGCCGAACCGGGCGGAAGCTGGCACAGTGGAAGGGGAACAAACCCATTTCGCTGGGCGTTGGTCCCGTATCTACTGCGGCACCGCCGCGCGGGAGGAGAAAGCGCATGACGTACGACAGGCTCGTCTGCGCCAACTGCGCGAGCCCCGTCAGCGAGGGCCGCTGCCCGGTCTGCCGGGCCAGCAGGGAGCGCCTGCAGCAGGACGGCATCTTCGGTGGGCTGACGCCGGCCGCACTGATAGCGCTGCTGGTGGCGCTCATCACGGTGGCCGTGCTCGCACATGAGATGGCGACGGCGTAACGGAGCGTTACGCAGACTATACATCGGGTGTGGCGCACCCTCTGAACGCACGGCACACCCTCTGAACGCACAAGGGGCCCGGAGCTCTGGAGAGCTCCGGGCCCCTTACCGTGCGTAGAGCGCGCGATCAGGCGATGTTGTTGCGGTTCACCAGACGCGGCACAAAGCGGAAGCCGATACCGCCGGCGATCATCGTCGCGGCGCCGACCAGCAGGAACGTGGTCTCGGAGGAACCGGTCTCGGCCAGCTGCTCCTTGGCCTTGCCCTGCTCCACCGGCTTGGAGCCGACGTTGTCGGTGCCGGTGTTGTCGTCGCAGTTGGTGCTGTCGAGGTCCACCGTGCAGGTGCTGTCGTCGCCACCACCGCTGCCGCCACCCTGGCCGGGCGAGCTCGGCGCGGCGGTCGGCTCGCCGGTGGGCTCGTCGGTGGGCTCGTCGGTCGGCTCACCGGTCGGCGGCTGAGTGGGCTCATCCGTCGGCTCACCGGTCGGCGGCTGAGTCGGGTCCTCCGTCGGCGGGTCGGTCGGCTCTTCCGTGGGCGGGTCGGTCGGCTCTTCGGTCGGCTCGCCCGTCGGGATCGAGGTCGGCTCGTCGGTCGGGTCCTCGGTCGGCTTGCCGTGGCCGTTGCCGATGCCGACACCGACGTCCAGACCCTTCTCGTCCGCGTTCGCCGAAACGTTCACGCCGCCGATACCGACGTCAACACCAACGGCCGAGGCGGCGCCGGCGGCGGTGAGCGATGCGCCGGCGGCGATCACCGCACCGGCAGCTATGCGCGCAACGCGGAGCCGCGTCTTCTTCGTCATCTGCCTGCTACCCCCAGTAGCTGTACTCGTCAATGGAGCAGCTATGCACGGGGCAACGGCTCGGGGTGTCGCATTCTCCGCGGTCCCCATCCCTCTGAGGCGGTCCGCCGGCCCCCGTTCACACGCGCCCCAGTCATACGCATGCCGCGCGTCAGCCTTCCCAGTTTTCAGATCATCGTCAAGGCCATTGCATGCGAGATGTCCGCTATGGAAGTGGATGCGGCATGCATGGGTACAGGACTGTGACCAAAACCGTGGTGTACGGGGCCCGTTGGGGGCCCAGCGGGAAGGTTACTTCCCCTGCTCCTGCTGCTTGCGCCAGCGGATTCCGGCCTCCAGGAAGCCGTCGAGCTCACCGTCGAGCACCGCCTGCGGATTGCCGACCTCGAACTCGGTGCGCAGGTCCTTGACCATCTGGTACGGGTGCAGGACGTACGAACGCATCTGGTTGCCCCAGGAATTGCCGCCGTCGCCCTTGAGCGCGTCCATCTTGGCCTGCTCCTCCTGGCGGCGCCGCTCGAGCAGCTTGGCCTGGAGGACGTTCATCGCGGTCGCCTTGTTCTGGATCTGCGAGCGCTCGTTCTGACAGGAGACGACGATGCCGGTGGGGATGTGGGTCAACCGCACCGCGGAGTCGGTGGTGTTGACGCCCTGGCCGCCGGGGCCCGAGGAACGGTAGACATCCACGCGCAGCTCGGACTCGTCGATCTCGATGTGGTCGGTCTGCTCGACGACCGGCAGCACCTCGACGCCCGCGAAGGAGGTCTGGCGGCGGCCCTGGTTGTCGAACGGCGAGATCCGCACCAGGCGATGGGTGCCCTGCTCGACGGAGAGCGTCCCGTAGGCGTACGGAATCTGCACGGCGAAGGTGGTCGACTTGATGCCGGCCTCCTCCGCGTACGACGTCTCGTAGATCTCGGTCTTGTAGCCGTGGCGCTCGGCCCAGCGCAGATACATCCGCTGGAGCTGCTCGGCGAAGTCGGCGGCGTCCACCCCGCCCGCCTCGGCGCGGATGTTCACGAGCGCCTCACGGGAGTCGTACTCGCCGGACAGGAGGGTGCGCACCTCCATCTCGTCGACCGCCTTGCGTACGGCCTCCAGCTCGGCCTCGGCCTCGGCGCGGGCGTCCGCGTCGCCTTCGTCGGCGGCGAGCTCGAACAGCACCTCGAGATCATCGATCCGGCCGCGCAGCTCCTCGGCCCGGCGCAGGTGTCCCTGGAGATAGGAGAGCTTGCTGGTGACCTTCTGCGCGTTCTCCGGGTCGTCCCACAGGGACGGGGCCGCCGCCTGCTCCTCGAGCACGGCGATGTCGGCCCTCATCTTGTCGAGGTCCAGGACGGCCTCGATCGACCCCATGGTCGAGGAGAGGGACTTCAGCTCTTCGGATACATCGACGACTGCCACGGGACCAGCGTAACCGCTACGGAAGACTGACCGTCCCCGGTCATGGCGTACCGGGGTCCTGGGAGACGGAGTGCTCGCCGCCCTTGGGCTGCTCGCCACCGTCGTCGCCGCCCGCCACCAGCCAGCCGCCGAGCCCCACCGCGACCAGGGCGGCCAGCGTGATCGCGGCCACCTTGAGCCGACGGCGGCGCAGCGCGCCCGCGACCACGGGGTTACGGGCCGAGCCCGCCCGGCGCTGGCCGTGCACCCGGGGCGCGCGGGCGGTGCCATGGGCGCCGCCCGCGAGCTCGTCCGCGCTGGGCACCCGCATGCTGGTGTGGGTCTCGCGGCTGGAGTCCGGCACCGCGCCGGGGACCAGCGGCACCGCGCCGCGCCGACGCGGGGTCGTGTGTACTGGGCCGGAGCCGGGCCCGGCGGCGGACACGGAGACGCCGCGGTGCGGGGTCTCCGCCTCCGTGCCCTTCCGCTGCTCGCCCTCCTGCTGCTCATCGGGCTCGTCGATGTCCAGCGGCGGATATCCGGCCAGACTGGGCAGCAGCTCGCGCAGCCGGGTGGCCAGCTCGGAGGCGCGCAGCCGGGAGGCGGGCGCCTTGGCCAGGCACTGGAGGAGGAGCTGCCACAACTCGTCGGGGATCCCGGGCAGTGGCGCCACGGTCTCGGTCACATGGCGGCGCAGGATCGCGCCCGGATGGCCGCCGCCGAAGGGCGTGAAGCCGGCCAGCATCTCGTAGAGGACCGTCGCGAGGGCGTACACATCCACGCTGGCCCGGGGCGGCAGCCCCTCGACGATCTCGGGGGCGAGATAGTCCGGGGTGCCGATCACACTGCGCGGGTTCGGCGAGCGGCCCTGGGACGAGGCCCGGTCGCGGGCCGGCTGGGCGCGGATCGGGGTCGGCTCGTCCACCAGGCGCGCGATGCCGAAGTCGGTGAGCAGGGCGGGGTGCGCACCGCCGGGGCCGAGCGGGCCCCGCATGTCCAGCAGTACGTTCTCCGGCTTGACGTCGCGGTGGACGACCCCGGCGGCGTGCGCGGCGGACAGCGCGTCCGCGACGTCCACCGCGATCGCGACGGCGGCCTCGGGAGCGAGCCGGCGCTCGCGGTCGAGGCGGGTGCGCAGATCCGTACCGCGGATCAGGTCCATGACCAGCGCCAGGTCATTGCCGTCGACCACCAGGTCGCGCACCCCGACCACCCGGGGGTGGTCGAGGCCGAGCAGTACGGTGCGCTCCTGGACGAAGCGCTCCACGAGCTCCTGGTCGGAGGAGAGGTCCTCACGCAGGAGCTTGATGGCGACGGGGCCCTCGGGTCCCTCGCCCAGCCACACCGTGCCGGCGCTGCCGCGCCCCAGGAGCTGGTGCGCGGTGTACCGACTGCCGATCTTCCGTGACAAGACTGCTCCGAATCCTCCGACAAGGGGGGCACGTTGGCGACAAAGCTACGCGGCTACTGGCGCGTTGGGTGCACCAGACAGCGCCAACTGTCACTTCTGCGGCGGAAAACACCCTTCGGATGTCGACAAATCACCGGAGTCGGAGGTGGGGAGGCCAGGGTCGGGCCGGAGAGTCGAGGCGGAGACGGGCCGGAAACGGGGACGGTGGTGCTGACGGATCAGCTACTGGGGCCGCCGAGGTCCTCGATCCACTTCTGGACGTCGCCGGCCCAGCCCGTGACCGCGTCCCAGTAGCTCTTCCCATCGGCGATCCAGTCCTTGAGCGGGCTCAGCTCCCAGACCAGCCAAGAGCCGATGATCAGGACCACGATCACGAACAGGCAGCCCTTGAGGCACCCCAGACCCGGGATCTTCATCCGGTTCGGGCTGGAGCCGCGCTGCCGGGGCTCCTGGCGCGGCTCCGGCTGCTGCGGCGGCGGAGCGTAGCGCTGCGGCTGGGGCTGCTGGGGGTGGTGCGGCGCCGGGGCGTACTGCTGCGGCTGCTGCTGGGCGTACGGCGGCGGCTGCTGGCGGCCCCGCCGGCCCTGGGGCGGCTGCGGCTGGGGCGGCTGCTGGGGCTGCTGATACTGCTGCGGCTGCTGGTATTGCTGCTGCTGATACGGCTGCTGGGGCGCGGCGCGGTGCGGGCGGCGGCGCAGCGGGTCCTGGCTCGGGTCGAGGTACTGGACCTGCGTCTGCTCATTGCGGTCGCGGGCCGCGCGTAGCTGGTTCTGCCAGGGGTGCGGATCGTCCTGGCCCGGCGGCACGGGCGGCATGGCGCGCGTCGGATCGGCGCCTCCGGCCGGGCCGGAGCCGGTCGGCAGCACCTGGGTGGGGTCGGCGTTGCCCCCGGCGTTCGCCCCGGTGGTCGGCATCACATTGGTGGCCGCGGCCGGGTCGTACGAGGGGGTGCCCCCCGGTGCGTTCGGGAGCACCTGGGTCGGGTCGGCCGTGCCCGCGGGCGCGGTGTCCGGGACCGGCGCGGGCGCCGGGTCCGGGGCGAGCAGCGCGGCGACGCCGAGCGCCGCCTCGGCCTGCGCGGCGGAGGCGTGCACCCCGACACCGGCGGCGACCACGCGCAGCGCACGGGCCAGGCTCTCGGCGCTGGGGCGCTCCTCGGGCCGCTTGCGCAGACAGCGCTCTATGACGGTCCACAGCGGCTCGGGCACGGTCGAGGGGCGGCGCGGCTCCTCGCTGAGGTGGCGGTGGAGGACCTCGAGGGCGGTGTTGCCGGCGAACGGCGGACGTCCGGTGACCAGCTCGTAGAGCATGATGCCCGCGCCGTAGATGTCCACGGCGGAGGTCTGCGGACGGCCCTCGGCGGACTCCGGCGCCACATAGGCGGGAGTGCCGACGAACTCCTGGGTGCGGGTGAGGCCGGGCGAGTCGGCGAGGCGCGCGATGCCGAAGTCGGTCAGCATCGGGTGCATTTCCTGGCCCTCGCCGGTGCCCGCGAGCAGCACGTTGGCGGGCTTCAGGTCGCGGTGCACGACGCCGTCGGCGTGGCTGGCGGCAAGCGCGTCCGCGATCTGGGCGGTGAGGAGGGATGCGGCGACGGGGGTGAACGGGCCGTTGCTGCGCAGGTATTTATGCAGATCCGGACCGTCGATCAGGTCCATGACCAGGGCCAGCAGATCACCCTCGACCACCAGGTCGCGGGTGCGGACGATATTGGGGTGGGTGAGCCGCAGCAGCACCGAGCGCTCACGGAGAAAGCGCATCACGATGTCCGCGTCGTTCGCGAGCTCCTCCTTGAGGACCTTGATCGCGACGGTCTCGCCGGGCTGCCCGGCCACGGCGGCCTCGGCCCCCGCCGCCTCCCGCTGGCTTGCCCGCCATACGGTGCCCGTGGCTCCGCGCCCGAGCGGCTCCTCGAGCAGGTACTTGCTGCCTACCGGCCGCACGTCATGCGCTCCCTGATCGTGGTCTTACATCGGTGGTCTGCGATGGGTCTGCTGGCTGTGCTGCTTACTGCTCTGCTTGCTGCTCTGCTTGACGGTCTGCTTGTGGTGCTCGTCCGCCCCACTGTAATGGCGACGCACGATGAGCCCTATCCGATCACCACACGAGGGTCCGGCGCCGGGGAAGACGTGTGATCCGGGCAGATGGTTGCCGATGGCGGTCCGGGCCGCTCGATCGCCGCTCGATCGGGACCCGCCGGGCGTCTCAAGGGCAGCCGTTCCGGTCGCAATCAGCCAGTTTCGGCCGACTAGCCGACCAATCAAGATCATGTGGCGCCGGGCGGCGGGCGAAGTGTCGGTGGCAGGTGCGAGGATGCAGGCAGCACGGAAGCGCCGAGCGCCGGGGGGCTCACGCTCCGTGACCCGTACGACCCCGTACGGACCTGTACGTGCCGAAGGGCCTGGGGGCGGTGGTGGGGGTCGGCACCCCTGCCCGGCCCCCCGGACAGAAGGGACCGTTGACGGCGATGCAGATTCGGCTGACCGTCCTCGGGCCGCGCAGCGCCCACCCGGGCCGTTCCGGCCACCATCCTGCGCCCGCGTCCGCGCCGCATGCCCTCATGGGCGCGGTGGACGTCCTGGTCACCGCCCCTGTCGGCACGGCCCTCGCCTCGGTGGCCAGTGGGCTCGCCGACGCGGTCGCCGCGGCCGGGTACGAGTCGGGGGGCGGCAGCGGTGGCGGCGGCGCGGTGGTGCTGTACGCGGGGGGTGAGCGGCTGGACCCGCAGCGCTGTGCGCTGGGCGAGCCGCCGCTGGTGGACGGCGCGGTGCTCTCCCTGCACGCCCCGGCCGATCCCGACTCCGGCCACTACCCCGGCTATCCCGGCCTCCCCGAGACCGCCGTGGCCGACGCCACGGTCCATCTGGACGTGGTCGCGGGGCCCGACGCGGGCGGCGTCCATCTGCTCCACGGCGGCCAGGTCCGCATCGGCCGCTCCGCCGACGCGGACGTCCCGCTGGACGACCCCGACGTCTCCCGGCTGCACTGCGCGGTCACCGTCGCCGAGGACGGCCGTGTGACCATCGCCGACCTCGGCTCGACCAACGGCACCGCCGCCGACGGCGTCCCCGTGGGCACCCATCCGGTCCCGCTGGAGCCGGGGGCGCTGCTGCGGATCGGCGAGTCCGCCCTGCGGCTGCGCGTCCCCTCCGCGACGTCAGTATTCCCGTCGGCCCCCTCGCGCCTTCCGGTCCACGCGGACGGCGAGGGCCACCTCCGCGTCACGCCCGCCGGGGACCGCCCCACCCACGCGGAGGGCCCCTGGACCGGCGCCCCCCAGTCCGCCCCCACCCACTCCGCCGAGGGCGCCTGGACACCTCCCGGGCACCACCCCGGCACCGGCTGGACGCGGGTCGCCCAGCCCGGTGACGAGGCTCACTCCGCACCCGGGCTGTACGACGGGGGCGCGGGCACCGGCCCCCGGGATCCCCGCCGGGGCGAGGAGGGCTGGAGCTCGGGCACGGGACCCACCGAGGCGCGCGGCGCGGGCACCCGCGACTCCCGCCGGGACGACGACGGCTGGGGTCCTGGCACGGGACCCACCGGGGCGCGCAGCGCGGGCGCCGGGGCCCGGGGCGGGGCGGGTGGCCAAGGCCACCGGGACGACGACGGCTGGGGTCCCGGCTCGGGAGCCACCGGAGCGCGCGGCACGAGCGCCGGGGCGCGGGGTCGCGGCGCGGGCGCCGGGGCCCGGGGCGGGGCAGGCGCCCAAGGCCATCGGGACGACGACGGCTGGGGTCCCGGCTCGGGAGCCACCGGAGCGCGCGGCACGAGCACCGGAACCCCGGGCGGAGCGGGCACCCGCGGCCACCGGGAAGACGACAACTGGGGTCCTGACACGGGACCCACCGGGGCGCGCGGCACGAGCGTCGGAACCCCGGGCGGGGCAGGCGCCCAAGGCCACCGGGACGACGGATGGCACCCCGGCGAGGGGGCAGCAGCCGGGAGGCGCAGCGGCACGGGCGGTCGCGGGTCCGGCCACGAGAGCCAGGACGGGCAGGGCGGCCACTGGCCGACCGGCGGCACGGTGAGCCCGGGCGGCTCGCCTTACGGCGCAGCGGGCGCCGGTCGGCGCGGTGAGCGGCCGCGCGACGAAGGACACGGCGAAACGAGCCGCCGCGGCCGGGATCCGCAGGGCCCCTCGGCCCCCGGCGACCAGCCGTACGACGACCCGTCCACCACCCCCACCCGACGCGGCGAGCGCACCCCCCGGCCGGGAGCCGCCGGACATGGCCCGGCGGGGCAGCCCGAGCGGTCCGCCCAGGACCGGCCCGGCACGGGCGGCAGCGGCGGCGGTCAGCCGGGCCAAGGCCCACGGCCGACCGACACCCGATCCCCCGGTGCCACCCCGCGCGGCGGGCAGCCGCACGGTCAAGGGCGCGGCGAAACCCCCGAGCGTGCGTACCCCGGCGGCCGGCCGGGGCCGCGCGCCGGGCACGGCCCGGCCGAGCGCCCGGCCGACCGCCCGGCCGACCCTGGCCGCACGGGCCACGGCACGGCTCCCGGCGACGCGTACCCCGGCGACTCGCCGTACGGCGGCGCGGGCGCGGGCCGCGGTCGGCAGGGCGAGGGCGACGCGGGCTACGGCGCCGCCCCGCGCGGCGGGCAGCCCTACGGCCAAGGGCGCGGCGACACGGACGGACGCGGCCGACGCCCACAGCAGCCCTGGTCCGCCGGCAACCAGCCCGCCGACGCGAGCCCCGGCGGCTCGCCGTACGGCAGCGCCGACGCAGGCCACAGCCGCCACCACGACGGCGACGCCGACTCCGGGCGGCAGCCGGGTCCGGGCGGAGGTTACGGCGCCACCCGGCGCGGCGAGCAGCCGTACGACCAGGGACCCTCCGCCACCGGCGGACAGCCCGCCGACGCGGCCTACCAGGGAGCGCCGTACGACGGCCCATCAGCCGCCTCCGGACAGCGCACCCCCTACCCCGGCGGTCAGCCGGGCGCCGGGCCGCGCGACGGCCACAGCTCGGCCGACCCCGGCCATGCGGGCCAAGGCGGGGCTCCCGCCGACAGCGCGCAGCGCGGGCAGCGCGAGCGGCCGCAGGCCGGGGGCTCGGGGGTCAGCGGCCCTGGGCGGCGTGGGGCGGGTGATCGTACGCATGCCGGGGCCTATGCGCTGGATGCGCCGGGGGCGCAGGCGCGGCGGCGGGGCATAGGAGCCTGGGTGCGGCAGTTGGCCGGGGGGAAGTCGGCCGAGCGGGGCGGGGTGCGGCAGGACGGGGGCGCGCGGGGCGCGGCGGAGCGGGCGGCAGCGGAGGCGGAGGTGCTGCAGCGGCGGTGGCCGGATCCGGCCACCGTGTTGATGACGGCGCTGGGGCCGGGCTCCCGGTTGTGGGAGCGCGCCCAGGGGCATCCCGACGCGCTCACCGTGCGTCTCGGCTCGGCCGACCAGTTGGCGGCGGACGGCAGGTTGCTGGCCGCCGCGCCCGTGACCGTCGATCTGCGGCAGTGCGGCTCGCTGGGGCTGGCGGGGCCACGGGCGCGGGTGGCGGGGCTCGCCCGGTCCGTCGTGGCGCAACTCGCGGCGCTGCACTCACCGGCCGCGCTGGAGATCGTGCTGATCAGCGGCGAGGAGCGGCTGGCGGAGTGGTCGTGGCTCGGCTGGCTGCCGCAGGTCCAGCCGTTGCGCGGGCAGGACTGCCGGTTGCTGCTCGCGTACGACGGGGAGCAGGCCACGGCCCGTACGGACGAGCTGACCCGGCGGCTGGAGGACGGGCCGCTGGGCCCGGGCTGGGCGAGCGCCTCCCCCGCCGCCGCGGCGTCCACGGCGGCGCGCCACGTCGGGCCGCGCACCGTGGTGGTCGTGGACGGCGCGCCCGGTCCGGCCGCGCTGCACGACACGCTCGCCCGGCTGGCGGTGACCGGCTCCGCGGCCGGGATCCATCTGCTCTGTCTGACCGAGGCGCCCGCCGCGTCGCCCACGTCCCCGCTGCCGATGAGCTATGAGGCGGCCTGTGCCGCGTCCGCGGCCTTCGCGGCCTCCGGGGTGGCGGCCGTGCTGAGCGGCGATGTGGCCACAGGACTGCAGATCGTCCACGGGAACGGGAACGGGGACGGGGACGGAGACGGAGCCACGTCCGGCATCGCCGGGGTCACTGGTGTCTCCGGGCTCACCGGCGCGACCGGCGCCACCACGACCGTGACCGTGGACGCGGTGTCGGCGGCGTGGGCCGAGCGGTTCGCGCGGGCGCTCGCGCCCCTGCGCCCGGCCGCCTCCGCGCAGGGCGGCGCGTTCGGCGGCTCCGACGGCCCGCCGACCGTTCCGCTGCCGGACTCGGCGCGGCTGCTGGACGAGTTGGGCCTGGCGCGGGCCACGCCCGCGTCGCTGCTGGCCCGTTGGGCAGCCGCGGCGGACGAGGTCCCGGCGGGCGGCCGGGCGCTGGCGGTGCTCGGCGCCGGGCCGCGCGGCGCGCTCGCCGTCGATCTGGCCGCCGACGGTCCACACGCGCTGATCGACGGCACGGCGGGCACCGGTAAGACGGAGTTGCTGCGCTCGTTCGCCGCGTCGCTCGCGGCCGCCGAACGGCCGGACCGCCTAGAGCTCATTCTCATCGACGGAGCCGGGGCCGGGGCCGGAGCGGGCGAGGGGCTGCGGGTGTGCACGGATCTGCCGCATGTCTCGACGCATCTGGCGGCCACCGACCCGGTACGGATGCGGGAGTTCGCGCAGGCGCTCAGCTCGGAGCTCAAGCGCCGCGCCGAGTTGCTGGACCGGCTGGATTTCACCGCCTGGCACGCCCGGCCGCACCACGGCGATGGCGAGGGCGGCGGCGGAGGTGGCGGTGACGGCGCCGCCGACCCGGGCGGCACCCCAAGCACCCCAAGCAGCACCCCGGGCGCCCCCGGCCCCGGTTCCGCCCGTGTCGTCGCGCCCCGCCCGCCCGGCGATATCGACCCGCCACCCAGCGACACCCTCCACACGCTCAATCTGCGCGCTCAGCGCACCGCGAGCGCGGCAGCGGCAGCCGCCCGCCCGCGCCCCTTCCTTCCCCGTCTCGTCGTGCTCGTCGACGACTTCGACGCGCTGGTGGCCCCGGCCCTCGGCAGTCCCGGCCGTCCGGCGGCCGGTTCGGTCGTCCGCGCCCTGGAGGCGATCGCCCGCGACGGCGCCCGCCTCGGGGTGCATCTGGTCGTGGCGTCCGGCCGCCCGGACCGTACGGCGGACACGGTGGCCGTCGAGCGGGCCGGACTCCGGATCGTCCTGGACCCGCGCCCGCTGAACCCCGCACACCCCACCGCCGCCGCACACCCCACGGCACCCACCCAGCCCACGCACCGCCATGGGGAGCCCGAGCGGCCCGATACGGCCCCCGCCGCATCGCCACGCTCGGTCACATCCACCCCCGCGGCCGCAGCCGCCCCGGGCGGCGACCCGGCCCCGGGCCGTGGGCGGCTGTTCCGCCCGGAGGACGCCGGGGGCACCCCGTTTCAGGCGGGCCGGGTGACCGGACGGATACCGCGCACCGCCACGCAGCGGCCCACCGTCGTGCCGCTGGAATGGCGGCGGATGGGCGATCCGCCCGCCCGCCGGCCGCTGCGCGAGCTGGGGAACGGCCCCACCGACCTCGCGCTTCTCGCCAGTGCGCTGCAGCGCGCCGCGCAGTCGGCGGACGCGCCCACCGCACCCGCGCTGATCTGACCGCCCCCGCCCGCCGCTGCCCGCTCCCGCCCGTCGCAGGCCGCGCCCTGCCCGTTTCCTGCCCGTTCCCGACCGATCCCGTCGCTCCTGACCGGCTTTTCGAGCCGTTCCGCCCATCCTCCCGTCTGACCCACCTGCCCCGTTCTCTGCCGATCGTTCATCACGGCCCGATCACGATCCGTGAGTGAACGCCGGACGCAGTATTGCCACGTTCGGTGACCGGGCGTAGGACTACTCGCACGGGACACGGCCGCACGGGGGCGGTCGGCATCGGAGGGAACACGGGGATGCACGTATCGCTTCCTGCGAAGCGTTCGACACGAGCTGCGGTGGCCCTGCTGGCGGCGGGAGCACTCATGCTCACCGCCGCGGGCTGCGGCGGTGACGACGGAGACACGGTCAGCGGCGGTCCACCGCCGAACACCGTGAAACTGCCGAATCTCAAGGGGCAGAAACTCCAGGTCACCGCGGTATGGACGGGCACCGAACAGGAAAACTTCACCAAGGTGCTGAAGGAGTTCGAGAAACGCACCGGCGCCAAGGTCTCCTTCGTACCCAGCGGTGACGACATGGCGGGCTTCGTCGGCTCGAAGGTCGCGGGCGGCGCCCCGCCGGATGTCGCGATGGTCGGGCAGGTCGGCGTGATGCGCGAGTTCGCCCAGAAGGGCTGGGCCAAGCCGCTCGGCGCCGCCGCCAGTGCCGAGCTGGCCAAGAACTACGCCAAGGGCTGGCAGGACCTCGGCTCGTACCAGGGCAAGCCCTACGGGGTGTATTTCAAGACCAGCAACAAATCCCTGCTCTGGTACAACACCTCCGCGTTCGACTACGCGGGCGCCAAGGTGCCGAAGACCTGGCAGGAATTCCTGGCGCAGGCCCAGCTCATCTCCGACTCCGGCACCGACGCGGTCGCGATCGGCGGCCAGGACGGCTGGACGCTCACCGACTGGTTCGAGAACGTCTATCTCTCCCAGGCGGGCGCGGAGAAGTACGACCAGCTCGCCCAGCACAAGATCAAGTGGACCGATCCGTCGGTGAAGAAGGCGCTCGAGACGCTCGCCGAGCTGTGGGGCACCAAGGGTCTGGTCGCGGGAGGCCGCAGCGGTGCGCTGCAGACCGCGTTCCCGGACTCCGTCACCAAGGCATTCGGCAACAAGGCGGAGCCGGACGCGGGCATGGTCTTCGAGGCCGACTTCGTCGCCGCCAACGTCGCCGACGCGGGCGCGGAGCTCGACCAGGACGCGAAGGTGTTCCCGTTCCCGGCGGTGGGCGACAAGGCACCGGTGGTGACCGGCGGCGACGTCGGCGTGGCGCTGACGAACAGCAAGGCGGCGCAGGCGCTGCTCACCTTCCTCGCCTCCCCGGACGCCGGGACGATCTGGGCCCAGTCCGGCGGGTTCATCTCGGCGAACAAAAACGTCAAGTTCAGCGCCTATCCCAATGCCTCGATGCGCAAGATCGCACAAGCGCTGATCGCGGCGGGCAATGACTTCCGGTTCGACATGTCCGACCAGGCTCCCGCCTCCTTCGGTGGCAAGCCGGCCCAGGGCGAATGGAAAGCGCTCCAGGACTTCCTCAAGAACCCGAGGAATGTCGAAGGCATCCAGCGCCAGCTAGAAGCGGATGCCGCCAAGGCGTACAAGAACTGACCACTCGACCGGGAGAACCACATCATGTCGACCGCGACAGCGGACGGCGCGGCCACACCTGGCCGGGCATCGTCCGCCCCACCGGCACAGCGACCGGGCGCCAAAAAGAGGAAGAGCGTCATGGGCACCCGCCCCTGGCTGGCGGCGATGTTCCTGCTGCCCGCCCTGGTGCTGCTCGGGGCGCTCGTCGTCTATCCGATCGGCTACTCCGTCTACCGGAGCTTCTTCGACGCCTCGGGCAATGGCTTCGTCGGCCTGGACAACTACCAGGAGATGTTCTCCGACGACGCCACCAAGACGGCGATCAAGAACAACATCATCTGGCTGATCCTGGCCCCGACCGTCTCCACCGCCCTGGGCCTGATCTTCGCCGTGCTCACCGAGCGGATCCGCTGGGCCACCGCCTTCAAGCTGGTCGTCTTCATGCCGATGGCGATCTCGATGCTGGCGGCGGGCATCATCTTCCGGCTGGTCTACGAGCAGGACCCGGACAAGGGCGTGGCCAACGCCATGTGGGTGGGCGTGCATGACTCCTTCAGCGAGTCGCCGCCGTTCCCCGGCGCCCATCCGCGTCCCACCGCCGGGCTGACCGAGGCATCCAACGGCTCGTTCACCACCCGGGACACCGTCCGCGCCGGCACCCCCGCCTCGCTGCCGCTGGTCGCGGCCAAGCGCGGGGACATCAGCGAGGCGCAGGACGCCAAGGCCGCCAAGGCCGAGCCGGGGAAGGTGACCGGCACCGTCTGGTTCGACTTCACCCGGGGCGGCGGGGGCGAGCAGGGCGCCATCGACAAGGGCGAGAAGGCGATGGCCGACCTCAAGATCGAGGCGGTCAAGGACGGCAAGGTCGTCGCCCGGACGACATCGGCGGCGGACGGTACGTACACCCTCCCCGCCAAGGCCGAGGGCGCCCAACTGCGGCTGCCCGCCTGGAACTTCGCCCAGCCGTACAACGGCGTGGACTGGCTCGGCCCGTCCATCGTCACCCCGGCCATCATCGGGGCGTACGTCTGGATCTGGGCCGGTTTCGCGATGGTGCTGATCGCGGCGGGGCTCGCGGGGGTGCCGCGCGAGCTGATGGAGGCCGCGCGGATGGACGGCGCCACCGAGTGGCAGGTCTTCCGGCGGATCACGGTGCCGATGCTGGCGCCGGTGCTCTCGGTCGTCGTCGTCACACTGATGATCAACGTGATGAAGATCTTCGACCTGGTGTACATCATCGCGCCGGGCCCCTCGCAGGACGACGCCAATGTGCTGGCGCTCCAGCTCTTCCAGTCGTCCTTCGGCACCGATGTCAACCAGGGTCTCGGCAGCGCCATCGCCGTACTGCTGCTGTTGCTCGTGCTGCCCATCATGTTCATCAACATCCGCCGGATCCGAAGGGAGAGCCGCCGATGACCAGCGCGGACACGGTCGTACAGGCGAAGCAGTCCCTGGTCGCGCGGATCGCCGCCCGCGCCGGCGGCGGGGTGATGCGGGTCGTCCTCCTCCTGATCGGCCTGCTGTGGCTGATGCCGACCGCCGGACTGCTGCTGTCCTCCCTGCGGGACCCGGCCGAGGTGGACCTCTCGGGCTGGTGGAAGGTCTTCACCGACCCCGGACAGCTCACCTTCAGCGGCTATGACAAGATCCTGGGCAATCAGCAGATCACCGATTCGCTGTGGACCACCCTCGCGATCACCGTCCCGGCGACACTGCTGGTCGTGGTGATCGGCGCCTTTGCCGGTTACGCCTTCGCCTGGATGGACTTCCCCGGCCGCGACTGGTGGTTCCTCATCGTGGTCGGCCTGCTGGTCGTCCCGGTCCAGGTCGCGCTGATCCCGGTGGCCAAGCTCTTCGGCGAGATCGGCATCTTCCAGACCACCACGGGCGTGGTCCTCTTCCACACCGCCTTCGGCCTGCCCTTCGCGATCTTCCTGCTGCGGAACTTCTTCGCGGAGATCCCCCGTGAACTGCTGGAGGCGGCCCGCCTGGACGGCGCGGGCGAACTGCGCCTGTTCCTGCGCGTCGTGATGCCGCTGGGCGGCCCGGCCATCGCCTCGCTGGGCATCTTCCAGTTCCTGTGGGTCTGGAACGACATGCTGGTCGCCCTGATCTTCGCGGACAGCGGCAACCCGCCGATCACGGTCGCCCTGCAGCAGCAGGTCCGGCAGTTCGGCAACAACATCGACATCCTCGGCCCGGGCGCGTTCGTCTCGATGCTGATCCCGCTGGCGGTCTTCTTCGCCTTCCAGCGGCAGTTCGTGGCGGGCGTGATGGCGGGCGCGGTGAAGTAACCCCGCACCACCCCGACTCACCTCGGCCCGGCGCCCCTCACGGGGGGGGTGCCGGGCCGCCCCTTTGTGGTCAGTGACAGCCGGACCGCGTCTCGGCGGTGTCCTTCAGTCGTTGCATCCAGTCCTTGAGGCCCGCGTCGAGGCTGCTCTGATTGCCGGGGATGTCGGCTTCGACGGGAGGGCCTGCCCAAGACTCCTCGGTGGTGGCGAGCACGCCGCCCTTGACCGGCTTGAAGGTGAACAGGTGGACACCGGTGATGCCGTTCACGGGTGCACCCCATGCGGTGCACCGCAGCGGCTTGACCGACTTGACCGTCGACTTGACCTTCATGTTCTGCGGTGACCATTCGAAGGACGAACCCGGGCGCAGCGGCCCCGGCGTCGTCTTCCGCGCCGGGGTGATCTCGGGTATCCAGCTCGCCCAGTTGTCGATATCCGTGTGCAGACGCCAGACCGTCGTCAGAGGCGCCTTGATGAGAACGCTGGCCCTGCTGATCACGGGGGCGTCCTTGTCGACGGTCACCCCCTGGCAGTCCTGGTAGGTCCGGGCACTCGGCCGCGCCTCGTCCGCCGCCGCCACCGGCTGCACGGCCAGAGTCACCGTCGTGCCGAGTGCGGCGACACCGATGCCCTTCAGGAGCTTGCGTCGTGCGTTCATCAAGGTCTTCCTCTTCTCGATCGCTTACGCGTGTACTTACGATCGTAAGGCTACGGCTGTAAGTTGAGCACGACAAGAGGTTCACGCCAATAAACTTCGGGGTGTAAGGTTACGGAGTGGAGAAGACCAGCGCGGCAGGCCCGGCCGCACCGAAACGGGCGCGCGCACGCAACCGTCGCGGCGAGGGCAGCCGCCTGCGCGAGGACATCGTCTCCGCCGCCGCGGCACTCCTCGACGAGACCGGCGACGAACACGCCATCACCCTGCGGTCGGTCGCCCGCAAAGTGGGCATCGCCGCCCCGTCGATCTACCCGCACTTCCCCGACCAGCCGGCCATCATGCTGGCCGTCGTACAGCGGGAATTCGCCGAACTGGAAACCCTCCTGCGCTCCGTCGCACAGGAGGCCGGTGACAACCCACGAGAACAGCTGTATGCCGTCTGCCGGTCCTACCTCGCCTTCGCGAAGAGCCACCCCGAGCGCTACCGCACGATGTTCGGCGGCCTCTGGATGCCAACCCTGGGCGACAACTCTCTGACCGAGGAGGACCTCGTCAGCCTCGGTTCGACGGCCATACAGGTACTCGTCGACGTTCTTACGGACTGCGCCGCCGCGGGCCAGTGCGCCATCAGCGACCCGGCGCTCGACGCGATCACACTGTGGCTCAGCCTGCACGGCCTCGCGCACCAGCGTGCTGTCATCCGCGCCTTCCCCTGGTCCGAGGAGAGCATCGCCGACTCCATCATCACCAGAATCACCTGCCTCAAAGACGCCTGATCACCGCCCCCGGCAACCCGCACACCTGCCAGGGACGACGGACGCGCCGTCGGAGACAGCGTCCCCCGCCTTGCGCGGCACCCGGGGCGGCGCAGGACGGCTCTGAGCCTGTCGCCGCCGACGCCACCACAGAGCGCCGCCCGCGCGGGCCCGTCCGCGCGGGCCCGTCCGCGCGGGCCCGTCCGCACACAGCACCACATCGGTCGCACGGCGCGCCGCGGATCGTCCCGACATGCGGGCGCCCATGAAACCGGACCCCAACGAGGGCGCCGAACCGGGCGACCCCCTCTTCGACGGCCGTCGCCCCCTTCTCGAGGCCGGTCACCATCGAGGGCCGCACCGGCCTTCTTCGCTCCGTAACCTTACAGCGTGAAGTTTATTGCCGTAGACCCTTGTCGCACTCGACTTACGTGCGTAGCCTTACGGTCGTAAACACACAGCCGAAGCCTCAAGGAGCCCCCATGAGTACGCCGGTCGCCACCCGCGCCACCGAGATCGTCCTGCCCGGCGCGGTCGAGCCGAGCGGCCTGGAGGTCCGGACCCGCGACCTTCCCGCTCCGGACACGGGCCAGGTCCTCCTGCGGATGGACGCGACCGGAGTCTGCTTCGCCGAGCAGCAGATGCGCCGCGGCAAGTACTACAACCAGCCACCGTTCCCCTTCGTGCCCGGGTACGACGTGGTGGGCACCGTCACCGCGACGGGGCCCGGCGTGGACGCCGGGATGACCGGACGCCGGTTCGCCGCGGTCACCAAGGTCGGCGCATGGGCCAGTCATCTGCTGATCGACGCCGCGGAACTGACGCCGGTGCCGGACGGCATGGATGCGGCCATCGCGGAGACCGTGGTCGTCAACGGGATCACCGCCTGGCAGATGCTGCACCGGACGGCCAAGGTGCGCGCCGGCGGAACCGTGGTGGTGCTGGGCGCCAACGGCGGTGTCGGCTCCATCCTCGTGCAGCTGGCCCGGCACGCCGGGATCACGGTGATCGGCACGGCCTCGGCGCGGCACCACGCGAGCGTGCGCAAACTGGGCGCGATCCCGGTCGACTACCGCGACCCGGACATGTACGACCAGATCCGGGAGATCGCGCCGGACGGCGTCGACGCGGTCTT
Source organism: Streptomyces sp. NEAU-YJ-81 (assembly GCF_017592595.1). Lineage (NCBI taxonomy): Bacteria > Bacillati > Actinomycetota > Actinomycetes > Kitasatosporales > Streptomycetaceae > Streptomyces > Streptomyces sp. NEAU-YJ-81. The sequence continues at coordinate 55,500 of NZ_JAGFNO010000016.1, read as the reverse complement.
CGACCACGTCGGCGGCCCCGGAGTGGTGCAGTCGTGGCGGCTGCTGCGCCGGGGCGGAACCCTGGTCTCGTACGGCACCGCGGCGACGAAGGACGAAGAGGGCAGCTCGCAACTGCCGATACTGAAGCTGTTCGGGCAGCTCGCGGCGTGGAACTCGCTGCCCAACGGCAAGAGCGCGCACTTCTACAACTTCTGGGCGGGCCGACGCTGCCTGACGGAATGGCGGCGCCGACTGACCGAGGACCTCACCGAGGTGCTGCGCCTGGTGGCCGACGGCATTCTCACCCCGCAGATCGCAGCCGAGATCCCGCTGTCCGACGCCGCCTCGGCGCTGGCGCTCGCCGAGTCCCGCACCGTCGTCGGCAAGGTCGTCCTCGTCCCGGGGGCCTGACCCGGCGCGTTCTGCACCCGCACGCCTCTGACCACGGCGGCCGACCCGCTGGTGCCACGCGGCATCTCGCGGCCCACCGCCACGCACCACCCACTCGGCCCGGCACACGGGCAGCTTCCCGGACCACGCACGTACACGTGCCGGCTCTCGGCCACCTCTGCCGGTCCGCCCCTCTCGTCAGTTCACCCCGCCCCACCACCCCGGAGGTTCCGTCATGCCCCTCGCCACCGCCGTCCCCCAGGTCACCGCCCCCAACACCGCCGCCGCGATGCGCTCACCGGGCGACGTCGACAACCGCGCGGCCTACATCGGCTTCGGACTGGCCTACGTGTTCGGGCACGGCTCCGCCGCACTCTCCAAGGGCACCAGCCCGCTGCTCGAGCTGCCCGCCTGGCTGCCCATGGCACTCCTCGGCGCCGGACTGGCGGCCGGCACCATCCAAGCCACCCGCGCCGCCCTGCGCGCCCAGCGCGGCGCCGCGGGGCCGGACCTCCTGTCCGGCAAACTGCTCGGCGCCTCCTGGCTCATCGGCTTCGCCGCCCTGTTCCTCGCCATCACCGGCCTGGCATCCGCCGTCGAGATGCCCGACCTGCAGTCCATGCTCTGGCCCACCGGTTCCGGCCTCATTGTCGGCCTGCTCTACGTCAGCGAAGGCGCCGCACGCCGCAACGTCCTGCACTACGGCCTCGGCGTCTGGCTCGCGCTGACCTCCACCGCCGCGCTCTTCCTCGGCACCCCCGGCCTCTACTGGGTCCTCGCCATCGCCGGCGGCGGCGCCTACGCCGTCGCCACCGTCCTCGAACGCCGCCGCCTCGCCGTCCGCTGAGCGCTGACCGCTGACCACTGACCACCCACCTTCACCCACCACGGCAAGGAGAACTCGATGATCTACCACGGCATCCGCATGAAGCTCAGGGAAGGCGTCACCTCCCAGCAGATCGACGAGGCGCTGGACTGCCTCAAGGACCAGGGTCGGGCCATCCCCGCAGTGAAATCGTTCATCTTCGGCCGCGAATACAACAGCGACTTCGACTGGAGTGCGGTGTTCGCCCTGGAAGATCTGGATGCGTACTGGGAGTACCTCATCCACCCGGTGCACGTGACATCGGAACGGGTCGGCTTCCCTCTGATCGAAAGGTTCGAGAGCTTCGACATCTCCGACACCCCCCACCCAGAACTGGGCGCCAAGATCGCAGAGCTGCAGAAGCGGCACTACGAAGCCGACCCGGGGCTCGCCGAGCTGCTGTCCGGCCTCGACTCCCACACCGGCAGCAGCGCTCTTGCGCACGGGAGTTGACCGGGTCACCTCACGGCGCACCGCACTCGGCCCACACCGTCTTACCGACGGGGAAACGAGGCGTCGTCCCCCAGCGGGTGGCCAGCAGGTCGACGAGGAGGAGCCCACGCCCCGACTCGTCATCGCCCGTCGGCGCCGACGGAATGGCCGGGAGGCGGCCCTCGCGGGCATCCGAGACCTCGATACGGATCGTCCGCGTGGCGGCTACGCAGGCGAGGCGAAGACGGAAGTCCCGTCCGGGCACCCGGCCGTGCCGCACCGCGTTGGAGGCCAGCTCCGCCACCAGCAGGGCCACCGTGCAGGACGCGTCCGACGCGGGCGGATAACCCCACTCCTCCATCCGCCGCACGGCAAGCCGCCGAGCGAGACGCGCTCCGCGCGGCGTGGCGGCGAACTGCTGGGTGAGTTCCCGGAGTTCGGGCTCGGGCTCCGGCGCCGTGGTCGTCTTCAGCACGGCGTTGTCCATTTCCGTCCGATCGATTGTCCGTACGATTCGCAGCGTGTGCGCATCGTGACGTTCCGTGCTCAAGGATCGCGTCGCGGGTCTACGCTCGAAAGGCCATGACGCCTTACCTTTCAGGTCGTAAGGAACGGAAGTGATGTTTTGGCCAGAGAAGTTGATCCTCGTTCATCGATGGCGGCGCTGTTCGGATCGCGGGTCCGCAGACTCCGCACGGCCGCCGGTCTGACCCAGGCCGAGCTGGGCGAACGAACGCATGTGGTCAGCACCCGGATCACGCAGATCGAGCGGGCATCCGGGGCGAAACCGACGTTCGAGCTGGCGCGGACACTCGACACCGCCCTCGGGGCGGACAGCCTGCTGGTGGACATGTGGCCGTACGTCTACCGGGAGGCGTTCCCGGACTGGTCGCGGGCGTTCATGGCTTACTCGGAGCGGGCCGTGTCCATTCGTGAGTACGCCGCGCAGGTGGTGCCCGGTCTGTTGCAGACGAGGGACTACGCGCGGGCAGTACTGAGCCTCGATCCCTTACTCAGTGGAGAGCAGCAGTTGGAGGAGCGCGTCACCGCTCGCCTCGGACGACAGGAGCGGCTGCGTTGTTCACCGGACCGGCCCGAGCTATGGGTAGTACTGGACGAGGCGGTGTTACGGCGCCCGATCGGTAGCCGCTCGCTCATGCGAGCCCAGTTGTACCGATTGCTGAAAGCAGCCGCCGAGCCCCGCATCACCGTGCAGGTGCTGCCGTTCGACCAGGGCGGGCATGAGGCGATGGGCGGATCCCTCACCATGCTGACCCTGCCGGATGGCGACGAAGTGGCCTACAAAGAGGGGGCTGACTTCGGTCAACTCGTCGAGGAACCAACGGATGTGAAGCACTACACGGTGACCTACGATCGGCTGCGGGCGGTGTCTCTGCCCCCGCTCATGTCGCTCGACATGATCCGATCCGTGATGGAGGGCAACCACCGTGGAGCGAGTGTCCCGTCCCGATCTGAACGGCGCCGCGTGGCGCAAGAGCAGCTACAGCAACCAGGCGGGTGGCAACTGCGTAGAGGTGGCCGACGGCATACCCGGCGTCGTCCCCGTCCGTGACAGCAAGCGGCCCGATGGCCCAGCGCTCGTCTTCCCGGCGGCCTCTTGGACCGCCTTCGTTGATGAGCTGACGACCAGCCGCAGGCTCTGATCCGGCATGGCGGGCCTCGATCTGAACGGCGCGCACTGGCGCAGAAGCAGCTACAGCAACCAGGAGGGTGGTGACTGCGTCGAGGTAGCGGGCCTCGACCTGGGCGGCGCCACCTGGCGTAAGAGCAGCTACAGCAACCAGGAGGGTGGCAACTGCGTCGAGGTGGGCGACTTGGCCAGGGTCGTTCCCGTCCGTGACAGCAAGAACCCCGACGGACCGGTGCTGGTCTTCGCGGTGGCGTCCTGGGAGGCGTTCGTTGAGGAACTGACGACCGGTCGCGGCCTCTGACCTACCCGTTTTGCCTGGTCGCCGTTGCGGTGTCCGCCCCACGACGCCGCAACGGCCCGCACCGGATAAGCCCTCGTCATACGACCGCACTTGGGAGCCTGGCTGTCCGAAATAGGCTCTCCGGCGCACGGAACCTCCCCCGGACCTCGCACATCTTCAGGTGCGCAGGCGCGCACTGACTTCGCGCGCCGATTCGCATTCGAGGGGACCCAAAACTTCATGAAGAGCAAGCTGACCGCCGTGGCCCTTGCGGCCCTCGTCGTCGCGGGCACTGCCGCTACGGCCATCCCGGCCTCGGCCGCCACCGCCAAGGCCGAGCCGACCCGCTGCCACACCGCCGACCTGAAGGCCGGCTTCGCCATGGGGGAGGACGCGAAGCCGGAGATGGATCAGACCGAGAGGCAAACCCAGGCGCACATCTGGTTCACCAACCAGAGCAACCGCACCTGCACCCTGTCCGGCTTCGCCGGTGTCGACATGATCGGCGCTCAGAACACCGACGGCACCTGGTCACTGGCGCGCTCCTCCAAGGCGCCCGAAAAGATGGTCCTGGGGCCGGGAGACACGACGGACTTCAGCATCAACCTGCTCCCGGTGGCCGATTCCACGCCGCAGAAGGAGAAGTTCGTTCCGGCGAAGTTCCTGGTCACCCCGCCGAACGAGACGGAGCACTTCACCCTGAAGTGGCCGTTCGGCGGCCAGATCCTGAAGCAGGACGGCGCCACCCACCCGGCCACCTATCTCAACCCGGTCGGGCTGTAACCAAGCCGGACAGCCTCTCACCGCCGTCCCTGAGTCGGCCAGGGGCCGGTCCGCGTCGTCATTCCGGGCCCGCCGGACCCTCGTACGCGAGGGCCCGGCGGGCCACGAACTCCCCCAAAGAACCGGGATAAAGAACTACCCGCCCACCCACCCTTCCTCCTGGTCACCCGTACGAGTGACCAGCTTGCGGGCGAAGCACGCCGGTCGTTACGTTCACCGCAACACAACCGCAAACAGACGACGGCCCCCGGCCGGGACGGCAATCCCGATCGAGGGCCTGACCGATCAGGAAGCAAAGACCCTTCCCGATGGCTGAGCCGCAGTCTAACGCGCGCCTGCGCGCCGACGCCGGAGCTCCGACCTCCGGCGTGATCCACGTCCGTACCCGCCTCACCGCCGACTTCACCGTGATCGCCAACGCCCTCGCCCAGCGACGCGGAAGTGCCGTCACGATCGGCGTCGCGGCGTACATCTCGTCACTCCCCGACGGCACACCCGTGAGCATCGCCGCACTGTGCGAGCACTTCACCGAGGGCGAGATCCTGATCTCGCGGGCGTTAAGGGAGTTGGAGTCCGCGGGCTACCTGGAGCGACGGCGCGAACGCGGCCCCGGAGGCGTCATCCGTACCCGGACCTACTTCTACGACGTACCGGACGGCGGCTCGCCCACCCCACCACGTCCCCGAAAGCCCCGCCCAACTGCGGCGCAGGAGACACCCGTCGCGCGTACAGCAGCGCATACGCCCCAGCGGGAAGCAGCCGCCGGCACCGGCCCCGCCGCGCCCCCACCCCCGACCGCACTCGCCGAGGCCGATGAACAGGCCGTCGCCATCCTGGCCTCGCTGCGTATCGTCGACCCCCGGCTGATCCTGTCCCGGCGGGAGGTGGCCAACCTCGCTCCTGCTGTCGGACAGTGGCTCGCTGCGGGCGTGGGACCCACGCAGGTAACCCGTGCACTCACCACCCGCCTCCCCGACCATCTGTTGACGCGCCCGGCCCGCATTCTCGCCTTCCGCCTCAGCGAGCCTCCACTCCCCGTACCCACCCCGGTCGCCCCGCCCAGCCCACCACCCGTCCTCCCCTGGCGGACCTGCGACGGCTGCGACCGTGCCTTCCGCTCCGCGAACGGTGGCCGCTGCCGCGACTGCCGAGCCGCACCCGAACAACCCACGGCCGCCGCCTCCGGGGAGGATCTGCGGACCGCATGCTGAGCGGAGGGTGGGTCAGTCGCTGCCGGACGTGTGGGGATGCTCCATGGAGGAGAGCCACGTCGTCAGGAGCGTTTCCAGTGCCGAGGCGTCGGTGGGCGTCAGGAGATCCAGCAGGCGGCGTTCGTTGCGCATGTGGTCGGCGAACGCTCGGTCGATCAGTTCCAGGCCGGGGCCGGTCAGGGCGACGATCCGGCCTCGTTGGTCGCCGCCGGAGCGGCGGCGGGTGACGAGGCCGGCGCGCTCCAGGCGATCGATTCTCTTTGTCATCGCGCCGGTGGTGACCATGGTGTGCACGGCGAGCTCGCCGGGGGCGCGTTCGTACGGCTCGCCTGCGCGGCGAATGGCGCACAGCACATCGAACTCTCCCTCGCTCAAGCCGTAGCGGCTGTAGACGAGGCGGAGTTCTTCGCTGAGCCGGTCGGCCAGACGGTGCAGTCGGCCGATCACTCCTTGCGGGGTGACGTCGATCTCGGGTCGCTCGCGGCGCCACTCTGCCTGGATACGGGCCACATGGTCCATCGGTCGTCGGTCCTCCATGGAAGACAATATAGCTTCCCAGGAAGCTATATTGTCTTCCATGGAAGCTAATGTGCGTTGGGTGGCGCTGACCGCGGTCGCGCCGGTGGCCTGGGGGGCCAACTACTTCGTCACCCGTGAGTTCCTCCCGGCGGACCGCCCGCTGTACGGGGCTGCCCTGCGGGCACTGCCCGCGGGTCTCGCCCTGCTGGCCTTGCGGCGGCGACGGCCTTACGGCGTGTGGTGGTGGCGGTCCGCCGTGCTGGGGCTGCTCAATGTGAGCGTGTTCTTCGTCCTGGTCTATGCCGCCTCGCAGCTACTGCCGACGAGCGTCGCATCGACGGTCATGGCGGTGTCCCCGCTGACGATGATGTTCATCGCGTGGCCCCTGGTGTCCGAGCGGCCCCGGACCGCGCACCTGTCCGGTGCCGTGATCGGGCTCGCCGGTGTATGTCTCATGTTGCTCATGGGGGCAGGGGCGAGCGTGCCGGGGATCCTTGCCTCGGCGACGGCCGTACTGGTGTCATCCTTCGGCCACGTCCTGACCAAGCGGTGGAGCGGCAACGCCGACCTGCTCGCCTCGACCGCCTGGCAGCTCACCGCCGGAGGGCTGTTCCTGCTTCCGGTCGCCGCGGCCGTGGAGGGCACTCCGCCCGCGTTCTCTCCACCCGTATGCGTCGCGTTCTGCTATGTCGCCCTGGTGGCCACCGCCCTGGCCTTCACCGCCTGGTTCACCGGACTGCGACATCTGCCCGCGGGCACCGTGGGCCTGATCGGACTCCTCAACCCCGTTACGGGCGTACTGCTCGGCACGGCGCTCGCCGGAGAGGCGCTGACCGTTCAGCAAATATGCGGGCTGGCCATGGTCCTGGCGGGCGTCGCCCTGGGGCGCCCCACGCGCGCCGGCCGACGCGCCGGTGGTCGGGCATCCAACGACGGGAACGACAGCTCGCCCAGCCCGGACCAGAAGCCGGCCTTGGCGGTGACACACGCATGCGATCCATCCGCTCAACAGCCGCGCTCAGGCTGATCCGATGGCTACGGCCGAGGCACCCGTCAGGCGTCGGGTCGCTCCGCGGCCGCCCGCCGCGACTCCTCCACGACGCGGTGCAGCGCCGCCACGTGTCTTTCGAGTGCGGCCCGTCCGGTCGGGGTGAGGGCGAGCCAGGTTCGGGGGCGCTTGCCCACGTAGCCCTTCTTCACCTCGACGTAGCCCCGGGCCTCGAGCGTGCCGGCCTGCTTGGAGAGCGCGGAGGGCGACATTCCCACGGACTGGCGCACCCATCCGAATTCGGCCCACTCCACACCCACCAGCAGCGACACGATCGACAGTCTCGTCGGGTCGAGCAAGGCGGTGTCGAAGTCAGCGGGATCCATAGGTGACACCGTCCACGCCGTCGCGACGCATGGCCAGGGAACTCAGGCCGCGCTGCAGGCCGCGGCCGAAGAAGATGAGGGTGCCGCCGAGCAGCACGCCCGCCACCGTCCCCTCGTACGGGAACAGCTCGTGTGACAGGAAGTGTGCGCCGACGAAGCCGATCAGCACTACGGCGGCGATCGTCAGTTGGGCCAACCTCACGAAGCGCGGGGAGAGTTCGTCCTTGCGCACGCGGGTGGGCCGGCCCAGGAGGGCGCCGCCGCGGGGGGTCCGCAGCATCACCGCGTACACCACGATGAGCGCGGCGACCGTCAAGGAGATCCAGGAGCTCGCATCGTCACCGAAGAAGTCGGGTGCCGCCAGTTCGGCGAAGATCGCGACGCCGAACACGCCACTGACCCAGCGGGATTCCTGCACCGAGGCGCGGGCTTGGCCGCGGCGCTGCTCGATGTCGCGGAGTGCGCGGGCGGCCTCGGCGGGCGGGGTCACACGGTCGGACATGGGGTACCTCCAGGCGCTTGGGCATGCTCCAACGGAACTAGTTTCCGCACAGGAAACTAGTTTGCCCAAGTGGAATAGTCAACGTCAGGACAGTTGCGTGCACCCAGTGCGGCGCTCGTCCGTGAGGACGTCAACCTGACGCATCACTAACCCTCCGTGTGAGTTACTGCGTTTTCGGTCTCGGAGAAACTCCTACAAACCGCCCGATCCCCCACCCTTCAAGGACGGAGAGAAGTAAACATCGTTTTTTGGATAATTAAAGCATCTGATCAAAATATGGGATCGTTTGGTTGTTCTTGTCGCTCGCCAAGTACCTGAGTACAGCGTCCTAGCGAAGGGACACACGCATGGCTGAGTGGAAGAACATCTCTGGTGGACTCACGACGATTTCGGTCGGCTCCAGGACCCACGTCTGGGGAGTGAACTCCCTGGGGCAGATCTACCGTTACACGGGCTACGACGCCAGCCCCTGGATCGGCATCCCGGGCAGCGCGGTCGACATCGGCGTCGCCGCCGACGGCACCGTATGGCACGTCAATTCTGCCGGTGGCATCTACCGCTACACCGGGGACCAGAGCTCAACCACCTGGGTCAACATCTCCGGCGGCCTGAGCCGGATCTCCGTCGGCTCCAGGGTCCACGTCTGGGGCGTCAACTCCTCGGGGCAGATCTACCGGTACACCGGCCACGACGCGAACCCCTGGGTCGGCATCCCCGGCAGCGCGGTCGACATCGGCGTCGCCGCCGACGGCACCGTATGGTGCGTCAACTCCGCCGGTGCCATTTACCGCTACACCGGAGACCAGGGCTCAACCACCTGGGTCAACATCTCCGGCGGCCTGAGCCGGATCTCCGTCGGCTCCAGGACCCACGTCTGGGGCGTCAACTCCTCGAATCAGCTTTACCGGTACACCGGCCACGACGCGAACCCCTGGACCGGCATCCCCGGCAGCGCGGTCGACATCGGCGTCGCCGCCGACGGCACCGTATGGCACGTCAACTCCGACGGCGCCATCTACCGCTACATCGGAGACCAGCCGAGCTGACGAGTCCGCAACCGTGCGAGGGGTCCCGATCCGGAAGGAAGGACCGGGATCCCTCCTGGGAATGGTTGGGCCGAACGGGGGGCTTTTGCGGGGCGCCCCGCCACGTCGCCGCCCCATCCGGTGGGCGTTCAGATGATGGTGTGAGAAATCATCATTGCCGCGTCGACCGATGGGATGCGCCGTGCCCCGGTTCAGCGTCATCGTGCCCGCATACGAGGTCCAGCCGTATCTGAACGACTGTCTGCGGTCCGTGCTGGAGCAGGACTTCACGGATCTCGAGCTGATCGCGGTCGACGACCACTCCCCGGACGCCTGCGGCGCGATCATCGACGAGGCGGCGGCGTGCGATCCCCGGGTGCGGCCCGTGCATCTGCCGGAGAACGCGGGTCTCGGCCGGGCCCGGAACGCCGGGATCCGCCGGGCCACCGGCGACTATCTGCTCTTCCTCGACGGCGATGACACTCTCGCCCCCGGCTCGCTGCGCGCCATCGCCGACCGGCTGGCGCGGACCGGCGAGCCGCAGGTGCTGGTCTTCGACTACGCGCGCGTGGACTGGACGGGCGAGGCCGTGCGGAACGTCCGGGCCGAGTTGCTCCGGCAGGGCGATCCCGAAGATCCCGAGGACCCTCACGCCCGCCAGGTCTTCCGGCTCGACCAGCGGCCCGAGCTGCTGCGGCTGCTGATGGTCGCCTGGAACAAGGCGTACCGCCGGGACTTCGTCCGTAAGGAGGGCTTCGCCTTTCCGCCCGGCTTCTACGAGGACACCCCCTGGACCTTCCCCGTGCTGCTCACCGCCGAGTCCATCGCCGTCCTGGACCGGGTGTGCGTGCACTACCGGCAGCGGCGGCGCGGCGGGATCCTGCGCACCACCAGCCGCCGCCACCTCGATGTGTTCGAGCAGTACGACCGGGTGTTCCGGTTTCTCGACGCCCGGCCCGGGCTGGCCCATTGGCGTCCGGCGCTGTTCCAGCGGATGGTCGACCACTTCGGTGTGATCGCCGCCGCGCCGGGGCGGCTGCCGGTGCGGGCCCGGGCCGAGTTCTTCCGCCGGGCGGGCGCGCACCACCGCCGCTACCGGCCGCTCGGCGCGGCCACCCCGCCCGGCCGCGCCCGGTGGCGGGGTCTGCTGCTGCGGCTGGGCGCCCGCCGGGCGTACCACCTGCTGCGCGGCGCCGACCGGCTGCGGCGGCGGACCGCCGAACGCGGCCTTACGGCGTTTACGAGGGCCCGCCGCGCGGCGCTGTGGCTGCACTACCGGGTGCAGCGGTGCCGCCCCGTCGATCCCGGGCTCGCCGTCTTCGCCGCGTACTGGCACCGGGGCTACGCCTGCCATCCAGCGGCCATCGAGGCGAAGGCCCGCGAGCTGGCGCCGGGGCTGCGCACCGCCTGGATCACCACCCCCGAGTACGCGCACACCCTGCCGCCCGGGGTGCGGCGGCTGCACCCCGGCTCGGCCGCGTACTGGACGGCGCTGGCCCGCGCCCGCTTCCTCGTCAACAACGTCAACTTCACCCAGGGGATGCGCAAACGGCCCGGTCAGATCCATCTCCAGACCCACCACGGCACCCCGCTCAAGCACATGGGCCTGGATCTGCGGGACCGCCCGGCCGCCGCCCGCGGCATGGACTTCGGCAAGCTGATGGGGCGGGTGGACCGCTGGGACTTCAGCCTCTCCGCCAACCGCCACACCACCCTGGTCTGGGAGCGGGTCTACCCCTCCGGCTACACCACGCTCCCCTACGGCGCCCCGCGCAACGACGTCTTCCAGCACACCACCGAGGACGAGGTGGCCCGGCTGCGCGCCCGGCTGGGCATCCCCGCCGGTACCGTCGCCGTGCTGTACGCGCCGACCCACCGCGACTACCAGCGCCGCTATGTGCCGCGGCTGGATCTGGAGCGGGTGGCCCGCGCGTTGGGCCCCGGGTTCACCCTGCTGGTCAGGACGCACTACTTCCATGCCCCGGCCACCAGCGTGGCGAGCCCCACCGGGCGGGCGCTCGACGTCTCGGGGTACGGGCGGGTGCTCGACGTCTCCGGGCACGGCCGGGTGCTCGACGTCTCCGGGCACGGCCGGGTGCTCGACGTCTCCGGGCACGGCCGGGTGGAGGAGCTGTGCCTGGCGGCCGACGCGCTGCTCACCGACTACTCGTCCCTCATGTTCGACTACGCCAACCTCGACCGCCCCATCGTCATCCACGCCGACGACTGGGACGCCTATCGCGCCGCCCGCGGCGCCTACTTCGACATCACCGCCGCCCCGCCCGGCCCGGTCTCCCGCACCGAGGACGAGCTGATCGCCCTCTTCGCCGGCGGCACCTGGTGCGGTCCGCGCTCGGCCGCGCTGCGCGCCGCGTTCCGGGCCCGCTTCTGCCCGTACGACGACGGACGGGCGGCCGAGCGCGTGGTGCGCCGGGTGTTCCTCGGCGAGCGCCACGCACTGCTGCCGCCCGTCGTCCCGCTCGCCGAGCGCCGCCCCGCACCCGCCGCCGTCCGCACCCTTCCGAACGTTCCCGCCGGTCCTGGCGGTTCTGCCGTTCCCACCGTTCCTGCCGTTCCTGCCGTTCCTGCCGGTCCCGACCGGCCCGCCGAGCCCCGGGCGGCGCGACGGGCCAGGGTGGTGTGCGCCTCACCGGCCGCCTCACCGGCCGCCTCTCCGGCCGCCGCGCCCGTCACCGCTCCCGTCACCGCCCCCGCCAACGCGCCCGCCTCCGCCCCCGCCACTTCACTCCCCCACCGGAGCCGCCCCCACTAGCCCCCGCCACCCCCACCGGCCCCCGCGCCCCACCCGCCGCGGGAACCGCCGCGCCCGCCGTCCCGACGCCCCGACCCAGGACGCACGATGCCCCTCACCGCACCGCCCGCCGCCCCCCGCCCTTGGCTCGCCGACCCGCCGCCGCTGGTGCGCGGATACCGGCGCACGGTCCCGCTGCCACTGCGCCGCGCGGTCGTCGCCGTGACCGGCCCCGGGCTGCGCCGGGCGGCCATGCGGGGCCTCGGCGGGCTGTCGGCCGTCTCCGGCGCGCTGCGGCTGCGCCGGGCGCGGCGGCGGATGCGCCGGGCCGGGCTGCTGGCGGGGTCCGGCCGGATGGTGATCGCCGGGCGGCGGGGCGCCCTCGTGGCGACGCTGGCCCCCTCCCCCACCCCGCTGTTCGCGCGCGGAGAGAATCTGCGGCTGGTGTGCGAGGCGCTGGACCGGGCGCGGATCGACCACTTCGTGGTCCGCTGCCACAGCAACGTCGGCTCGGCCGTGGGCGTCCGTGCCGATCAGCGGGCGGAGGTGGTCAAGGCGGTGTCCGCGCTGTGCGCCGAGGAGGCCGGGTATGTCTCCCTGCCCCCGCGGCGGGGCCGGGCGACGGCGGCCCCGCCCCGGCTCGGCGGTACGCGACGGGCCTGGCGGCGGCTGGCCGCCGCCCCCGTGGTCCGCTTCACCCGCTTCCACGCCGGGCCGGACGGACGGCTGGTCCTCGGCCCGGCGCACGGCTGCGACATCGAGTTCTGGGAGCCCGGCGGGCAGGGCGAGATGCGGGTGCTGATCGCGCCGCGCTTCAACCGCACCACCGCGTCGGTGCCGCTGGTCGGCGAGCCGGTCCGCGCCCCGGACCAGTTGTTCACCCGGCTCGCCCCGGCCATCGGCTGGCAGCCGGGGCCGCTGGTGCGCACCCGCCCGGAGTTCCTCACCCGGCTGCCGGACGAGGTCCGCTTCCCCATCGACGTCGTCTACACCTGGGTCGACGGCTCGGATCCGCAGTGGCAGCGGCGGCGGGCGGCCCTCGCGGGCGTGGGCTATCACGCCCAGGCCGCCAACGCCGCCCGCTACGCCAACCGCGACGAGCTGCGCTACTCCCTGCGCTCGCTCTACATGTACGCCCCCTGGGTGCGCCACATCTATCTGGTGACCGACCGTCAGGTGCCCGACTGGCTCGCCGTCTCGCACCCGGGGATCACCGTCGTGGACCACCACGACATCTTCGACGACGCCAGTGTGCTGCCCACCTTCAACTCCCACGCCATCGAGACCCGGCTGCACCACATCGACGGACTCGCCGAGCACTTCCTCTACTTCAACGACGACGTCTTCCTCGGCTCACCGGTCACCCCGCAGGACTTCTTCCTGGCCAACGGCGTCTCCAAGTTCTTCCCGTCCCGCGCGCTGATCCCGCTGACCCCCGTGGGCCCCGGCGACGTCCCCGTATCGGCGGCGGGCAAGAACAACCGGGCGCTGCTGGAGGAACGGTTCGGCCCGGCCGTCACCCAGAAGATGAAGCACACCCCGCACGCCCTGCGCACCAGCGTCCTGGCCGAGATCGAGAAGGAGTTCCCGGACGCGGTCCGCGCGACCATGGCCAGCCGGGTGCGGTCGACGTCGGACATCTCCGTGCCGTCCTCGCTCCACCACTACTACGCCTTCCTGACCGGACGCGCGGTCCCCGCCGAGCTGCGCTACGACTACTTCGACCTGGCCCAGCCCACCATCCGCGCCCGGCTGGCCAGACTGCTGCGGGCGCGCCACTGCCAGGCGTTCTGCCTCAACGACACGGTCTCCTCCGAGCACGACCTCGAGGACCAGCTCGCTCTGGTCCGCCCCTTCCTCGACGCCTACTTCCCCCTCCCCAGCCCGCTCGAGCGGGCCGTCACCCGACAGGAGACGCGGCAGCCATGCCCCTCGCCATCACCCTTCCCCTGAACCCGGACGTCCTCGAGGCGGGCGGGCCGTATCCGCGGGCGCTCAATGTACTCAGCCGCAAACAGACCGCCGTACAACGGCAGTTGAGGCGCGCCGGGCTCGCGGGCTACGAGCCGACCACCCAGGCCACCTTGCTGGCCCTGGCCCAGCGGGCGCCCAAGGGCAGCGCGATGTACGACATCGGCGCGCACATCGGGCTGTACTCGGCGCTGATCAGCGCGGTGTACGGGAACGGCGGGCGCGGGCCGCGGGCCATCGCCTTCGAGCCGACCCCGGAGACGGCCGCGCTGTGCCGCCGGATCCGGGACTGCAACCGCCTCGGCTTCGAGGTGCAGCAGACCGCGCTGGCCGCCGAACCGGGCACCGCCGAGCTGTACTTCTCCCATAAGTCGGAGTCCTCCAACTCGCTCAACCCGGCCCACCGCCGGCACACCGAGTCGGTCACGGTGCCGGTCACGACGGTCGACGCGTTCACCGGGGAACGCGGCATCACCCCGCATCTGATCAAGATCGACGTGGAGACCTTCGAGGCGGCCGTGTTGCGCGGGTCGTACGAGACGATCCGCCGCCACCGTCCTTGGATCGTCTGCGAACTCCTCCCCGGCGCCGACCACAACGCGCTGCGCACCGCCCTCGTGCCACTGACCGCCATGGACTACGGCCTCCACCCGATCACCCCGGAGTCCCCCTGGCACCGCTACGACGAGACGACCTACCGGTCCGCGGTGAGCGGGCAGTGCCGTGACTGGCTGCTGGCCCCGCGGCCGCTGACCCCGGCCTTCCACCGGGCGGTGCGGCGGTGGCTGATCGCGATTCTGGCGTGCGACGAGACGACGAACATCATCAGCACCGACAAGGCGTCCTTCCCTTACGGCTGGAACGCGCCCTACCGCTCGCCGCGGGGTGCGACGCGGGTGCCCCGTACGGGGCTGCTGCGGCTGGCGGGGGCGGCCGCGCTCGCCCGCCGGGCGGTGGTCCCGGCGCGGCGCGCGCCTGGTGCCCAGGCGACGGGCAGCGGTTCGTTGCGGGGGTGAGGGGGGTGGGGCTTGCGGTGGCGGTTCGCTGGTCGCGGGCGGGCCGTGGTTTTCCCACCCCGCCCCTTCCCGATGCTCCAGACGGGTAGTTCTGGAGTGCCGTGTATTCATTGTCCTTCGACGTGACGTCAAGGTGGACGTGAACACCGACGCGTATTTCAGTTCCGATCAGGTCGCCGTTCGAGGCACCATGCGCGTCGGGTTCGGCTACCCGCATCCCGCAGCAGTTACCAAGGTCTCACTGACACCGTAACGCACCGACCAGGGGGTATCCCCCTTAGCGCGTAACGCCAGACCGCAAGTGTATAGGAATTCGGATCGTGTACGGGTTCCAAGGGTGTTGAAATGAGCCGTCAGATATGCTCGCGGGCCTGCATCGCAAACCTCATCAGATGGTCTTGGAATCGGTGCTCTTCCCTTGCTGCTTCGTGCCACTCTGCCTCGCTTATGGGTAGATCAGGGGTGAAGCGATCGACCCAGTCATCCAGGATGTGTTGAAGATGGGACACGCAGAACATGATCTCGGCGACCTCATTCATGATGTCGCTGGTTCCCTCAAGTTGCACGTCAACCATGTGAAGTTCGAGGGCCTCAGCCTTCGTGTCAATTTCAGCAACCCTCTGCTCTATCCCCTCGGGTAGAGGCTGGGACCCACAGCGGGACGAGTAGAGCTGATCAGTGATCTCCGTAAAACGTCTACACAAGGGATCGGCGTCAAGGAGGAATCTCCGGTACGCCTCTTTTCGGGCCTGACGCTTGTGTAGCGAGGCAGTTGACCTTGCAGTCAGGTAGGTGCCCCCTCCCGTTGCCAACGCGCCCACGAGCGCACCTAGAACGGCGGCCAATCCCTGATCCATGATTCCCCGTTCGCATTGTCCTGTCGGGCATCGACCTCCCGTTCTCGCCCACCATGGCAGGTACGGAGGCTCACGCCTCTCACCGGTTACTTGGCTTGCGATTGGCCAGCACGGGAATTGCGGCGACGGAGTCACGTGCAAGGTGTTCCCAGATGATTCCGGGCGGACGTGAGTGGGGTGGACACTCGATAGTTTCATCTGGAGTAACAATAAGATCCACTCGAAAGTCGTGTTCGGACTCGGGTAGCACTTCTTTCACGACTTGGAGAGAGTGAACCGTAGTCGCGATAAGTGTGTTCGGGCCGATGAGGCCAGCTTCCTGCAATAGGGCTACTTCAATATCAGAGTATCCGGCGCCTTTCCCCAGCCGTGCACCCTCTGAGTTAACCGCAACACTTCCGCACACAATCAAGTCAACGACCGGCATCTCATGCACACCTACCGGCCGCGCGACTTTTGCTGCTGTTCGCCGTTCGGCAGCTTCAATCGGCGGAATACTGAGATTTTCAGGGTCCAAGAGGTAGAAAGGGTTCTCCGTCGCCAGCTTCGGCGATGCCATATAAATCCGTTTGCCCTCTTGGAGCGCCCGAGCACGTACAGGCAACTGGGCTTTGTCTGGAACCGCCTTGATGACGCTTGCAGCCTGCCAGGCAAGATGTTCAGCGAGACGGGCAGCGGCAGAGTCCGCACCGATGAAAGAAGGGATACGGCCCGTCACGTCACCGTGCGTGGGCTCCAGTCGAGCCCAGACGCGTTCGCGGACGGCTTGTTTGGCACGCTGAACTTGCGCCCTATTCATCGATGCCTCTTTCTGCTTATGCGGATGCAATGAGATTCAGAAGCTGGTCATTGAGTTCATGCACTACCGGCACGGCTCGCCATGGTTGCAGTTCACGACCTGCCTGAAAGATGAGGTTCAGCCCGCCGCCGCCACGGTTGCATTCTACAACGTCAATCGCTTTGCCGAGCGTACTCGCAGCTTCGTCTACCTTCCTTTGTCGAATGTACGCAAGAGTCAGATTCCCCAGAGCGATAGCATGAGATTTTGACCCCTCACGCAACTCTTTTGCCGTGTCCTCTAGGACTGTCTGCGCGCGAGCAGTTTCATTTAGGAAAAGAAAGCAAGACCCAGCCAATCGCCCGAACTGTCCAGGAGAGAACATCGACACGCCAGCATCGCTGGCACTAACCTGACTAAAATGCCATTCGGCGTTTCTCAATGCCTTTTCGCAGTCTCGGCGTTGCTGCAACATCGCGTAAGCCTCGGCCGCGTGTAGCACAGCCAGTCCCGCAAGAACATGGCTGGTATTCTCAACCGTGTCGGCGGAGCGTTGTGCAATTTCTAGACCGGTACGCGGGTTCTTCTTGCCATATAGGGCAACAAAAGAAGTGCGTAGTAAGGCCAGCCCCTCGGCAACGGGGTCGCGTAATTCGCGTACCGCCTCGGCAGCTTGAGCGAAGTAAGCGCGAGGGGTGTCGTGGTCGGTCCTCCCCGAAGCATCCCAGACCAATTGCCCCATTAACGTGGAGGCTTCCGCCTGTGCGGCATAGAGATCTCGGCGAACGGCATACGTGGTCGTGTGAGTATGCCAGTACGCGAGTTGCCCTAAATGCTGCCCGATTTCGGCGATTAGAGCCGTAGACGGCTCAGTGGCATAGCGCGCGTCCAGGGTTTGCACTTGTTGTCGGAGTTCAGCCACCGCCAATAGGTCGAGGCTTCCGGGGTTCTCCCGCACGTACTGAGTACGCGCTTTGGCCTGGGAATCAGTCACAGCCTCGACGGTAGTGCCGGTGTTGGTGGTTCCGTCAATGCCATTTGGGGAACCCTCCCATGGCCGTTTCGGTAGTCCGAGCATTTCTCCGGGAATGCCGAAGCCGTCGGAAATACGTTCGATCACTTGTTGGCCGCGTACGCCACGGACACCCCGGATGATGTCGCTCACGCGGGAACTCGTCATTTTGCCGATGGCGGCGGCAATGTCCGCATGGCTGGAGCCTGTACGCCTGTTGACGAGGCGGAAGATCTCCCGGAAGTTGCGGGTAGCGCATGCCCGCTGCATGGCCTCGCTCCCGAGGAGCGTGTCAGGAATCGTCAGCGGGTAGCCAGCGCGTTGCGTCTCGCGTTCGTCCATGGCCCACCTAGCAGGGACGGAGGTGATCTCTCCAGGGTAGTCCCCGGTTCCTCGCAACGGAGTTCCCCAAAGTCGCTTGCGGGGTTCCCCGTTCGCAGTTCTTTCGGGGGTCGGCTGCCTCGAAGCTCGTGGGACACATGCAGCGCGCCCAAAAGGGTGCCCCCGCGACGGGCGAACGTCCGGGGGCGCGGGCCACCTGCACACATGAGAGAAAGGACAGGCAGCCGTGCGCAAGAGTAGCCACGGTCACCCGAACGTGGGGACGCTGGTACGTGATACGGCCACCGACCGCCTGGGTAGCTACATGGGCCGGGGCGGACCATGCTTCATGCTCAGGGCCCAGCACGGTGGCAAGGAATGGCAGGCACGCCCGGAAGACCTTCGCCCGGCAGAGGTGAGCCGTGCCTGAGCGCGAAGTCTCCGAACACCCCCGCGCCGCTGACCTTGAGCAACTTCAAGCGGCGTACCTCATGCACCGGGCCGAGTGCCAGACGTGCACGCCCGACCAGTCGTGCGACATAGCGCGACGGCTGGAAAACGCGCGGCGTGCGGCAGGGGCGTCATGAGCGCGAACTGTGAGGAGTGCGCGCGCTTGGAGCGCGAGAAGGAAGAGGCGCGTCGGGCGGGGGACCTGAGCAAGGTCACCGACTGTGCCGTGTTACTCAAGCGCCACCCCGACCACAGCAAGAGGAGCGCTCTCTCTGGAAGGGGGCGGGCATGAACCGGGCCACGTACCGTTTCCGTGAGTTCCAGCTCGTCCCCGACACCGAGCCTGACGCCGAACCGATCACGTTCGCCATGCAGTGCGCGGTGTGCGAGCAGACCGGGGAGCCCAGCGACGAGCACGCCGCCGCGCACGCGTGGGCGACCAGCCACCTGAAAGCAAACCCGGAGCACTTCACCCATCGGGAGATCATCACCCGCCCCTGCCGGTTCGAGCCAGGAGCATGGCAGTGACGCGAACCATCCTTAAAGGCTCGGACCTGGTGCTCAGCGCCGAACGCGCCCAGGGAGCGCCGGACGGGATCTATCTCGCCGAATGCCTGACGTGCCCCGCCACGTCGGGGCGGGTAGACAGCGACCCCGGTCCCGTCGCTCGCTGGTCCATCCTCCACACCCAGCAACACGGGCTGAATCATGGGCAGTTCCTCGTGACCGTTGAGCGTCACTGGCGCGTAGACCCCATACGGTCCCAGGACGGACACGGCACGGCTGTGCCGCCCCCGGCCCACAGCGCCAGCCAGGCGCCCGCCACGCACCGTGCCCCCGGATGCTGGGGTGCCTGCTGGCGGCACATCATGGCGTGGCTGGGGCGATTCGCCGGACCGCTGGTCCTGACCACGTTCATCGTGGCCGCCGGACTCGGCGGCTACCTCATCGGGACCGGCCAGGAAACCGGCTGACCCGCTGATGACGCCCGCGCGGCCGGCGACGCTTCCCCGTAGCCTCCAGCCGCGCGGGATCGGTGGCGCTCCCGACCGGACAAGCCCCGAGCCCGATGGGCAGACGCGCCCACGCCGAGCGGACTCGCTTGAGGCTCCCGCCCCGGTCCGCCCCTTCACTGGAGTGCCGCGCACCGCGCGGTGAGAGCGCCACCAACCAGCCCCGTCCCCGACTGGTCACGACCGGGGCGGGGCACTTCCATGTCCGCTTGACCTGCCGGTATGCTCCAGAACACTTGCTTACGAGCATCGGGGCTTCCCGAACCAGGGGGCTCCGCCCCCTGCCCCCGCCGGGACTCCGCCCCAAACCCCGGGGCGATCCGCTGTGCGGGGCGGGCCCTCGGTCTCAGCCTGTGGTCCTCGCCCGCACATAGTGCTCCAGCCGGATGCCGGGCAGGCACAGCGAGTACGCCAGTTGGAAGCGCCCGGTCAGCACGGTCGCCTTCGCCCGGCGTGTCTCCGGCTCATCGGCCGCGATCAGCCATGCCGACCGCGCCCCGCCGAGGCGTCGCAGCAGCTCGGCGGGGCCGACGTCGACCCCGTAGAGCGTGCCGGAGGCGGGGCCGGGCGTCCCCAGCGCGACATCGCGCAGCCCGGCGAGGGGGCGCGGATAGGCGATCGCGATCCGCCGTTCCTTGGGCGGGTCGTACAGCACCGGCTCGCCCGGCCGGGTGAGCCTGCCCACCGCTGCGGCCAGCGCCGCCAGGTCGTCCTGACGGCTCAACGGCTCCCGCTCCCGCTGGTGCAGCGGGAGCTGCCAGACGAAGCCGCAGCCGACCGCGAGCACCCCGACCGCCACGACCACGACCCGGCGCCTGCCCACCACGCCCCGACGCCGCGCCACCACCCGAGCCAGCCAGTCGGCCCCCGCCCCCGCCAGCCGGTCCGCCCCCGCCGCGGCCAGCAGGGGGATGCCCGCGAGGGCGAAGAGGAGATAGCGCTCGTGGAAGCAGGGGCGGTGGAGGGCGAGGGCGAAAAGGAGGACGGGCGGGACGCAGAAGAGGGGGAGGGCCACCGCGGTCAGCGAACGCCACCTGGGGCGGACCGCAGCGACCGCGATCAGCAGGAGGTTGAGGGCCAGGACGAGTGCGCTTGGGCCCGCGAACTCCTCGACCACCGCCCACAGCCGACCCGGCGTCGGATGGCGGATCCAGGCGATCTGCGCGCTCTGCCGCCGCGCCAGCGCCGCCAGCGGCACCACCACGCCCACCGCCCCGGCCGCCGCGCTCCCCCAGCCCCACCACACCCGGCGCGGGGCGCGCGAGACGAGCAGCGTCAGGGCGTGCGCGGCGAGCATGAGCACCGCGAAGACGTGCAGCAGCGCGGTCACGGCCACCACACTCCCGTACGCCGCCCACCGCCACCCCGCTCCCGACGCCGCCCGCTCCGGGCCCGGCGCCGAGGCAGACCGCCGCGCGACGCGAGGCACGCCGCCGCGGACCAGTACGGCCGAACGGACGCGTGTGCCCGGTGCCGCCCTGCCCGCCTCCCCGGCCGCTCGGGCGGGGGCCGCCGAGCGGGCAGGCCCGGCCGCGTCCCCGATCGCTCGGGCAGCCCCGCCCGCAGGCCCGACCGGTCGGGACGCCACCCCCGGCCCGGCGCCCGCGCCCGGACCCGGCGCGGGCCGGTCCGCCGTGGCGCCCCCCGTGGCGGCCCCCGGGGCGCCTCCCGTTGCCGCCCCCACGGCGAGTCCCGCCGCGCCCACCAGCAGGTACGTCGCCCACGCCGCACCCGCCGCGACCAGTGCGTAGGAGCGGCCCTCCTGGGCGTAGTGGGTGACCACGGGTGTGGCCGCGTAGAGCAGTCCGGCCCACAGGCCCACCCTGGGCCGGGCTAGGCGGCAGCCCAGGGCGGCTACGAGGGCGGTGGCGGCCACGGCCGCCAGGACCGATGGCAGACGCATGGTCACCTCGGAGGGGTGCAGCGCCAGCAGCGGGTGCATCAGGAGGTAGTAGAGGCCGTGGACGGCGTCCACGGTGCCTAGCGCGTCGTGGATCTGAGGGAGAGTCCGCCGTGCCATCTGGTACGTCGCGGACTCGTCCCGCCACATCGTGCCCCGGTCCAGGCCCCACAGCCCCAGCCCGAGCATGACGGCCATCGGGAGCACGATCGCCGTCGGCGCGGAGATCCCATCACGCTTCCGCACCCTTTCCCTCGCCCTCACCCTCACCCTCATCCTCATCTACTCCACATGGCAACAAAAGGCATAAATACGACTATTCGCCTACAGTGTGCAGTCAGGACGACACATCCGCCGCGAAGGGCACGCGTCATGAACCGCCTCGGTATCGAAAACCCCCGCGGTCTCGTGGCCTTCGCCGCGCTGACCGGGTGTCTGGTGACCCTGGCGGTGGCGGCGCTCACCGGGGCCGGAGGGGTCTTCGCCGCGGCGGGGCTGGCGGGCTGCGGCTGTGAGCTGCTGCTGCACCGCACCGAACCGGGGCTGATGGCCCGTCTGGGGCGGCTGCACATGGGCGCCACGTCCCGCTTCGAGATCCGCTGCGTCCTGCTGCTTCTGCTGCTCGGCCGACTCCATGTCACCGGCCCCATCGGGCTGGCCGCGGCCATGACGCTGGTGCTGTGTCTGCTGGCCGGGCAGGCCCTGCACGCCGCGCTCATCACGCTGATCCGGCGGCGCCGCGCCCTCGCGGTCGCGGCCCGCAACATCGATCTGCGCCGACTGGACATCAGCGACCGGCCGCCCCGCAGGCTCACCGAATGGCCCGGTCAGCGGATGCTGGTCTACGAGTTGTCCGCCCTGCTCGGGCTGACCGCGTCGCTGATGACCGGCGACGCCCGCTGGGTGGTGGCGGCGCTCACCCTCGCCGCCGGATCCTGCCTGATCACGGTCGTGGCGCTCGTTCCGTACCTCGTCCGGGCCATCCGCCGGCTGCCCGGCGCCGCCCAGGTACTGGCCGAGGTCGACGCCTGGCTGATCCATCGCCGCCCCCGTACGGTGCTGTACTTCTCCGGTCCGCGCGACCGTGCCGAACAGCTCACCCGATGGCTGGGGCCGGTGGCCGCGCTGCCCACCCCGTCCCTGGTCATCGTGCGCGAACGGGAGCTGCTAGAGGCGCTGGAGCCGACCCCGCTGCCGGTGCTGTGCGTGCCGAGCGCCGCGCATCTGTCGCAGTTGGACCTGGGCGGGGTGCGGGTCGCGCTCTACCCCGCCAACACCGGCCGGAACATCCACCTCCTGCGGATCCCCACCATGCAGCACGTCTTCCTGGCCCCCGGCGGCGACGGCGACGAGGCCGCCGCCGTCGATCCGTACAGCAAGGTCTACGACCAGGTGTGGGTCGCGGGCGAGGCGGGGCGCCGGCGCCATGTCCAGGCCGCGGTCGGCGTCGAGGACGCCGACATCGTGGAGATCGGCCGCCCCCAGCTCGACGGACTGCGCGTCGACCGAACCGGCCACGCCCCCGCGCCCCTGCCCACCGTGCTGTACGCGCCCACCCGGGACGGCGCGGCGGGCGAGCCGATCGTACGAGCGCTGCTGGACAGCGAACGCCCCCTCCGGGTGCTCTACCGGCCGCATCCCCCCACCGGCCACCGCACCCCCGAGGCCCGCGCCGCCCACCGCCGCATCGTCGCCCTGATCCACGCCGCGAACGAGCGGCGCACCGCCGACGCCCTCGGCGAGGCGCCCGAGGACGCCGAGGCACAGCGCACCGAGGCGCAGCGCACCGAGGACGCCCGCCGCCGCGCCGAACTGACCAAGCACATCGCGGCGCTGGACGCGCGGCTGCGCCGGGCGGACGCCGACGAGGCCATGCTCACGCGGGACCGGGCCGCACCCGATCCGGCCCTGCTCACCGAGGCCGAGGGCCTGCGCCGGCAGTGGCACCAGGCCCACTGGGCGGCCTCACCGCCCTGGCTCCACCAGGTGATCGAGGGGGATGTGCCCACCCTCCACTCCTGCTTCGACCAGGCCGATCTGCTGATCGGCGATCTCTCCGACGTGGTCGGCGACTTCCTGGCCACCCTCAAGCCGTACGCGCTCACCGCCCCGGCGGGGCTCGGTGAGGAGGAATTCCGGCGGCAGAACGTCGTGGCCCGGGCGGCCTATCTGCTCGGTCCCGGGGCATCCGGCATGCAGGACCTCCTGCGCCCGCTCTTCGACCCCTGTCTCGACGAGCTGCGCACCGCCCGCCACGAGGTGAAGGAGTTTCTGCTCGGCCCCACCACCCCACCGTCCATCCAGCGCTTCACCGACGCCGTCGACGCGCTCGCCGAGAAGGGCGAGACGGTCGTCCGGCTGCGTGACCTCCACACGGCCCCGCCCCCCGGTGCCGGACGCTGGTCCGTCATCCGATAACAAGACATCCCACAGGTACGTCATCCGGTAGCACGACACCCCACATGCACGACACCTCACATCTACGTCACCCCACAGGTACGACACCCCACAGGTACGACACCCGGTAGCAGCACATCCCACACCCGGACCTCACCCCAGGCCCTCACCATGAGCTTCCACCCCAGGCCCCGCCCCCAGGAGCCCCCCTCCCACGTCTCCTGAGCCCCCCGCACACCCTCCGGAGCCAGCATGCCGCGCAATCACCGCCCCGGCCCGCCTCCCCGTGTCAGCGTGATCGTCCCCGCCCGTGACGCCATGCCCGGGATCACCCGGGCCGTCACCTCCGCCATGGAGCAGACCCTCGGGCTCAGCCGACTCGACATCATCGCCGTCGACGACGGATCGGCCGACGGCACCGCGGAGGAGCTGGACCGGCTCGCCGCCGGCTGCCCCTCGCTCCATGTCGTCCGCAACCCCCACCCCTGCCGCGGCGGCGCCGGCGGCCCCCGCAACACCGGACTGGCCCGCGCCCGCGGCGACTTCGTCTTCTTCCTGGACGCCGACGCCCGCCTGGCACCCGACGCGCTGCGCCGCATGGTCGCGATGGCCGACCAGAACGGCACCGACGTGGTCCTGGGCAAGATGGTCTCCCCGGACGGACGCGGCGTCCCCAAGGCGGTCTTCCGCCACAACCAGCTACGCACCGACGCCCACAGCTCCCACGCCTACGCCACCCTGGAGCCCTGCAAGCTCTTCCGTCGCTCCCTGATCGAACGGCTCCGGCTGCGCTTCCCCGCCCACCTCCACCACGGCGAAGGCAAGCCCTTCACCGCGGCCGCCTATCTCAACGCCTCCGGGATCTCCGTCGTCGCCGACTACGACTGCTACCACCTCGGCCCGGGCCGGGGCCGCACCGCCGCCGGTCTCGCCGACCGCGTCGACGCCATGCGGCCGCTGTTCGAGACCGCCGCCCGGCACACCCGGCCCGGCACCCGCCGCGACACCGTCATGCTCCACCACATCCGGCGGGAGCTGTGCCCGGCGCTGCGCGCCCTGCCGCGCGAGGACGAGACCGCGGCCCGCGAGCGGTTCCTGCCCGAACTGCGCCGATGGGCGCTGGCCCACTGCTCCGACACGCTCTTCCCCACCCTCACCGCCCCCGAGCGGCTGATGGTCCATCTGCTGCGCACCGGCCGCTTCGAAGATCTGCTGTCCGTCGTGCGCAACACCAAACGCGACGCCCGGTGCGGCCATCTCGTCGAGAAGGGCAGCGTCTACTGGCTCCACCCCTTCTTCCGCGACCCCGACGCCGAGGTCCCCGACGCCTGCTTCGACGTCACCGACCGGCTGCCGGTCCGCCACCACCTCGCGGGCGCCGCCTGGCATGGCCGCAGCACCCTGCGGGTGCGCGGCCGGGCGGCCATCGACGGGCTGGAGGCCGACCCCGAGGAGGACCGCGCCGAGCTGGTGCTGCGCCGCCGCGAGGCACAGGACGAGGTGCGGATCCCGGCGGTGGCCACGGCGGAGGATGACCCCGCGGAGTTCGCGGCCGATGTGAACATCGCCGCCGCCGACGGCGGCGCACCACTGCGCCCCGGCGTCTGGGACGTCTACCTCGACGTCCGCGCCCAGGGCATCAGCCGCACCGTACGGTTCGGCAACCGCCATGACGACATCCTCGACATCGGCACCGCGCGCCGGGTGGTGGCCGCCGGGCCCGGGCTGCGCGCCCGGGTCACGCCGTACTTCACCAGCCCGTACCGCAATCTCTCCCTCGACATCGGCCCGGCCCCTCGCGGCGCGCCCTGCGAGGTGACCGAGGCCGTATGGCATCCGTCCGACAAGGGCACCCTGGTCGTCGCCGGACGGCTGCTGCCGCCCGGCACCCCGGCGCGCGGGCGACTGCTGCGGCTGCGCGCCGAGCATGCCGACGGACGGGTTTTCGACCATCCGGTGCGATTCGCCGCGGGGCATCCGGCGGGTGCCTTCACCGCCCGGCTGCCGGTGCGGGACCTGGGCCGCGGCCGGTGGACGGTGACGCTTGCCGTCATCTGCCCCGGCGACCAGGCCCCGGGGCACCCCGCGCCCGCCGCGCCCGTCCCACCGCCCGCCCGGCTGCCCGGCGCCCGCTGGGTGCGCCGCGGCCGTCCGTACTACGCCAAGCCGCTGATGGGGCGCGGCGAGGTGACGTTGGAGCTGCGGGTGGCGCCGGTCCGGCTGCTCGCCGCCGTACGCAACCGGCTGCGGTGGTGACCGCGTGCCGGGTGACCCGTGAGCGGTGACCCCGTGGCGGGTGACCCCTGAGCAGTGACCGCGTGGCGGGTGACCCATGAGCGGTGACCCCGTGGCGAACGGTGGCGGTGGCTCCGTAGACGATGGCCCCGCTCACCCCCGCAGCCGCCGCCGCACCCCCGTGGCAACCTTGATCGGAGCCACCTCCAGGCCGAGAGCCCGGGCCGGGCCCAGAGCCACCGGCTTGGCGTAGTACGGACGGCAGCCGAAGCGGAGCCAGCGGGTCGCGTCCAGCCGGTCGAAGTACGGCACGACCGCGGAGCGGCGCGGCGTGTCCTCGCCGGGGCCGTCCATGATCAGCGTCAGCGTCCAGCGGCCCGTGCCCAGCCTGCCGACCGGCAGCCGGGCGGTGAAGACGGACGTGGAGCCGCCGGGCTCACAGCGCACCGGCACCTCGTGCACCGTGCCCGTACCGCCCTCGGCGCGCAGCAGCAGCGTCCCGCCGTCCCGCGCCGCGTCCTCGGTCAGCCGTCCGCCGACCAGCAGGGTGCTCCGGGTGCGCCAGAGGGTCCGGAGCACCTGGCAGGGCGGGTCGAGGGGATGGGCGATCCCGCCGACGTCGAGCGAGAGATTGCCGTACGGGGTGTAGTACGGCACCACCACCTCCGCCCCCTGGGACGTGGTGACGCGGCGCCGGGACGGCTGGGTGACCTCACCGCCGTCGCGGCGGTTGCCGAACCGCACCGTACGGCTGACGCCTTGGGCGCGGATGTCCAGGTAGATGTTCCACAGCCCCCGTTCCAGCGGGGCCCCGCCGTCGGCGGTGGCCGGGTCGATCTCGGCGGTGAAGCCCGCCATCTCGTACCGCCGCCCCTCCCCGGGCAGCGGGTTGGCGGACAGGCACGGCGTGGTGGGCACCCGCACCTCGGGGCGGTCGGCCCGGTACTTGCGCAGCACGATCTCGGTGGCCGGGTCCAGGGCTTCGACGTCCTCGATATAGGCGTGGCCGGCCAGCCGCAACGCCCCGCCGTGCCAGCTCGCCGCCTCCAGGAGGTGCTGGACCGGCAGCCGGTCGGTGACGTCGAAGCAGACGTCGGGGACGGCGGCGGCATGGTCCCGGAAGAACGGATGGAGCCAGTAGACCCGGCCCTTGTCGACGAGATGGCCGCGCCGCCCGTCCCGCCCCGCGTTCCGGGCCACGGTCAGCACCTCGTCGAAGCGGTCGGCGCGCAGCAGTTGGATCAGCAGCCGGTCGGGGGCGTCGAGCCGCTGGAAGAGGGCGTCGCTCACCCACGTCCTCGCCCAGTGCCGGAACTCCGGGAAGAACCGCTCCCGCGCCTCCTGTTCGCTCTCGCGGGGCAGCAGGGCGCGCAGCGGACCGCACAGCTCCCACTCCACATGGCGGCGCATGATCTGGTCCCGGCGCGGGCCCGGTTCCAGATAGCGGGCCACGGTCTCGAAGCACAGCCGGGTGCCGTCCATGCGGTGGGCGAGATCGGCGGCGGTGAGGGTGAGGTTGTTGCGGTTCTCGCGGTAGCGGACGTAGTAGCAGTCGTAGTCGGCGACCACCGAGATGCCGGAGGCGTTGAGGTAGGCGGCGGCGGTGAACGGCTTGTCCTCGCAGTTGCGGTAGGGCGGGAAGCGCAGGTGCAGCCGCTCGATGAGGGAGCGGCGGAACAGCTTCCACGGGCCCAGGGTCAGATAGGCGTGGGAGGAGAAGACGTCGGTACGGGGCTGATTGTGCTGGAAGACGGCCCGGGGCACGGCCCGTCCCCCCACGGAGGCGATCTTGCCCAGCACGATGTCGGTGCCGTGGGCGTCGGCCATGGCGACCATGCGGCGCAGCGCGTCCGGCCCCAGATAGTCGTCGGAGTCGAGGAAGAAGACGAAGTCGCCCCGGGCGTGGTCCAGTCCGGTGTTGCGGGGTATGCCCGCGCAGCCGGAGTTCTCCTGGTGGATGACGCGCAGCGCGGAGCAGATGCGGGCGAGCCGCTCCAGTTCCTCGCCGGTGCCGTCGGTCGAACCGTCGTCCACCGCGATGATCTCGACCCGGTCCGGGCCCAGGGTCTGGTCCATCGCGGAGGTGACGGCGCGGGTCAGCTCCGGCAGGGCGTTGTAGGCGGGGATGATCACACTCACACGAGGTCGGGATACAGCGGGCATGACGGCCTCCTGACTCCGGGCTCTCGACGGGTCGGGGGTCGGGGTCGGGGGTCGGGGTCGGGGGTCGGGGTCACTCGGCGGTGAGGACGCCGCCGCGCGGCCCCGCCGGGGCGCTGTCGCCGCCGGCCGGCAGAGGCCGCGTCCGCGGCGCGGGCGCGAGAGGGAGCGCCGTGTCGTCCTGGCCCAGCATCAGGGCCCGTACCACCCGTTCGGCCGCGTGGCCGTCGTCGAACCGGCAGAAGCGGGCCCGGAAGGCGGTGCGCAGCGCGCTCGCGTCCGCATCGCACCAGCGGCCCTCGCGGAAGACCTCGGCCAGCTCCCGCTCGGTGCGGGCGACGGCCCCCGGGGTCTCACCGGGAGATCCCGAGAGGAGGTCGAAGTAGACCCCGCGGGAGGACCGGTAGATGTCCCAGTCGTCGGCGTAGATCACGATGGGGCGGTCCAGCAGGGCGTAGTCGAACATCATCGACGAGTAGTCGGTGATCAGCGCGTCGGCCGCCAGGCACAGTTGCTCCGCCGACGGGTGGTGCGAGACGTCGATCACCAGCCCGGCCTCCTGGAGCCGGGACAGTTGGTGCTGCGGCCGGTAGGAGTAGTGGGCCCGCACCAGCAGCGTGGTCTGCGGGCCGAGTTCGCGGCTGAGCCGCTCCAGGTCCAGCCGGGGGGTGAACCCCTTCTGGTAGTCGCGGAGGGTGGGCGCGTAGAGGAGGGCGGTGTTCCCGGCCGGGATGCCCAACTCCCCGCGGATCCGGCGGATGTCCTCCTCCGACGCCGTGAAGAAGACGTCATTGCGCGGATATCCGTATTCCAGCAGCCGGTACGCGGCGGGGTAGACCCGCTCCCAGATCTGGCTGGAATGCGGATTGGAGGAGAGGGCGACGTCCCAGCGGTCGATGCGCTTGAGCAGATTGCCGAAACTCATCCCGCCCGCGGCGGCCGGATAGCGCTGCTGGTCCAGCCCCATGCATTTGAGCGGAGTGCCGTGGAAGGTCTGCAGATGCACTGTGCCCGGCCGTTTCACCACCTCATTGGGGAAGTTGACGTTGTTGATGAGGTATTTCGCACGGGCCACGGTGCGGTAGAAGTCGCGGGTGCCGGTGACGACGTAGTCGACGCCTTCCGGGAGGGACTCGATCTCCGACTGCTTGACCGCCCATACCCCGTGGATCTCCGGTGCCAGCTCCCGCGCCTTGTGGTAGATCGCCCCTGGATTGCACAGCACCCCACGGCCCCAGTACGCGGAGTAGACGGCCAGGTGGGAGTCCACCGGCCGCTGCCGGTGCAGCCGGTACAGGCCCCGCTTGGCGCGTGCGGCCAGGGGCGGCCGGACGGTCCGGCGCAGTTTGCGGGCTCCGGCCGCCGCCCGTACGCCCAGCTCGCGCTCCCGGTAGCGGAGGAAGGAGCCGGACGCCAGCGCCTCGAAGCGCCACCGGCCCTCGACCGGCGGGGTGAACCCGGCGGGCAGACGGCCGCGATACCACGCGGCGGCCCGTCCGAAGAAGCGCGGCCGGTCCGCCGTCGCCACCCGGGACGTCCGGTCCAGGCAGAACAGGAAATGCGAGACGGCCCGTTCGAAGAGCAGCGGGCGCAAAGGGTCCAGCTCCGGGTGGTCGTCGAGGAAGTCGAAGAGCCGGGCGTACTGCTGGAAGATGACGAAGTGTTTCTCCCCGGGGCTTCCCGTACTGGCCCCGACCCGCCGCTGCCGGTATTCCAGGCCCACCAGATCGACACAGGCTATTCGCCGCGCGGTGAGCATCGTCTTGTACGAGAGCAGGGCGTCCTCGTAGATGCCCTCGCTGAACGCGAAGCCATGACGGGTGTAGAAATCCCGGTGGTAGACGCGATTGGACGACATCGCGAACAGCCGCAGGAATTCTGGGCGTTCGACGACGGAGAAGACATCGGTGCCCGCCGAGGCCAGCAGCTCCCCGAAGAGGCTGGGGGCCCGGCGCTCCGACCAGTAGGTGCGCACATGGTTGAAGTAGAGGATGTCCGGGTCATGGGTGAGGGCGAGCCGGTCGGCGAGGCCCTGGAGGGTGCCCGGGGCAAGGGTGTCGTCCCCGTCCAGGAAGAGCAGATAGTCCCCGCGGGCCCGCTCGACACCGGCGTTACGGGCCCGGCCCGGCCCGGAGTTGACCCGCTGGTGCACGGGCACGACCCGGCTGTCGCGCGCCGCGTACGCGTCGATGATCGCGCCGCAGTGGTCCGGTGAGCAGTCGTCGACGGCGACCACCTCCACGTCCTGACACGACTGTGTCAGCACGGAATCCAGGCAGGCGCTCAGATAGCCCTGGACGCGATAGGCGGCGATGACGATGGTGAAGCGGGGCATAAGGCTCCTCGGGACGCGACGGCGGTTCGAGGTGCGAAGCACTCACTGACCACCCACGCTAGGTGGGTTCGTCCCGGTATGCCCGCTCGGTCGTTGGACGGGCGCCCAAGCGGGTGACAAACGCCCCCGGCGGACATGAAGTCCGCCGGGGGCGCCGGTGCCGCCACATTCTCCTCCCGCGGCCTTCCCTCCACGTCGGCGCGGCGCCGCGCTTCACGGACGTACGGCGTCGCGGGCGCCGCGCCCGCCAGGCACCCGGGCCCTGGCCCGATGTCGTGGACAAGTGCGGCGCATGGGCCATGCGGCGCCGCGGGGTCATGGCCCGGACGCACCGCGCCGCCCGGGGCGCGGGGCCCCGGGCGGCGCGGTGTCAGCTCGGTGGCGGATCAGCTATGCGTGCGCAGCAGCGTCCGCATCGTCCGCATCGCGACCGACAGATTGGCCAGGTCGAAGGTCTCCGACGACTGGATCTCATCGAGCGTGGTGCGCGCACGCTGCAGGATCGCGGCGTTCTTCTCCTCCCACGCCTTGAAGCGCTGCTCGGGCGTGGAGCCGCCGTTGCCCACCGACAGCACATCGGAGGTCAGGGCGGCCTGGGCCGCGTACAGGTCCTCGCGGATGGAGACCCGGGCCATGGACTGCCACCGGTCGGCGCGCGGCAGCTCGATGATCCGGTCCATCAGCTGGCTGATCCGCAGCCGGTCGGCCAGGTCGTAGTAGACCTCGGCGACCGCCAGCGGCTCCTTGCCGGTGCGGTCCGCGATGGCGACGATGTCCAGCGTCGGGAAGGCCGAGGAGAAGCCCGCCACCCGGGTGGCCAGGTCCTCCGGGACACCCGCCGCGGTGATCTCGTCGTAGATCCGCTGGTACCACTCGATGTCGGAGCCGCGCAGCAGCTTCGGCATCTGGGACCGGACCGCGGCGACCCGCTCGCCGAAGAAGTCGATGGTCTCGGCGAGCTCCAGCGGCTGCGGCCGGTTGTTGAGCAGCCAGCGGGTGCCGCGCTCGACCAGCCGCCGCGAGTGCAGCCGCATCCTGGTCTGGATGTCGGCGTCGACGACCGTGTCCAGCGCCTCGACCTCGTCCCACACCTGGTTCAGCTCGAAGATCGCGCGGGCCGCGGTCTGGGCGCGCACGACCTCCTCGGTGGAGGCCCCGCTCTCCTCCCGCATCCGGTGCAGGAAGGTCGTCCCGGCGGTGTTGAGCGTGTCGTTGACCAGCACCGTGGTGATGATCTCGCGCCGCAGGGCGTGGCCGTCGATGTACTCGGGGAACCGCTCCCGCAGCGCCTGCGGGAAGTACGCGTGCAGCAGCCGCTGGAGGTACGGGTCGTCGGGCAGCCCGGTGGCGATCAGCTCATCGGCCACCGTGATCTTGACGTAGGCGAGCAGCACGGCCAGCTCGGGCTGGCTCAGACCGCGCCCGCCGGAGAGCCGCTCGCGGATCTGGCGGTCGGTGGGCAGGAACTCCAGCGCCCGGTCCAGCCGTCCCTCCCGGCCCAGGCGGCGCATCAGCCGCTGGTGGGCGTGGAGCAGGCTGGGGGCCTGTACTTCCGAGTTGGCCAGGGCCACGTTCTGCGCGTAGTTGTTGCGCAGCACCAGCGCGCCGACCTCGTCGGTCATCTCGGCGAGCAGCTTGTTGCGCTGCTTGAGGGTGAGGTCGCCCTCGGTGACCAGGGCGTTGAGCAGGATCTTGATGTTCACCTCATGGTCGGAGGTGTCCACACCGGCGCTGTTGTCGATCGCGTCGGTGTTGATCCGGCCGCCGTTGGCGGCGAACTCGATCCGGCCCAGCTGGGTCAGGCCCAGGTTGCCGCCCTCGCCGACGACCTTGACCCGCAGATCCTGGCCGTCCACCCGGATCGCGTCATTGGCCTTGTCGCCGGCATCGCCGTGGGATTCGGTGGACGCCTTGACGTAGGTGCCGATGCCGCCGTTCCACAGCAGGTCGACCGGGGCCTTGAGGATCGTCTTCATCAGATCGGCCGGGGTCATCTTGGCGACCCGCTTCTCGATGCCGAGCGCGGCCCGCACCTGCGGGGTGATCGGGATGGCCTTGGCCGTACGGGGGTGGATGCCGCCGCCCGCCGACAGCAGCTCGGTGTCGTAGTCCTCCCACGAGGAGCGCGGCAGCTCGAACAGGCGGCGGCGCTCGGCGTAGGAGGTGGCCGCGTCCGGGTTGGGGTCCAGGAAGATATGCCGGTGGTCGAAGGCGGCGATCAGCCGGATGTTCTCGCTCAGCAGCATGCCGTTGCCGAACACGTCACCCGACATGTCGCCGACGCCCACGACCGTGAAGTCCTGGGTCTGGGTGTCGTGGCCCAGCTCGCGGAAGTGGCGCTTGACCGACTCCCAGGCGCCGCGGGCGGTGATGCCCATGCCCTTGTGGTCGTATCCGGCGGAGCCGCCGGAGGCGAAGGCGTCCCCGAGCCAGAAGCCGTACGACTGGGCCACGTCGTTGGCGATGTCGGAGAAGGTCGCGGTGCCCTTGTCGGCGGCGACGACGAGATAGGTGTCGTCCCCGTCGTGGCGGACCACGTCCTTGGGCGGCTCGACCTGGCCCGCGACCAGGTTGTCGGTGATGTCGAGCAGACCGGAGATGAAGGTCTTGTAGCAGGCGATGCCCTCGGCCATCCAGGCGTCGCGGTCGACGGACGGATCCGGCAGCCGCTTGCCGACGAAGCCGCCCTTGGCGCCCACCGGCACGATGACCGTGTTCTTCACCATCTGCGCCTTGACCAGGCCGAGGATCTCGGTACGGAAGTCCTCACGCCGGTCGGACCAGCGCAGACCCCCGCGCGCGACCTTGCCGAACCGCAGATGCACACCCTCGACCCGCGGCGAGTACACCCAGATCTCGTACGCCGGGCGGGGCGCGGGCAGATCGGGCACGGCCTGCGGGTCCAGCTTGATCGACAGATAGTCGTGCGGCTTGCCGTCCCCATTCATCTGGAAGTGGTTCGTCCGCAGAGTCGCCTTGATCAGGGTGAGGAACGAGCGCAGGATGCGGTCCTCGTCCAGCGAGGCCACCTGGTCCAGCGCCGCGTCCAGCTCCTCCAGCAGGGCGTCGGTCAGCTCCACGCCCGCCCGCTGCCGCTCCGGCGACATCCGCGCCTCGAAGAGGGAGACCAGCAGCCGGGTGGTGTGCACATTGTTGCGGAGGGTGTCCTCCATGTACGACTGGCTGAAGGTGGAGCCGGCCTGCCGCAGGTACTTGGCGTAGGCCCGCAGCACCATCGCCTGCCGCCAGTCCAGCCCCGCGCCCAGCACCAACTGGTTGAAGTTGTCGCTCTCGGCCTGGCCGGTCCACACCGCGGCGAACGCGTTCTGGAAGCGCTCACGGGCGTCGTCGGCCAGCGCCTCGCCCTCGCGCAGGGGCAGCCGCAGCCCGAAGTCGTAGACCCAGGCGGTGGTCTTGTCCGAGCAGCGCAGCTCGTACGGGCGCTCGTCGACCACCTCGACACCGAGGGTGTTGAGCACCGGGAGCACCGCGGACAGCGAGATCTGGGCCCCGGCCCGGTAGATCTTGAAGCGGCGCTCGGCATGGGCCGCGCCCACCGGCTCGTAGAGGCTGAGCCCGAATTCCTTGCCCCGGTCCTTCAGCCGCTCCAGGTGCTGGAGGTCGGCCACGGCACCGCGCGGAGTGTGGTCCGCCTTGTACCCCTCGGGGAAGGCGTGCTGATAGCGGCGCAGCAGCTCGGCCGCGCGCTCCTCACCGGCCTCGGAGACCAGCGCCTCGGCGAAGCCGTCGGCCCAGGAGCGGGCGGCCTCGATCAGCCGGCTCTCGATCCGCTCCACATCGGCGTCGGTGAGGTCGGGCAGCTCGGTGCCGGGCTGGAGGCGGACCACGAAGTGCAGCCGTGAGAGCACCGATTCGGTGTGCAGGGCGGTGAAGTCGACCGGCGGGCGGCCGCTCAGCTCCTCCAGCAGAATGTCGGTCAGCCGCAGCCGCACATCGGTGGTGAAACGATCACGCGGCAGATAGACCAGCGCGGAGTAGTAGCGCCCGTACTCGTCCTGGCGGAGGAACAGCCGCAGCCGGCGGCGCTCCTGGAGGTAGAGCACGCTGGTGACGATCGAGCGGAGCTGGTCGACCGGAGTCTGGAACAGCTCATCGCGCGGGTAGGTCTCCAGGATCTGCAGCAGATCCCGGCCGTCGTGGCTGTTGGGCGCGAAGCCCGCGCCCGCGAGCACCTCGACGACCTTGCGGCGGATGACCGGGACCCGGCGCACCGACTCGGTGTACGCGGCGGAGGAGAACAGCCCCAGGAAGCGGCGCTCGCCGATCACATTGCCCTCGGCGTCGAACTTCTTCACGCCGATGTAGTCGAGGTACGAGGGGCGGTGGACGGTGGCGCGGCTGTTCGCCTTGGTGAGCACCAGCAGCTTGCGCTCGCGCGCCTTGGCGCGGGCGTCGGCCGGAAGCCGGTTGAAGGACGGCGACCCCGGGCCCCCGTGGGTGCTCTCGTCGGTCTCCTTGTGCTGCGGATCGGAGCGGAGGATGCCGAGGCCCGTGCCGGGCACCGCGGTCAGCACGTCCTCCTCGCCACCGGCCTCGGTGGGGACCTGCGTCAGCTCGTACTCGCGGAAGCCGATGAAGGTGAAGTGGTCGTCGGCGAGCCAGCGCAGCAGCTCACGGGCCTCCTCGACCTCCTCCTCGCGGACCTCGGCGGCCTTGGGCTCGTCCGGCAGGCCCTCGGCGATGCGCAGCGCGGACTCGCGCATCTTCTCCCAGTCCTCGACCGCCTCGCGGACATCGGACAGGACGCGCAGAAGATCGGCGGTGATCTGCTTCAGATCGCCGCGGTCGGTCTCACGGTCGGTCTCGACATGGATCCAGGACTCCACGACCGCGTCATGCGGGAGCTTCTTCCTGGCCGGGCCCTCCGGGGAGACATCGAGCAGCTCGATCAGCTTGCCGGTGATGTCACGGCGCACGATCACCTGCGGGTGGATCACGACATGGATGCCGCGCCCCTGGCGGGTGAGCTCATTGGTGACCGAGTCGACCAGGAACGGCATGTCGTCGGTGACCACCTCGACCACGGAGTGGCTGCAGGTCCAGCCGTGCTCCTCGACGGTCGGGGTGTGCACCCGGACGTTCGCCGTGCCCTGCGGACGCACCTCGCCAAGCCGGTAGTGGGAGAGCGCCGCCCCGAAGACGTCGACCGGGTCGCGGTCGGCGAGGTCCTCCGGAGGCGTGTGCAGGTAGTAGTGCTGGAGGTATGCGGTCAGGGTCTCCGGTCCTGGGCCCTGAACCGGTTTTCCCCCGGCAGGGCTGTTCTCAGCGACCCGGGCGGCCCGTTCGAGCAACTCGGCCTTGGCTTCGTCCAGCTTGGTCTGCATGTCCTCTGGCTCCTGTCGCGCGCCGTTGCGTGACATCGATGGCGGTGGCATGACGCCGCGACGCGAAAAATCCGGTCGTTGACGACGGTATGCCGGATCGGGGAATGGCCGGGGTGTACTGGGCCGTAAGTGACCAAGAACCCACGCGCCACGGGTCAGCGGCGGCTCGGGCCCGGGGCCGGTGGGGCTCCGGGCGCGGAGCGAGGGCCTCATTGCCCTCACGGACTATCGCGCTGATCACGCAGTAAGGCTATCGCTCCTCCCCAGGGGGTCGTCATGAGCCGTTCGTGTACAAAACCGAGCCCTGAAGTTTGACGAAATGGACAGCGACCGCGGGCGCGCGCGAACCGATGATGTGCCGCTCATGCTCTCTGGTGCCCTCTGGTGCCCTGTTGTGCCCTCTTGCGCCCTCTTGGCAACGCGCCGGCGCGGATGCACCGTGGCGGATGCACCGTGCTCGGGACGGTGGTAGACGGTGGTAAGCCTGGACGTGAAGGTGGAGGTGGGCGGCATGACTGCGAAGATCCTTCTGGTGACCGGCGACGCGGCCGAATCGCTGGAGGTGCTCTACCCCTACCAGCGGCTGCGCGAGGAGGGGTACGAGGTCCATATCGCGGCCCCGACCCGCAAGACGCTGCGCCTCGTAGTCCATGACTTCGAGGAGGGCTTCGACACCTACACCGAGAAGCCGGGCTACACGCTCCCCGCCGACCTCGCCTTCTCCGAGGTCGACCCAGGTCAATACGGAGCCCTCGTGATCCCGGGCGGCCGGGCCCCGGAGTATCTGCGCAACGACCCCGAGCTGCGCAAGATCTGCAAGGCGTTCTTCGACGCGGACAAGCCGGTGGCGCAGATCTGCCACGGCCCGCTGCTGACGGCGGCCGTGGGCGGCCTGAGCGGGCGGCGGGTCACCGCGTATCCGGCGCTGGAGCCGGACATGCAGGCGGCGGGGGCGGAGTACCAGGACGCGGAGGTCGTGGTCGACGGCTCGCTGGTCTCCTCACGGGCCTGGCCGGACCATCCGGCGTGGATGCGGGAGTTCCTGGCGGTGCTGCGCACGAAGGCGCCGGTGGTATGAGGGGTGGCGGCCCACGGCCGGCGGCCGGCGGCCCAAGGCTGAAGGCTGACTTCCGACGGGCCGCTCCGGCTTACTCGCTTACTCGTCGGCCATTCGCTCGGCCTCCCGTACGGCCTCCTCGAGCGTGTCCACGACCGGCACCCCGGCCGCCTCCAGACTGGCCCGGCTGTGCGAACCGCCCGTGTAGAGCACGGCCCGCGCCCCCACATGGCGTGCCGCCACCGCGTCGTCCACGGCGTCCCCGATCACCACCATCCGCTGCGGCGGCACCCCTTCGAGCTCGGCGATATGGCGCATCATCTGCTCGGCCTTGCCGGTGTTGCTCTGGCCGACGCGGCCGTCCACCCGGATGAAATGGCGCTCGATGCCATGCGTCCGCACCAGCGGGACCAGATGCTCATGCGGGGCCAGTGAGCACAGCGACTGGGTGAGCCCCGCCTCCTGCCACTCGACGAGCAGCTGCCGGGCGCCGATCGCCAGCCCGGCGCTCTCGGCCAGTGCCCAGTAGTGCCGGTGGAACGCCTCGTCCATGACCGCCCACTCCTCGTCGGTGGGCAGCCGCCCCATCAGCCGCTCATAGAAGCGCGGGACCGGGACGCAGTACAGGTCGCGATAGCGCTCGAGGGTGATCGGCGGCAGGCCGACCTCCCCGAACGATGCGTTCGTCGCCGAGATCACAGCGTCGATGTCGTGGAGCAGCGTGCCGTTCCAGTCCCACACAAGGTGCGTCACGTGGTTCTTCCCCATTCCACGACCGTACCTGCCGGGTCCGACAGCGGGCATCACTCGATGAGATTGGGGATCTCCTGGGTGGCGTACCAGAGCAGCTCATGGTCCTCGGCACCGTCCACGGTGAACTGCGCGTCGTCGTCACCGAGGTCCGCCGCGCCCAACGCGTCGGCGGCCGCGGCGATGTCCTGCTCGGCGTCATCGGCGTCCAGATGCACGGCGGCGGCCTTCGCCAGCGGTACGGCGGTCTTCATCCGCACCTCGCCCAGCGCGGACTGGTCCAGCCCCCGGTCCGGATCGGCGACCGCCTGCCCGTCGGGCACGTCCACGGCCACCACGACCCGACGGCGGGACGCACGGGGGTCGACGGCGAGCAGCCGCAGCGACGCCTGAGCGGCCCGGCTCAGCGCCGCGTACTCCAGCTCCTCGATGTCGTCCGACACATACCACTCGCGGAGCGCGGGGGTGACCGCGTAGGCCGTCAACGGCGTCGGCCCCAGTTGGCCCTCCTTGTGCGCCTCGGCGAGAGCGGAGAGGGTCAGGGGGACGTAGACGCGCATGTCTGCCGCTTTCATCAGAGACCAATAGGCCCCAAGCATACGATCGCCCGTCCCCAGTCCCGAGCCTTCTTCACAGGCCCGGTGGTCCCCTTTCGGGGGACGGGGTACGACGGCGCCGCACAAAGCCAGGCACAAGCCCGGCCCGACCCCGCGACCAGGGGCCATGAGCGCCCGGATGCCCCGAATAGGTGAACCGAGGCGTCGACCGCGACCGGGGGCCGCGCTCATTGCGGAGGCCGAAAACCCCCCGGTAGAAGACTCTCCGACGAAAGCTACCGCCCGGTATTCGGCCGGGCCGGAGAGAACGGGGCGAGAAGCATGCGCGAGGGCGTCCGGGCGACGGATCGGGCCACGGCGACCGGGGAGGGCGTACGACGACGCGGCGGCAGCGGACCGGGCCGAAGCGGCCCCCCAG
Organism: Streptomyces sp. NEAU-YJ-81; assembly: GCF_017592595.1. Taxonomy (NCBI): domain Bacteria; kingdom Bacillati; phylum Actinomycetota; class Actinomycetes; order Kitasatosporales; family Streptomycetaceae; genus Streptomyces; species Streptomyces sp. NEAU-YJ-81. The sequence goes on along the minus strand of NZ_JAGFNO010000016.1, from coordinate 17,164 downwards.
GCCGCAAGGACCCCCGCCGCCCCCGCACCACCCCCACGACTTCGGCACCCCCCACCACGACAACCACACCCCCCACCCCAACCACCCCACACAACACAACCACCACCGACGGCACCCCCACATCACACGACGTAGCCACACCACCCACCCCGACCAGCACAACCGCCACCAGCGGCACCCCCACATCGCACGACGTAACCGCACGGCCCACCACCACACCCCCCACAACGCCCACGCCCCTCACCGTCACCCGCGCCGCCGCCGTCTCCCGCACTGCGGCCGTATCGCCCACCACGCCCCCACCGCACACCCCCACCGCATCCCGCGCCGCGGCCGTATCGCGCAGCGCGGCCGCCGCAGCGGCGTGTCGGCAGCGGGACCGGTTGCCGCGCTACTGGTTCGCCAACCGGCTGGTGCTCACCCTCAGCGGTCAGCGCCCCGTCCACACCCTCCTCGGGCACGCCCTCCCGGCCGCCTACGACCGACTGATCGAACTCGCCCCGCGCGCCCCGCTGCGTCCCGCCTCAGGACGGGCCACGGCGCCCGTCGTGCGGCGCTGTGGCGAGTACCAGCCCCGGCACGGGGTCATCGAGGCGTTCGCCCGGATCGCCTCCGGAGACCGGCTCAGCGCGCTCGCGTTCCGGCTGGAGCTCGGCGCCGACGCCCGCTGGCGCTGCGCCGCCATCGACCTCGGGCCACTCGCCCAGGCAGTGTCCAACGGATCGTGACGCCTGCGGCAGGCTGCTCCCCGCCCCAGGCCCCGTGGTCCAGAGGCGAAGCCCCTGGCAACGGGAAGGGGCGGGGAGCCAACCCAGCCCCTCCGGCGTTTGAGGAGCAGGGTCCAGGGGCGGAGCCCCGGCCGGGGCCGAGGGCCAGGCCCGGGTCTCGGGGAGAAGCGGGGAGCCACTCCAGCCCCTCCGGCGTTTGAGGAGCGGGGTCCAGGGGCGGAGCCCCGGCCGGGGCCGGGGCCGGGCCCCGGTTGCGGGAAGGGGCGGGTAGGGGAAAGACCCGCCGGACACCCCATAGGCCCACAACCACGGCCACGGCCACAACGCGACGGGCCGGGGTGGGGGCGGGGGCGGCCCGCCCCCCCCCCCCCCCCCCCCACCCCCCACAACCCCGGCCACGGCCACAACGCGCCGGGCCGGGGGGCCGCGCTCTCGCGCGGCACCCCGGCCCGTCCACCAAAGCCCAAGCCCTGCCGGACTACTTCTTGCGGCGGCGCCCCTTCTGCGCCTTACGCCGCTCCGCCCGCGTCATCCCATCGGCCTCCGACCGAGGCGCCGGCGGCGTCTCACCGTTGGGGAAGTCGCCCTCGACGACACCGCCCTCACCGTCCACCGTCGGGGCGGAGAAGTGCAGCCGGTCCGGCCGCTGCGGGGCCTCCAGACCCTTGGCGCGGATCTCGGGGCGGCCCGAGGAGCCCGCGGCGGGGGCGCCCGCCGGCACCGCGTCCTCCACGTCCTTCGCCAGGGCGACCTTCTCGTCCGCCGCCTCGACCGGGACCTCCTCGACCTGCTGCTCGACCTGGACCTCCAGGTTGAACAGGTAGCCGACGGACTCCTCCTTGATGCCCTCCATCATGGCCTGGAACATGTCGAAGCCCTCGCGCTGGTATTCGACCAGCGGGTCCTTCTGGGCCATCGCGCGCAGCCCGATGCCCTCCTGGAGGTAGTCCATCTCGTAGAGGTGCTCGCGCCACTTGCGGTCCAGGACGGAGAGCACGACCCGCCGCTCCAGCTCACGCATGATCTCGGAGCCGAGCTGCTCCTCACGCGCTTCGTACTGCTGGTGGATGTCGTCCCTGATGGACTCTTCGATGAACTCGGCGGTGATCCCGGCGCGGTCGCCGGCCGTCTCCTCCAGCTCTTCGATCGTCGCGCTAACCGGGTAGAGCTGCTTGAAGGCGCTCCACAGCCGGTCCATGTCCCACTCCTCGGCGAAGCCCTCGACCGTCTCCGCCCGCACATAGGCTTCGATGGTGTCGTCCATGAAGTGGCCGACCTGGTCCTCCAGGTTCTCGCCCTCCAGGACGCGGCGGCGCTCGCCGTAGATGACCTCACGCTGCCGGTTCAGGACCTCGTCGTACTTCAGGACGTTCTTACGGGTCTCGAAGTTCTGCTGCTCGACCTGCGACTGGGCGGAGGCGATGGCTCGCGTCACCATCTTGTTCTCGATCGGGACGTCGTCCGGGACGTTCGCCATCGCCATGACGCGCTCGACCATCTGCGCCTTGAACAGCCGCATCAGATCGTCGCCGAGCGAGAGGTAGAAGCGGGACTCGCCGGGGTCGCCCTGACGGCCGGAGCGGCCACGGAGCTGGTTGTCGATCCGGCGCGACTCATGGCGCTCGGTGCCCAGCACATACAGCCCGCCGAGCTCCTTGACCTCCTCGAACTCGGCCTTGACCGCGGCCTCGGCCTTCTCCAGGGCGGCGGGCAGCGCGGCGGCCCACTCCTCGGAGTGCTCCACCGGGTCCAGACCGCGCTGGCGCAGCTCGGCCTCGGCGAGGTCGTCGGGGTTGCCGCCGAGCTTGATGTCGGTACCGCGGCCCGCCATGTTGGTCGCCACCGTCACGGCGCCCTTACGGCCGGCCTGGGCGACGATCGTCGCCTCCCGGTCGTGCTGCTTGGCGTTGAGCACCTCATGCGGCACCCCGCGCTTGGCAAGCTGCTGGGAGAGGTACTCGGACTTCTCCACGGAGGTGGTGCCGACCAGGACCGGCTGCCCCTTCTGGTGCTTCTCGGCGATGTCGTCGACCACCGCGTCGAACTTCGCGACCTCGGTGCGGTAGATCAGGTCGGACTGGTCGATCCGGGCGAGGGCGCGGTGGGTCGGGATCGGGACCACGCCGAGCTTGTAGATCTGGTGGAACTCGGCGGCCTCGGTCATCGCCGTACCGGTCATGCCGGAGAGCTTGTCGTAGAGGCGGAAGAAGTTCTGCAGGGTGATCGTGGCGAGCGTCTGGTTCTCGTCCTTGATCTCCACCGCTTCCTTCGCCTCGATGGCCTGGTGCATGCCCTCGTTGTAGCGGCGGCCCGCGAGGATACGGCCGGTGTGCTCGTCGACGATCATGACTTCGCCGTCCATGACGACGTAGTCCTTGTCCTTCTTGAAGAGCTCCTTGGCCTTGATCGCGTTGTTGAGGTAGCCGACCAGCGGGGTGTTGACCGACTCGTAGAGGTTGTCGATCCCCAGCCAGTCCTCGACCTTGGTGACACCGGACTCATGGATGCCGACGGTGCGCTTCTTCTCGTCGACCTCGTAGTCCCCGGTCTCCTCCACGCCCTTCTGCGGCTCGGCGGCCTGGCCCCTGCTGAGCCGGGTGACCAGCTTGGCGAAGTCGCCGTACCACTTGGTGGCCTGGTCGGCCGGGCCGGAGATGATCAGCGGCGTACGGGCCTCGTCCACCAGGATCGAGTCGACCTCGTCGACGATCGCGAAGTTGTGGCCGCGCTGCACCAGCTCGTCCTGCGACCACGCCATGTTGTCGCGCAGATAGTCGAAGCCGAACTCGTTGTTGGTGCCGTAGGTGATGTCGCACGCGTACTGCTCGCGGCGCTGCGCCGGGGTCATGTTGGCGAGGATGCAGCCGACCTCCAGGCCGAGGAACCGGTGCACCCGGCCCATCCACTCGGAGTCGCGCTCGGCCAGGTAGTCGTTGACCGTGATGAGGTGGACGCCCTTGTCCGACAGCGCGTTCAGATACGCCGGGAGGGTGCCGACCAGGGTCTTGCCCTCACCGGTCTTCATCTCGGCGACATACCCGAGGTGCAGCGCCGCGCCGCCCATCAGCTGGACGTCGTAGTGACGCTGGCCGAGCACCCGCTTGGCCGCCTCACGCACCGTGGCGAACGCTTCGGGCATCAGGTCGTCGAGGCTCTCACCGTCGGCGTACCGCTGCTTGTACTCGTCGGTGAGGGCGCGCAGCTCGGCGTCGGAGAGGGACAGGAAGTCCTCTTCGATGGAATTGACCTGGTCCGCGATGCGGTGCAGCTTGCGCAGGATCTTTCCTTCGCCTGCACGCATGAGCTTGTTGAGGACGGACACGTAGGCTGGCTCCTTGCCGGTCGGGCCTGGCACGGTCGGGGTGCGCTGGCGCGGCATTGTCAAGGGGCGCAGGCCCCGCCGCAACGGCCATCGTAAGACAGACCCCGGCACGCCGGGAGGTCCGTCACCACGAGGACCGGATGTCACCTCACCGTGTCAACGCCCGAGAGCTCCCCCAGGTGCCCTCCAATTCGCGGAAACCGCTCGCGGTGAGTGACGACGGCGGCGCAGACTCGGGACGCATGGAGCCTGTCACCCTCACCACCGAGCGTCTGGTCCTGCGCCCCTTCCGGCCCATCGACACGGACGCGGTCTTCGCAGCTTGTCAGGACCCGGACATCCAGCGATGGACCACCGTGCCCTCCCCGTACGAACGTGCGCACGCGGAGGACTTCACCGGCCGCATCTGCCCGGAGAACTGGCGCGACGACGTGACCTACGACTTCGCGGTGGTCACCAAGAGTGACGGCACCCTCGTCGGCGCCATGGGCCTGGTGCGGCTGGCCCATCTGCGCACCCTCGAGCACCAGGCCGAGCTGGGCTACTGGACAGTCCGGGAGCACCGGCGGCGCGGCTATACGGACGAGGCGGCGCGGGCCGTGATCGAGTGGGCGTTCACCCGGCTCGGGGTGGAGCGCCTGGAGTGGTGCAGCGAGGCCGGGAACGAGGGCTCGCGGGCGGTCGCCCTCGGGGTGGGCTTCCGGATGGAGGGGACGGACCGCGCCCGGATCGTCCACCAGGGGACCCGGCGGGACGCCTGGCGGGGCGCGCTGCTGCCCTCCGACTGGGGGCTGCCGTCGACGACGCCGTATCTGCCCGCCAAGGCGTCGGAGGCGTCCAACGCACCGCAGGCTCCCGAGGCGTCCGGCCGGGCGTCCACGGCGCCGTCAGCGGTCTGAGAGAGGCCCTGAGGGGCCGTGAGAGGCCGCCGGGGCCGAGGCGCGGCGGCCCAGGGCGCCGGGGGTCTGGGCGGCATGGGCGGCGTTGTCAGTGGGTGCTACTACGGTGGCGCGCATGACGAACGCCGCCACCGGGTCCGCCGTGGACCGCACACCCGAGGCCACGCTCTCCGCCGACGAGGCGCGCCGGATCGCGCTGCGCGCCCAGGGGCTGCTGGGCGCCCCCGACCGGCGTGGCGGGGTGCGGGGCGTGCTGCGCCATCTGGGCGCGGTGCAGCTCGACACGATCTCGGTGCTGGCCCGCTCGCATGAGCTGATTCCGTACGCACGGCTGGGCGCGGTCGGCCGTAAGACGGTCGAGTCGGCCTATTGGAGCGGCACCCACGCCTTCGAGTACTGGTCGCATGCCGCCTGTGTGCTGCCGATCGAGGAGTGGCCGCACTTCGCCTTCCGGCGCCGCGCCTACCGCCTGCGTCCGCACTGGCACCACGAGCTGCCGGACGGGGTGTACGAGACGGTGGTCAAGCAGTTGCGCGCGGAGGGCCCGCTGACCGCGACGGAGCTGGGCGGGGCCAAGAACGGCGGGCCGTGGTGGGACTGGTCGGCGGCGAAGATCGCGGTCGAGCGGGCGCTGATGTTCGGCGAGGTGGTGTGCGTCGAGCGGCGCGGCTGGAAGCGGGTGTACGACCTGGCGGAGCGCGCCGTGCCGGATGCCCTGCTCCATGACGACCTGGACGACCGGGAGTGTCTGCGCCGGCTGGTGCGGCTGGCCGGGCAGTCCCTGGGCGTGGGCACACGGGCGGATATCGCCGACTACCACCGGCTCAAGGGCGAGCAGGTGGCCGCGGTGATCGCGGACTCGGGGCTGGTGCCGGTGGCGGTCGAGGGCTGGGACAAGCCGGCCTGGGCGGACCCCGAGGCGCTGGCCGCCCCGCCGCGCGGCCGGCACCGCACCACGCTGCTCTCGCCCTTCGACTCGCTGATATGGGACCGGGCGCGCACCGAGCGGATCTTCGGCTTCACCCATCGGCTGGAGGCGTATGTGCCCAGGCCCAAGCGGATCTACGGTTACTTCGCCATGCCGCTGCTGTCGGGCGGGCGGCTGCTGGGCCGGGTCGATCCGGCCCGGGAGGGGAAGACCCTGATCGCCCGGCAGGTGTCCCTGGAGTCGCCGAAGGCCGTGGCCCCCATGGCGCAGGCGCTGCGGGAGGCGGCTGAATGGGTGGGTTGTGACTCTGTACGGGTCGAGCGCGTCGACCGCCCGGAGCTCGCCGCACCGCTCGCGGCGGCCGTCGCCTGAACCGCCCCGGCGGACGCTCGAGCCGGGGCTCCGGCTCATCCGGGCTTCCGGCTCATCCGGGCTTCCGGCTCATCCGGGCTTCCGGCTCATCCGGGCTTCCGGCTCATCCGGGGTGATGGCTCACAGGGGGCTCCGGCATGTCCGGAGCCCCGCAGCTCCGGCGCCGGGCGCATCCCTCACCTGATCTCGAGGATCTTCTCCCGCATCGCATAGACCACGGCCTCCATCCTGGAGTGCAGCTGCAATTTCTCCAGAATGTTGCGAACGTGGTTCTTCACGGTGTTTTCGCTGATGAACAGCTCCTTGGCGATATCCCGGTTGTTCATTCCGGTCGCCACCAGCTTGAGCACCTCCAGCTCCCGGTCGGTGAGCCGGGGCGCGGGCACCAGCCGCCGCTCATCGGTGCGCTGGATCATCGACTTGAACTCGGTCAGCAGCTTGGCCGCCATCGACGGGCTGATCTGCGACTGGCCGTCCGCCACCGCCCGGATGGCGGTCGAGACCTCGTCGGTCGAGATCTCCTTCAGCAGATAGCCCGTGGCACCCGCCTTGATCGCGTCGTAGAGATCGGCTTCCTCATCGCTGATCGTCAGCATGATGATCTTGGCGCTGGGTGCCACCTCCTTGATGGCGGTGCAGGCCTCGATCCCCCCGCGCTTGGGCATCCGCACATCCATCAGGACGATGTCCGGCAGCAGATCCGCCGCCTTGTCCACGGCCTCGGCCCCGTCCCCCGCCTCGCCGACGACCTGGATGTCCTCCTCCTGGGCCAGGACGATCTCCAATCCACGCCGGAAGAGCGCGTGGTCGTCCACGACGAGGACCCGAATCGGCTCCTTGCGCGGTTCGCCGCGCGGCTCACCCCCGTCCGGACCGACGCCATGGTCTTCACCGGCGTCGGACACGGGCCCGAAGCTGTCCGCCATCGTTCCTCCCCCTGAAGGCCATGGCCCTTGCGGTCCGCACCCTGGGTGCACTCGGTCTGGCGTCAACCGGTGCATTCGATACACCGGTTGGCCGCCCGGCCATGATTTCATGCCCGGACGGCGGAATGTTCCTACCTTGGTCGCACGGCGGTGCCCCGGGGGCGCGCAGGCGCTCCGGGGCACCACTTACTTGTCAGGCTGGATCCGGCTGAATTTCTCGGTCAGCCGCCGAGTGCGCCACCGGCGCCGCCGGGTGCCTCTCCGACGAACGCCTCCGGCTGAAGATGAATCACCCCGTAGTCATAACCATGCCGCCGGTAGACGACGCTGGGCTGGTTGGTGTCGGAGTCGACGAACAAATAGAAGTCGTGCCCGACCAGCTCCATCTCGTAGAGAGCCTGGTCGAGGCTCATGGGAGCCGCGGCGTGGGTCTTCTCCCGGACCACCAGGGGGCCCTCACCCTGGACTTCCAGGGGGCCCATCCGGGTGGTGGGGACGGTCTCCGTCGTGCGCTGGGGGGCGATGTCCCCATGCCCGTTGATGCGGGCCGCGTTGGGCACGGTGACAGCCACGTCGCTGGCCGGAATGCGACCGTTTCCACGGCGCGTATGGCGCTTGTCGTGCTGCTTGCGCATCCGTGCTTCCAGCTTGCTGGCCGCCAGGTCCAGCGCCGCGTACGGATCGGCCGCGGCGGCCTCCGCCCGGATCACCGGGCCGCGCGAGCGGAGCGTGATCTCCACTCGGTCGGCGCGGTCGGCCTGCCGCGGGTTGTGCTCCTTGGACACCTCGACGTCGAGGCTGATCACCTTGCCGTCGAGCTTCTGGATCTTATCCAGCTTCAGCTTCTCGGCCACGTGCTTCCGGAACCGCTCGGGCACCTCAGTTTTACGGCCCTTGACGACGATGTCCACGCAGAACTCCGTTCCCGGGTAGCTCCAGTCAGTATCGGAGCGTCATCCCTTGTGCACTTGGCTCCGGTGTCCTCCGGAGCCATCGGCTTGGCGCTTTCAGCTCCTCCTTCCCACGGAGAGGATCTCAATCCCGTTTGTTCCAAGCCTCACCAGAATGCAGGCAAAACACGCCAAGCGGATGAGCGAGTCATAGCACTCGCTTTTCCTCACAACCGAACATAGCTCGACCGGTCGGAAGTCGGCACCCCCTACCGGCACGTACCTCCGATCAGGTGCTTTGCCGCGGTTACCACCTGCAACGATGCGGCTTCGTATTCAGTTCCGGTTGATGCGCATCAGGGGTGCGGCCACCACGGCCGCGCCGATGACAAGCCCACCGGCCGCCGTCACCGCCCGCGCCGCCTCCGCGAGCGAGGCCCCCGTCGTCATCAGGTCGTCCACCAGGACGACCGGGCCTGCCGCCAGCAGCCGGCCGCTGCCGGGGACCGCCCCCAGCGCCCCCGTCACATTCGCCCGCCGCTGCCGTGCGTCCAGCCCCGACTGGTCGCTCACCCGGCGCCGCTGGCGCAGCACCGCCGGGACCCGCGCCGAGCACCCGCCACCGCGCAGCACACCCGCCGCGGCGAGCGCGATCCGCCGGGCCGGGTCATGCCCCCGGGCGCCCACCGCACGCCGGGCCGATGGCACCGGCACCAGCAGCAGCGGACCCCCGCGGGGTCTCGCGCCGGATCCGTACCCGGGTCTCGCCCCGGCACACGCTCCCGATCCAGTACCCGGTCTCACCCCGGATACCCGGTCCAATCCCGCGCCGGCCCATCTTCGGGACCCCGCACCGGGCCCTGAGTCGGGCTCTGGGCCAGGCCCTGAGCCGGACCCCGGGCCGGGGCAAGCCGCCCGCACCGCCCCCGCCAGCGCCTCACCCAGGGGCCGCGCCAGCCGGAGCGCTCCGCGCTCCTTGTGCGCGAGCAGCACCGCCCGCGCCTCGTCCACGTAATCCACCGCCGCATGGACCACCGGCAGCCCCGGCGGCACCGGGCTCGGCTCCACCCGGCGCGCCCCGGACCCGCGCAGCGCCCCACGACAACGCTCACACAACGCGCCGCCCGGCCGACCGCATCCGGCACAGTCGGCCGGCAGCACCAGATCGGCGATCTCCTGCCACCAGCCCCGCATGAACACCACTGTCCCGGCGGCCAAGCCCCCGCGCCACCCCTTGTGGACAACCGCGCACATGTGGACAACCAGCCACCCCCGCCAGGTGTCCTGGCCTAGAAGCTGCCGCTCGGCCCCGCCTAACCGGGGTAGACCGGAGCCGAACCGTCCTGGTCCACGGTCTTCCAGTCGGTGTTCGGCAGCAGCCGCACGATGCCGTTCTCCCTGGTCTCGGCGATCAGCGGCCGGGTCTGGTCCTCCGAGGCGCCGATCGACTGCACACCGTTCGGACCCGGCACCTCCGGGATGTTCGCCGGGGAGCCGTCCGTCTCCACGTACTGCAGCTGCTGCACGCCGTCCGACTCCCGGCCCGCGACCACCAGCCGGCTGTCGCCCGCCCAGGAGAAGGTGTCCACGTCCTCCAGCTTCGGCGCGACCGCCCGCAGCGCCCCCACCGACAGCTTCGGGGCCGCCTCGGTCCCCCGTCGCTCGATCCGGCCGAGCCGCAGCGTGGTGTGGCCGGACCGCTTGACCAGCATCGCGATCCTGGAACCGTCCGCGGAGACCCGCAGCGCCGTGATCCGGCCGCCGTCCAACTGCGGCAGCGCCACCTCGTCCGCCGCTCCGGTGCCGCCCCGCAGCCGCAGCAGCCTCGGCCGCTGCGGATTGCGGTCGGCCACCCACAGACCGCCCAGCCCGTCCCAGCTCGGCGCCGTCAGACCGTGCTCCAGGCTGCCGCCCTGGCTGCGCAGCCGCACCTTGCCGCGCTCGGCGCCTGGGGCCATCTGGGTGACGTACAGCGCCTGGCCGTCGGCGGTGACCCCCGCCGCGTCCCGCTCGTCGCGGGAGACCGCCACCGTGCCCAGACCCGCGTCCTCGGAGCCGAACGGCCCCGGAACCGGCTGTGGCCGGTCCTCGTCGTCGGACAGCCGGACCATCCGATGATCGGAGTCCACGAAGTACTGGTGGCGCGGATGGCCCTCGACCGCGTCCGGGGCGTAGGCACGCGCCGCGTCACTGGAGAGGGCACACAGCTCCGAACCGTTCTGCCGCTCCAGCCGCACCCCGCTGACCTCGGACGATCCCTCGCCCAGATCCTGGACCGTGAACAGCGTCTGCGCCGCCATCCGGGCACACCGCGCCCCGCTGACCTGCGCCGCCCGGTCGCTCAGCCGGACCTTCAGCGTGTTCGAGTCGTCCAGCGACAGCCGCTCGTCCCGGCGCCCTAGCGCCGAACCGCGCGGGAAGGAGCTGCTGACCACCGGCTCCAGCCACTCCGTGGGACCGCCCAGCAGCGCCTTGACGGTCGCGGTCACCGGATCGATACGGCGCCGCACATAGACCGGATCGGCCACCAGGACGTTGTCCCCGGCCGTCGACTCGTCGGCGTCCGGGCCCAGATCGGCGAAGTAGTACTTGTTGACCGAGCGGTAGATGCGCTGGAAGTCGGACTCGCCGAGGATCAGCCCCCGCGGCGGCCCGTCGATCCGCCACTCCGAACCGCTCAGCGTGAGATGGATGCGCTCCTCGTACGGCTGCGCATCGGGCTTGTAGGCGTGCGTTTCGTCCACGACGGCGATCCGCTTGCCCGACAGCACGACCGTCTTACCGCTGCCGTCCCGATCGCCCGGGTCCGTCTCCACCCGCACATCCGGAGCCTGCTCCAGCACGGTGGTGGCCGCGAACGGCTGCCACCGCCTGACCGCGCTCTTGGTCAGATACTCCTTCGCGGTACCGAAGTTCTCCTCGTCGCTCGTCGTGGCCTCCAGGAAGCCGGAGACCAGCTCCGCGGGCTGCTCGCCCTTGCCCGGGCTCACTCCGTACACCCGGACCTGCGAATCGACGTCGGAGCGCGGTGAGGAGTCCACCCGCCGCACATCGCCGCTGTCGGGCATCGAGGCACAACCGAACAGCAGCAGGGCGCCACAGGCCAGCAGCGCCGGCGTGCTCAGGGCCCGGCCGTCCGGGCGGCGCCCACGACGGCGGAAACGGCGACGGTCGGCATGGTCAGCGCCCACGAGGGCGGCCCTCCCCTTCGTTCGATGTCGTCGGCCGGGCGGCCGGCGCCCTGCCGCCCCGCGGCCCGTCGGACGGCGTCTCCGGGGCGCCGCGCACCACCCGCGACCCATTGCCCGGCAGGGCCGTGGGATCGGCCGACGGCGCCGCGGCTTCGGCGGGCAGCGCGGACCGCGGCTGCGCGGGCACCGCCGCCAGCCCCTCCGCAGGGGGCAGCGGGGCCCCGGCGTCATCCGTACGGCGGTTACGCCGGGAGTCCTCGGGCTCAAGCGGGATCGGCGAGCCGCGCAGCACATCGCCCGCGGTACGCGGCAGCGTCAGCCGGAACTGCGAACCGCCACCGGGCTCACCCCACGCCTGCAGCCAGCCATCGTGCAGCCGCGCGTCCTCCACCGCGATCGACAGGCCGAGACCGGTGCCGCCGGTGGTGCGCGCACGGGCCGGATCGGCCCGCCAGAAGCGGTTGAACACCCGCGTCGCCTCGCCGGGCTTGAGCCCGACGCCGTAGTCCCGCACCGCGACGGCCACCGCACCGCCCGCCGTCGCGAGCCGCACGACCACATCGCGGCCCTCACCGTGCTCCACGGCGTTGACCACCAGATTGCGCAGCACCCGCTCGACACGGCGGGTGTCCGCCTCCACGATCACCGGCGCCTCGGCGCCCCGCACCAGGATCCGGGTGCCCTTGGCCTCGGCGAGCGGCTCGGCGCCGCCCACCACCCGGTGCACCACATCGCGCAGATCGATCGGCTCGGCCTCCAGCGCGGCCGCGCCCGCGTCGAACCGGCTGATCTCCAGCAGATCGCTGAGCAGCGACTCGAAGCGGTCGACCTGGCCCCACAGCAGCTCGGCGGAGCGCGCGGTGATCGGGTCGAAGTCCTCACGCGCCTCGTGAATGACGTCCGCCGCCATCCTTACGGTCGTCAGCGGAGTGCGCAGCTCATGGGAGACATCGGAGACGAAGCGGCGCTGCATCCGGGAGAGCTCCTCCAGCTGCTGAATCTTGAGCTGGAGGTTCTGCGCCATCTTGTTGAACGACTCCCCCAGGCGGGCGATGTCGTCCTCCCCGGTGACCTTCATCCGCTCCTGGAGCAGACCGGCCGCCAGCCGCTCGGAGATCCCCGCCGCCATCCTTACGGGCGTCACGACCTGCCGGACCACCACCCAGGCGATGGCCCCGAGCAGCACCACCACGAACACCCCGGCCGTGGCCAGGGTGCCCTTGACCAGGCTCAGCGACTTCTCCTCCTGGGTGAACGGGAAGAGGTAGTAAAGCTGGTAGGCGTCGCCGTTGTTGTCGTCCAGACGCTTGCCGATGATCAGCGCGGGCTCGGCGTCTCCGGAGCCCGCGTGCACGATCTTTCCGTAGCGCTCGTACGGCGCCGTCCGGCCCTCGTCCACCCTCCGGCGCAGATCGGCGGGCACACTGTCCGGCTGGACATCGCCGGAGGCCCGCGGCCCCCGGCTGGCCACATACGGCGTCTCACCGGAGTCGGAGCTGAGCGCCACCACCGAATACGCGCCCTTGCCGCCGCTGGAAAGCTGCTCCACCAGCGCGTTCAGCCAGGCGCCGGAGTCCTCGGCACCGGCCCCCGGCCCGTCCTGGCCGCGGGAATCGCTCTTACGGTCGGCCATCTGCTCGGCCACCTCGAACCCGCCGACGGCCTGCCCCTGCGCCGCATGGCGCTTGGCGTCCAGCAGACCGTTGCGCACCTGCCCGATGACCACCAGGCCCAGCAGCAGCACCACACCGAGCGACATCAGCAGCGTGGTGGCGACCACCCGCAGCTGGATGTTCCGCCGCCACAGCCGGGCAGCGGGCAGCAGCGGACGGCGCACCCACCGTCCGAACAGCCGGATCACCGGATGGGCCGGCCCTCCGGACGCCCCGTCGGGCAGCAGATGCCCACCGCTCCACAACCTCCGCAGCAGCGGTATCTCACCCGCCGGGTCGGGCCGCCCCATCCGGGCACCCTCCGGAGCCCCGCCTCCCGGTCCTCCGGGCTGCGGCGCCGTACCACCCGTCATCTCAGCTTGGCCCGGCCTTGTAGCCGACACCGCGCACGGTCACCACGATCTCCGGCCGCTCCGGGTCCTTCTCGACCTTCGACCGCAGCCGCTGCACATGCACATTCACCAGCCGGGTGTCGGCGGCATGCCGATAGCCCCAGACCTGCTCCAGCAGCACCTCACGGGTAAAGACCTGCCACGGCTTACGGGCCAGCGCCACCAGAAGATCGAACTCCAGCGGGGTCAGCGCTATCGACTGGCCGTCCCGCTTCACCGAATGCCCCGCCACGTCGATCACCAGATCGCCTATGGCCAGCTGCTCCGGCGCCGGCTCCTCGGAACGCCTCAGCCGGGCCCGGATCCGGGCCACCAGCTCCTTCGGCTTGAACGGCTTGACGATGTAGTCATCCGCCCCGGACTCGAGCCCGACCACCACATCGACCGTGTCGCTCTTGGCCGTGAGCATGACGATCGGGACCCCCGACTCGGCCCGGATCAGCCGGCAGACCTCGATGCCGTCCCGCCCGGGCAGCATCAGATCGAGCAGCACCAGATCGGGCTTGGTCTCGCGGAAGGCGGCAAGAGCCTTGTCGCCGTCCGCCACAAACGACGGTTCAAAGCCTTCGCCGCGCAGCACGATGCCAAGCATCTCTGCCAGTGCGGTGTCGTCGTCGACGACAAGGACGCGTCCCTTCATATCGACATCATCCCATTACCCGATCGTGACCTGGCCCACAGCTCGGCGATACCGTCCGCTGTGACCGGAGAGATCACACCGTCCTCGGTGACAATCGCCGTCACCAACTCCGGTGGTGTGACGTCGAAAGCCGGATTGTGGGCCTGTGTCCCCAGCGGAGCGACCGGCACTCCGGTGCCCGCCTCGTGCCCGGCAATGGGGGCGTAAGGAATTGTGATGTCTGTCACCTCATGTCCAGGGCGCTGCTCGACCTCGATCGAGGCGCCATCGGGAGTGGCCGGGTCCACCGTGGTGGTCGGGGCTACCACCACAAACGGCACATGGTGGTAGCGGGCCAGCACCGCGAGCGGATAGCTGCCCACCTTGTTGGCCACCGAGCCGTCCGCGGCGATCCGGTCCGCCCCGATCAGCACCGCGTCCACCTCACCGGCCGCGAACAGCGAGCCCGCCGCGTTGTCCGCGAGCAGCGTGTACGCCATACCGGCGCGCGCCGCCTCGTACGCGGTCAACCGCGCCCCCTGGAGCAGGGGCCGGGTCTCGTCCACCCAGAGCCGCCGCAGCTGCCCCGCCCGGTGCACCGCCTTGACCACGGCGAGGGCGGTCCCCTCACCCCCGGAGACCAGGGCGCCGGTGTTGCAGTGAGTGAGAATCCGATGACCACCGGCAGGCAACAGCTCCTCGAGGAGCGCTTGACCATGGGCCGCCATGCGGTCGCTGGCCGCGGCATCCTCCCGATGCAGGGCCCGGGCCTCGGCGAGGGCGGCCGCGGCGGCCTGAGCGTCGTCCGCGTCGTCCCGGATCGCGCCGTGATAAGCGGCGACGGCCCGGCGAACGCCATAGCCGAGGTTGACGGCCGTGGGACGGGCATGGGCGAGCGATTCCGCGGCCTCGTCCACATCGAAACCCCGGGCCGCGGCAAGCGCGATCCCGTATGCCCCGGCGAGGCCGAGCAGCGGGGCGCCGCGCACGGCGAGAGAGCGGATCGCCTCCACCAGCGCCGGCACATCGGTGCACACCAGCTCGACCTCTTCGGCGGGCAGCCGGGTCTGGTCGAGAAGTACCAGTACGGGCCCCTCCGGGGGCTCCTCCCAGCGCAGCGCCAAGGCGGTGGGAGGTATGGGGCCTTCCGGGGACACCGGATGCTGATCAGCCATTCGCCCAGTCTGCCCTGTGCGCCACCGACTATTGAAGTGCCGGACCGCCCCCAGTGACCGGCACGAGGCGCAACCCACCGTGGCACGATGGCTGGCATACGCCCGCCGCGGACGCCGCGGCCGGTCAACGAACAACCTACGGAGCGACGATGAATGACACTCCGGGCTGGGCCCCGCCCGGATCGTCCCCTTCCGACGAACCGGACCACGGCGCTCAGCAGCAGAACGAGCCCGCCGACCAGCCCGCCCCGGAGCAGCCCACCTGGGGCGGCCAATGGGCCCGGCGCCAGCCGCCGCCCGGCCGCTGGACCGCATCGGGACGAGGCCCCACGCCACCGCAGGTGCCGCCCGCTCCCACGCCGGGCGGCGGATGGGGCACCGGCCCGCGTCAGCCACCTGCTCCCCGCCCCGGTGTCATTCCGCTGCGACCGCTGGCCGTCAGCGAGATCCTGAACGGCGCGGTGGCCATCATGCGCACCCACTGGCGCACGGTCCTCGGCATCTCGCTGATCGTCTCGATCGTCATCCAGGGTCTGATCACGGCCGCCACGGGACTCTGGTTCAACGACGCCCGCGGCAACGAGAGCAATGTCCTCGACGATCGGGACGTCACCGTGAGCCAGGCGATGCGCGCCGTCGGCGCCGCGCTCGGGGACAGCGGAGTCACCCTGCTGCTCGGCGTCCTCGGAACGATCGTCACCACCGCCCTGCTGACCGTGGTCACCGCCCGGGCGGTGCTGGGCCGGTCCGTGTCCGCCAAGGAGGCATGGGGCGGTGCCCGCCCGCATCTCCTTCAGCTGTGCGGGCTGCTCCTTCTGATCCCCGCCATCGCCGTGGCCGTCATCGCCGCCGGTATGACGCCGGGTCTGCTGCTGGCCTTCGCGGGCGTGCACAGCGAGGGCGCCGCACTCGCCTCTCTCGGCGGGTTCGCCGCGGCTGGCGTCGCCGTCTGGCTCTGGGTCCGCTTCAGCCTCGCCCCTCCCGCGCTGATGCTGGAGAAGCAGGGGATCATCAAGGCCCTGCGACGCTCCTTCAAGCTGGTGCGCGGTGCGTGGGGGCGCGTCTTCGGCATCCAACTGCTCGCCGTCGTCCTGGTCTTCATCGTCGGCGCCATTGTCGAGATCCCCACCAGCCTGATCGCCATGGTCATCGGCGGGGACAACGCCATGGACTGGCTGTCCGGTGACTCCGTCTCCGTCAGCTGGACCTTCCTGGTCGTGGTCGGCGTCGGCGGGGTGATCAGCTCGACCATCACCTTCCCGATCAGCGCGGGTGTGACGGCTCTTCTCTACATGGACCAGCGCATCCGGCGCGAGGCGCTCGACCTCGAGCTCGCCCGCGCCGCGGGAATGCCGGGTGACCCCATGGAAGGCCATGGCAAGGACCAGCCGACCGTCGCCTCGACGTCCGGGAACTGACGGCCACACAGGCGGGCACGAACGGGGCGTCACCCGACGCCCCTTCACCGCACAGGTCGTCACTCGCACTGGCCCTCGCCTCCCCCGTCCGCCCGCTCGGCGTCGCGCCTGCGGCCTGCTGACCGGTCGTCAACAGACCTGTCGGACCCCGGTCTCACTGACAACTCTGAGTGCCAGCAACCGCGCCACGCCAGGACGCTGAGGGCTTTTCACTCGATCCGGTGGAACATCCGATCGAATGGGAACGCAAAAAAGCCTCGGTCCCGAGCACTGAATGCTCGGGACCGAGGCTAAAGATTGTTCGGCAGTGTCCTACTCTCCCACAGGGTCCCCCCTGCAGTACCATCGGCGCTGAAAGGCTTAGCTTCCGGGTTCGAAATGTAACCGGGCGTTTCCCTAACGCTATGACCACCGAAACACTATGAAACTGAACCGGAACCACACCCCAAGAGGGGGGTTCAATACGGTTCATTGCTTCAGAACCAACACAGTGGACGCGAGCACCTGAGGACAAGCCCTCGGCCTATTAGTACCAGTCAACTCCACCAGTTACCCGGCTTCCATATCTGGCCTATCAACCCAGTCGTCTACTGGGAGCCTTAACCCATCAAGTGGGTGGGAGTCCTCATCT